>NZ_JAHQRN010000006.1:0-260511 GCF_024895295.1 Brevibacterium sediminis | reverse complement strand
TGGGGACGAACTTACGGGACGAACGCCGGGTGCGCCCTCACCCGATGAGCGAGCGCTCGTCCCGACGCAGGTGAGCTGCGTCGGCATACCCCACCTCGGCCGCGGCCGCTGTCCGCGTCCGCCCCGCATCGATGAGGTCTCGTGCGGCCTGCCAGCGCAGAATCTTCGCCAGGTGCTTGGGTCCGTAGCCGAACCATTCCGCGCTCAGCCGGCGCAGCTGCCGCGGTGAATACGCGAACTCCGCGGCCGCCTCGGTGACGGTCTGGGCCGGCGAATTCGAGCGCACATCCAAGGCCCGAGCCAAGGCCATCGGACGCGGATCCAGCATGGCTCGGTCCGTCAGACCGCCGGCCGTGTCGAGCAGCACCCGGGCAGCTCCCGTCACCGAGGCGGCCCCGCCCTCTCCGACAGCGCGAACCTCTGAATGCCGGCCGCCGATGACAGCGTCGAGGGGCGTCACCCGATCGGCCAGCTCCCCCGCCGAGGTGGTCAACAGCTGCGCAAGCACGCCGGAGTCGAATCGCAGGCCCACCGTCGGTGTGGCCGAACCGTGGAACATCCGTGCCGTGGAATCGGCACCGGCGATATGGATCTGCGAATCGATGACAATGAGGTCCATACACCCGTCGGGCACGATGAGCGAGGGAGCTGGAGCATGCACGGCGTCCGGCCCGAAGGCGAGGTTGCCCCGGTCAGGGTCAGCCGCCTCGGTGAGGGAATCGGCCTTGTCGGGAACGGAGACCCACAGGCTCGCCCGCAGGTGCGGGATCCGGGTTTCGCGATACACGGACTCGGCCTCCTGACGCTCTCGGCGGTAAACTCGTCTGTGTTCATCTGGTGCGGGCGGCGCGATCTGCCCCCAGAATAGCGCGCGAATGGCCCCAACAGAGGGCCGCACGACTGAGCTCACGGGAAGGAATGATGGCTGCAGCATCCTCGGCGCCGGTATCGGCGCGCAGGCAGGCTCGCCATGTCACTGTCTTCCTCGATGTCGATGGCGTCCTCAACTCCTACCCGGTGCCCAAGCTGCGCGGCATGGCCGAGGGGCGAAAGAAGCTGCACGCGTGGCACTACGAACTCCACTACCGGCCGTCCGTCGTCGAATTCTTCGACCGCATCGTCGAGACCCATGAGGTCGACGTCGTCTGGCTGTCGACCTGGTCGCAGCGATGCAAGTCCGAGCTCGAACCGAAATTCGGTCTGCGCAACTCCTTCGACGTCATCGAAATGCCCGATGAGACGCACAACCGCTTCGCTCACGATCCGCAGCAGTGGTGGAAGGCCCGTGCCATGGAGGACTGGCTGGCCACCCACGAGCACGGGCGTGCGATCTGGATCGACGACGACCTGGCGTGGCCGGCCACCCGCGAATACTTCCTCAAGCACTACTCACCCAACCGCCTCAAGCTCATCGCCCCGGACTTCGCCCACGGCCTGACGAAAGCCCATCTCAAGGAGATCCGGGAGTTCGCCTACCCCAAGACCGACGCTCCAAGGACCATCGACACCAAGCCCGGCGGACCAAAGACCAAGGCATCGACGACATCCGACCCGAAGGGGACTTCATGACGCGCATCGGCCTGCTCGATTCCGGACTCGGACTCCTCGGCACCGCCGACGCGCTGTTCAACCTCGCCCCCGACGCTGACCTCGTCCTCGCCATGGACCCGGACTTCACCCCGTACGGCAGCCTGAGCACCGAGACCCTCGAACAGCGGGCCCTGCATTCGGCCGGAGTGCTCGCCGAATGGGAACCCGACGCCATCGTCATCGCCTGCAACACCGCCTCGGTGCAGGCCCTCGAGGCCGTCCGCGCCCGCTACGAACCGGCCATCCCCGTCATCGGCACCGTGCCTGCGGTGAAGATGGCCGCCGGCACCGGCCAGGACTTCGCGATCTGGGCGACACCGGCGACCACGGGCAGTGAGTATCAGCAGAACCTCATCGACTCCTTCGCCGCGGACCTGCACGTGGCCAAGATCGCCTGTCCCGGACTGGCCGAGGCCATCAACGCCGCCGATCTGGACAAGATCGACACCGCCATCGAGGATGCCTTCACCCAGATGGGACCAGGAATGGAGACCGTGGTGCTCGGCTGCACCCACTACGGACTCGTCGCCGACCGCATCATGGCTGCCCGAGCCGGAGCCCTCACCGTCTTCGACTCCCCCATGCCGGTGGCCAAACAGACGCTGCGCCGCATCGGCCTCGAACCCGCCGGAGTCGGCGAGGATCAGCCCGGCACCGGACGCGTGCTCGCGACCTTCGCGTCCGGCCGACGCGTCAGCCTCCCCCAGGCCTTGGATGCCTACCCGGCCGGCAAACGACTGCTCGCCCGCGAGGCCTGAGCACCTCCCCTCCGCGTTCCCTCCGAGCCGGGTCTTTCCGCGCCATACCGGCGTAGGATAGACCAGACAGTCAATCGTCAAAGGAGGCGATTCGACATGTTGGCGCTCAGTATCCTCGCCGCACTTGTCGCACTCGGAGCAATCACGCTGGGTAACAGCCTGAAGATCGTCAAGCAGTACGAGCGCGGGGTGGTCTACCGCCTCGGCAGAGTCAACGCCGAGCCCCGTCCGCCCGGAATGACCGCGATCGTCCCCTTCGTCGACAAACTCGAGAAGGTCAACCTCCAGATCGTGACCATGCCGATCCCCGCGCAGGAGGGCATCACCCGCGACAACGTCACCGTCCGCGTCGACGCCGTCATCTATTTCAAGGTCGTCGACCCGCGCAAGGCCGTCGTCGACGTCGAGGACTACCAGCTCGCCGTCGGCCAAGTCGCGCAGACCTCGCTGCGTTCGATCATCGGGCAGAGCGAACTCGACGATCTGCTCACCAACCGCGAGCGCCTCAACCAGGGCCTGGCGATTATGATCGACAGCCCCGCCGTCGACTGGGGCGTCCACATCGATCGCGTCGAGATCAAGGACGTAGCCCTGCCGGAGTCGATGAAGCGCTCCATGTCGCGCCAGGCCGAGGCCGAACGCGAACGTCGCTCCCGCGTCATCATCGCCGATGGTGAGCTGCAGGCATCGAACAAGCTCGCCAAGGCCTCCGAGGCAATGGCCCACACCCCGTCCGCCCTGCAGCTGCGTCTGCTCCAGACCATCGTCGAGGTGGCCGCCGAAAGGAACTCGACCCTGGTCCTGCCCTTCCCCGTCGAGCTCCTGCGCTTCCTCGAGAACAACACCCCGACTGCTCCTACCACCACCGAGGCGGGCGCGAAGTCGACCACGGAAGCAGGAGTCACACCCACCACGGACACCCCCGCCGAGGCGGCCGACCGGTCCGGATCGGACACGACGTCGAGTGCCCCGGCTGACCTCGACGCCATCGTTCAAGCCATGTCCGAATCGCTTAAGCTCACCGGGCTGATGCCCGAGCAGGAGCGTGTCACCTCGGACATGCCGGAGCAGGAGCGGACCACCTCGGATTCGGCCGCACGGTCCGACTCCACCGATCAGGAGGAGCACCTCGGGCACGCCTGAACCGTCGCACCCCGGCCGGCGACCGCCCTGGATCCGCCCACCGACCGCCCCCGGGCGCCGTCTTCAGCGTCTGTCCAAACCGGAGGACTAGGCTGTGGGCATGGACCTCAAGCGCACTGGAAGAACAGTCATCGTCAACGGCGTCATCGCCCTCGTGATGGGTGCGCTGATGATGGTCTGGCCAGGCACCTCCGCCGAGGTGGTCGTGCGGATCTTCGCCTGCTGGCTCGCCGTCATCGCCATCTCCTCCCTCGTCTTCGCACCGCAGGGAGGCCGCACCGGCAGCATGATCACACGCGCGGTCCTGCTCATCCTCCTCGGTGCGCTCATCTTCTTCACCCCGATGCTGTTCGCGTCCATGGTCACCGTGCTGACCGGATTCGCCATCATCTTCTTCAGCTTCCTCGCGCTCACCATGTCCTTCTTCATCCGTCGGATGGGAGTCAGGGCCTGGTGGGCGCTCACCGTCATCGGCGTCCTCGGCATCATCCTCGGCGGCTTCTTCCTCTTCGCACCGGGCGCCGGAGTGACCGCGCTGATCTTCACCCTCGCCGGGTTCATCATCCTCGTCGGCATCGCCCTCATCGCTCTGGGCCGTCGACTGCGCAAGGTCGACAGGCAGATGAAGTCCGACCCGCATCGCAATCGCCCCGATGACAGCGGCGGCGATGTCATCCGCGGGGAGATCATCGACTGACTCCGGCCGCCTCGGCGAGCTTTTCCCCTTTCGACAGAGCCCGGATCCGCACATCTGCGGGTCCGGGCTCTGTCGCGTACCCGCTGTTCACCGATTCACATACGAAAGTCGGCCCGAAGTGGTCATTGTCACAACATGACTTTCCGTCTCCGCCACACCCAAGCGCCCGCCTCCCGCAACGATCCGCCCAAATAGCATCTGACCTGGAACATTGCGTGAACGGAAGGCGAAAAGTACCGAGTGTGCATGAGCATTTCGCACCACTTGGAATCGGAGTTAACCGTGCATTCATCTTCTCCGTAACCTGGCGGTCATCCGCCCTGCGAATCATGGAGGCAGACAGACACTGCCACATCGACTGAAATTCGCGAGGAGAACGAATGACCCAGGTTCTGGCACCGGAGCGCCACACTCCGCCACCTGCCGTCGGCCGCAGCAACGACCGCCTCTGGCATCTGGCCTTCGGCGGCCTGATGGCGATCACCCTCATCGCCTTCACCCTGTGGTCGCTCGACTTCGTGGGCCGGGACGCACCCCGCATGGTGCTCATCACCACGGTCATCTTCGGCGCCTTCATGGCCTTCAACATCGGCGGCAACGATGTCGCCAACGCCTTCGGCACCTCCGTCGGCGCCGGCACCCTGACGATGAAGCAGGCACTGCTCATCGCCGCGGTCTTCGAGGTCAGCGGCGCGCTTCTGGCCGGCGGTGATGTCACCGACACGATCAAGAGCGGAATCGTCGACCTCAGCGGGGTGGCGATCGACCCGATGGACTTCGCGTTCATCATGATGGCGGCCCTCCTCGGCGCGGCAGTGTGGCTGCTGGTAGCGACGCGGATGGGCTGGCCGGTGTCGACGACGCATGCCATCATCGGCGGCATCATCGGTGCATCACTGACGATCGGATTCGTCACCGGCACCGGCGGATTCGCCATGGTGCAGTGGTCCGAGGTCGGCCAGATCGCGATCTCCTGGGTGCTGTCTCCTGCCCTCGGCGGACTCGCCGCGTTCGTCATCTACGGGCTGATCAAGAAATACGTGCTCGGCAAGTCGCTGTCGCACACGCTGAAGCCGCATATGCTCGCCCCGGTCTCCGCAGCCGAGGGATCCGTCGACGCGCAGATCGACGCCGCCGCCGAGGATGCCCCCGCCGAGGGAGGATCGATCGGCACGCACTCGGCCCTGCAGCGGTGGGTTCCCCTCATCGCTGCCGTCGGCGCTGTCATCATCACCGCGATGCTGCTGTTCAAGGGACTGAAGAACCTCGACATGAGCGTGACCACGGTCGGCGGTCTGCTCATCATGGCGATGATCGGCGCGGCCGTGTGGCTAGCAGTGTTCGTCTTCGCCAAGACCCTGCGCAAGCAGACGGTTCCCCGTGCGACCTACATCCTGTTCTCCTGGATGCAGGTGTTCACGGCCTCGGCCTTCGCCTTCAGCCACGGTTCGAACGACATCGCCAACGCCGTCGGCCCCTTCGCCGCCGTCCTCGACGTGCTCCGCACCGACAGCATCAGCGGCGAGGCGAGCGTGCCGTTCGCAGCCATGCTCACCTGCGGCATCGCCCTCATCGTCGGTCTCTGGTTCATCGGCCGCAAGGTCATCGCAACGGTCGGCACGAACCTCACCGAGATCCACCCGGCCTCCGGATTCGCCGCCGAACTCGCTGCCGCGGGAATCGTCATGGCCGCCTCGGTGAGCGGTCTGCCGGTGTCGTCGACGCACATCCTCATCGGTGCGATCATCGGCGTCGGCCTGGTCAACCGTTCGGCAAACTGGAAGCTCATGAAGCCGATCGCATTGGCCTGGATTATCACCCTTCCGGCCGCAGCGGTCATCGGTTCGGTCGGCGTCATCGCCCTGCGCACCATGATGGGCTGACCCACTGACACGAACGCTCACACGCGTTCGCCGGACTCCGTTCGACACACGGCTTCGAACGCATCCCCACCTCCGCCCTGCCGACTTCCACACGAAGTCGGCAGGGCGATTTTCGTCCGAACTCTGGTCTCGGCAAAGCTCCCTGTGCTATCTTGATCGGCATGGGAACATTGAACAGCAGCGCAATGACTGCGCCTTGCTTCTTTATTCGTCACCGCAGCGCCTGACAGCGCGCCTGACGAATTCTTCTGCGATCGGCTGACCGACGACGGTCACCCTGATCTGCTCTGCAAGCGCGTTGTCCTCCCGGAGAGCCATCGGCATCCGGGCGATGCGGCAATCGGCTGATCACTTTCCGATTCCCTGACCACTCCGATCATCATGATCGACCGGGTCTATACGAATCGATCTGACTCACCTTCATTGCGCTGCCTCGGGTGCCTCCATCTTCCTTTTGGAGCACATCCCATTGCGACCCCACACGTCACGACACCGTTCGACACGCAGTCAGTCCCATTCGCTCTCGGCCCCGCGGTCACAGCACGGCGGGCGGCATGAACTCGGCCAGAACTTTCTGCGTTCGCCCACCACTATCGACACGATTGCGAGCCTGGCTCGTTCCACCTCCGGACCGATCATGGAGATCGGTCCCGGGGATGGGGCAGTCACTTCCGAGCTCTACCGGCTCGGTCGAAAGCTCACACTCGTCGAACTCGACGAAACGAGGTTGGATCACCTTGAAGACACGTACCCGCGGGCCGAGGTCCGGCACGCCGACATCCTGACCACCCGGCTCGACCGGCCGGTCATCGTCGGCAATCTGCCGTTCCACCTCACCACCCCCATCCTCCGCAAACTGCTGCGTTCCGGGCGCTGGCAGCGGGCGATCCTGCTCACCCAATGGGAAGTGGCCCGCAAACGCGCAGGCATCGGCGGATCGACCATGATGACCGCGCAATGGACCCCATGGTTCGACTTCCGCCTCGTCACCCGCGTCCCCGCCGACGCGTTCACCCCGAAGCCCAGCGTCGATGGCGGCATCCTCACCATCGATCGCTGTCCCACCGGATCGATTCCAGACAATGCTCGATCCGAATATCAACAGTTCGTCCGTTCGGTCTTCACCGGTCGCGGGCGAGGAATGAAAGGAATCCTCTCGAAGATGAGCATCACCGATCATCGCACTCTGCAATCGACCATGGACCGCAACGACATCAGAGGAGACACATTGCCCAAAGACCTCACCCCCGCCCAGTGGACCGGACTGTTCACCGAACTGGTCACCGAAACAGATCAGAAGAATGCGAAGAAGGGAAAGACCATGCGAAACAGCAAAGCACCCAAACAGAACCCCGTCACCGAGGCGGCCCCGCAGACACCGTTGATCACTGGGGAGATGCCCATCGTCGGCGCCAAACCGGCGACCGAGAAGCTGCAGGCTTCCATCCCGGGCACCGATCCGAAGGCGAAGAGCCATGACAAGGGTCATCTGCAGGCCGAACGCGGTTTCATGAATCAGCATCAGAAACCGCAGCAGCCCCAGCCGAGGTGGAACCTGCCGCGCAGGTGAGTCTCCGATGCTCCGGTCCGACGTTTCCCCGTCGGACCGGGGCGTTGTCCGGCCCGTGCTCCTCCATGCCGATGCGCCGACGGACCACGACACCGGCGGCTCCTCCGTCTTCTCCGGAAGTTCATCTTCGCCGACTGCCGGCGCTCGTAGACTGAAAACAGCAGGTCCACGCACTGCGCATTCGGTCGAGAGGTCAGCCGGAATGGACAATGAACACGGCACTCACATCAGACGCTTCATCAATGGGTGGTGTCCTGGCTGCGAAGAGAGCAGCAGCCTGACGCCGGGTCGACTCAATTCCGACGGGACTATCGAATTCCGCACCTGTGTCGACTGTGGGGAAACCGTCGAGGACCACGATCCTCGATACTGGTCATCGGCCGCCGACGCCGATGAAGAAGGACTCGTCTAGATTCCTCCTCCGCCGGCCACGGAGGTCACCAACGCAAAGGTCGTGTCAGACCCTCCGTCTACACTGAAATCACGTTCGCGAGCTGTGGCCATCGGTACCTGGCCGGCCACACGGCAACCCGTCATCGACCGGGTGCCCCAGGGGAAGAACGGGCCCGCGTCGACCGCTCGGGCAAGCTTCGATCCGGGTCAGCGCTGCGCAGGCGCGCCCGAGAAGGACGGTTTGCCATGTCCGCAGACTTCAACGACTCCGCCGACTCCCACAACCACTCCGAGAACCGCCGCAGGGCCGCCGAACAGTGGCCGGGCTTCGAACCCGAGGTTGCCCTGCACTGGTCGAAAGTTCTCCTCCACCACTCCCCTGACCCGCAACGCGCCGGCATCAAAGCTCAGATGAGTTCGGCGATCAAACGGGGCATTCCGATTGCCGGACCCGGCTGGGTGAGCACTGCCGATGCTGCTCGCAGTGATGGCTTCACACCGGTGCTCTATCAGACCCTGTTCGACACGCTGCAATCCATTCCCAGAACGGCATTTCGGTCCCACCCGGGGCATCGGCAGAACAGGCACGGAACCTACCTGCCCGGCACCCCGTATGAATCAGAACTCTGGTGCGACTGGCCGAAGCTCTTCCTCGTCGAAGGTTTCGACGCTCACGCAGCCACGACGCTGACCCTGCTGCGCGCTGAACCGAAGTTCCCACGCCCGCGAAGCAACAACTGAGCAGAGGGTCTCTGACCTCACCGAACCCAAACACCACTGCCGGTCGGATCAACAGATCCGACTCGGTCAACTCGCCGAGGAAGCCACGTCCAGATACACGGCCGCGGCGAGCGCGGAGTCGAGCGTCTCCTGCTTCCCTCCGATGTCCACGGTCACGGCTTCATCGGTGCGATCGACGACGTCGAGCGCGACATCGGGCAGCACCCCCGCCTCGGCGAGCTTCCCGAGAACAACAGGATCAGCATCGGAGACCCTCAGCACCGCATAGGATCCGGCGGCCGCCTCGGCGAGAAGGGTCGGAATATGGGAATCGACGGCACCGTCGGCACCCGGAATGGGATCGCCGTGCGGGTCGGACGTCGGGTGGCCGAGGAACGCGTCGATGCGGTCGATGAGCCGATCGGAGGCTGCATGCTCGAGGATCTCGGCCTCGTCATGAACCTCGTCCCAGCCGTAGCCGAGCGACATCACGAGGAACGTCTCGATGAGCCGGTGCCTGCGCACCATCGACAGGGCGATCGCCTTGCCCTGCTCGGTGAGCACCGGTGGCTTATATGGGACGCGAGTGATGAGACCGAGTTCGTCGAGACGCTTGAGCACCTCGGTGACATTGGCCTTCGTCGTGCCGAATCGGTTCGCAAGTTCGGTGGCCGTCATCGGGTCGCCGCCCCATTCCTGAGCCGACCAGATGGCCTTGAGGTAGTCCTGACTGACCTCGGAGACTTCACCTGCACGCATGCCCCCCAGTATCCCATGGACGCGTCACCGCGCGTCGACACTTCACCCGAAGTGGGCGATCGGACACAGATGTTCCCAAACGATTACCACCGACCCACCCCATCGCCGAGGCGGCCCTGCCAGAATCACATTCATGACCTCCCACTCCCTCCCCTCCGACTCGGTTCACCCAACCGACAACGCCGACCAAACAGGGTCGGTTCGGCCCGCCATCCCCGACGGCCCCTCCCTCACAGACGGCTGGTCCCCGTTCCGTGCGCTCCGCCGCTGGGCGAAGGCCCGCAAGCCGGCATCCCGACCAACAGCACGGCGAGGGCCGACGACCCCGGACAACCCGCGAGCACGATCAGATGGAATCAACGCAACCGGCCTGTTCCGCCCCGGCGAGATCGAATACGTGCGGCTGCGGAGCCTGCCGCCGTTCGACACCGATCTGCTCATCCTCACCGACCAACGGATCATGCGGGTGCGCACCGATGCTCAGGGCTCCATCGCCCAGCTCTCGGAGGCGGCCGCTCGGCAGGTCGGCGCCGTTCGAGCAGAGGATTTCCGCGGACGCGCGACCGTGACCGTGGAGCTGCACGTCGGATCGTCGATGCGGCTGGAGGAGACCATCCCCACCGAGGCGCAGCGATTCGTCGACACTCTCACCGAGGTGGCCGCTCGCTCCCGGGCATGATCCCTTCCACCCTTCGGGCCCGTTCGAACCGGCTCCCGTGCCCGGCCCGGCTGGACAACCCGGCAGCTTAGTCAACTTCCTGAAAAGAGGGGGTGCTGTCTTTGTGAAAATCCTCCAACCGTAGAATAGATCGGGCCCATTTTCGGGCCCAGTCCACTTTTGTCTACCGGAGGTCGATGCGTGCAGGATCCGAACGAAGAGAAGTTGAAGCGCCCAGTCGTCGAGCGTGAGCGATTCGGCGGTACCGACCGAGCTACGAGAATCAGCAGGGACGTCGACCCCGAGAAGCGCGCTCCGATCGACAGCACGGAGATGAGCAAGGGCCCGGAGGAGCTCTCCGACGAACGCGGTTCCCGGGTCAACTGGCGAGTCTTCATCGTCGCCTCTCTCATCATCCTCGCGTTCTCCGTGTGGGCGATGATGATGCCCGACTCGGCTCAGTCGACCATGAAGACGGCTGTGGACTGGATCGCAGAGAACCTCGGTTGGTTCTATGTCGTCACCGTCACCGTCGTCATCGGCTTCGTCCTCTGGGTGGCACTGTCCAAGGAAGGCGGCGTCAGGCTCGGCCCGGACCACTCCCGCCCGCAGTACAACCTCTTCACTTGGGTCGCGATGCTCTTCGCCGCAGGCGTCGGCATCGACATGCTCTTCTACTCGGTGACCGGACCGATCACCCAGTACCTCCACCCGGTCAATGCCTCCCCCGAATCGGCGGCAGCCGCTCAGGACGCCGTCGTGTGGACGATGTTCCACTACGGCATCGCCGGCTGGTCGATGTATTCGCTGCTCGGCATGGCGATGGGCTACTTCGCCTACCGCTGGGGCATGCCCCTGTCGATCCGTGCGGTCCTCTACCCGCTGCTGGGCAAGCGCGTGCGCGGAACCACCGGTGATGTCATCGACATCTTCGCCCTCGTCGGCACCGTCTTCGGCGTGGCCACCTCGATGGGCATCGGCGTCGTCCTGCTCAACGTCGGGTTCGCCACTCTCTTCGGTCTCGAAACCGGGCTGGCCCTGCAGATCGCGCTCGTCATCGTGGCAGTCGTCATGACCGTCGCCGCCTGCACCTCTGGCGTGGACAAGGGCATCCGCCTCGTCTCCGAACTCAACCTCTGGTCGTGTGCGGCGATGATGCTCTACATCCTCGTCACCGGCAAGACCGCCTTCCTGCTCAACGCCATGGTCGAGAACATCGGCCGCTTCATCTTCACCCTGCCCGAACGCACGCTGTCGACGTTCGCCTATGTCGACGGCGGCTCCGAATGGATGGGCGGCTGGACCCTGTTCTTCTGGGCCTTCTGGCTCGCCTGGGGTCCTTTCGTCGGGCTGTTCCTCGCCCGCATCTCCCGCGGCCGCACGCTGCGTGAGTTCGTCATCGCTGCGATCACTGCCCCCGTGATCTGCGACTTCATCATCGTCACGATCTTCGGCAACTCGGCCCTGTCCGAGGTCTTCAACGGCAACGACGAGTTCGCGAAGACGGCCATCGCCTCCCCGGAACAGGGCTGGTACGACCTACTCGAGATGTTCCCGGGAGCGACGTTCCTCATCGGCCTGGCCACTCTGTCCGGACTGCTTTTCTACCTCACGAGTGCGAACTCCGGTGCCATGGTGATGTCGAACTTCTCCTCCTCGATTCCGAATCCGGAAGAGGACGGAGCCAAGTGGCTGCGCATCTTCTGGGCCCTGGTCACGGCAGTGCTCACAATCGCCATGCTCGTCGCCGGCGGCGTGACGACGATGGAGTACGCAACGCTGATCTTCGCCCTGCCGGTGACGATCATTGCCTACCTAGTCATGGCCTCGTTCTCGAAGGTGCTGCGCATGGAGCGCGCCGAACGCGAAGGCCGGACCCGTCGTCGCCGCACCACGGCCGCCCACGGTGGACGTGCTCCGGAGAAGACCTGGCGTCAGCGGCTGGCGACCCTTCGCTCCTACCCGACGAAGAAGTCCGTCGAACGCTTCGTCGCTGAGGTGGTCGGACCGTCCCTGGAAGCCGTATCCAAGGAGTTCCGCGAACTCGGCTACACCGTCGAACACATCCAGACCCTCGATGAAGACACCGAGATCACGACGAACACGCTCAATGTCGACATGGGCGAGCAGCGCGACTTCCACTACGAGGCCGCAGCCATCGAGGCGAATGTGCCGTCATTCGGTGCCCGCAACGCCCCACGAGGTGACGACAAGTACTTCCGTATCGAGGTCTTCACGCAGACCGGTTCGGAAGGATACGACCTCATGGGTCTGAGCTCACAGCAGATCATCGATGACGTGCTCGACCGGTACGAGAACCATCTGTCGTTCCTCGCCTACTCGCACGAGCACTCGTTCCAGTCGGTCGTCACTCCGCCGACACCGCCGACCACGGATTCGATTCCGGCGGTGCCCACTGAAGCCGACGATGTCGAGGACCTCGAGGAACCGAAGCACTGAGTGAAACCCCTCGCCGAGGCGGCCGTGCCCACCCGTGCACAGCCGCCTCGGTGAGGGATGCGTCCAGAAGGAGCGGTGACCGACACGGTCACCGCTCCTTACTTATTCGCTGCCACGCAACGGATCCGGAACATCTCAGCGCCCCGGGTTCGCAGAGTTCCTGCGAGGATAGAGGCATGACAAGGGACAGACGCTCCAAGGGCAGTGCGCTCGTATTCGGGATCGGGTTCGCCGTCTTCGCCTCGGTTCCGTTCTTCCTCGCCAATGCCGGTCTCAACCCGCTGCGCAACACTCTGCTTTGGGAAATCGACCCAGATCGGGCGCCGAGCATCGGTGCGGCAGCGTTGTTCCTGCTCTCAGCCCTCGCCGCTTTCGCCTTCTACGAGGACAAACCGCCGGCAGGGAGCAGCCGCGCCCGTGCGCAACTGGCCGAGGATCCCCATGGGGTGAAACGCAGACAGCCGCCCACCGCCTTTGTCCGCAGCCCCTGGCATCGGGTGTTCGCCGTCGGACCGGTGTGGGCCGTCTGCGGAGTCATCGCCGCCTTCATCTGGCACGCCTTCGCGAAGGACTCCGGAATTCCGGGCACCGTCTGGGGCGACTTCACCGCCTCCCCGCTGCCGGCCATCGCTGTGCTGTTCGGGCTGTGGGCCACGGTGAACTTCAGCCTCGCGCTCGGCGCGATCGCCGATGCCTTCCACCGCACCCTCTGGGCGATCTTCCTCGTCGTCTCGGTGCTCATCGTGATTCTGGCGATCACCATCGGCGTCGTGGCCTCGAACGTCTTCACGATGTCACCGGTCGCGGCTCTGGCTGTGACCGCCGTCTGCCTCCTCATCACCACGGCGGCCCTCATCCCAGCCCGCCTGTTCGCCGGCGCCCGAGCCCGTGTCACCAACCGGATCGATGCCGCCCATGAAACTCGACTGCAGTCGCTGCTGACAGCCCTCGCCCCGGGTGAGAACCTCATGCTCCACTTCGCCGACAGGGAGAACCCTGCCGGGCAGATGCTCGCCGCCACGAACCAGCGGCTTCTCCTGGCCGCACCCACCAGCACCGGAACCGGACCCACTAGACCGGGACAGGTCCGCATCCTCGACCAGGCTCATCCCGGCCAGCTGCACGGAGCCAGCACCAAGTTCCGCCCGGCCGGGCACACCACCTCGGTGCACTTCCGGGACCGCCCGGACATGGAATTCATCGGCGGGGATCCGAGCGAGGCAGACAAGTTCGCCGAAGCGCTCACCTCTCTGGCCACGACCGGACGTCTTCCGCAGGAGGAGGATACTTAAGCCATGGACCTCAGCCAGGTGGTCGCTCTGCTCACCGCCGGCGACTACACAATCTCCCGCGAGATCATCCAGCGCGGCTTCGGCGTGCTCTTCCTCATCGCCTTCGCCTCCGCGTTCAACCAGTTCCCGGCTCTCCTCGGCGAACGGGGACTCACCCCTGCTCCGCGCTTCATCGCTCTGACCTCGGCCCGGCAGGCGCCGACGATCTTCCGCTGGAAGCGGTTTGCGTATTCGGACCGACGACTGCGCCTCGTCTGCGTAATCGGAATGGTCCTGGCCGCCTCGGCGATCATCGGTCTGCCCCAAGCCGGCCCCGCATGGGTGCCGATTCCGGTGTTCTTAGGCATGTGGGCGCTGTATTTCTCGATCGTGTCGATCGGGCAGCGCTTCTACGGCTTCGGTTGGGAATCGCTGCTGCTCGAAGCCGGGTTCCTCATCGGCTTCCTCGGCTCCCACGATGTGGCCCCGACGTGGGCGATGATCCTGCTGTTGCGCTGGTTCGTCATCCGCATCGAATTCGGTGCCGGAATGATCAAGATGCGCGGGGATTCGTCCTGGCGGGACCTCACCGCGATGGACTACCACCACCAGACCCAGCCGATGCCGAACCCGCTCTCCCGGCGCGCGCACCTCATGCCCGGCTGGTGGCACAAGGCTGAGACCTTGGGCAGCCATATCGTCCAACTCGCCGCGCCGTGGCTTCTGTTCCTGCCCCAGCCGATCGCATCGTTCGCCGCTGTCGCGATCATCATCACCCAACTCGCGCTCGTGGTCAGCGGCAACTATGCGTGGCTGAATTGGGCGACGATCCTGCTCGCCTGCTCCGGCATCAGCGACACGTTCTTCCGCTGGATCGTCGGCGGCCCGTTCCCCGAATGGGGGTGGAGTTCCATCACCGATCCCACCACCACCGAGGCGGCCGACCCCGCACCCACCACCGCGCCGGTCGAGGCGCTGCCGGTCTGGTGGCTGATCGTCGTCCTCGTATTCGTCGTATGGCAGGCGTGGCTGAATGTGCCAGCGCTGCGCAACCTCTTCTCACCGAATCAGCTGATGAACGCGAGCTTCAATCGGCTCGGGCTCGGCAACGCCTACGGCGCTTTCGGATCGATGACCGAGACCCGCAACGAGATCATCATCGAAGGGTGGATCGCACCCGAGGACAGCAGCGCCGATCGCGGCGCGGATGCGGGTGGCGACACTGACGGCGCGGCTGCTATCGACGACGGCTGGCGCGAGTATCGGTTCAAGGGCAAACCCGGTGATGTCTGCCGCCGCGGACCGATCGTCGCTCCTTATCATCTGCGCCTCGA
The DNA here is from genome assembly GCF_024895295.1 of Brevibacterium sediminis. Classification (NCBI taxonomy): domain Bacteria; kingdom Bacillati; phylum Actinomycetota; class Actinomycetes; order Micrococcales; family Brevibacteriaceae; genus Brevibacterium; species Brevibacterium sediminis. The sequence goes on along the minus strand of NZ_JAHQRN010000006.1, from coordinate 245,275 downwards.
TTGGCTCATGTGGTTCGCCGCGCTCGGCGACTACCGACAGACCTGGTTCACCGCACTGCTGCGCGCGATCGGCTCCGGTGATGCGCAGATCCGCAGACTGATGGGCCTCGACCCCTTCGACGGTGCCGCACCGGACCTCATCCGTGTCCGCGTCTTCACCTACCGCTATGCCACCCGCGCCGAACGGCAGGCGGCCGCCGCAGCCGGAGAACCGAAACCGTGGTGGGTGCGTTCGGACCCGCGAATCCTCGTTCGGCCGATAGACTTGCGACAGAGCTGACCGACGATGCGCGCACTGAAGAACTGACCATCCATGAGCACCCACAAGCGGGCACTGTCCCACGGACTGACCGGCGCTTTCGCCCTCAGCGCCGTGGCGACTGTGGTGTTCTTCGTCGTCAACACCGGCTTGGCACACGCATCCAGCTCATCGGACGTCGTCATCGATGCTGCGGCGGCCGGACCGCTGACCTTCGCTTTCATCGGACTCATCACCTTCGTCTCAATCATCTTCTTCACAGGATCCGACCGCGGCGAAGGACTCGAATCCGAACTGAACGGAGCCCCACGCGGATCGCTCACCCTCTTCACCCGCGACCCGCTCATCGCTGTCACGAGCATCGGACCGCTGTTCGGGCTGTGCTTCAGTCTGGCTGCGCTCCTGTGGCACTCTTTCGCATCCGTACCCGGTGCTCCCGGAACCGTATGGGGTGACTTCACGAACTCGCCCCTGCCGTTCTTCGCCTTGTGCGCGGCAGCCATCGCCTCGACGAACTTCGGTCTGGCGATGGCTGGAATCACGGTGGCGGTGCGCAGCCGCACCGGCATGGCGCTCTGGCTCGTGGCCGGCAACGTCATCCTCGGCATGGGGGCCGGGGCACTGTTCGCCTGGCTCTCTTTCGCGAACACGGTCATCGCCGCGGCAGTCACCGTGCCGCTGGCAGCGATCTCCGTCATCATTCTGCTCGGAGCCCGCCGGATGACCCTCAGCAGCACCGGCGAGGAGAAACTCTCCGCGCGAGCCCGCCGCCGTGGGCCGACCCCGCCGCCCTATGACGCCCTCGACCGGGATGAGTCCGTGTGGCTGAAGATCGGCAACAACAATCCGCGCGGTGCCGAATACCTCCTCGTCACACCTTCCCGCCTGATCCACACCCGCCCGACCACCTCAGGAAATACGGAGATCATCGACGAGGCGGCACCGAATCAGTTGGTCGGGGCGAGCACTCGAGTCGATCACGGGTATGCAACCGCCGTTGTGCAGTTCCGGGATCGACCGGCTTTCCGCCTGCACGGCACCGACCCCGAGGAGGCCGCCGAGTTCGCGCGCAGGCTCACCGTCCTCGCCCGGTCGGGGATCCTCCCCGACTGACGAGCCGCCTCGGCGAGGTGATTCTCCGTTCCACAAGGACACGTCGGTGACCTCGGAACTGCGAGCCGCCTCGGCGAAGGTCCATCGCAACACCACCCTCCACACTCCTCCGTCAGCGGAATGGACCGCCGTTCCGGCAGTGCCCAACGACTTGGCTTTCCTCAGCTCAGGGCATAAAGTTAACGTACCTTAACTTTTATTCGGGACCCCCGACGACAAGGAGCCCCTCGTGTCTGAGCACAGCAATTCCACCACCGCCGCCGACGCCGCATCTGCACCCGGAAACGCCCCCACCGGGCACCCGATTTCTCGCTCTCGTCGCGGACTCACTGCCGCCCTGGCCGCGGCCCTTCCCCTCGGTCTGGCCGCCTGCGGCAGCGCCGCGACGGCCGAGGACGCCGGCGACAAACCGGTCGTGCTCACGACCTTCACGGTGCTCGCCGATATTGCGGACAATGTCGCGGGCGAGCACCTCGAGGTCGAGTCGATCACGAAGGCCGGGGCCGAGATCCACGGCTACGAACCCACTCCCGGCGACATCCGCAAGGCTGCGAAGGCCGATCTCGTACTCGACAACGGGCTCAACCTCGAGCAGTGGTTCTCTCAGTTCGTCGACGAGGTCGACGTCCCTCACACCGTCGTCAGCGAGGGGGTCGACGAGCTCTCGATCACCGAGGACGCCTACGCCGGCAAACCCAACCCGCACGCCTGGATGAGCCCGCTCAACGTCCAGATCTACGCCGAGAACATGGCCCGCGCCTTCGCCGACCTCGACCCGGACCACGCCGATGACTTCACTGCCAACGCGAAGTACTACAGCGAACAGCTGCAGACGGTGCAGGACGACCTCGTCGAGGACCTCTCCACGCTGTCGAAGTCCCAACGGGCGCTGGTCACCTGCGAAGGAGCGTTCTCCTACCTCGCACGCGATGCCGGACTGAGAGAGAAGTACATCTGGCCGGTCAATGCCGAATCGCAGGCGACACCGGGCCAGATCACCTCGGCGATCGATTTCGTCGAGGACAACGATGTGCCCGCAGTCTTCTGCGAATCCACGGTCTCCCAGGCGCCGATGGATCGGGTCGTCGAAGCCACCGAGGCCGAATTCGGCGGCACGCTCTACGTCGATTCGCTGTCCGAGGCCGATGGCCCCGTGCCCACTTACCTCGACCTCATCCGCCACGACGCGCAGGTCATCGCCGAGGCCCTGACCGGGAGCGAATCGTGAGTTCTGCAGCTCCCGCGTCCGTGACCGAACAGACGAGCTCCACGGTCGGGCCGGCCGGCGATGCACCGCCGGCGATCACCGTCGACGAGGTGACCGTCCACTACGGGGACACGCTCGCTCTCGATCGCGCCTCCCTGACGCTCGAGCGGGGACGCATCTGCGGGCTGATCGGGATGAACGGCTCGGGCAAGTCGACCCTGTTCAAAACGATCATGGGCATCGTCGACCCCGACTCCGGGCGGGTGAGCATCGAAGGCGGCCCGACACGGCGGGCCCGCAGGGCCGGAGCACTCGGCTATGTCCCTCAGAGCGAGGACGTCGACTGGGACTTCCCACTCTCGGTCCGCGATGTGGTGATGATGGGTCGCTATGGCCGCATGGGCCCGCTCCGGATGAGCCGAAGAGCCGATCGCGAGGCCGTCGAGAGCGCTCTGGACCGCGTCGAACTCACCGAGTTCGCCGACCGGCAGATCGGTCAGCTCTCGGGCGGGCAGAAGAAACGGGCCTTCGTCGCCCGCGGACTCGCGCAGGGGGCGACGATCCTGCTCCTCGATGAGCCTTTCGCCGGCGTCGACAAACGCAGCGAGGCGACAATCACCGGCCTGCTGAAGGAATTCGCCGAGGCGGGGGCGACGGTGCTCGTGTCCACTCACGACCTCAATGCGCTGCCCGCACTCGCCGACGAGGCGATCCTCCTGATGCGCCGCGTCCTCCTCCACGGCTCTCCCGCCGAGGTGCTCCGACCGGAGAATCTCGCCCGGGCGTTCGGCCTCGACCCGTCCGGTGCGAGCGTGACACCCCGGGGCGGTGAGCGTCCCAACTCCGACCGAGCCGACCGCATCGAAGGAGAGACGGCATGACTCTCATCGATTTCCTGCTCGAGCCCTTCGGTTTCGACTTCATGCTCCGCGCCTTGGCGACGACTCTGATCGCTTCGGTCGTGTGCGCCGTTCTCTCCTGTTGGCTGGTGCTCATCGGCTGGTCGCTCATGGGCGATGCCGTTTCGCATGCAGTACTGCCCGGAGTCGTCCTCGCCTATGTCGTCGGCGCGCCGTTCGCCCTCGGTGCGGTGGTCTTCGGATTCCTCGCAGTCGGACTCATCGGAGCCGTGCGTGACACCAGCCGAATCAAGGAGGATGCGGCGATCGGCATCGTCTTCACCTCGCTCTTCGCCCTCGGCCTCGTCCTCATCTCCGTCACCCCTTCGCACGTCGACCTCAACCACATCATCTTCGGCAACCTCCTCGGCGTCTCGCGTTCCGAACTGGTCCAGGTGGCCATCCTCGGGGTGATCACCCTGCTTGTGCTCGCAGCCAAGAACCGCGATTTCACGCTCTACGCCTTCGACCCGACTCATGCACATGCGCTGGGGATCAATCCGCGCCTCCTCGGCGCCACCCTGCTCGGGCTGCTCGCCCTGACCTCCGTGGTCGCACTGCAGGCGGTCGGGGTCGTGCTCGTCGTGGCGATGCTCATCGTGCCCGGTGCGACCGCATACCTGCTCACGGACAGGTTCCAGCGGATGCTGCTCATCGCGCCTGCGATCTCGATTCTGTGCGCGGTGATCGGTCTCTATTCGAGCTACTACCTCGACACTGCTTCCGGAGGGATGGTGGTGCTTTCGCAGGGCGCGGTCTTCGCTCTCGTCTACCTCTTCGCTCCTCGACATGGACTCATCGGTCGTCACTTGGCAGCGATGCGCCGTAAGCGCGCGAATACACGAGTCCGATCCGCATCGACCCAAGCCGGCCGCTCCGCCTCGGCGAAGGTCAGCCGACGCCGAGAGCCAGCAGAACGATGAGCACGACGTTGAGGGCGATGATGAGCGCCGAGGCGGCCACGGCGATGAGCGTGATCCAGCGCGCGTTCGCGAATTCGCCCATCACTCGGCGGCTGCTCGTGAGCCTGACCAACGGGATCATCGCAAACGGGATGCCGAGGCTGAGCACGACCTGGCTGAGCACGAGCGCCCAGGTCGGGTCGACGCCGATGGCGAGAACGATGAGCGCGGGGATCATCGTGAACGCGCGCTGCCACACGATCGGGATGTTCACCCGCAGCAGGCCCTGCATGATCGAGGCGCCCGCATAGGATCCGACGGCGCTCGAGGCCAGCCCCGAGGCGAGGAGACCGATGCCGAAGAAGAGGCCGACGACCTCGCCGAGGTTGGCCGTGACGACCGCGTGGGCACCTTCGATGGTGTCGGTGCCGGTCTGGCCGCGCAGCGCCGCGGCGGCCAGCAGCAGCATCGCGATGTTCACGGAACCGGCGACGACGAGGGAGAGCACGACGTCCCAGCGGCTGGCGCGCAGCAGCTGCCCGGTCGAGGTGGTCGCATTGTCACGATGACGATCGACCGACAGTGCCGAATGGAGGTAGATCGCGTGGGGCATGACGGTGGCGCCGAGCATGCTCGCGGCCAGCACCACGGAGTTCGTGCCTTCGAGCCGTGGCACGATTCCACCTGCGGCTTGCACCCAATTCACGTCCCCGACGAACAGGCCTGCTAGAAAGCCGATGGCGATGATGACCAGGAATCCGATGATGACGAATTCGAAGGGACGCTGACCGCGAGTGGATTGGATCGACAGCAGGAACAGCGACACCACCCCGACGATGAGTCCGCCGAGCAGGAGCGGCAAGTCGAAGAGGATCTTCAGTGCGATCGCGCCGCCGATGACTTCGGCGAGATCGGTGGCGATGGCGACGACCTCGGCCTGCCCCCAGTATGCGAGGCGGGACCTCTTCCGAAGGCGATCACCGAGGAGGCTCGGCAACGACTGCCCGGAGACGAGTCCGAGCTTCGAGGACAGGTATTGGACGAGAACGGCGATGAGGTTCGCGGCCACGAGCACCCAGACGAGAAGGTATCCGTACTCCGCGCCGGCGGTGAGGTTGGCCGCGACGTTGCCCGGATCGACATACGCGATGGCGGCGACGAAGGCCGGGCCGAGGAGGACTGCGGTGGAGATCTTCTTCCGGCCGTGCTTCTTCCGCCCACGCTCACGGGTGCGCACCGATGCAGAGGGTTCGACGTTCATAAAGTTAAGGTACATAAACTTTCCTGTTAAGGGCAACACGACACAGGGCCTGGAAAGTGAACACGGAAGGACCTAAGGTTCGAGCATGGCCAGTGAACACGTTCAGCTGAGGTCCGGCAAGCGCCGACAGACCGAGGATCGGATAGTCAGTGCCGCAGCCGAGCTGCTCCTCGAGCACGGCTTCAAGGCCACGACCATCCGGGCGATCGCCAAGGCCGCGGAGGTGTCGGTGGGCCGAGTGATGGCGGTCGGCGACAAGGACGCCATCCTCGTCCGGTGCTTCGATCGGTGGATCGGTCAGCTGCAGGACGGGACCTACACATCACCGCCTCGGCGAGCGAGCTTGTCGGAGCGCGGGAGTCTCTCGGAGCGCGGGAGCTCGACGACCGCAGGTTCGGTCGGGGTGAGAGCCGGCGCTGAGGCAAGCCCCAGGGACTCGGGCCCGTCTCGCCCATCCTCGGCGGTGCAGCGTCATCTGCTCGAGCTCTTCCTGCCCTTCCTCGAGTTCTTCGCCGAACACGAGGACCTGTCACGGGACTACGCTGCGGCGATGATGCGGGTCAAGGGCGAGCCCGAGGTATTCAACACCCTCGCCGCGGATCTGCAGAGCCGCCTGAGCGGATCGCTGGTCTCGATCGGGATCAACGAGGACCATGCGCGGGCCAGCGCCGCAGCACTCTACGACTCGTACCTGGGCATCCTCTTCCGGTGGGCGGCGACGACGATGAGCCTCGATGACGCCGTTGAGGCGATGCTGGCCAGCATCGTCTTCCACACTCGCGTCCGGGGCTCGCGGTGAGGGGTTCCCGATGATCCTGCTGCCCGATCCGATCTGGCCGACCGTCGTCCTCGCGGTCATCGTCTTCGGCGACGGCCTGCTCACCTTTCGACCGCCGCAGGCGATCGCCGCCTGCCTCGATGGCGTCGGCTTCCCGCGGGAGTGGTGGTGGGTGCTCGCGGTCGTGAAGTTCCTCGCCGCGGCCGGCCTGGTGGCAGGGATCTGGATTCCCGGATTCGGCGCGGCGGCCGCGGCGGGCCTCGTCGTCTACTTCCTCTGCGCCGCGGCCGCTCATCTGCGGGCCGGCTATATCGGCCGGGACTTCTGGCTGAATTGCCTGGGCATGCTCGTCGTCAGCCTCGCCGTGCTCATCTTCTGTTTCGTCGTATAAGCGCCCGCTTACTGCACGCCGTAGTCCATGTCTCAGTCCGGAGAATTCTTCGCCACATCCCGCACCTCGATCCTGTTTTGGCCTAGAGTCGAAGTACGGCACCGGCGCCATCGCGGTGCCGAGCCGTCCGGCAGAGTTGCAGAACTGCTCGGTGTTGGTGCCGAGCCACCCGGCAGAGGAGTGTGGACATGCCCGAATATGCCGACAGCAGTCGCACGCGCGACGAGACTCCCCACGAACGCCACGAGCGATGGGCCTGGATCCACGAGACAGCCTCGATGACCGGGTGGAATTTCTCCCCGTTGGCCGGCCGCCTCGTCGCCGATGATCCGCCGTGGGACTTCGACCAGATCTGCCTCGACGCAATGGCCGAGTCGAGCAGCTGCCTCGACATGGGCACGGGAGGCGGCGAGCGCCTCAGCGAACTCATCGATCGCCTCGAGGAGGCCCGGCCTCCCGGCGAACCCTCGCCGACGATCTCCGCGACCGAGGGGTGGGAGCCCAACGTCCCCTTGGCCGCCTCGATGCTGGAGGACTACGGCGTCGAGGTCACCCGGTACGACAGCGATCACCACCCGGAGATGCCGTGGGACGACGACGAGTTCGACCTTGTGATGAACCGCCACGAAAGCTATGACCTCGCCGAGGTGGCCCGAGTCCTCTCCCCGGGCGGACTGTTCCTCACCCAGCAGGTCGACGGCACGGAGGCTCAGGAGTTCCGCGATCTCTTCGGCGGCGGGGTGGGCGATCTGCGCCAGCAGCTCGAACCGCGCATCAGCGACGTCGAGAGTGAGGGACTGGCGATCGAGGCGGCCCGCAAGTGGCAGGGCACGATGCGCTTCACCGACGTCGAGGCGGTCATCGAGTACCTCGCCTATATTCCGTGGGATGTCCCCGGGTTCACCGTCAGGTCCAACCTCGATGTCCTCAGACGCTTAGCCGAGTCGAGTGAGCCGATTTCGGTCACACAGAAGCGGTTCCTCATCGTCGCCCGCAAGCCCTGAACCCCGAATCTAGGTCACAAACGGAGGTTCCTCGCGCCCGAAAGTATCCGTTTGTGACCTGAATTCGCGGCTACTGGCCGGGCTCGGCCCGCAGGGAGGTTTTCCCGACCTCGCTCTTGGGATAGCAGGATGGGGCGCAGCCGGTCCTTGTCGATAGCGTCGAAGCATGACTTCGACGGACTTCTCGTACCCTCAGCCCACCGATGATGAGCTCGCGGCACAGCAGCCTCGAGTCCCGACTCCTCCTGCCCAACCCATCTATGCCTCCCCGCGCCCCGACGATCTTGCCGATGCTCATGGCTCCGCTGCGGCCCGAATGGACGGTGCCGCCTCGGCGAAGTCGCCGACGCTGGGCAAGGTGGCCGTGGCGCTCTCGATCGTCGCCATGGTCCTCAGCCTGGCCGCCTCGGTGATTCTGGGCGCCACCGTCGGGCCTTCGGAGGCAGCATCCGGCTACTATTTCACGGACACCCCGGACTGGTATCAGACCCTGGCGACCGTGCTCGTCGGCGTCCAGGGCCTGTGCACCTGCGCGGGAGTCACAGCCATCATCCTGGGCATCACAGCCGCGGTCACCGGGCGGGGCCGAACACCCGGCGTCATCGCCATCGCAATCGCAGCGATCGCCCCGTTCGTCTCTTTCGGCACCTTCATCGTCCTCAGCTTCATCGCCGCCTGAGTCTCCCCGGACTCCGTCGAAAAACGGGCTGAGTGTCGAGAAACGGGTGCGTACATGCGTTTCTCGACACTCAGCCCGTTTTTCGGCGATCTGTCCGAATTCCGAACCGCTTATTGACACCGCCCCTCCCTCGATGCACGATTGAACAAATCGATTTGGCCGCTGTGTTTCAGGCCGATCACGATGTGCATCGAGGAGCAGTGCCATGCCCGCAACACCCGATCCGGACCACACCGGCAGCACAGTCGGCAACGACGCCGACGCCGCCGCCGACACAACGCCGTCCGCGGACACCACCACATCCGGCAAGGCCGTCCACCCCGTCGATCAGCTGCGGCCGATCCGCAACCTCATCCCGTTCGCCATTCAGCACGTGCTCGTCATGGTGGCGACCCCGATCTCGTCGGTGTTCCTCATCGCCACCGCACTGGGGCTGGATGCGCAGACCACCTCGGCGGTGCTGTCGGCGGTCTTCGTCTTCTCCGGTCTCGGGTCGATCCTGCAGTCGGTGGGCGTGTGGAAGATCGGCGTGCGACTGCCGTTCGTCATGCTCCCGGGCGGGGCCGCAACGATCCTGTTCATCACGATCGCGCAGGGCACCGATGTCGAAACCGCAGTCGGTGCAGTGCTGCTCACGGGTGTCTTCTACATCCTCGCGGTGACGCTGTTCGTCAAGGTGCTCAAGTTCTTCCCGCCGCTGGTCATCGGCATCATGGTCATCGTCATCGGCATCAACCTCGTTCAGGTCACCGGCAAACTCATGGTCGGCGAACCGGACTCACCGGACTTCGGAGACCCGCAGAATCTGCTGCTCGGCCTCATCACCATCCTCATCACCATCGTGTGCTTCCGGTTCTTCCGCGGAATGCTCGGCAAGCTCTCTGTGGCCGTCGGGCTCGTCGGCGGCACCATCGTCGGCGCGTTCATGGGAGCCACCGACTTCTCCAGTCAGACCGACGGCCCGCTGTTCGCCGTGCCGACCCTCTTCCCGTTCGGTTCGCCGAAGTTCGACCTCATCGCGGCGATCCCCATGCTGCTGTGGGCTCTCGCATCGATGGCCGAGGCGACCGGACAGACGATCATCAACGGCGAGATCGTCGGCAGGAAGGTCGAACCGCACCGCGCGGTCCCCCGCCTCATCCGCTCCGACGGCATCATCACCATCCTCGGCGGCCTCTTCGGCACTCCCGCGATGGTCACGAGCGGCGAGAACGTCGGAATCGTGCGCGCCTCCGGTGTGCGCAGCCGCTACGTCACCGCGATCGCCGGAATCCTCCTCATCCTCATCGGACTCAGTCCCGTCGCCCGCATACTCAACGGCGTGCCGTCGGCCGTCGTCGGCGGCACCGCTGTGGTCGTCTTCGCCATCATCGCCGTCCTCGGCATCCAGATGCTCGCGAAGATCGATTTCAACCAGACGGGCAACCTCATCACCGCGACCGTCGGCCTGGCCGCGGGCCTCATGCCGGTGCTCCTTCCCGGAATGTACTCGAAGCTGCCGCAGACGGCATCGTCCCTGCTGGGAAGCGGTGTCGCCATGGCCGCGTTCGTCTCGGTGCTGCTCAACCTGCTCTTCCACCACACCGGCAAGCGCAACCGTCACCCGAAGGCCCGGACTCCGATCGCCGACCCGAGCAAGCTCGACCAGAGACCCGCCGACTACCGGATCTGAGGTTCGACCCGGAGTCGGATCTGAGGTTCGACGCGGCACCGTACCACTGGCCCGAGAGTCAGGCTCCGTCCTTGCTCCGGTCCGGCGGATGGCCGGCCGTCGATTCCCTGACGACGAGAACAGGACCGGATGAACCCGCCGAGGCCGCCGACCCTGATTCGTCCGTCGCGGCGGATTCCGCGTCGCCTCCATCCAGGGCAGGGGGTTTCGTGTCACTGTCCAGAGCGGCGGCCGCATTCGAGGAATGATCTCCGTCGAGAACGGTCACGAGCATCTCGACCGCCGCACTCGAGATCGCCTCGAGGCCGAGGTCGACGGCGGTCAGCGGAGGATTGCTCGTGCGTGCGCGCAGACCGTCATAGCGGGTGGCGACGAGCAGGTCCTCGCCGACCGTCCGACCGAATTCCTGAGCGGCCCTCACCGCGCCGGTGGCGAAGGTGTCGATCGGGGCGAACACCGCATCGATGTCCGGGTGCGCGGCCAACAGCTCCTCGGCGGCGGCGAAGGCTCCGTCTTCTCCGGAGGTCTCATCCGCCTCGGCGATCAGCTGCGTGAAACCGCGGGCGGCTGCGGTCTCGGCATAGACCTCGCGGGCCGCGATCTGTGCTCCGCGCAGGCTGCGGCTGACCAGCAGCGCCGGCCGCGCGGCTCCCTGGTCGAGGAGATGATTGAGCAGCAGCTGAGCAGTCGCCCGGTGGTGGAGGTCGATGCTCCACTTGCTGGCGGCTCCGGTCGAAGCTGTCGATGAACGCGCCGGACCTGCCTCGGCAGCGGCCAGGGCGTCGTCGCCAGCTTTCGAACTCGGTCCGTCGATCGTGACGTAGGGGATGGCACGGTCACGCAGCGCCTCGGCGAGGGGATCATCGACGGTGGGCTCCAGGAGGATCGCACCATCGATGTCGAGCAGATCGACGGGGTCAGCCGCCTCGGTGGGTGGGGCGAGGACGAAGACGTAGCCTTCGAGCAGTGCGGTCCGCGCACATCCCATGGCCAGTTCGGTGAAGAAGCCCAGCTGAGACGGCCCGGCGGACACAGCCGCGGGCATCGAGGACAACAGGGCGAGGGTCTGCGACTTGCCCGAGCGCAGACTGCGGGCACGGGCGCTGGGCCGATAGTTCAGCCGCTCGGCGACCTCTTTGACCTTGGCCCGGGTGGCGGCGTTGACCTTGCCCTGACCGCTGAGCGCATGGGAGACAGTCGTCCGCGACACTCCGGCCTCACGCGCCACATCGGCGATCGTGACGCGGTGCGCGCGCGGGAAGTCAGACATGGAATCAGCCTACTTCACTGCGTGGCGCCGACGAGGGCACAGATGCACACGAGGTTCGCTGCCCGAAAATAGGTCGCAACCGGACAATTCTCGCGCTTGAAGGTATCCGATTGCGACCTAGGTTTGCAGCCCAAGATTCCGTTTGCGACCACTCCTCGCCGCACCTGGCACTCGCCGCCCTCACGCCTGAACGATGACGATGATGCCGGAGACGATCGCGAAGCCGAGGACGATATAGCGCAGCACCGGCCCGTCGAGGCGGTGGTGGACATATCGGGAGAGGAACGAACCAACCGCGAGGAACGGCAGCATCCACGCGGTCGTGACCATCGTGTCCGCCGAGACCTGCCCGCTGAAGGCGAGCACGATGAGGGAGATGATCTCTCCGACGAGGAAGCACACCGCCACCGTCGAGCGCAGCTCCGGGCCGGGACTGTGCTGATAGGCCAGCGCGTAGGGCGGGCCGCCGATGCCCGTCGAGGTCTCCGTGACTCCGGTGACGAGCCCGACCGTCGCGAGCACCGGCTTGTTCGGCGTGAACTTCGGTGCCAGCAGCGCGACGACCGCGGCGATGAGCGTCGACCAGCCGATGAGCAGCGCGAGCTGGTGCAGGTTGACGATGACGAGGATCCACAGACCCGCGAATGTGCCGGCGAACCGACCGACGCTGATCCATTTCACACCGGTCCAGTCGATGTGCTCCCGCTCGCGCGCGGCGATGTAGAGATTGAGCGGAATCATCAGCACGAGCAGCATCACCGGAATGAGGCTCGGGTCGATGAACGTCACGACGGGCGCTAGGATCATCGCAAACCCCATCCCCGTCGATCCCTGCACGAACGCAGAGATGAGGACGACCGCGGCGATGATCGCAAAGGCGAGCATCGACATCAGAAGTCATCCCTCGCCGAGGTGGTGCCGCTGTTCCGCGGTGCGTTCGCCGAGGTGGGGCTGCCGTTCCACGGTGCGTTCACCGAGGCGGTCCCACCGTTCCACGGCGTGTTGGCCGGGGCGGTCCCGTGCTCGGCCATCCACCGTGCCCGGTGGTCGGCCGCGTTCGGGTCGATGCGGGTGATCGGGGAGTTCTCCACCACCCGTCGGGAGACGTCTTTCGCACGCTCGAGGAATTCGCGGCCGTCCCAGTCGACGGGCCAACCGTGTTCGAGGCGCAGTTTGCCGTCGACGATGACCGCTTCGATCTGGTCACGGTTGGCCAGTCGGACGAGTTCCCACGGCACATCCCAGGAAGGCACGAACTCCGGAGTGTCGATATTGAGCACGAGCAGGTCGGCACGGGCACCGGGTGAGATCTCCCCGATCTGCCCGCCGAGTCCGACGGCGTCGGCACCGCCGCGCAGGCCCTGTTCGAGCCAGGTCCAGCCGCCGCCGGCTGACGAGTCGATGACGTCCATTCCGCCGGTGAGCCGCTGCGCGGTCTCGGCGGCGTCAAGGAGGCGGAAGGCATCCGAGCGGGTGCCGTCAGTGCCGAGTCCGATGCGCATTCCGAGTTCGTGCATGAGCAGTGCGGGCGCCACGGCATTGCCCTTCCAGGAGCTGGCGACCGGGTTGTAGGCGATTGCGCCGCCGGAGTCGCGGAGCAGTCGGATCTCCCGCGGGGTCAGGAGAGTGGCGTGTGCGGCGAGCAGCTCGGGACCGAGCGCACCGAGGCGGGCCAGTCTTTCGAGCGGACGCTCACCACCGGAGATGAGGGAGCGTTCGACGGCGACGATGTGCTCGTTGAGGTGGGCCTGGAAGGGCACACCGGCCTCCCGGGCAAGGCGCGTGATCGCCACGAGCGCCTCGTCGGAGGCGACCTCGGGGATGGACACGGCCAGGGAAGGGTGAACGAGGGACTCGGCGTCCCACCTGCTCAGGTGGCGTTCGGCGGCGGCGACCACCTCGGCGACGGTCGAGGTGCGCACTCCCCCGCCGAGGTCGTTGCAGATGACCCCGAGTACGCAGCGCAGGCCGACGTCGGTGGTGACGTCGGAGATCGCGGAGACGTCGACGCTCGAGCGGGTGCCGGCGTCGGTGACGGTGGTGAAGCCGCCGCGCAGGGATTCCCAGGCGGCCAGGCGGGTGGCGACGTCGATGGCTTCGGCGTCCATGTTCGACTCCATGGGCACCCAGACGCGTTGGAAGATCTCGGAGGGTTCGCCGAAGACGAGGGATTTTCCGAAGGTCTGGGTGAGGTGGTGGTGGGCGTCGATGAAGCCGGGCATGAGCAGGCGTCCGGGCAGGTCGATCCGGACGGGTTCGGCGGGCGCTCGGTCAGCACTCGGAATCGGGTCCGCGGGATTCGCGGTGGCTCCGGGAATCGGGTCGGCGGCGTTCGCGTCGGTCAGCAGCGATCGGGCCTGGGCGTCCACCTCGGCGAGGGGGCCGACAGCGAGGATCCGGCCGTCGTCGACGAGCACCGCGTGGCCGGTCTGCGCGCCTTCGGGAAGGAGGACCTTCTCCGGGACGAGCAGTGTCGGGGCTTGGTGGAGGCTGCGCAGCTGAGTCATCGGTTCCTTCGGGCTTCGAGAGCAGAGCCAAATCGATTTGGCTACGTTCAGTCTACGGTTGTCGGGCGTACCGGGTCAACGATTTTCCGGGGCCGATCGCCGATTAGAATGAGGGGATGACGACCTTGCCGCTCACCCCCGCCTCGGCGGATCATTGGTACCTGCACTGCGGGTATTTCGAGCGCGGGGAGTGCCGTTCCTGCGCGCTCATCGAAACACACTACGGGCAGCAGATCGCCGACAAGGAAGCTTGGTGCCAGGAAATCCTCGCCGAGGCTGCTCCGCGAGTTTGGCTGCCGACCTTCGCCGGTGGATTACGGGACTTCAGGAATCGGGCGAAGCTCGCCGTCGGTGGGTCAGCCGGGAATGTCACCTTGGGCATCCTCGATCAGGAGTTCCACGGTGTCGATCTGCGTGACTGTGGGATTCAGACCCCGGCGATCCGGGCGGTGATCCCGGTGCTTGCGGACTTCCTCGATGCCACCGGACTCGAGCCTTATGATGTTGCTGCTCGCCGCGGGGAGTTGAAGTTCGTCCATGTCACGGCGGCACCTTCGGGTGAGCTGATGATTCGTTTCGTCGTCCGCACTCAGCATGGGCTGGACGTGCTGCGATCGCGGAAGGGTCGGCTCTTCGAAGTCATCCCCAATGCGTCCGTGGTGTCGGTGAATCTGTTGCCGGAGCACAAGGCCGTGCTCGAGGGCGGCCGCGAGGAGATGCTGCGCGGCGAATCGCTGCGGATGAACCTCGATCGAGTCGATCTGCACCTGCGGCCACAGTCCTTCTTCCAGACGAATACCGCTGTCGCCATCGGGCTCTACAACCAAGTGGCCCAGTGGGTGGACGCTGTTGACGCTTCGAACCTGTGGGATCTGTACTGCGGCGTCGGAGGGTTCGCGCTCTACTGTGCTTCCCCTGCGCGACGGGTCACCGGGGTCGAGGTCAGCGAACAGGCGATCGAGTCAGCGAAGGTCAGTGCCGCCGAACTCGGCATCGACGCTCGGTTCCTCGCCAGCGATGCCACGGAGTTCGCCGAGACGAACCTGGCGGCACCGGCTGATATGACTGGCTCAGTCGCGGCGGCTGAGACGGGCGACCCGGTCGGTGTAACGGAACCGGTCAACCCGGCCGGCGTCGACCGGCCGGACTGCGTGATCGTCAATCCGCCTCGGCGGGGGATTGGTGCACGACTGTCGGCAGCGTTGGAGAACACCGGTGTCGAGCACATCGTCTACTCGAGCTGCAATCCCGTGTCCCTGGCGAAGGATCTCGCGCGGATGCCCGCCTACGAGGTGGCTCAGGCCCGGATCTTCGACATGTTCCCGCACACGAAGCACCTCGAGGCCGCGGTCCTCCTCCAGCGGCGGTGAACAACCGCGTGCCCGCGCCTATCGCTCGGGCTACCGCCGACCGCTCGCCTTGACTCGGCCTGCACTCGCCCACCGCTCGACATACCGCCCAGCGCACGCCGCATAATTCGGTACAGCGACGGTAACTCGAGCGGTCGGCGACGTCGGCGATTCGAACGGTTCGGCATACAGCAGGTATCAATAGGCCATGCCCATAGCGGCACGGACGTCAGCAAGCGTCTCGTCTGCGATGGCGTTGGCGCGCTCATTTCCGTCTGCAAGTATCCGATCAACGGCTGTCGGGTCCGCCTCGAGCTCCCGGCGACGCTCACGATGCTCTGAGAGAAATTCATTCACTGCCTCTGTGGCCAAGGCCTTGAGCGCGCCGGCACCAGACTCACCTATCTGCGAAGCAATATCTTCCGGCTGGGTGCCAGTGCAGACTGCCGTGGTCGCCAAGAGCGCCGACACCCCCGGCCGCGATACGGGGTCGTAGGTAATCTGTCGTTGAGAATCTGTCTGAGTCCTGCGGATGACGGTGGTTGTCTCATCTGCGCTCATTCCCAAGGAAATGGCGTTGCCATAGCTCTTCGACATCTTTCTTCCGTCGAGTCCAGGAAGTTCGGGAGTGTGCGTCAACATTGCTTCTGGTTCGCGAAAGACCTCAGCGTATCGCTCGTTGAATCTACGCGCGATAGTGCGGGTGATCTCGACGTGCGGAAGGTTGTCCTTCCCCACCGGTACCAGATTGCCCTTGCAGAAGAGGATGTCCGCAGCTTGGTGAACGGGGTAGGTCAGCAGCAGTCCGCTCAGGGGGCGTTCTGAGGCTGTAAGCTCTGACTTCACAGTTGGGTTGCGCCGGAGTTCGCTGTCCGAGACCAGACTGAGGAACGGCAAAAGGAGCTGGTTCAGGGCAGGTACGGCCGAATGAGTGAAGATCGTCGTTCGCTCAGGGTCGATCCCAGCCGCGACGTAGTCCATGATCGCCTCACGGACGTTGCTCTTCACATTCGCCGAGGTGTCCCTGTCCGTGATCACCTGATAGTCGGCAAGAACGATGAAGGTCTCGACCCCGAGGTTCTGAAGGTTGACTCGTTCGAGGACCGAGCCGAAGAGATGGCCGAGATGAAGCGGGCCCGTCGGACGCTCGCCGGTGAGCATTCTGTACGTGTCCGGCTGGGTTTCGACTTCGCTTCGAAGCGTCGACATCCGTGCGAGTGTGGCGGAATAGGAATCCATGTGTGATCTCCCGATTGTGCTGTGATGCGGTCAGAATTGCACGGGTCGCACGGAGAGATTCCACAGAAGTTGCGGGCTGCCATGCAGCCCGCGGGTATGCGTCAGTCGGCTGCGGTGAAGAGCAGCCACCACCAGTTGAGTCTGGAAATGCGCATGGTCTCACCCTACCTCGTCGGCGGTTCGCTTCGAGCGTCATCGACTATCTGCACCAGCATCGCGTCCCGCGCTATGCTGGTGCAGATGACCGGACAGGCTTTCAGCCGCTCACGGATCGGCGACCCGGTCCACACATGAGCCCCATGGACCCCGAGCTCCGAGCTCGCGGTCCACCCTTTCGACGCGCCCTCAGCATCCGCGAATCCATCCATCGAAGGGGAAACTTCATCATGTCAGCTCTGTTCAACCACACCATCGTCGCCGCAGCGGATCCGGCCACCTCGGCGCAGTTCTATGTCGATATCCTCGAGGCCGAACACACCGAATCCTGGGGACCGTTCGCCAACATCATGCTCTCCGAAGGAGTCATGCTCCAATTCGCCACTCCCCCACCGGGATATGACATTCTGCCCGTGCACATGGCCTTCCTCTGCACTGACGATCATTTCGACCGAGCCGTTGACCTGCTCAAACAGCGCGGCCTCGATTTCTGGGCAGACCCACAGCGCACTCGCCCGCAGGAGACGAACACCGAGCACGGGGGTCGTGGAGTGTATTTCCTCGACCCGTCGGGAATGTATCTCGAGCTCATCACTCGCCCTTACCTCTGACTGCCCCTGACACTCACCGACCGCTCGAGTCAGCACCCACCGCTCGCCGCATGACTCGGTCCAGCGACGGCAACATGAGCGGTCGCCGTGACCCAGCAGCGTCAATGCTCCACCGCGAGAAGACTCACACTCTGCCGTTTCTGCCCTCACACATGCGGTGATTCGGCGACGAGCGCATAGACTCGTCAGTCGCACGGCCCCACGAACGACCCAGTTCGCGGGGCCTGTTGTGTAATCTGCCGATCCCGACCGACCCGACGATCGCTCATGCCTGCCGCCGAGGCGGCCACGAGCGCGGAGACCACGATGACGATGCTGAACTCACCCTCCCCCGAACCCGCCAGCAGCACTGCAGGCGGTTCCGACCGCTCCACGGCGTCCACCTCCTCGGGCGGGTCGGACGACCCTCCCCCTGCCCCCGGGGCCGGCCCTGCCGCCGGAGCCGGACCCGAGGCAGGGACAGAGTCCGAGCCTGCTCCGGGCACCACACAGACCGCACCCGTCGCGGCCCCACATTCCAACCGGGTCGGGACAGTCTTCATATGCTCGGTCATCGCCGTCATCGCCTTCATGGTGTGGGCAACGATCGCCCCCGATGCCCTGTCGGACATCATGACGCGGGCGATGACGACGGTGTCCACCGGATTCGGCTGGATCTATCTCGTCGTTCCCTTCGCCGCGATCGCGATGCTCGTGTGGTTCGCAGCCAGCCGCTTCGGTCGCCTCCGCCTCGGCTCATCCGATTCCCGCCCCGAATACCGCACGATCACCTGGCTGGCGATGATCCTCGCTGCCGTGATGGGGATCGGCCTGGTCAGCTACGGGGTAGCCGAGCCGATGTCCCACTTCATGACCCCGCCCCACGGACTGGCGGAACCGGAGACCATGGACGCGGCGATTCGCGCGATGCAGTTCTCCTACCTCGACTGGGGCTTCCAAGCCTGGGCGATCTTCGGCGTCTTCGGACTGGCCATCGGCTATTCCACCCACCGAAAGGGCCGGCCAGCACTCGTGTCCACGATGCTGCGCCCCGTCCTCGGCCGCTTCGTCGACGGCTGGGTCGGCAGCTTCATCGACATCCTCACCATCATCGCCACACTCTTCGGCACGACGACGTCCCTGGGACTCGGTGCCTCGCAGATCGGCGAGGGCCTCAACACCGTCCTCGGCATCGACTCCACCATCATCGGCCAGATCATCGTCATCACCGTGCTCACCCTCCTCTTCACCGGTTCGGCACTGACCGGAGTGAGCCGCGGCATCAAGTACATCTCCCAGATCACGCTGACCATGGCGACCCTGCTCGGGCTCTTCGTCTTCATCACCGGACCCAGCGGTTTCGTCTCCAACCTGTTCGTCCGCTCCATCGGCGCCTTCGCCGGAGACTTCGTCGAACTCAGCTTTATGACCCCGACCAGTGCCGAGGACAGCGAATGGATGCTCGGCTGGACCTATTTCATGATGGCGTGGTGGCTGTCCTGGAGCGCCTTCGTCGGCATCTTCCTGGCCAAGATCTCGAAGGGCCGCACCATCCGGGAGTTCGTCGCCGGCGTCCTGCTCGTGCCCAGCGCCGTGTTCTTCATCTGGTTCACCGTCATGGGCGGTTCGGCGATCAAATTCGACATCGATGGGGCCGGGATCGGTGAGGCCACTCAGAACAACCTCGACACCGCCTTCTTCAGCCTCCTCGACCAGCTGCCGCTGTCCATGCTCGCTTCGGTCTTCACGATCGTCATGGTCACCCTGTTCTTCGTCTCCTCGGCCGACTCGAACACCTTCGTCCTCAGCTCGCTGTCCTCACAGGGATCCTTCGCGCCCCGGCGTCCGGTGATCGCGACCTGGGGGTTCCTCACCGGCGGCTGCGCGGTGGTCCTGCTCCTCGTGGGCGGACTGCAGGCCCTGCAGCAGGCGGCGATGCTCTCGGCGGTGCCGTTCACCGTCATCGTGGTCGTCCTGGGCATCGCCCTGATCAAGGAGCTGCGCAGCGATCACCAGATCGTCGAAGAGGTCGCACGCGAACGACGCGTGCTCGGACTCTGACGCTCGATCCGATCACACCGACCGCCCACGTTACCGTGCACCGCTTACCGCATAACTCAGTACAGTGACGGCAACGCGAGCGGTCGGCGAGGATTGTCAGCTCCGGCAGCCCAAGGAGGTGGCGTGACCAGAACTGAGCACCGTCACCGCAGCTTGGCGGTCACCTCGGCGGCGGCAGCCTTGACCCGGTCGACCACAGGACCGGTGTCCTCGGGCAGGGTCTCGGTGACGAATGAGAGGCCGATGGCTGCGATCGGGCGACCCAGCACATCGAACACCGGTGCCGCGAGCGTCGAGATCCCCGGCGTGACTTCGCCGTGTTCGATCGCGCTGCCGGTCCGACGTTCCTGGGCGAGCACGGCGTTGAGCGCCTTCACCGAGGTCGGGCCCTTGCCTGTGCGCGTGACGAACTCGGTTTCGGACTGCAGCATCGCCAGCACCTCGGACTTCGGCAGCTGCGCGAGGATCGCCCGCCCGGTCGCCGTGAGGTAGCTCGGCATGCGCACACCGGTGGCGGTGATGACCGCGACGGATTTGAGCGACTGCTCCTTGAGCACGTACTCCGTCTCCCAGCCGCGGATGACCGCCAGCTGCGCGGTCGTGGCGGTATCCTCGGCGAGCTGACGGACGATCGGCTGCGCCAACCGCTGCAGGGGATTCGTCCGCAGGTAGGACGCCCCGAGCTCGTGCACACCGGCTCCGAGCACATAACCGGATTCGGTGCGCGCCACGAGGCCGAGCTCCTCGAGCACGGCAAGGATGTCATACGCACTCGACCGCGGAATCTCCAGCGACCTGACCAGGGCACCGGCCGTGATCGACCGATTCGACGAGGCCATATGCCGCAGGATCGCGATCGCCCGCCGCAGTGCCGGAACCTCAGCCACGACTCAGCCCTCCATCTCCAAGACCGCGAAGGCCCGAGAGTAGAGCTCGGCGATTTCGCCGAGTTCGGTGTGCACTCCGTCGCGCACGCGGACTTGGCCGCCGCTGACGGTCAGATGCACGTCGCTCGCGCTGGCCGTGAGGATGATCTGCTCGTCCAGTGAGCCCATGGTGCGCATGCTGTCGGTGCGCAGAGCCACGAAGTCGCACGCCTTTCCGACCTCGAGCGCGCCGACGGGAAGGTCGAGGCTGCGTGCCCCACCTTCGGTGAGTGCCGTGATGAGTTCGGCCGGGGAGAACCGTCCGCGCTGACCCGACCGCAGCCGCTCCCCCGCCTCGAGCCCCTGAGTCTCGCGCAGGGCGTCGAGGACGACGTGCTGGTCGGAGCCGAGCGAGATCACGGCTCCGGCGTCGGCGAGTTCACGGGCCGGCCCGATGCCGTCGGCGAGGTCCGCCTCGGTGCACGGGCACATGACGATCGTCGACCGGGATCTGCCGAGGAGCGCGATGTCCTTCTCGCATAGGTGGGTGGCATGCACGGCCGAGAGCCGGTCATCGACGACGCCCGAGCGCGCGAGCACCTCGGTGGGGCTGGCCCCGTACGCCGCCTGCGAGGCGTCGTTCTCGGCCGGCTGTTCGGACAGGTGCACGTGCACGGGGCCGGACAGTTCGGTGAAGCGAGGCAGGTTTGCGGCTGGGACCGCGCGGATCGAATGGATCGCCGCACCCACGTGGACGAAGCTCTCACCTGGAGCGTTGACGGGGAATTCAGCTGCGAACGTGTCGATCAGGCCGGCGTGCCGGTCCATGTACCCGTCGATTGTGCCGTCGCCGAAACGGGCCTGTTCGGCCGAGAGTTCGGAGTCGATGGCGCCGGTGAGATAGCAGGTGTCGAGCAGTCGGATGCGGATACCCGCCGAGGCGGCCGCTCGTGCCAGCGCTCGTTCCATCGCGTGGGCGCGCCGTTCGTCATCGTCGTTCGCGTCGCTCGCGTCCCCGCGGGGACGTTCGGTGTGTTCGTCCGCCTCGGCGACCGGATCCGCCGCGTCCCAGCGGGGACGATCGGCGCCGTAGGGTGTTCCGTCCTGAGCGTGGTGGACGTAGTGGAACTCCCCCACCGAGGTGTAGCCGCCGGCGAGCATCTCTGCGAAGACAGCGCGGGCCACGGTCTCGTAGGACTGGGGGTCGAGTTTCGCGGCGACGGAGTACATGACTTCCCGCCAGGTCCAGAAGGTGCCGCCGTCGCCGTGGGTGCGACCGCGCAGCATCCGGTGGAAGGCATGCGAGTGCGCGTTGACTCCACCGGGCAGGACAAACCCGTGCACCGCCTCGGCGTCGGAGGGGGCGGCGTCGATTCCGGTCTCGACCGCGGTGAGCGTTCCGGTGTCATCGGCGCTCAGCAGCACCCCGTGGGCGACGGCTCCGTCAACCCATGCGGATTCGCACCAGTAACGGGTGCTCATCGTGCACCTCCTGCCGTTGGGCCTCCGGTACTGCTGTCGGCAAGGGCGTGTTCGATGCCGAGTTCGCGGGCGAGCACCTTGACGAGCGCGTCGACTCCGGCCCTCTGGTCGTCGACCTCGCAGGCCTCTTCGGGAGCGTGGGAGACACCGGTCGGGTTGCGGACGTAGAGCATCGCCGCCGGCACATGGGGTGCGAGGATTCCGGCATCATGTCCGGCGCCCGAGGGCAGCAGCGGAGCGTCCGGCAGCACCGAGGTCAGGCGCGAGTTGAGGTCGGCGGTGAAGTGGGTCGTCGGCGAGTAGGACTCCTGCGAGATGGTCACCTCGACACCGGAATCGGCGCCGTGGTCCTTCGCACGTCGGCTGATCGCTTCGAGCACCTGTTTGACGACGGCATCGTCAGGATGGCGGATGTCGAGCCAGAAGCTCATGGTCGAAGCGATGACGTTCGTCCCGCCCGGATGGATGAGGGTACGGCCCACGGTCGCCACGGCGCTCGCGTCAGTGGCGGCCGCTAGGGTCGGGATATCCCCGATCACACGGGAGGCCGCGACCACCGGGTCGGCGCGATGACTCATCGGAGTCGTGCCGGCATGGTTGCCCTGACCGGTGAAGGCGAAGTGCCAGCGCCCGTGACCGATGATCGAGGAGCCGATGGCGACGGCCTGATCGGTGTTGATCAGACCGACGCCCTGTTCGACATGGAGTTCGATGAAGGAACCGATTCCGGCCAGCCGAGACTGGTCACGCCCGATCCGATCCGGGTCGAGGCCATAGCCACGGGCGACGTCGGCGAAGGTGTCACCGGCGGCGTCCTTGAGGCCGAGCGCGCGGTCAACGTTGATGGCGCCGGTGAGCAGCCGCGAGCCGAGGCAGGCGACACCGAAGCGTGAGCCTTCCTCTTCGGGGAACACGGCTAGCGCAAGAGGCCGGGTGGACTGGTCGAGTGCGCCGGAAGCCTTGAGCACGTCGAAGGCCGCCAGCGCCGAGGCGACGCCGAGGGGGCCGTCGAACTCGCCGCCGCCGGGCACGGAGTCGAGGTGGGAACCGGTAACGACGGCGTTCGCACCCTGCGGGGTGGCCCATGCCCACGTGATTCCGTTGGCGTCGATCTCTGTGTCGAGGCCGCGGCGGTCCGCCTCGGCGAGGAACCACTCACGCAGCTCGCGTTCGGTGGCCGAGAATCCGGGCCGCTGGTAGCCCGGCCCGCGGGTGTCGCGGCCGGTGTCTTCGATCTGGCTCAGCAGCGAGACGACATCGCTCATTGTCAGTTCACTCCGTTCGAAATCGGTCGGGTCCGGTGATGTGTCGGAGCCGTGGTCAGCCGGCCCTGACATCAGAGGCCCGACGGTCGGATCCGGTGCGGACGAGCCGCGGGGCGGGACGGACCACACGCAGGTTCCGCCCCGGCCCGGCGTCAGTCCTGGTGGGTGGTGGCTGCGGAGGTGCCCGAAGCCTCGGCGGCGGCTTCGAGGTTGCCCAGCGCAGTGAACTCGGGATCGTTGACGGCCGGTCCGCCGTCTTCCGGTTGCCAGGTTCCGGCAGCAGCGGTGACGGTGTGGGTCAGCGGTGCGACCGACTCGGCGGCGGCGACGAGCGAGCCGTCCTTGACCTTCGCAATGGTCTCGGCGAGTTCGGGCGAGAGGAACCGGTCGGGTCCGGGCCCCGGCACCGTCTCACGGATCGCCGCGATCACGGCTCCGGTCACCGGTGCCGGTGCGGCGTCGCGCATATCGCAGGCTCGGGAGGCGGCATAGAGTTCGATGCCGACGACGGAGGCGAGGTTGTCGACGACCTTGCGCAGCTTGCGTGCGGCCGACCAGCCCATGGACACGTGGTCTTCCTGCATGGCCGAGGACGGGATCGAGTCGACCGAGGCCGGAGTGGCGCCGCGTTTGGCCTCGGAGACCATGGCCGCCTGCGTGTAGTGGGCGATCATCAGGCCGGAGTCGACGCCGGCGTCATCGGCGAGGAACGGGGTGAGGTTCTGGTTGCGGGCGACATCCATCATCCGGTCGGTGCGGCGTTCGGACATCGAGGCGACGTCGGCGGCGACGATGGCCAGGAAGTCCAAGGCATGGGCCAGCGGTGCACCGTGGAAGTTGCCGTTCGAGGACACCATTCCATTGGTGAGCACGACGGGGTTGTCGATGGCGGCCCGCAGTTCGCGTTCGGCCACCTGGGTGGCGAAGGCGACGGCGTCGCGGGCGGCGCCGTTGACCTGCGGGGCGCAGCGCATCGAGTACGCGTCCTGGACGAGGTGGGTGGAGTCGCGGTGGCTGGCAGTGATGCCGGAGTCGGCGAGCGAGGCGAGCATGTTCGCGGCCGAGGCGGCCTGACCGTCGTGCGGGCGCAGCGCGTAATGGAGTTCAGGGGCGAAGACGGCGTCGGTGCCGAAGAGTCCTTCGATGCTCATGGCCGCGGACACATCGACGGCGGTGAGCAGGTTCTCCAGGTCGGTCAGGGCCATGATGAGCATGCCGAGCATGCCGTCGGTGCCGTTGACCAGCGCGAGGCCTTCCTTCTCGGCCAGGGTGACCGGGGTGATTCCGGCCTTCGCGAGGATCTCATCGGCGGGCCCGGCCACTCCGTCGGGCCCCTCGGCCACGCCTTCGCCCATGACGACGAGGGCGCATGCCGACAGTGGTGCGAGGTCACCGGAGCAGCCGAGCGAGCCGTACTCGTGGACGACCGGGGTGATTCCGGCGTTGAGCAGGTCGACGTAGGTCTGGAGGACTTCGGCGCGGACGCCGGCCCGACCCGTGGCCAGGGTGCGGGCGCGCAGCAGCATGAGGGCGCGCACGACCTCGCGTTCGACGGGTTCACCGACTCCGGCGGCGTGGGAGCGGATAAGGGATTTCTGCAGCTGAGTGCGCAGTTCGGCGGGGATGTGCCGCTGGGCGAGCGCACCGAATCCGGTCGAGACTCCGTAGACGGGCTTCTCCGCCTGAGCGAGGGCGTCGATGGCCTCGCGGTACTTGTTCACCCGGGCCAGGGTGGCTTCGGACAGGGAGACCAACGCTCCGCGACGGGCGACGTCGACCACCTCGGCGAAGGTCAGCGTATCGGGGTCGAGATCGATGAATGTGGTCATCGTGTGCCTTTCTGTGAGTGCGTCAGTGTGATGTCTGAGTCGTGGGTGAAGGTCTCATACGCCGGCGCCGAGGTGGTTCCTCGCAGTCGACGCACTGTGCTCGTGCGTAGGTGGTTCAGTCGCGGGGTCGATTGTCGACGATGAGCTCACCGCCGGAGTAGACGCGTTCGACCAGCTGCACACCGGGCCGGTAGGCCAGGTGGCGGTAGCTGGGTGCGTCGAGGATGGCCAGGTCGGCGCGGGCTCCCACTCCGAGGTGGCCGACGTCGGTGCGTTGCAGGGCGTTGGCGCCGCCCGCTGTCGCTGCCCACACCGCCTGTTCGACGGTGAAGTGCATGTCCCGGACGCCGATGGCGATGACGAACGGCATGCTGTTGGAGAACCCTGAACCGGGATTGCAGTCGCTGGCGATCGCCAGCGATACTCCCGCGTCGACGTAGCGGCGGGCGTCGGGGTAGGGCTGGCGGGTGGAGAATTCGATGCTCGGCAGCAGGGTGACGACGGTGCCCGCCTCGGCGAGGACGGCGAGGTCCTCATCGGAGGCGAAGGTCGCATGGTCGACGGACACGCAGCCGAGTTCCGCGCCGAGCTTGAGCGCCCCGCCCTCGGTGAGCTGATTGGCGTGCAGCCGCGGTTTCATTCCGACGGCCTTGCCGGCATCGATGATCCGCCGGGTCTGGACCTCGGTGAAGGCACCGGTTTCGCAGAACACGTCGATCCACTTCGCTTTGCCTGCGGCCGCCGGGATGATCTCGTCGATGACGAGGTCGACGTAGCGTTCCGGCTCGTCCTTGAACTCCGGCGGGACGACGTGCGCGGCGATGAGGGTCGATTCTTCGGTGTGCCGGTTGATGATGTCGAGGGCCTGGATCTCGTCGGGCACGGTCAGCCCGTAGCCGGACTTGATCTCGAACGTCGTCGTTCCCTGCCGCTTCGCCTGCTCGAGCAGGTGGACAAGGTTGGCCTCGAGTTCGGATTCCGTCGCTGCGCGGGTGGCGGCCACGGTGGTGGCGATGCCCCCGGCCGAGTACTTCTGTCCGGCCATCCGGGCCGCGAATTCCTCGGACCGATCACCGGCGAAGATGAGGTGGTTGTGGCTGTCGACGAAGCCGGGGATGACGGCTTTGCCACTGAGGTCGATCGTCTCGAGTCCGCCGAGGTCATTCGCCGAGGTGACTTCCCCGTTGGCGATGTCATCGTCGTTCAGCTTCGGTTCGGCCCCCTCACCGAGGCTGTTCGACACCGCCGTGTCCGCCTCAGCGGACGGTCCCGACCAGATGATCCGACCGTCGTCGATGAGCAGCGCGGCATCGGTGATGATGCCCAGCTCGCCGAGGGCGTCGAGGTCGTTGACGACGAGTTCGCTGATGCCGGTGATGAGCTGCATGGCGAGTCGGGCCTTTCCGATCGAGAATGATTCCCTCTCAGTATGGACCGCTCGGTGGCGGGGCAGAACCTCTCCCGCAGATATTTGTCCGATATTTCGGACGGCCGAGTGATGGGGGTCTGGTGAACCCGCCCGCCGGCTCGGTCGGCAACTCCCCGCGGCCCAGATAAAGGTGAGTAGCCCAAGTTTGAAACCGGGCTACTCACCTTTTTCTGAGCTATTCAGCGACCGCGCCGTCGACGCAACGCCGCGGACTGCTTACTGTGCGGCGGATTCCTCGTCGCGCTTGTCGAGCTCGGGGATCATCGGCACGCGCTGACCGCGCTCTTCGGCCACCTCGGAGGCGCGATCGTAACCGGCGTCGACGTGGCGGATGACGCCCATGCCCGGGTCGTTCGTGAGCAAGCGTGCCAGTTTCTGAGCGGCCAGCTCGGTGCCGTCGGCCACGGAGACCTGTCCGGCGTGGATGGAGCGGCCGATGCCGACGCCGCCGCCGTGGTGGATCGACACCCAGGTCGCCCCCGAGGAGGTGTTGACCAGGGCGTTGAGCAGCGGCCAGTCGGCAACGGCGTCCGTGCCGTCGAGCATGGATTCGGTTTCGCGGTAGGGGCTGGCGACGGAACCGGAGTCGAGGTGGTCACGGCCGATGACGATCGGGGCCGAGATCTTGCCTTCCGCGACGAGCTGGTTGAACAGCAGACCGGCCTGGTGGCGTTCCTTGTAGCCGAGCCAGCAGATGCGTGCCGGCAGTCCTTCGAACTCGACGTATTCGTTGGCGGCGTCGAGCCAGGTGTGGAGGTGCTCGTTCTCCGGGAAGAGTTCCTTCAGCGCCTGGTCGGTGACCTCGATGTCCTTCGGGTCGCCGGACAGCGCGACCCAGCGGAAGGGTCCGAGGCCTTCGCAGAAGAGGGGGCGGATATAGGCGGGGACGAAGCCAGGGAACTCGAAGGCGCGGTCGTAGCCGGCCTTGCGGGCTTCGTCGCGGATCGAGTTGCCGTAGTCGAAGACCTCGGCGCCGCGGTCCTGGAATTCGACCATGGCCTTCACGTGCTTGGCCATGGATTCTTCGGCGCGGATGGTGAACTTCTCGGCATCCTGCTCGGCCTCTTCGTGCCAGTCGTCGACGCTCACGCCCACCGGCAGGTAGGACAGCGGGTCGTGGGCCGAGGTCTGGTCGGTGACGATGTCGACTTCGGCTGCCTCAGGGCGGTCGAGGATGAGCGGGAGGATCTCGGCGGCGTTGCCGACGAGTCCGACGGACAGGGCCTGCTTGTTCTTCTTCGCTTCGATGACCTTGGCCAGTGCGGTGTCGAGGTCGGTTTCGACTTCGTCGAGGTAGCGCTTGCCCTTGCGGCGATCGAGGCGGGTCTTGTCGACGTCGATGATGAGGCAGGCGCCGCCGTTGAGGGTCACGGACAGCGGCTGGGCTCCGCCCATTCCGCCGCAGCCGGCGGTGATGGTCAGGGTTCCGGCGAGGGTGCCGTCGAAGCGCTTGCGGGCGATGGCGCCGAAGGTCTCGTAGGTGCCCTGGAGGATGCCCTGGGTGGCGATGTAGATCCAGGACCCGGCGGTCATCTGGCCGTACATCATGAGGCCTTCGGCCTCGAGCTCGCGGAAGTGCTCCCAGTTAGCCCAGTCGCCGACGAGGTTGGAGTTCGCAATGAGCACGCGCGGGGCCCATTCATGGGTGCGCATGACGCCAACGGGCTTGCCCGACTGGATGAGCAGGGTCTCGTCGTCCTCGAGGTCGTCGAGGGTGCGCACGATCGCGTCGTAGGCTTCCCAGGAGCGGGCGGCGCGACCGGTGCCGCCGTAGACGACGAGGTCTTCGGGACGTTCGGCAACCTCGGGGTCGAGGTTGTTCATGAGCATGCGCTTGGGTGCTTCGGTCTGCCAGGACTTCGCGGTGATCTCGGTTCCGCGGTCGGCACGGATGACGCGGGACGGGTCGTGCTGGGTGAACGACGGCTTGGTGGTCATGGGATTCTCCTTGTCGCTGTGTCCGACGAGGCGGATGCTTGGCTGCCGCTTCGCCGTCGCGCCGAGGTGTGGGCTCCCCTGCGCTGTCGGCTCTGACTACACCATCCATTCTGACGACTGGAGCAGAATGCGGAAGTGGCCCGCATCAAGTTCCGTCCGACATTTCGGACATCCACGCATCGTCCGTCAGGCCGAAGGCCGGCGCAACGAGATTGAAGTCGGCTCAACGAGCTCGAACGGTCCCGGCGAAGTCAGGTGATTCAGGCAGTGATCGCGTGGTCGCTGATCGGTTTCAGTGCCGGATGGGTGTGCAACCCCTCAACTCCTTTGAGCTGACGAACGAGGAGAACCGAAGTTGCGGCGATGCCCGGCGAGAAGATTTGAAGAGGCTCAGTCCTGTCTCCGAAGTCCAGGGTCAGCGTCATCGCTTCTAACTCAGGGAAGAAGGCAGCCACCGCATTGAAGTAGAACGACAACGTGCGGCTGCCGACCGGAATGATGAGCCTGCGATCAGTGACGAGAACATCGACGTATTGGATTTCTCGCCACTGCGCCGCTGCCACGCGCTGCGCCTGAGCGCGAGCATTCGCTCTACCCACTGCCGAGCCGATCATCGCACCGGCAACGAAGAGCGGGCTGCCCATAGCGAAGACCCCGCCCGTGCTGTAGGTGACGTTCTGTCCATAGAAGCGTGCGTATTTTGCCCGGTACTGGTCGAGAAGAGACTCTCCGGGCTCGAGGTTGAGGTTGAAGTCATCGGAGCTGGGCAGGGAGTCTCCCCGAGCAAGAGCCTCAAACCAATGTGTCGCATACACTCTGGCCATGGTTCTCGCTTCAAAATCGCAACGAGGACCACCTTCGGCAACGATCTGCTGTTCCATCTTGCGAGTCCAGGCCGCATGACGCTTCTGCATCTTCTTCTCGAACAGCCGACTACGTCGATACGTCTTCTGGGCACCGATGATCGCCAGAATGATGAACACGACCGGCGCAATTCCAAGGCCGAGGCCCGAGACAATGACCAGCCAGCCGATTCCTGGCCCGTCTTCGCTGGGCAACGCCGACGCCGCAATCAATGCGAACACGTATGCCGAGAGCGGGATAAGCAGCAATGGGACAACCCAGCGAAGATGCCGCCTGAAGCCGCGTTCCACGTTCATCACTTCACCTTCGCAGTGCTATTGCCGATCCGCACAGGCCCGAATTCATCACTCCGGTCTCGGCATGACTCATTGTTGCTACAGACGCTACCAAACCATTGCGCGCAGAACCGGGTCAGTGTCCACGGGGAAGACCGGCTCGTGTGGTCTGCAGGCGACTGGTCCGCGCCCCCACCCTCATCTCGCCACTTCTCCACCCGTTCGCTCGCCCCATTTCGATTCATTACACCTACTTCTCAATCGAGACGTTTTCGATCCTTTAAATCAAGATGGGAACCGCATAAGGTCATGGGCAATACCTCAACCCGGACCATCTATCCCTCACGATCACGAATCGCCCGCATCCCGAAAGAGGAACAACGATGTTCATCGCTCCCACCGCCGTCGTAGCCGCCACTGAGTCAGACGCCCTGCTGACGACTCGCACCCGGGCGCAGAACTGGCGGTCGAAGGACATCGGGATCCCGGACCGCGAACTCACCGATGCGGCGCTGGAGGATCTCGCGCAGCGGGCGAACATCCTCGGCGAAGAATCCTTCGAACGCACCGTCGCCGCCGTGCGCTCCAGCCGCAGCGGCGAGTGCCCGATCATCCCCGACATCGCCTCGGCCGCCGAGGTGTTCCGTGAGTTTCTCCGTGCCGCCCGCATCGACGGCTGGCTCTATGTGCGCGAATCCGACGGGTATGTCCACCCGTATCTCGTCGTGGGCATCGACGTCGAACACGGTGACAAGACCCGCGGGCCGCGCGTGAAGGTCACCCTCGAAGCCGACAACCCCACGGTCAAACGTCCCTCCCGGGCACCCCGGATCCTCTATTTCGAAGAGACCGAGATCGTCGGCAAGACCCCGGAAGAAGCGCTCACCGCGGCCGGAGCCTTCCGCGAATCCCCTGAACTCAAAGACGAATACTCACGGCGCCGCGCGGATTTCAAGGAGATCATCGACCACGGATTCGGCAGCCAGTACCTGTTCACGGGACGCGCCATCCGCACCGATGACCACCGTGCGGCCAACCGCCGCAGCGGCCGCAAGGTCGTCAACGACGTCGCTCCCGACGAGATCGCCGGTCTGCGCGGAGTCAGCGCTTCAGTGCTCTTCGACGCCGGCGAGTACGGACCGATCCCCGTCCTCACCGCGGTGCGCGTCTTCGACCTCGCAGCGCAGGACTATCTCGACGTCAACACCGGAGACCTGCGCGCCTTCGAATACGACCCCACCCTTCAGGACAAACTCGTCCTGCCGCCGGAACAGCGAGAGCTACTGACCATTCTGACCACCGACATCGAGGTCTTCACCGGCGACATCATCGAAGGCAAGTCCGCCGGAAACGTCATCCTCGCCAAAGGCCGCCCGGGAGTCGGCAAGACCCTGACCGCGGAAGTCTATGCCGAGGTCATCGGCAAACCCCTGTACTCCATCCACTCCGGGTCCCTGGGCATCACACCCGAGGCCGTGCGGAAGAACCTCGAGATCATCTTCGACCGCGCGAAGCGCTGGAACGCCGTGCTGCTGCTCGACGAGGCCGACGTCTTCGTCCTCGAACGCGGTTTCGACCTCACACAGAACGCCATCGTCGCGGAGTTCCTCCGCACCCTCGAATACTTCGACGGGCTCCTGTTCCTCACCACCAACCGCACGAACGGTGTCGACGAAGCGATCCTGGCCCGTTGCGCCGCCGTCATCGACTACCAAGCCCCGTCCGCCGAGGATGCGCGCCAGATCTGGCAGATCATGGCCGCCGGCAACGAGGTGGAACTCGGCGACGATCTCCTCGACCGACTCGTCACGGAGTTCCCCGACATCACCGCCCGCGACATCAAGATGGTCCTGCGCCTGGCTCTGCGCATCGCCGCCCACCGAGGCGAGCGCCTCGACCTCGACGACTTCGCCCATGCCGCACGCTTCCGGGGAATCCGGATGGCCAGTGCCGCGGAGGCGACCGAGCTGGTCGGTGCCCGATGAAACTCGAGACCCGCCAATTGGAGTACTTCTCCATGGTCGCGCGCGAACGGCACTTCGGGCGGGCTGCCGAACGCCTCAAGCTCGCACAGCCGTATCTGTCGCAGCAGATCCGCAAGCTGGAAAGGCAGTTGGGGACCACTCTGCTCAACCGCACCACTCGCTCGGTGTCGCTCACCGACGCCGGAGCCCACCTACTCGAAGAGGCAGATCGCGTGCTCGCGCACCTCGACGCCCTCGGCAAGGAAGTCCAGCTCATCGGCGCGGGGCTCACCGGACCGCTGCGTCTCGGCTTCACCGGATCGACGACCTACGGGATAATGCCGCAGGTCGTCAGGCGCACGGCCAGTGCGGCTCCGAAGCTGCAGCTCAACGTCAGCGGAGAGATGGTCACTCCCCGGCTCGTCGACCGTCTGCTCGACCGCAGCATCGACATCGCTCTGCTGCGCGGAGGCACTCAGGCGAAGGGAGTGAGCAGCAGCGTCATCGGCAGCGAATCCTCCATCCTCGCAGTTCCCTCTGATTCTCTGCTTGACGCTCCCGGATCGATCACCGCGGCAGAACTCGGCGAGCATGCCCTCGTGGGATACCCCGAGAAGTCGACGATGTCGGAGATGACTGCGGAGTTCCTCGGCCGCGCCGGTTCTCGCCCCGACTATTCCGTCCGGGCATCCGAGACCTCGACGCTGATGTCGCTCGTCGCCGCCGGCCTCGGAGCCGCGATCGTCCCCCACACCGCCACCGCGCTCGGAATCCCCGGAGTCCGCTTCCGCAGCATCTACGAGGCGCCCCGCACGGACCTGACTGTCGTCTGGCGCTCAGACGAAGAGACCCGCACCATCATCCGGATGATCGAGATCATCACCGAAGTCGTCGGCGAGAACATCGACGATCCCACCGCCGAGGAGAAGGAGCAGCCAGCGTGAAGATCACTGGCGTCGAAGCCGTCCCGTACCGCATTCCCATGTGCAAGGCACTTAAGTTCGCCAGCGGCGAGGTCCACCACATCGAACACGTGCTCCTGCGGATCTCAACCGATGAGGGCCTCGTCGGCTGTGCCGACATCCCACCGCGTCCCTACACCTACGGCGAGACGAAAGAATCCGTCGTCGGCATCGTCAACGGAGTGTTCTCGGATGCGATCATCGGCACGGACCCGCTCGACCGTTCCCTCATCCATTCCCGGCTGCACCGCACCATCGGCAATCAGACAGCCAAGGGCGGAGTCGACATCGCCCTGTGGGACCTCATCGGCAAGTCGCTGAACACTCCCGTGCATCGCCTCCTCGGCGGGTTCGCCGATTCGCTCGAGGTCTCCCATATGCTCGGATTCGCCCCCACCGAGGCGGTCATCGAGGAAGCGCAGCGATTCACCGAGACGTACGGGGTCCGGTCGTTCAAGATCAAGGTCGGCAGGCGCCCGGTAGCCCTCGACGTCGACCTCGTCGCCGCCCTCAGAGACGAACTCGGGCCCGATGCGCTGCTCTATCTCGACGCCAACCGCGGGTGGACCGCCACCGAAGCCGCTCAGGTGCTCGAGGCCACGGCCGGACTCGACCTGCGCTTCTTCGAAGAGCCCGACGACGCCGACGAGATCCTCGGAAGACGCCGCCTCGTCGCCGCCTCCCCCATCCCCATCGTCGCCGACGAATCGGCACCGAATCTCGGCGCCGCGGCCCGGGAGATCCACACGGGCGGCGCCAGCGCACTGTCGATCAAGACCGCACGGACTGGTTTCACCGAATCCCAGAAGATCCTGTCCTTTGCCGAGGCACTCGGCCTCGACGTCCTCATGGGCAATCAGATCGACACTCAGCTCGGCAGCACTGCGACAGTGACCTTCGGGGCCGCCTTCGAACATTCCTCACGATGGCCGGCCGAACTCTCGAACTTCCTCGACATGGCTGACGATCTCATCGCAGAGCCGATCGAGATCAGCGACGGACGGGTCCATGCTCCGACCGTTCCCGGCGTCGGCACGATCATCGACGAGGACAAACTCGCCCGCTACCGCATCGACTGACAACCCGAACCGACCCCCGCCCGACCACCCTTTATCCCCGACCTCGAAGGAGAGAACATGCTCTACCTCGTCAGAATGGACGTCACTCTGCCCCAGGACATGTCGGCAGACGACACCGCCGAGCTGTTGGCTCGTGAGAAGAACTATTCGCAGGAGATCCAACGCGACGGACGGTGGAAGGAGATCTGGCGAGTCGCCGGCGAGTATGCGAACTACTCGGTCTTCGACGTCGCCGACCACGACGAACTCCACACCATCCTCAGCGGGCTGCCGCTCTTCCCTCATATGAAGATCGCCGTCACCCCGCTGGCCACTCACCCGTCCCATATCTGAGACCGGAACCGATCCGGCACTGTATCAAAGGAGAGACACATGTCAGAGAACAGCTTCACCGCCGAAGTCGACGCCAAGGCCGCCGATTCCGGTGCCAATGCCTCCGCCCAGTTCCGTGAGCGTCAGGCTCGCGCCGCCGCCGGCGGAGTCGTCGACCACGAGCGGGTCAGCCTGTTGGCGGGAAAGGCCGTCAAGGCACTCAACGACCTCGTCATCGAAGAGCAGGTCAGCTATGAGGAATACAACGCCTTCAAGGCGTGGCTGATCAAGGTCGGCGAGGACGGCGAATGGCCGCTGTTCCTCGACGTCTGGCTCGAGCACTCCGTCGAGGAGGTCGCCAACGAAGACCGTGAGGGTTCGAAGGGCACCATCGAAGGCCCCTACTACGTCACGGATTCCCCCGAACTCCCATGGGACGGCACCATCCCGATGCGCCCCGACGAGCCGGGCACCCCGTTCGTCTTCAAGGGCCAGGTCACGTCCGTCAGCGGGGAGCCGCTGCCAGGAGCCAAGCTCGAACTCTGGCACGCCGACAACCTCGGCTTCTACTCCCAGTTCGCCCCCGGACTGCCCGAGTGGAACCTCCGCGGAACTTTCGTGGCCAACGAGGCCGGCGAATACGAGATCCACACGATCCGTCCCGCGCCCTACCAGATCCCCACCGAGGGCGCCTGCGGTCAGCTCATCGAGGCGGCCGGTTGGCACGCCTGGCGTCCGGCGCACATGCACTTCAAGGTGCATGCGCCCGACCACCAGCTCATCACCTCGCAGCTGTACTTCCCCGGCGATCCGCACAACGACGATGACATCGCTTCGGCCGTCAAACCCGAACTGATGCTCGATCCGCAGCCCAACCCGGACGACGAGGGCGAAATGGTCACCTACAACTTCGTGCTCGATCCCCAGCGCTGATCCTCAGCAGGGGCAGGGCCTGCGCCGGATGAGGTGCGGGTCCGAACTGAGCGCCTCGGCCACGACGAATTCATCGTCGCGGCCGAGGCGCTCGTTTCGTCCTGAGGGCAGTAATGCCACCACAGGGACGGGGCCCTCGGGTATCCGCACCGTCCCGCACCCGCGGGATTCACACCTCGGGGATTCCGTCACCGAGGTGGACCGCCGCCAATTCTGTGCGTGACCTGATCCCGAATTTCTCGTAGATGTGCGTGAGGTGGTACTGCACCGTCTTCTCCGCGATGAAGAGTCGACGTGAGACCTCGGCATTCGTCATCCCCTGGACGACGAGGTCGGCCACGGACATCTCCTGCGGGGTGAGGATGATGGAGTCGATGTTCTCCGGCCCAGCAGGACTCCCCTCCGCGTCAGGATTGCCTCGCCACGCCATCCCGGTCGCACGCAGCTCCCGATCACAGCGTCGCAGCTGAGCCTCGGCACCCACTCCTTCATAGAATTCCCGTGCCCGGACCAGACTCTCGACAGCATCCCGACGGCGGTTGGCCCGTCTCAACATCTGGCCGCGGCTGAACAGCACCTTCGCCACGGTCGTGTCGTTCTGGCCGTCCATGAGGATCGTCAGCGCGCGGTCGAATCCGTGCTCCGCCTCGGCGAGGTCACCGGCGTCCTGAGCGACCCTGGCTTTCGCCGCCTCGGCGCATCCACGCATATAGGCTCCAGATGTCGCAGCGTGGACGTGGAAGCTGCCGGCGATCTCGGCGGCCTGCTCGCTCATTCCCACGGCGATGAGCGCATCGACGATCTCCCAGCCCCACGGCCAGAAGGAACTGCGCGACTCCGTCCCCCGATCGACGTCGAGCAGGGGCCGCAAGGCCGCGGCTCGACCATCATGATCACCCCGGAGATCCGCGGCGACCGAACGGGCCAGACGAGCCGGCACCTGCATCGCCAGATAGTCGCTGAGGATGGCGCCGTGTCCGCTTCGGCTCATCACCTCATCGACGGGGCGACCCCGCCAGAGCCTGATCTCGGCAGCGGTCCACTGCAGCAGCTGAGCGAGCAGCGGAATGTTTGCGTCATCGCAGATGCGCAGACCCGCCTCCGCCGTCTGCAGCGCGTCGTCCCATTCACCGAGGAGGTACTGGACTCGCGCCAGCCACCCGTAGGCCCACAGTGAGATCCGCAGCGAACCGCGCTCCCGATGAGTTGGCGCTGCGGCTTCGAAGTCGCGGACGGCTTTTCGATGGTCACCGGCGAGCATCGCCACCCACCCCTCGCACAGACGCAGTCGCTGCTCCTGTGCCCCGCGGAGTCGTTGGGCTGCCATGGTCCTCAGCTCCGCATCGGCTTCGGCGAGGAGTCCCTGCGCGGCGAAGCCGAGTCCGCGGACGACTCGGGATTCGACATAGGCGGGTTCGCTCGGATCACTCAGTTCGATCGCGCGGCTCGTCCATGCGCAGATCTTCGGACCGTCCCAGCGCACGAGGGAGTCCAAGGTCCGGCGCAGAGCGATCTGGGCATTGAGTTCGTCACCGCCGGCGCCGGCGTTCTCGGCACGAGCGAGCAGATCGTCTGCCAGGGCGGCCTGCCCCCGATGAGTGGCGATATTGGCCAGCACGGTATCGCGCAGCACCGACGGGGCGATGCTCTTTCCGATTTCGACCCACGGCAGGACTTCCGCCACTCTTCCTGCGCTGGCGAGCGCATCGATGCCGGCCAGGAGTTCATGGTCGCGGTCGGCGGAGGCAGGGAGGACTCGTGCGGCCCCGAAATGCAGCTGCGCGGCATCCTCCCAGCGTCCCTCCCGCTCAGCATCGACGGCAATGGTGATGAGACGCATGGCCAGCTCGGGGTCGAGGCCCAATGAAGCAGCGGAGAGGTGAAAGAGCTTCTCCTCTTCCGATGGGGCGGTCTCGGCAGCTCGGCGGCGGAGAAATCGCCGTGTCGACGGCGCCATAGTCTCGAGGATCACCTTGGCCGCAGCAGGGTGGCACAGACGCAGGGTGGTCCGACCCGCCGAGTCGTGTTCTCGAAAGACGCCTCGAGCCACGCCGAGGTCGATGGTCCCTTCGACGTCATCGATTCCGGCGACGTCCATCACCCGTTTGAGATCCTGCGGTCGGCGCAGAATGGCCAATGCGGAGGCAACGTCCTCGACTTCGGAGGAACCGGTGCTCTCGATCCGGCCCAGGACCTCCTGGGTGACTGCCGGCGGCAGCGGCAGCTGACCGGGGTCAGCGGGCCATCGGCCCGGAGGCAGCAGAGCCAGGATCTCTTCGGCGGCACGCAGTCGGCCGCCGCTCTGGGTGACCAGGGCGGCGGCTCCGTGATCTCCGATGTCGTGGAATCCGCGACCGGCGGCCAGTTCGATGGCATCGTCGGTGCCGAAGTCGCAGATCTCGATCCGGGCAGCATGGGAATCCCTCGCCATCCTCAGGAAGTCGGGGTCCAGCGAGTCTGTCGATTCCGGATCGAGGCAGATGAGCAGCAGGGTGCGGGTGTCGCGCATTCGCCGCCCGATCTGACTGAACACCTGCAGACTTTCGGGATCGGCGAAGCCGATGTCGTCGAGGACGATGAGACGCCCATCTGAGCTCGGACCGGTCGTCGGTGCGGTCTTGTCGCCCCTCAACAGTTCGATGAGGGCGCCGGCCACCTGCAGCTGCATGGTGGCGGGGCATTCGCTGCCCTCCTGCAGAATCTCGGATGCGTCTCTCAGTTGTCCGAGCAGGGCGAACGGGACCCCTCGGCTCCAGTGCGTGCCGACGAGGACTTCGCAACTATGCCCGGTCGCGTCCTGCAGCGCACGGACGATACCGGACTTGCCAGTACCGGACGCCCCTTCCAGGACGACGATCCTCCCACCTGTGTCGGCCAGCGACTTCCACAGGTCGAGGACGGAGTGGAGGGCTCGTGTCGGACCGGGCAGCAGTGGAAGCGCAGCTGACCCTGCTCCGTCTATCCCTGATCACCTCCGCCGACCGGCAGCACCGAGCCGTTGATGTACGAGGCCGCATCGGAGGCGAGGAAGACGATCGGCCACGCCTGCTCTCTCAAGGTGCCGTAACGGCCGAACAGGCTCGATTCCGTCGTCTGTTCGACGACCTGTCGGAACCATCCTCGCTCTTCTTCGGTTTCGGCGCCCGGGCCGCGCGGGATCCGCCGTTCGGGGGCTTCGGTGCCTCCCGGTGCCGTTGCGACCACACGCACTCCCGCCTCGGCGGCCTCCATGGCCAGTGATGCGGTGAGCGCATTGACCCCGCCTTTCGCAGCCGAATACGGGACGCGATTGACTCCGCGGGTGGCGATCGATGACACGTTGACTATGGTACCTTCGCCACGAGCTTTCATCCCCGGCAGGACGGCACGGCACATCCACAGCGTCGGGAACAGGGAGCGGCGGATCTCCGCTTCGATATTCTCCGGTTCGTAGTACTCGTACGGCTTGGCCCAGATTGTGCCGCCGACGGCGTTGATGCAGACGTCCGGCAGCCGCAGCGCCTCGGTTCCTGCAGCCACCACGTGTTCCGCACCTGTCCAGGCCTCGAGATCACCCAGCACCGTCGCCGAGGCGAGCCGACGTCCCCGTGCAGCCGCGATCTCCTTCGCTTCCGCTTCCGTCTCGGACACGAGATCGGATCGGTCGGCGAGGATGAGGTCGGCTCCCTGGGCGGCAGCGAGCAGCGCCGTCTCCCGGCCGATGCCCTGGGCGGCCCCGGTGATGAGCACGAGCTTGCCGGTGAGCAGCCCCTGGTCCTCGACCCGCTTCTGCGCCGTCTGCGATTCAGGCGTCTCGGCCGACTCAGGAGGCATGCGGCACCACCATGCACATCGTCGCGCGAGTGTGCTCGCTGTGCGAACGCAGAACTCGACGCGCCGCATCGATGTCGTTGTTCTCGAACGCCGCAACGAGGTCGTAGTGCTCGGCGTCGACCTCGGGGGCGATCCAACCGCCGTTCTTCAGCGCCTCGACGATCTGGCTCTGCACCTCCAGCCGACGGAAGCTCTCTAGGAAGGCTGGATTGTCGGAGAGGATGAAGAGGTACTCGTGGAATTCTTCGTTGAGTTTGCCGAACTCCTCCGCGTCGATGATCTCTTCGCCCTTGAGCGCCGTCGAGACGTTCTCCGCCAAGCGTCGGAACTGTTCGAGCTGCTTGTCTGTCAGCCGCCCCATGAGCAGCTCGGTCACCGCGAGTTCCAGGCCGGTGCGTGCCTCGAGGTGGGCCATCGAGTCCTGGCGGGTAAAGGAGAGCCGTCCGGTCTGCATCGACGACACCGCATCACCGGCGCTGATCGCATCGCCTGACTCCTCGATCGTCTCTTTGCTGACCGGGGCACCGGATTCGTCGTCATCGGTCGACCCTTTGGGCGCGAACCGCTCGTAGTAGAAGTTCGCCGGCGTGATGTCCTCGTCGCCCAACCAGCTCGACACTGCATCGACCATCGGCGGCGGGCCGCAGAGGTAGATGTCGACGTCTCCGCCGTCGAGATGCTCGTCCTCGATGAATTGGGTGACGTACCCTTTCTTCTCCGCAGTGCTCTCCGGCGAGGACACACAGAAGCTGTAGCTGAAAGTGCCCAGTCTCTCGACGTACTCATCGAGGCGGTCGAGTCCGACGAGATCGGAGTCATTGGTGACACCGTAGATGAGGTGGATGGGCTGATCCGTGCCGTCGTCGGCGAGCTTCTCCAGGATGGACAGGATCGGGGCCAGGCCGGTCCCGCCCGCCAGCATCAGCATCCGCCGCTTCGGGGGACGGAGGAAGAAGGTCCCGAACGGTCCGGTCATCGTCAGCTTGTCGCCGACGGCTGCACGTTCGGTGAGGAAGGTCGACATCGCCCCGCCCGGGGTGTTGCGGACCATGAATGAGGTGTTCTCGATTTTCGGACCGGAGCTGAAGGAGTACGACCGGGCCTGGTCGGTGCCGGGAACCTGGAGGTTCATGTACTGGCCGGGCAGGTAGGCGAGATCGTCCCGGTTCTCCACTGCCAGCGTGAAGCTCACCGTCGAGTCCGCATGGAACTCAAGGTCGACGATCTCGGTGTCGAAGTCCGAGGCCGAGGTCTTCGCCACGTCCGAGGTCGTGGGGACGTCGATCGTCATGTCCGTCTCGGGGGTGGCCTGGCAGGTCAGCACATAACCGGCGTCGAGCTCGTCCTCGGTCATCGCATCGTCGATGAAGTCGCCGGGATCGAACTCTCCGGAAGTGCAGAACGATTTGCAGGTTCCGCACGCTCCGTCACGGCAGTCCGAGGGCAGGTTGATCCGCGCCTTGAACGCGGCCTCCATCACCGTTTCGAACTGGTTGACCTTGATGATCTTGGTGACGCCGTCTTCGAAGCTGATCGCTACGTCATTGCTCATTGTCTTCTCCTAAGTCTCTTCTGCGCGTCCTCGGGCAGGTGGGGCTGCGCGTCCTCGGGCAGGTGGGCCATCGATCTGATCGCCGATGGTCAGATCATGTAGATGTCGATGATCTGATGCACCGTGTCGTTCTTGAGGATGACCTTCTTGTCGCGGATCACCGGTGTCTGGCCCGACAGATCGAGGCTGTAGAGACTGTGGCCGTAATAGGTCAGCGTGCTCTGGTAGCGGTAATAGTGAGTGGTCCAGCTGAATCGGACCTCGACCCTGTCGCCGTCCCGGGACAGGAATTCGATTCCGCCGAGGTTGTGCTCCGTGCGGGGCTCGGGCAGCGAGGTCGCCGCCGAACGGTCGGTTCGGATCCGGAAGACGCGGTCTTCCAGGCCGCTGCGGTCCGGGTACCAGATGAGTGAGATCTCGTTCTGCGGGTCGCTGGTCAGGGTGTCGTCTACGTCCCAGGCGGGCATCCAGAAGGAGGCTTCCGGGTGGTAGCACTCCAGCCATTCCTCGAACTGCCATTCGTCGAGCAGGCGAGCTTCGCGGTAGAGGAACTGGCGGATCACCTCGGCGGTCTCCACATCGACGACGAGTGCGGAAGAGGTCTCCTGTGCGGTCAAAGTCATGATCGGGTCGGTCCTTTCGGGGTCTGTGCCGCGCGTGCGCGGTTGAATTCCGGGTTTGCGCGGGACGGTTCTGCGAATGCGCGGGTCAGCTCCGCGTGTCTGCGGATCAGCTCCGCGCGGAGGGCTCTGCCGCCGCTTCCTCCCGTTCCAGGGCGTCGACCATCACGGACTGCCAGTATTCGTGCTGGACGGGGTAGAGACCTTCGTCTTCGGTCTTCGCGCCCGAGGCGATCGGATTGATGCCCAAGCCCTTCGCCTGTTCGTCGGGCCCGTCGATCTGGTGCTCCTGACCACGGGACATGTCGTTCCACGGAGCTGCCGAGGCACGGTAGGTCTTGTGCGCGGACCGGAACTCCTCGAGATCATCCGGGGTGGCCATGCCGGTGGCGTTGAAGAAGTCTTCGTACTGGCGGATCCGATTCGCCCTCGCCTCGGCGGATTCGCCCTTCGGCGCGATGCAGAACGTCGTGACCTCGGTGAGGTCGGCGGAGATCGGCCGGATATGGCGGATCTGCGAGCTGAACTGGTCCATCAGGTAGACGTTCGGGTAGAGGCAGAGGTTGCGGGAGATGTTCGTCATGAAGTTCGCCATCGTCTCCCCGTATTCCGTGACCAGACGTTCCCGTTCCGACCACAGCGAACGGTCTTCGGGGTTCGTCCATTCCTGCCACAGCAGCAGGTGCCCGTAGGGGAAGGAGTAGAAGCCGCCGGCGACCTTGCCCCAGCCGCCCGCGTCCATGGCCTTGGTCTCGTTCTCCGATTCTCCGGACTTCCGGCGGGCTGTGGTTGCCGCATAGTTCCAGTGCACGGAGGTCACGTGGTAGCCGTCGGCGCCGTTCTCCGTCTGCAGCTTCCAATTGCCCTCGTAGGTGTAGGTCGTCGCACCTTTGAGGACCTCGAGACCGTCCGGTGACTGGTCGACGACGGAGTCGATGATCACCCGGGTGTCGCCGAGGTGCTCCTCGAGCGGAAGGACATCGGGGTTGAGCGAGCCGAAGAGGAAACCCCGGTAGTTTTCGAACCGGACGACTCGGGTGAGGTCGTGCGAACCTTCCTTGTTGAACTGCTCGGGGTATCCGCCGTTGCGGCCGTCTTTGACCTTGAGCAGCTCACCGGAGTTGCGGAAGGTCCATCCGTGGAAGGGGCAGGTCAGGGTGGTGCGGTTGTCGGTCTTGCGGCGGCAGAGCATCGCTCCACGATGGGCGCAGGCGTTGATGAGGCAGTTGAGTCCGCCCTGCTTGTCGCGGGTGATGACGATCGGTTGGCGACCGATATAGGTCGTGAAGTAGTCGCCGATCTCGGGGATCTGGGACTCGTGGGCCAGGTAGACCCAGTTGCCTTCGAAGATGTGCTTCATCTCGAGCTCGAAGATCTCCTCATCGGTGAAGATCTGCCGATTCACTCGGCGGACGCCTTCTTCGGGCCGTTCCTGGACGCCGTTCGCGATGAGTTCGCGGGTATCGGGGCGGACATCGAGCGTATCGGTCATAGGAGCCTCCATTGGTCTCTGCGGTGCGTTCGAGCATCCGATCTCAGGGCGAGCATTCGGCGCTGCCCGATCGGTCCACCCCATCCTCGGCGATCGTGATGCTCTTCACACCAGGGGGATGCCTAGGCATGACCCAGGGGGTGAGGACTGGGGTTCTCGGGGTGCCGGCTGCGGACCTCGCGCAGCTAGGGTGACCGGTGATCTCTCAGCGTTGAGGAAAGGACCGCACCTGTGGAACGCATCGAACAGCTCTATTCGGATCTCGCTCGGCTCGGCCGCGAAACGGAGATGATGGACACCGTCATCACCATGCTCGCCGACGACCTGATGGAGAAGACCACCGCTGACGGACACAGCCGTCATGTCGTGCTCTCGCGGATCGTCGAGGGCGGTTTCGAGCTCTCCCGCCTCATCGAAGAATCACTCGGACTGCCGACCGCGGCCGACGACGATGCCGTCGAGGATGTCCGCACCGGTTTCCGGCGCTGTCATCTGGCGTTCACCGCTGCGGCGGGTCACCTGAGCCGAATACCCGCCGACGAGACCGTGGACTACCGCGGGCTCCGGCTGAGCCCGGGCGAAGTCGTGAGCCAGCGGATCGGTGAGATCGTCATCGCCCACGATTCCCTCGGCACCGCATGGACCATCGAGGAGGCCGATCCGGACTCCGCGCTCGATGCCTTGGAGACGCTCATCCGCAGACTGCGGATCGCAGAGGCGGCTCCGAACCTCATCATCGACACGACCGAAGGCGACCGCTGGGAGATCGGCGAGGACGGTCAGATCGTCACCGGCGACCGCGAGGACCTCGTGCAGTGGCTGGCGTGGGGGCATCCCGGGGAGATCGAATCCGCCGCAGAGCTGCCCGACCTCCCGACCCTGCCGCGCTGGACCTGAGGACCACTGCATGCACGAGAACCAGCGAATAGCCCCGGTGGGTGAGTCCCAGAGCGGGACCGCCTCGGCGAGATCGGCTGCTGACCATGCCGCCTCGACA
The DNA here is from genome assembly GCF_024895295.1 of Brevibacterium sediminis. Classification (NCBI taxonomy): domain Bacteria; kingdom Bacillati; phylum Actinomycetota; class Actinomycetes; order Micrococcales; family Brevibacteriaceae; genus Brevibacterium; species Brevibacterium sediminis. The sequence continues at coordinate 202,266 of NZ_JAHQRN010000006.1, read as the reverse complement.
CGACGCGAACCGCTGCTCGAGCGACCTGGCACTCGGATGCCTCGATGGAGGGAATTTCGGCGCGACATCAGCGTCGAATTCTGCCTGAATGCCCTCGTCGGCCTGATCTTCGGCATCACCGGACCCATCGCGGTGACGATGGCTGTGGGACTGGCGGGCGGCCTCAGCGATGCCCAGCTGTCGTCATGGGTCTTCGGGATCTTCCTCTCGGCGGGCTTGGCCACGCTGGTCATGTCACTGATCTACCGGCGCCCCCTGGGTTTCGCCTGGTCGATTCCTGGCACCGTTCTGCTCGGCCCATCGCTGCAGCACCTGAGCTTCGGCGAGGTGGTCGGCGCGTTCTTCGTCGCCGGCATACTGACCTTGGCCCTGGGCATGAGCGGCCTGGTCAGAAAGGCGATGGCAGCCATTCCGCCGCCGATCGTCATGGCCATGGTGGCAGCGCTGTTCCTGCGCTTCGGCACCGACATCGTCACCTCGGGGCAGGCGACACCGGCGATCGTCGTTCCGATGATCGCCGCGTTCATCGCCCTCACAGCGCTGCCCGGACTGGCTCGGTTCATGCCGCCCGTCCTGGGCGCACTCATCGTCGGATTCCTCGCCGTCGTCGCCCTCGGACAGCTGGACCTGTCATCGGGCGGCCCCGTCCTCGCCCACCCGGTCTTCACGACTCCCGAGTTCACGTGGGCGGCCCAACTCGAACTCGTCGTCCCGCTGACATTGACCGTCCTGGTCGTCCAGAACGGGCAGGGCGAGGCCGTGCTGCGCCACGCCGGACATGCCACTCCGGTCAATGCCTCGGCGGTGACCTCGGGAATCATGTCGGTGGTCAATGCCTGCTTCGGCGCGGTCTCCGCCTGCCTGACGGGACCGACGAACGCCCTGCTCACGTCCTCCGGAGAACCGAAGCGCCAGTACTCGGCAGCGGTCGTCTATTCGTTCCTCTGCTTCATTGCTGCCCTGTTCTCCCCGCTCGTCACGCGCTTCATGCTCGGCACGCCCGAGGCCTACATCCTCGCTCTCGGGGGAATGGCGATGCTGGGAGCTCTGCGGCAGGCGTTCGTCTCCGCGTTCTCCACTCGTTTCACGTTCGGGGCACTGGTGACCTTCGTCGTCACGATCGCCGAGTTCGACCCGTTCAACATCCATGCGGCCTTCTGGGGAATCCTGTTCGGCTGCATCGCCTCGCGCTTCCTCGAGCCGGGAGACTACCGCGCCGCTGAGGCTGCCCGGTCGCGGGACGATGCTGCTGCGAAGTCCTCGAACGGCTGATTCCGGGCCACCGCGTGCGGGTGCCCTTCAACCTCCGCGCCATACTGCCCTTCGCCATCGTCCCCGCCGGCGACCTCCGCAACCCGCTGCACCGGCGAGATCCGGTAGCTGGCCGGAGTCCGGGCGAGCTTGATCGGCGAGGCCACCCCGCGGTAGCCGTCGCCCATCTCCACGACCATCTCGCGGTGCGCGGTATGCGGGTGTTCGACCACCTCGGCGGCATCGAGGATCGGACCGGCGGGCACGCCGATGCTCATGAGCTCCTCGGACAGCGCCTCCGCCGAAGTCGACACCATGAGCGCTTCGAGCTCGGTCCGCAGCGCATCCCTGTTGCCCAGACGCGCGGCGTTATCGACGAACCGCGGGTCCTCGGCGAGCCCCGGAGCACCGAGGTGGTCGACGAGCTTAGCGAACTGCGCGTCGTTTCCGGCGGTGATGAATACCTGCCCGGCCCCGGTCGCGAACGCCGAATACGGGGCGATGTTCGGATGGTCGTTGCCCGACAGCTTCGGCACGGCCCCACCGCCGAAGAAGTTCGGCAGGTGCGGATGCATGACGGAGATCCCGCAGTCGAACAGCGTCGTCTCGACCCGCTGACCGCGCCCGCTGGTCACCCGTTCCTGCAGCGCCATGAGCACGCCGATGGCCGCGTTCAGCCCGGTGACCATGTCGACGGCGGGCATGCCGATGCGCATCGGCCCGGTCGACTCGTCCCCGTTGACCGACATCAGACCCGACATCGCCTGGATGATCGCGTCGTATCCGGGCCGTCCGCCCAGCGGACCGTCATCGCCGAAACCGGTGATGGACGCGTGCACGAGGTGCGGGTAGCGGTCCGGAATGTCCGACACCGGATCGAGCCCCCACTTCGCCAGGGTCCCGGTCTTGAAATTCTCGACGAGCACATCGGCCCCGGCCAGCAGCCCGTGCAGCGCCTCCTGTCCCTCCTCGGTGCGCAGGTCGAGGGTGATCATCCGCTTGTTCCGGTTGATCCCGGCGAAGTAGCTCGACACTTCCGGCGCCACGAAAGGCGGCCCCCAGCTGCGCGTATCATCGCCGGCCGGAGGTTCGACCTTGATGACCTCGGCACCGTGATCGGCCAGGATCTGCGTGCAATAGGGCCCGCCGAGGATGCGCGAGAGATCGATGACCGTGATCCCGGCGAGTGCTCCCGCGCTCACTGCCCGCTCCCTCCGGAACGCGCAGTTCCATCCTCGGCGGACTGAGCTGCTCCACCTTCGCCGAGGATCTCCTCGACAGCCGCGAACGCTTCGTCCCGGCCCATACCGACACCGTCGATGAGGGCGTCGAGTACGGCGTCGTCTTCGACGACCGGGACGAGCGGGTTCTGCGGCATCAGCTTGTGGCGCAGTACCAGTGCGGCGATGACGATGCGCGACCAGTCGCCGCGGCTGTCTCCGATCCGCGCGCCTTCCGAGGCCATGATGGACGCGCACACGAGGTTGTAGGTCGCGGTCGCGAGCTGACGCACCCGTGCCTGCTCAACACCTTCGGGCGTGGACTCGAGCGCGTGCAGCAGCGTCGAGCTCAGCGATTGGATCTGGCTGCGGAACGCGGCCGGGAGGTCGGCCGCCTCGGCGATGAGCGTCTCCAGGTGCAGGAACAGCGGTTTGAGTGTGCCCGCCCGGTGGGCGGCGCGGATGACGTCGAGGGCGACGATGTTCGAGGTGCCCTCCCAGATCGATCCGAGCTGGGAATCGCGGAAGACGCGGGCGTCGCCGTATTCCTCGATGTAGCCGACTCCGCCGCGGATCTCCATCGCGTCCGCGGTGACCTTGCGGGCGTCGCGGGTGGCGCGGAACTTGATGAGCGGGGTGAGGATGCGCAGAACCGAGGCGGCTTCGGCGTCACCGGCATCGGCCCGGGCGAAGACGTCCGCCGTGTGCAGGGAGATCGACAGCGCCTGTTCCGTGGTCGTCATGATCTTCGCGAGCTGGCGACGCTGCAGGGGCAGCTTGCTCAACGTCGAACCGAAGGCTTCGCGATTGCGGCAGATGAACTTCGACTCACCGAAGGCCCGCCGCATGAGGCCGGCCGCGCGCACGGCATTGGACAGGCGAGAGGAGTTGACCATATCGGCCATCTGCACGAATCCGCGTCCGATATCGCCGACGAGGTAGGCCGTCGCTCCCTGCAGGCTCATCTCGCCGCTGGGCATCGACCGGGTGCCGAGCTTGTCCTTGAGGCGGACGATGCGCATGGAGTTCGGCGAACCGTCCTCAAGAGTGCGCGGTAAGAGGAAGAGTCCGATGCCTTTGATTCCGGGCAGTGCACCCTCGGGGCGAGCGAGGACCATGGCGAGCTCGGCGTCGGCGTTCGAGCAGAACCACTTCTCACCGGTCAGCGCCCAGGTGCCGTCGCCGTTGTCGACCGCCGTGGTCGTCGCACGACCGACGTCGGAGCCGGCGTCCTGTTCGGTCATGAACATCGCGCCCTGGGTCAGGGTGTCGACATCGGTGCTCGTCAGTCCGCCGATGAAGCGCTCGACGAGTTCGGGTGAACCGTACTTGCGCAGGGTGCGGGTGAGCGAGTCGGTCATGTTCACCGGGCACAGCAGCCCGAATTCCGCCTGCGTGAACAGGTAGACGAGGAGGTATTTGACGATCGGCGGCATCGGTTCGTCCCAATCGAGGACACCGGGCCGGTGGCTCATTGCGGCCAGCCCGAGTTCGCCGAAGGCGACTTCCTGCAGGCGCCGGTAGGCCGGATGGATCTCGATCGACTGCTGATCGGCGCCGTTGCGGGTGCGGTGCTTGAGCACCGGAGGGTTGACGTCGGCATCGTGAGCGAGGTCGTCGAGCTCTCCGCCGAGGCGGGGCCCGAGGCCCTCGAACACCGGCCGGAGGTGCGCGAGCAGCTTCTCGTCTAGGTAGAGCGGCAGGAGGTCCTTCAGCGACCGGTCGTCGGCGAAGCGGTCGATGCCGTAGCTGTCCGGCACGGGGGTCATGGTCGTATCGGGCGACGAAGCAGTCTCACGCAAGATAATCTCCTTTGATGGTTTCTTCGACCGTATGCCCGAGAACCTGGGGCTGACAAAGACATTTCTCTTATCCCTGATAATCTTCGGTTATGGCTGAACCGAGTCTCAAGCGCCTCCAGTACTTCATCGCCTTGGCAGAGCACGGCAAGTTCCAGCTCGCCGCCGACGCGGTGAACATCTCACAGCCGGCGCTGAGCGCCGAACTCAAGAGACTCGAGGACTTCGTCGGCAAACCGCTGTTCCACCGCAGTCCCGTGACGAAGCTGACCGCCGCCGGAGAGGCGCTGCTGCCCTATGCGAAGTCCGCCGTCGGAGCCGCCCACCGTTTCAACGAATATGCGGCGGCCGTGAACACGGGGGCGCCGACGTCGATCTCGATCGGCACAGTGGCCACCTTCCTCCATCGCGGCCTGCCGCAGACGATCACGGACTTCTCCGCAGCGCACCCGGACATCCTCGTCACCACCGAGGAGGCCACCTCGGCGGCGCAGTCGGACATGCTGCTCGGCCACGACATCGACATCGCCTGCGGACACATGCCCCTCCAACATCCCGGCGTCGTCTGCACTCCGGCTGCCCGGGAATCGTTCTGGCTGTGCGCTCCAGCGGGCTCACCGATCACCACCATCGCCGAGGCGGTCGATTCCCCGTTCGTCATCTTCCGCAAGAGCGCGTCCCCGATCTATCACGACACCGTCGTCGGCATCTGCCGCACGCACGGCTTCGAACCGCAGATCCACCATCGGACGGCCAGCTGGTCGGCCGCCGTCGAGATGGTCGCCCACGGGCTCGGCGTCTCGCTTGTCCCCTCACCGGTGGCCCGCAGCTACCACGGCGATGAGCGACTGATCTTCACCCGGGTCGGCACTCGCCCGAATGCCCCGCAGGCGTGGATCACCGTCCGCCGAGAGGATCAGTCGACACTCATCGGCGACCTCGCGCTCGACCTCGTCATCGCCTCGGAATCACTCGCCGACCCGGTCGCCGACTGAGGAACCGAGCCTCGCCGCACGGACACTCCGGCCCGGCTGGAACCGGGCGGCCTCGCCCCGCCCGGTACCGCAACGACGAGCGAGCGCATCCGCTTCGCTTCACGCGTGGGCACGGCCGCCTCGGCGAGGGTATGGCCGCACTCTGATACACATCGCGCAACAATCCGCTACTCGACTACCGGTGCCAGTATCAGCAGAAATTCTCTCCTCGCGTCTTACGGCCCGGTAAGCCGCAGAACATAAGGGAACTCAGCTATAGCATCACTCTAGGTTATGACGACATAATCAAAAAGTGTTTGCGTGGCCCACTAGGGCAACTTACGGTGAACGAGCACCCATGCCACGTCAGCGACGCCTGGCATCGGTCGGCGCAATGACGCTCCACCTGAGAGGAATCGCATGTCTGATTCGGTCAACACCGCGAAACGCGCTCGCAAAGCCGGAATCGCATCATTCATCGGAACCACCATCGAGTGGTACGACTTCTACATCTACGGAACCGCCTCGGCGCTGGTCTTCGGGCATGTCTTCTTCCCCGACACCCTGCCTGCCGGCGTCGGCACTCTGCTCTCCTTCGTCACGCTGTGGGCGGGCTTCCTCGCTCGTCCGCTCGGCGGCATCATCTTCGGTCACTTCGGTGACAAGTACGGCCGGAAGAAGACCCTCGTCGTCACCCTCGTGCTGATGGGCGCGGCATCGTTCCTCGTCGGACTGCTGCCCGGATATGCGACCATCGGCATCGCCGCTCCGATCATCCTCACCTGCCTGCGCATCCTGCAGGGCATCGCGGTCGGCGGCGAATGGGGCGGATCCGTGCTCATCGCCAGCGAGAACGCCCCGAAGGGCAAGGGAGTCCTCTACTCGGCCTTCGCCCAGCAGGGATCACCGGCAGGAAATCTCATCTCCTCGGGCATGTTCTTCCTCCTCGCGCTGCTGCCGACTCCGCAGTTCCTCCTCTACGGCTGGAGGATCGCGTTCCTCGCCTCGATCTTCCTCATCGTCATCGGCCTCGTCATCCGCCTCAAGCTCGAAGAGCCGGAGAACATGAAGGTCGTGAAGAAGAAGGACGCCGTCGCCAAGGTTCCCGCCTTCGAGGCGATCAGGAAGCACTGGGTGCTCATCCTCCTCGGCGCTGGTGCGCTGCCGCTCATCCAGGTCACCTACCTCAAGACGACGTTCGCCACGGCCTGGGCCACGGACACCTCTCACTCTTGGGCGTACAGCTCGTCGACGTTCCTCGCCGTCGTCACGCTCGCGCTCGTCGTGCAGTTCATCGTCCAGCCCTTCGGCGCGATCATCCTCGACCGGGTCAAGGACATGCGCAAGGCGATCTTCTGGATCATCCTGCCGGAGTTCGTCCTCATGCCGCTCATGTTCTTCGCGATCGAATTGGGCCATCCCGGCATCGCGCTGGCAGCCATGGCCGCTGCGACTGTTCCGCACTCGCTGTTCTACGCCGGCATCGGCGGCATCATCGCCCGGGCGTTCCCCACGCGGGTCCGGTACACGGGCATCTCGCTGGCCTACCAGCTGTGTTCGATGACCGTCGGAGGCGGCACCGCTGCGGCCGCACAGTGGATGTACACGAGCTCGGGATCCATCGTTCCGGTGGCGATCCTCAGCGCCGGCTATGCGCTCGTCTCCCTCGTCTGCACGCTCATCCTGCTCAACAAGACCGGCTGGACGGCCAGCGAGAACTCGAGGGCCGAGGCCGCCGACGAGGAGGAGTTCGCCGCAGCTCTCGCCGCCGAGAAGGCCGAGCGCGACGCCGACCCGACGGGCGCGCCTGGTGCGACCGGTTCCAAGCCGGCCGCCGGTTCCGCTCCGGCCGCCGACTCCGCGGACGCGGTCGGCACGAGCCATTCCGTGTCGGCGGCCGACGCCACAGGAGCGGGTTCCGAACCCGCACCGGCGCGCGCTCCCGTCACTCCCTGAGGACTCCGCCTCAACAACGGTGCGGCCCCGAGTTCCTATTGGACTGGGGCCGCATCACGTTGTGTGGTCGCAGAACTGCGTCCCCGACTTCTTCCGCCAAATAGCGCCAGCAGCCCTGTTTACGACCAATAGCACTAGTTGCAACATGTGCTATCCGTCGTAAACAGGGCCGTTGCGCAGGAGTCAGCCCGCCCTCGCCTCAGCGCAGGTAGAGGCGGACCGTGTCGATCTCGTCGCGGAGCAGGCGCACTTCTTCGGCCGTCGGCGCTTGGGTCTGCGTGACATCCTCGGCGACGGCGAGGTCCCAGCCGGTCGCTTCCTGCACCTGCGCGACGGTCACTCCCGGGTGGACCTCGCTGAGTTCGAGCTCGCCGAGGCGCTCACGCCGCCGCAGGATCCCCAGTGGGGTGATGACGGTGGAGACTCCGAATCCGCACGGTTGGATGAAGTCCGGCTGCTCCGCCGCGCGCACGGGAGAGGCCGAGGTGACGAAGTCGAGTTCGGAGGGGAAGGCGGCCGGGTCATGGCGGCGGAGGACGACGAAGACCTCTCCGGCATTGGCCATGATGTCGGCGGCGCCGCCCGAACCGGGCAGACGCACTCTCGGAGAATCCCAGTCGCCGATGACGGTGGTGTTGAGCGAACCGAACCGGTCCACCTGCGCTGCACCGAGGAATCCCACATCGACGTTCCCACCTTGGAGGACGTAGCCGAAGAGGGCATGCATGCTGACGACCGCCTCGGCCCCGGAGACAACGACGGAGTCCGCGATGCCTTCGGCCATCGATTCGGGGTGCGCGCCGGCGACCCCGGATTCGTAGATGAGCTGGATGCTCGGATTGACCGTGCGGTGGGCGAGGTCGACGGCCAGCGTGGGCAGCCCGACGCCGGCGAAGACGGTGCGGCTGCGGGCGAGCATCTTCGCAGCCGCGCAGACGATGAGTTCGGTTTCGGTGAAGTCCTTCGCCGAGGCGGTGCTCACTTCAGGCTCCCTTCGCTCGGTTGCGTACGGCGTCCGTAATCGACCACGCCCGAGGGGCGCGGATCCACGAGCAGACCGCGGAGACGATCGTGACCGATCGATTCGAGGTACTCGGTATGATCGCGGGTCCTGCGCACATGGACGTCGAGCCACTCCTGCAGCCGGGCGGGGTCCTTCGAGATCGCAGTCCATTCGCGATAGAAGGCATTGTCGCGATCGTAGGAGCCCTGCACATAGGACGGGTGCGCCCCGGTTCGCACCTCGCACACCGCGTCGACGGCGTGAGCCGGGATGAGAGTGCGGTTCGGGTCGGAGCGGACGACCTCGTCGTCGACGATCTCCTCGACGGTGACGATGACATGGTCGGCCGCGTAGACGGCTTCCTGCTGAGTGCCGGTGATGCCCCAGATCTGGACGTTGCCGTGACGGTCGGCGCGCTGGGCGTGGATGATCGTGACATCGGGGTTGAGCGGCGGCACGACGTACGTCTTCTTGCCCGAATACGGGTCGACGACGGAGCGGATGTCCGGGTTGATGCCGGGGATGTCGGAGCCGACGAAGGAGCCGATCGGAGCAAACGGCAGGCGAGCGGCTCCGGCGTGATAGCGCAGGGTCATCGCGTGGTGTGAGTACTCTTCGACCGCGAGCGGCCGCGGGTCGGCCGATTCGATGCGGCGCCGCACCTCGTAGAGGCTGCCGGCCGAACCGGAGGCGAAGAAGGAGCAGACAAGGCGATCGACGCAGTCGGCGGCGATCATCATGTCGCTGAGCAGATCGGGGGTGAGCCGGCAGAAGGTGAGTCCGGAGATTCCCTGTCGGATGATCTCGTGTCCGGCGGCGAACGGGATAAGGTGGGAGAACCCCTCGAGCGCCACCGTGGCCCCGTCCTCGACGTAGCGTTCGATGGCCTCAGGCAGACTGACGACTGTGTCACTGTGCATGGTTCGCAGGCTATAGCAATTACCGAATTCCGCAAAATATCTCTGAGATTATTGCATATTCATGAAATAATTAAGACATTCGCCCGGACCGCCTGATACAGGAGAACACAGTGGAGCTGCAGCAGATCCGCGCCTTCGTCGCCGTCGCCGAGGAACTCCACTTCGGCCGCGCCGCCGAACGCCTCGGCATGGCCCAGCCCCCGCTGAGCCGCACCATCCGCTCCCTGGAGACCGAACTCGGCGCCTCACTGTTCCAACGCACGACCCGCTCGGTCAGCCTCTCCCCCGCCGGTGAGGCTCTGCTCGAACCGGCCAAACACATGCTCGCCACCCAGCAGGCCGCCATCGAATCCGTCCACCGCTCCTCCAGCGGCGAGGTCGGACGCGTGCGCTTCGGCTACTCGCATCCATCCTCCCGGGACCTCGCCGCCACCCTCGTGGCAGCCTCGCACGAACGCAATCCGGGCATCGCCTTCCACCTCGAGTCGACGGTCTATGCCGACGAAGGCCTCGAGAGGATCATGGACGGCACTCTCGACCTCGCGCTGGTCCGCTGGCGTCGGCGGCCTCCGCTCATCGCGGGTCGCCCAGTGGCGATCGAGCGCCCATGTGTCGCCTTGCCGAGTTCACATCGCCTGGCGAATCGGAAGAAGATCGACGTCGCAGAGCTCGCCGATGAGCCTTTCGTCCTTCTGCCCGCGCGCCCGAATTCGAACCTGCGCGAGACCGCCATGCGCCTATGCCTCGATGCCGGGTTCAGCCCGCGCACGGTCCAGGAGGCCCCCGACTCGCAGTCGATCTCTGCGCTCGTGGCCGCCGGAATGGGTGTGACGATCACGTTCGACTCCGTCGCCGCCGGCTACGACTCGCGGATCACCGCCGTGCCGCTCAATCTCCCGAACGAAGCTACCCAGCTTCACCTCGCATACCGCCTCGACCAACAGGACGCAGCCCTGAGCACGGTCCTCGATGTCGCCGAGGCGGTCCTGCCGACAGTCCGCTGAGCTCGGCCGGTCTCACCGCCGTTCGGAAAACCTCCACACCGCCGCCCACGCGACCGACCCCACCATCGTTCACCGCGCACGCGTCCACCGTCGGCACATCCGCCATCGGGGCGTCGGATGCCCATTCATTGAGATGACCTCTTGTCTCTCGCGATCTATTCGGATATGTTCATAAATCAGAATGTATTGATATCAGCATCGGCAGTGATGCCGAAGGGATCGATGCCTCACCGCCGCAGCAGGACGGCTCGATCACAACCCAAAGGGAGACTCTGTGTCCGAAGACATCGTCATCTGCGAACCTCTCCGCTCCCCCGTGGGCGGATTCGGCGGACAGTTCAAGAACGTTCCGCATGAGGAGCTCGGCCGACAGGTCCTCGCAGCTCTGCTGGAGAAGACCAACCTGCCGGGCGAGGCCATTGAGGATGTCATCCTCGGCAACTGCTACCCGCACATGGAGACTCCGGCGATCGGCCGCGTCGTCGCCCTCAATGCGGGACTGCCGATCACCGTTCCCGGCCGCCAGGTCGACCGTCGCTGCGGCTCCGGCCTGCAGGCGATCGCCGACGCCCACGCGATGATCTCAGCCGGTTTCGCCGACCTCGTCGTTGCCGGCGGCGTCGAGTCGATGAGCCGCGCACCGTTCTTCAACGAGGAGATCCGGTGGGGCGTCAAGGGCGGCAACATCGAACTCAAGGACGGTCTCGTCCGCGGCCGCCTCACCGCCGGCGGCAACGATTACCCGGTGCCCGGAGGAATGATCGAAACCGCGGAGAACCTGCGTCGGGAGTACAAGATCTCGCGGGAGGACCAGGACGCCTACGCCGTTGAATCGCATCGTCGGGCCGCCTCGGCGACGGAAGAAGGGAAGTTCGCCGACGAGATCGTGCCGATCACGCTGCCGGCCACCAGGAAGACCCCCGAACAGGTCATCACGACCGACGAGCACATCCGTCCCGGATCGACGGTCGAGAAGCTCGCGAAGCTCAAGCCGATGCTCGGGAAGTCCGACGATGAGGCCACGGTGACCGCCGGCAATGCCTCGGGCCAGAACGATGGTGCCGCGCTGTGCATCGTCACCACCGCAGCCAAGGCCGCCGAGCTGGGTCTGCGGGTCTTCGCCCGCATGCGCAGCTGGGCGGTGGCCGGAGTGCCGCCGAAGACCATGGGCATCGGCCCGGTCCCCGCGACTGCGAAGGCACTGCAGCAGGCGGGTCTCGAACTCGGCGATATCGACCTCATCGAACTCAACGAGGCATTCGCGGCGCAGGTGCTCGCCTGCACGACCGAATGGAAGCTGTCCGAATCCGACTTCGCCGAGCGTCTCAACGTCAACGGCTCGGGCATCTCACTCGGCCACCCGGTCGGCGCCACCGGTGGGCGCATCCTCGCCACCCTGCTGCGCGAGATGGATCGCCGCGAATCGCGCTACGGCCTCGAGACCATGTGCATCGGCGGCGGTCAGGGCATGGCAGCCGTCTTCGAACGCGTGGCCTGACAGGACGGCCTCGCCTGAGGCTGATCGACTCGAGGAGCCAGCAGCTCACCGCAGGCCGAGTGAAGGGCCGTCCGCGTCTGTCGCGGGCGGCCCTTCACGCCGACTCAAGCCACCCCAGGGACGGACCGCCCGTCAGCGCTCGATCCAGTCCGACACCTCGGACGAAATCCGCGGAGACCCCGTTGTCTTCGCCCAGGTCAGCGCCGAGGATGAGGAACATGAACGCAACGAAGCAGCTGCTGACCGGGGTTCGGGTCGCCGATTTCTCCCGAGTCCTCGCCGGTCCCTACGCCACGGCGATGCTCGCCGATCAGGGCGCCGAGGTCATCAAGATCGAGATGCCCGGCCACGGGGACGATTCCCGACATCTCGGACCCTTCACCGAATCCGGGTCGACTTACTTCACCGGACTCAACCGCGGAAAGCGCTCGATCGAGGCCGATCTCAAGGACCCGGAAGACCACGCTCGACTGCTCGATCTCATCGCGAGCTGCGATGTCGTCGTCGAGAACTTCCGGCCCGGCGTCGCCGCGAAGCTCGGCCTGTCCTATGAGGACCTCAAGGCCGTCAAACCCGATATCGTCTACGCGTCGATCTCCGGCTTCGGACAGCACGGCACCCAAGCCAAACGCCCCGCCTACGACACGGTCATCCAGGCCCTGAGCGGCCTCATGGCCTCGACCGGCTTCCCCGACGGCTCCCCCACCCGAGTCGGCGAATCCATCGCCGACGTCTCCGCCGGAGTCTTCGCCGCCTTCGGCATCTCCTCGGCGCTCTTCCACCGCCAGACGACCGGCGAAGGTGCCCATATCGACATTCCGATGCTCGACGTCATGCTCGCCATGCAGCCGACGAACGCATCCCTCCACTCCGCTGGATCCGCCCCCACCCGGGTCGGCAACCGCCACCCCGTCTCGGCACCGTTCGACACCTATCGCGCCGCCGACGGACTCCTCGTCATCGCCGTGGCCAACGACCGGCTCTTCGGTACTCTTGCCCAGACCCTCGGCAAGCCGGAGCTGGCCACCGATCCGCGCTTCGCCACCGACGCTCATCGGTCGGACAACGACGACGCGCTGCGCATCGAGATCGAAGAATTCACCACCGGGCGCACCGTGACCGAGCTGTGCGAGATCTTCGATGCCGCCGGAATCCCGAACTCCCCCGTCCTCGATTTCGCCGAGGCGGTCACCGGCCCCATCGGCTCCGATCGCGATCTCACTGCCACCGATCCCCGGTCCGGACACGCCTTCCTCGGCCACCCGCTCCTTGTCGACGGCACCCGCCCGGCGTCCGCGCTTCCGGCGCCCCGCCTCGGCGAACACAACGCCGACTTCGCCGCACCCACCGACGCACCCTGACCTGACCGGCTGGCGCCAATCTCGCCGAGGCGGCGCACTCCGCACGAATCCCCTGGCCTCTCCGTCGGGATTCCCCAATCTTCACGATCCGGGTCCCGTCCAATTCCATCGAACCGATCCCCATTGCAAAGGAGCACTCTTATGGCCTTCGACATCACCGCCGATGAACAGGAACTCGTCGACGCCGTCGTCTCGATCAGCAAGGACGTCCTCGTCCCACAGGCCGCGGCCGCCGACGCGAACGAACGCGTCTCCGACGAAACCCTGAAGACCCTCGCCGAGGTGGGGGTCATGGGGCTCAACCTGCCCGAGGAATTCGGCGGGCCCGGCGTCGGTTCGGTGGCGATGAGCCAGATGGTCGCCGCCATCACCGAGGCGTGCGCATCGACCGCGTCGATCGTCACCGCGCAGTTCCTCGCCACCGACTCGATCCTCCTCGGCGGCACCGATGCACAGCGCGAAGCGTGGCTGCCGCGGGCCGCTGCCGGCGAGGTCATCGGTGCCTTCGGGCTCACCGAGCCGGGTGCCGGCTCGAACCCGGCGGAGATGTCGACGAAGGCCACACGGGTCGACGGCGGTTGGCACCTCAAGGGCACGAAGTGCTTCATCACCAACGCCGGCTTCGCGGACTTCATCATCGTCTATGCGAAGACCGACGTCGATGCCGGCCACAAGGGCATCAGCGCATTCATCGTCGACACCGCGGCCGCCTCGGCGGGGCTGGATTTCAATCCCCCGGAGAAGACGATGGGCCTGCGCGGCAGCCCGGTCTTCGAATTCGTCATCGACACGGTCGTCCCCGAGGATGCCCTCCTCGGGAACGCAGGCGAGGGCTTCACCACGGCGATGCGCGTGCTCGACCGTGGTCGCATCGAGGTCGCGGCGATGAGCCTGGGAATCGGCAAGGCCGCTCTCGACGCCGCCGTGGATTGGGCGGGCGAGCGCAAGATCAGCGGGAAACCGCTGGGCCGCCTGCAGGGCATCGCGTTCAAGCTCGCGGACATGTACACGAAGTACCGGTCGGCGTGGCTGCTGACGATGGACGCCGCCGAACAGCGCGATTCGGGGGTCGATTTCACCCGGTCTTCGGCCACGGCAAAGCTCGCCGCCTCCGAGGCGGCCGCCTTCATCGCCGACGAAGCCCTGCAGATCCACGGCGGCTACGGCTTCACCCGGGACTTCCCGCTCGAACGCTACGTTCGAGATGCCCGAATCTACCGCATCTACGAAGGCTCGTCGGAGATCCAGCGCACGATCATCGCGCGCTCTCTGTCGAAATAGCGGCCGGTGCGGCCGGGAGACCGGGCGCGAAACAGCACCGAAACGTGTCGGAGTCTACGATCGGCACGGTATCTGAGGGCGAGTCGGTCGCTCCTCGGACCCCCGCTCCGATGTCCGGACATTCCGGGCCGCCTCGGCGAGATTTTCCGATATTTCGGACAGAAAGTGTGATCTGGACCTCGTCGGGTGTTGTGCAGTGGTGCCACACTGAACCAGGTCCATCAGTTCAAAGGAGACAATCATGGCTAGTACGACCAATTCGGGGATCGAGAAGCGGTCCATCGAGATGGTGCCTGACGCCGAGCGTCACGGAACGCCACGTTCCCAGTTCACTCTGTGGTTCGGCGCCAACACTCAGATCACTGCGATCGTCGACGGGGCTCTGGCCGTCGTCTTCGGTGCCGACGCGCTGTGGGCCATCATCGGCCTGCTCATCGGCAACATCATCGGCGGAATCGTCATGGCGCTGCACTCGGCGCAGGGTCCGCAGCTGGGTCTGCCGCAGATGATATCCTCGCGTGCCCAGTTCGGCATCATCGGTGCGATCATCCCGCTCGTGCTCGTCGTGCTCATGTACATCGGCTTCGCCTCGACCGGAGCGGTCCTGTCCGGCCAGGCCGTCAACCTCATCATCGGCGTGCAGACTCCGTGGATCGGCATCGTCATCTTCGGCGCACTCACCGCCCTGGTGGCCCTGCTGGGATACAAGTACATCCATGTGCTCGGGCGGATCTCCTCAGTGACGGGCCTGCTCGGCTTCCTCTTCATCACCTACTGCGTCATCACCCAGGTCGATGTCCCCGGACTGATCTCGGGTTCGTCGTTCGCCTTCCCCGCCTTCCTCTCTGCGATCGCCCTGTCCGTGGGCTGGCAGCTGACCTACGGCCCCTACGTCGCCGACTATTCGCGATACCTGCCGCGGTCGACCCCGTCGTCGAAGACCTTCTGGTTCACCTTCGGCGGATCGGTCATCGGTTCGCAGTGGTCGATGACCCTCGGCGCGCTCATCGGGGCCGCCGCCATGACGGAGTCCGGCAATGAGTTCGTCGAGAACCAGGTCGCCTACGTCGGTGACATCGTCGGCGGCGGCGTCTTCGCGCTCCTCATCTTCATCGTCATCCTGCTGGGCAAGCTCACCGTCAACACGCTCAACGCCTACGGTGCGTTCATGTGCACGCTGACGATCCTCACCTCCTTCGGCAACAAGGCGACCATCCGCCGCTGGACCCGCGCGGTCTTCGTCATCGGCATCGTCACCCTCACCGTGCTTGTGGCGCTGCTGGCGTCAGCTGACTTCCTCGCGAACTTCAAGAACTTCGTGCTCGCGCTGCTCATGGTGTTCACGCCCTGGAGTGTCATCAACCTCACCGACTACTACCTCATCTCGAAGGACCGCTTCGACATCCCCGCCTTCTACGACCGTCATGGTCGCTACGGCAACTGGAACTGGCGCGCGCTTCTCGCCTACGGCATCGGCGTCGTCATCCAGATCCCATTCCTCGCTCAGTCCTTCTACACCGGACCGCTGGTCGCCAAACTCGGCGGCGCGGACATCTCGTGGCTCGTGGGCATCGTCGTCACCTTCGTCCTCTACTTCGTGCTCATCCGCAACCACGGAGTCGCCCCGAAGGAGACGATCTACCCCAGCCTCGAGGAACTCGAGCGCAAGTGAGCCCCGCCCTCACCGAGGCGGCGCTGCCCCAACCGGACAGCTGACCTCGGCGGGGTGGTTCCGCTCCTCCAACGGCCGTCGGCCGGCAACGTGCTTCGCTGCCGACCGGCGGCCGTCGTCGTGTCCCCTGTGGGTGGATCCACCTCGAAACCTGCATGAAAATCAGGGTGGATCCACCCGCAGGGGACATCAACGGTTCCCGCAGCGCGGCAGATCGGTCGCCGAAAGCTCTCCCCAATCAGATCGCCACTTCACGCTCACAACGAGCAATCGATCATCGTCAAACCCACCTCTCCTGCGCAGTTCATGCAATATTGTTGCGCAAATCACGCATTCGATGGCACACTTGCATGAGCCGTGCCGACCGGGCCGTCGTCCTTCGATTCGCCCCGAGACACCGGCACGATCACTGGACAGATCCACCATCGTGCAAGGAAGCCGAGTATGACCGCGCAGAACATCGACCGGGACGACCGCGCAGGCGCCGACGCCGCCGTCGACCCCTACCATCTCGACCCCAAGGACGTGCTCGAACCGCCCACGACCTTTGCGGGCAAGCTCAAGTACCTCGGTCCCGGTCTTGTCATCTCGGCCGCGGTCATCGGCTCCGGCGAACTCATCACCACCACGGCGCTCGGGGCCAAAGCCGGATTCGTCCTCCTCTGGCTCGTCATCATCTCCACCGCGGTCAAGGTTTGGGTCCAGCTCGAGCTCGCGCAGTGGACCATCCTCTCCGGCAAGCCCGCGCTCGAAGGCTACGGCCACGTCGGTCCCCGCCTCATCGGGCGTGCCGGGTGGATCAACCTGCTGTGGATCCTCATGGACTTCGCGAAGGTCCTCCAGCGCGGCGGCATCATCGGCGGTGCCGTCGCTGCACTGAGCATCATGCTGCCCGTCTTCGGCGAGCCGCTCTCGACTCCGTCTCTCGTCTTCTGGACGGTCGTCTCGCTTGCGGTCGTCATCGCCCTGCTCGTGACGAACAGGTACAGCATCGTCGAGAAGTTCTCCGTCGGCGCGGTCATCATCTTCACGGTCTCCACCGTCGGACTCGCAGTATCGCTGCCCTTCACCGACTTCGCCTACACCTCGGCGGACGTCATGAGCGGACTGACCTTCGCCATTCCCGCCGGCACCCTGGGCTTCGCGGTCGCGATGTTCGGCATCACCGGCGTCGGCGCCGACGAGATGACGACATACACCTACTGGTGCCTCGAAAAGGGCTACGCCCGCTACACCGGTCCGAACGACGGCACCGCGGAACGCGCCCGCCGCGCCCGCGGCTGGATCTCGGTGATGCGCACGGACGTGCTCGTCTCCTGGATCGTCTCGACTGTGTGCACGATGTCCTTCTACGTCATCGGCGCGGCCATCCTCCACCCGCAGAACCTCGTGCCCGAGGGCAACGACATGATCACCACGCTGTCGTCGATGTACTCCTCGACGATGGGTGAAGCCGGACACTGGATCTTCCTCATCGGCGCCTTCGCCGTCCTCTTCTCGACCTTCATCGCCTCGACCGCGAGCGTGCCCCGGCTGTGGACGAACACGGTGTCCATCCTCGGCGTCTTCGAATGGGAGAACACCCTCACCCGTGGCCGCATCATCCGTGTGCTCACCGTGGTCTTCCCGATCATCTGGGCACTGAGCTACCTCATCATCCAGTCCCCGGTGATCATGGTCCAGATCGGCGGTGTGGCCAGCGGCGTCTTCCTCGTCGCCGTCGTCATCGCCGTCTGGTACCTTCGCTCCCGAGAGGTGCCGGCCGAGTTCAAGTCCAACCACTTCTTCACGGTGATGCTCGTCTTCGCCTCCCTGGCGATCGGCCTGCTGGGCATCTACACCGTGTTCGAGACCTTCGGAATCGAGATCGGAGCCTGATGCGCCTCACCGTCCTCACCCCGTCCTTCGGCAAGCAGTCGAATACCCCTCGCGCTCGCGCAGACGAGCTCGGCCTCGACCTCGACTACCGGACCGAGAATCATCCCAAATCCGGGTCCGACCTCATCGAGACGATCTCCGGCGCCGAGGCGGTCCTCGTCGGTCTCGATCGGATCAACGCCGAGGTGCTCGCCGCCTGTCCCGACCTCAAGGTCGTCGCGAAGCACGGAGCCGGAGTCGACAACATCGACCTGGACGCCGCCGCTGCCGCCGGAGTCAGGGTCGTCAACACTCCCGGAGCGAATGCCGAGTCCGTCGCCGACCTCACGCTCGGGCTCCTCATTATGGGCGCCCGCCGGATTCGCGCCGCCGAGGATTCGCTGCGCACCGGCGAGTGGGGCGTATTCTTCGGTTCGCAGCTGAGCGGCAAACGCCTCGGCATCCTCGGCTTCGGCCGCATCGGGCGGGAGGTCGCGAAGCGTGCCGCAGGATTCGGCCTGAGCATCGCCGCATACGATCCGTACGTCCCCGATGAGGCCATCGCCGAGGCGGGGGCCGAGCCCCAGGACCTCGCCGAGGTGGTCGCAGGGTCCGACTTCCTCACCCTCCACCTGCCCGGTGGCGACGAGCCGCTGCTCGATGCCGAGCTTCTCGCCACGATGCCCAAGGGTGCCGGGCTCATCAACGCGGCCCGTGGCGGGCTCGTCGACGAGGCAGCTCTGGCCACGGCTCTTGAGTCCGGGCGGCTGTCATTCGCCGCCCTGGACGCCTTCGCCACGGAACCGCCGGCGGCGGACGATCCGCTGCTCTCCGCGCCGAATCTCATCGCCACCCCGCACATCGGCGCCTACTCGGATATTGCGAACGCGAACATGGGAACCTGGGCCGTCGAAGACGTCGTCCGGGTGCTGCAGGGCGAAGAGCCCCGCTTCCCCGTCGCCTGACCGATACGTCGATCAGCTCAGTTCCCCTCTGCGGCTCGGCTGTCGGCTCCGGCGCGTCCAAGCGCTGATTCAGATTTCGTTGGCGAGCAGGAACTCAGGGAGTCTGCGATGTTTGATTCCATTCACGTTTCCTCCGACAAGCGGGTCGAGTGTCAGCAGGTATTTCGGATGGTTGTCCGCAATCGCTTCGAGCGGCCGATGTTCTCGGTGGCGGGTATCCTCAGTCGCGATCGTCGTGGCCACCTGGATGTAGACGACCTCGTCGGCACGCTGAGCCACAAAATCGACTTCGGCTGTTCCGATCCGACCGATGGTGACCTCGTAGCCGCGTCGACGCAGCTCCATCCACACGATGTTCTCCAGCACTCCCGGCAGACGCTGGTCCGAGTAGCCGAACAGGGCATTGACGATGCCATGATCGCCGACGAAGTGCTTCTCCTCTGTCGCGAGGATGGCCCTGCCGCGCAGATCGAACCGAGGAACTCGTGCGATCACGAAGGCTTCGGACAGTGCCGTCAGATAGTTGAGCACGGTCTCATGGCCGATCGACCGGCGCTGAGACTTCATGAAGTCGGCGACACGTCGAGCGGAGAACGGATTGCCGACATTGTCGATCGCGAATGCGGCGACGCGTTCGAACATATCAGCGTCACGGATCCGATTCCTCGCGAGCACATCCCGGACGAGCGTGGACCTGTAGATGTCCATGATCATCGAGCGGGCGTCGATTTCGTCGAGCGGCAGCATGTGCACACCGGGGAATCCGCCGAGGCGCAGATAGCGTGTGAACTCGGCATCTGTGCCCGCCGTGTCGTCGGCGGCGAATGCCTCTCGGAACGACAGGTATTCGCGGAAGGACAGTGGCCATACTTCGATCGTCACGTACCGCCCGGCGATGTAGGTCGCGAGTTCGCCGGACAGCAGTCGCGAGTTCGACCCAGTGATGTAGAGATCAGTCCTCCCCTCGGCAAGAAGCGAATTGACCAGGCGCTCCCACTCGGTGACTTCTTGGATCTCATCGAGGAGGACGTAGGTGCGGCCCTCGCTCGGGAGCACATCCTTGAGGTGCGCATTGAGCGCTTGAGCCGATGCCAACGACGCATGTTCGAGGGAATCGAAGTTGAGATGCACGATGCGTTCGGGGTCGATGCCACGCGCGATCAGCCGCTCGACGACGAGGTCGAGGAGCCGCGATTTGCCGGACCGGCGCAATCCGGTGAGCACTTTGACGACCGGAGCGTCGATGAACGATTCGAGCTTCTCGAGATACTTCGGCCTGTCGACGATAGACATCGCACTACCCCCTCACTGTGGCGATCACAATCGCCGCACAGGTCGATCTGACCCATGGTGGCGATTATAATCGCCACAATCTGTTGAGTGAAGGATTCTGGCGGTTGTAATCGCCACGGAACGGGCGGATCAGGTCAGCCTGTCTCAGGCCAGGCCGCGCTCCACGTCCGCGGCCACTGTCGCAGCGACCTGCTTCTTCGCTTCATCCGAGAGCGCGTTGAACGGCGCCCTGGCCGGGCCGAGGCCGAATCCGCGTTCGTTCGCAGCTGCCTTGACGACGGTGTTCGGGTTGCCGAGCGCGAGACAGTTGCGGATCGGGCGGATGCTGTCCTGTGCAGTGCGCGCAGCATCGGTGTCGCCGGCGACGAACAGGTCGTAGATCGAGGCCATCGTCTGCGGGTAGATGTTCGCGATGCCGCTGATCCCTCCGGCACCTCCTGCCAGCAGGGTCCAGAGAATGAGGGAGTCATTGCCGGAGATGACGTCGAAGGTCTCGCGATCGGTGCGCTCGAGGTACTGCAGGATTGTGTCGAAGTTCCCGCTCGAGTCCTTGACTGCGGTGATGTTGTCCACGGCTGCGAGCTTTTCGAGCGTCGCCGGTGCCACGACATTGCCGGTGCGTGCGGGAATGTTGTAGACGATGACCGGAACGTCGACGGAGTCGGCCACGGCCCGGAAGTGATTCTCGATCTCGACCTGCGAGGCGGCCGCGAAGTACGGGGTGATGATCGACAGCGCGTCGGCACCGGCCGCAGCGGCATCGGCGGCGATCGCGATGGTCTCCCGGGTCGTTGCGGCTCCGGCACCGATGACGACGGGGACGGCGCCTGCCACCTCGTCGATGACGATACGCGCGGCCTCGGCGCGCTCGGCCGCGGACTGGGCGTAGAACTCACCGTTGGTGCCGAGGGCGAAGATGCCGTGGATGCCGGCGTCGAGCTGGCGCCGGACATGGGCACGCAGAGCGGACTCGATGAGGTTCTCACCCCCGTCGAACGGGGTGGCGATAGCGGCGAGGATTCCTGAGATGGATGACATGATTTCCCTTCGAACGGTTGGTGCAGCCGAGCCTGTGCAGGGTTGCGAAATCGGTGGAGACGGATGCGGGCCGGCAGTTCTGCCGACAGCTCTTGATTCGTGAGTCAGCGGTTGTACTTCGGCTGGGAACCGCGGATTGCGGCGGTGGCGTCATCGACGGCGGTGAGCACATCGGCCGGCAGCGGGCCTTTGGCGATTGCGGCGATATTGCCCTCGAGCTGGGAGACGCGGCTGGCTCCGAGCAGCAGGGCGGAGATTCCGGGTGCCTCGGCGACCCAGCGCAGGGCGAGCTCGGCCTGCGGGATCCCGGAATCGTCGCCGACGGCGGCAAAGGCCTCGACCGAGGCGAGGACGGAGTCGGAGAGGTAGCGCTGCGAGTACATCTCTGCCAGCACGGATCCCGAGAAACGGTCCCCCGTTCCGTCGGTCGACGGGCGGCGGGCGAGCAGGCCCCCGGCCAGCGGGTTGTAGGCCATCGTTGCGATGCCGTGGGACTGTCCGCATTCGAGCCATTCGTCCTCGATCCGGCGGGCCAGGACGCTGTAGACGTTCTGCGCCACGACGGGGCTTGGAGCGCCCGCGCGCTCGGCGGCGGCGATGACGTCGACTGCCTGCCAGGCGGCGAAGTTCGAGATGCCCAGCGCGGTGATCTTGCCTTCGGCGCGCAGGGCGGCGATGGTCTCGAGCGTCTCGTCGAGCGAGGCCGCACGGTCGGGCTGGTGGAGATAGAAGAGGTCGATCGATTCGACGTCGAGGCGTCGCAGCGATCCTTCCACGCTCGCGCGCAGGCCGGCTGCGGACAGCGGCGAATGCTCGCCGGCATCGGCGTGGGGCATTCCTGCCTTCGTCGCGAGCACGATCCGGTCGCGGTGCTTCTTCACCAGCGGCGAGATCAGGCTCTCGGTCGTCGACTTCGCATATCCGTTGGCGGTGTCGATGCCGGTGATCCCGGCCGCAACGGCTGCTTCGAAGACCTCGTGCGCTGCCGCTTCGGTCACGGTGTCGCCGAAGGTCATCGTGCCGAGCACCAGCCGGGACAGGGGGACGGAGACTCCGTCGAGCGTGATGGTCGAGTCTGTGGTCAAGGGAGTCTCCTCGTTGAGTGGGGCAGATCGTCGATACACCGATCTTCCCATTTGTGCGTGGATCGTGCAACAACTTGCGCATTCCGCGCACACATGTCAGTGTAGAGGGTGTTCAGCCGGACCGGACGCAAAGGAGTGCCATGTCAGCAGGCGAATCCGGTGTCCTGGTCATCGCCGACGATCTCAGCGGCGCCGCCGAGGTCGCCGCCACGCTCGATCCGGGTACCCCGATCGTTCTCACCCCGTCGAGTGCAGAGTCCGCGACCAGCTCAGATGACTCCATCGCCGAGGCGAACGCCGGCGCAGAATCCGATCGGCCCTTCACCGAGGCGGCCCACACCGGTCCCCGGAACCTTGTCGTCGATCTCGACTGCCGTTATCTGCCGGCCGAGTCGGCCAGCGCCCGCACTTCGGCTGCGCTTCGTGACTTCGGCTCGTCACGCGCCACACTCATCAAGGTCGATTCCCTGCTGCGCGGCAACATCCGCGCCGCGCTCGCTGCGACCGTCGGCCACGCGACCGGCCCCGTGTTCTTCGCTCCGGCGCTTCCGCAGCAGGCCCGCACGGTCGTCGGCGGAGTGCCCTTCGACAACGGAATTCGGCTGAGCAGCACCCGCGCCTGGAGCCTCGAGGACGGCAGCGCACCGGAGTTGCTTTCGGATCTGTGCCCCGTCCCCGCCCGCCATTTGGGTCTCGACGAACTGCGGTCTCTGCCCAGCACCGATGCTGCCGACGTCTTTGACAACGCCGCTGACAGCCGCGACACCGCTGCCAGTTCGGAAGCCAGTGTCGACGTCTCGAATGTCGGCTTCGGCGGCGAGCGCCTCATCACCGCCGACGCCGAGACGATGGAGGATCTCACCCGTATCGTCGCTCTCGCCGAGGCGACCTCGGCCATCCTCGTCGGCACTTCCGCACTCGCCCGCGCCCTGGCCGAGCGTCGACGACGTGAACTCCCTGCGCCAAGCGACGCATCTGCCCTGGCCGATGTGGGTGACGCTGCAGCTGAACGGCCCGAGCCCTCATCATTTCCGCGCACGCCCGCACGGGTGCTCACTCTCCTCGGCACCGCGGCAGAGAGGATCGAGGCGCAGATCGCTCACCTGCGTGACCACTCGGACACTCGTGTACTCGACTTTCCCGCCACAGAGGTAGCCGCGTGGGCCGACGATCCGCGCCGTCTCGACGATTCCGCCGTACGTGTACGCGCGGCGCTGACCGAGTCCCACCTCGTCGTCCGACTCACCGACACGGGAGCCTCCGTCGACCCTCGGCCGCTGCCGGGGCTCCTCGCCGAATTCACCACCCGTGCACTGTCCGGATTCGGTCCCATCGCCCTCGCAGCTGCCGGCGGCGAGACGGCACGAGCCGTGTTCGACCGCCTCGGCGTGCACCGGATCGAAGCGATCCGCGAAATCCACCCGGGGGCGGTGCTGTCCACGGTCGGAACCGCCTCGGCGAGCATTGCCGACGATGTCGACCTCGCCGCCGTCGTCACCCGGCCCGGCGGCCAGGGCGGACCCGATTCCCTCACCCTCATCCACGCGGCTCTGACCACCGGTGAGCCCACCACGACCACCGCGGCCATCGTCGCGAACCACGAAGGAGAGTCAATGAACGCGCTTCCCACAGTCGCAGTGACCATGGGCGATGGGGCCGGCGTCGGCCCCGAGATCTGCATCGCCGCCTGCCTCGACCCCTCGGTACTCGCGGTCGCTGCGCCCGTCGTCATCGGGGATGCCGCACGGCTCGAGCAGGCCGCGCAGGTGCTCGGCACCGCGGTCGAGGTCCGCCGAGTCGACTCCCCCTCTGAGGCCGAACACGTGCCCGGAGTCATCAACATCATCGACCTCGCCCTCCTTCCGGGCGATCTGCCCTGGGGCGAACTCTCCCCAGTCGCCGGAGACGCCGCGTTCCGCTACATCGAACGCGCCGCGCAGCTGGCGATGTCCGGTGAGGTGCAGGCGATCTGCACGGCGCCGCTCAACAAGGAGGCCCTCCACTCCGCTGGGCACAAGTACCCCGGGCACACCGAGATGCTCGCCGCCCTCACCGGCACCGAGGAGGTCTCGATGATGCTCTCCTCCCCCAAGCTGCGCGTCATCCACGTGACCACCCACATCGGACTCATCGATGCCGTGGCGAAGATCGAGCCCGGCCTCGTTGAACGCACCGTCCGCCGCGGCCACGACGCCCTCGTCCGGGCTGGACTGGAACGACCGCACATCGGGGTGTGCGCGATCAACCCGCACGCCGGTGAGAACGGGCTCTTCGGCTACGGCGAAGAGGAGGAGAAGATCACTCCGGCGATCACGAAGCTGCGGGCCGACGGCATCGACGCCGTCGGGCCCCTGTCTGCCGACACCGCCTTCTTCCTCGCCGGGCGCGGCGACTACGACCTCATCGTCGCGATGTACCACGATCAGGGGCACGGCCCCATCAAGGTCCTCGGCATCGATGCCGGCGTCAACATCACCGTCGGCCTGCCGGTCATCCGCACCTCGGTCGATCACGGCACCGCGTTCGACATCGCCGGCACCGGCAAGGTCGACACCGAGTCGATGAGCGAGGCGATGCGTCAGGCTGCTGCTCTCGCCGTCGTCTGAGTTCGGAAGGTCATCCGGCGGAGGCGAGGTGCGGTTCGCACAACGGAACACCGTGCCAGCGCCGAGGCAGTGGTGCGATCCGCGCGTCACCGTTGTCTGAGTTCTGCGCGGTTCGCGCGATAATCCGCGATACAGTGGCGATCAACGGCAATCCGACAGGAGAGACATGAACGCAGGCGAACGTCGCGAGGAGATCCTTCAGCTGGCGCGCACCCAAGGTGAGATGAGTGTCGAGACTCTGTCGGAGATGCTCGGAGTCACCGCGTCGACGATCCGCCGGGACCTGGCGAAGCTCACCGATTCCGGCGAATTGGCCCGCACCTACGGCGGTGTCATCGCTGTGCCCACCGAGGCGGAGACCACGCTGGCTGAACGGTCGCACGAAGCCCCCGAGGTCAAACGCGCGATAGGTTCCTGGTGTGCCAAGCAGGTGCCGGCGGGCTCACACGTGCTCCTCGACGCAGGCACGACAACCGCGCAAGTTGCGCGCGGACTGCGCGAGACGTCCCCGCTGTCGGTCGTGTCGACCGGGTTGACATCGCTGCAGCAGATGGCTGATCTCGAGGGGGTCGAGTTCACCCTCCTCGGCGGCAGATATCGTCCCGTCAGCCAGGGCTTCATCGGCCCCATCACCGAGGCGGGGCTGGAGAAGTTCACGTTCGACTTCGCCTTCCTTGGTGCCGATGCCGTCACCGCTGAGGACGGTGTGTGCGAAGCCCTGCCCGAACAGGTCCGCCTCAAGGAACTGATGAGCCGCCGCGCCACCCACGTCTTCGTCGTCGCGCACGCTGAGAAGCTCGGCCAGCGGCCCTTCCATGCCTGGGCCGACCTCGGCAGCGGATGGACGCTCGTCACCGACGATTCGGCCGATCCGGCGCAGATCACACCGTTCGAAGAGCGCGGAATCGCCGTCGTCCGTGTCGACCAGATGGGCAATGCCGTACACAACTGACGGCACGCGAGCATATAGAAGCCCCGGGGGCTCAGCCCCAGAGTTTGCAGTCGGTGTGGACCTGGTCCTCGACTCCGGAGATCCACGCTTCGTCGAAGACGACGTGCCGGATCGCCCGTCGGGAGCTGAAGGCGTAGACGACGTGGATGAGCCCGTCGGCATCGACGATGCCATGCGGATACTCCTGACGGCGATTGCTGCGTAGGTTGCCGTCACCGGAGAACCCGTCACCGGGCTCGATGACTCGACGCACCGGCCAGGTGCGGCCCTCATCGTTCGACACTGCGATGACGATCCGCATCCGTTCGTACGGCCAGACCACCTCGCCGGGTTCCGTGGCGACCTGGTGTTCGTTCGAGACGAGAGCGAGCATGCCCGAGGGCAGACGGAAGGCGCTGAGACCGGCATTGTTGTTCGGCACCTCGGTGGCCTCGGGAACCGACCAGGTCTCTCCTCCGTCGTCGGATCGGCTGAGGTAGACCCAGTCGGCGAAGCGTGAGCGGAAGAGGCTGACGAGGCGTCCCGGTTCGAGCTCGACGAAGTTCGGGTGGACCCGACCGGCTGCATCGGGGAACTCGACCTGTCTCCAGATCGATCCCTGATCCGTGGAGATCTGGACGACCGGTCGGTCGGAGCCGTTTTTCGAATCGTCGTCGAAGCACAGCCACTGAGTGTGCACCCACGTCCCGTCCTCAAGGACCTGGATGGGCTGCCGGCAGAACGTCCCCTCCCGGTCGAAGAGCGTCTCCGGTTCGCTCCAGCTCACTCCGTCGTCGGTCGAACGGATCACTTTGACCACGGAGGTGTGCTGGAGGTTGAAGGTCTCGGGGACCCCGGACTGGCGCGACAGCTGGGAGGTATAGACGAGCCAGATCGTCCCGTCGGGGGAGGCGAAGAGACCGGGGTTCTGGTCGGATCGGATCTCATCGTGGGTCACCGCCGCCGAGGCGGTCCACCGTCCCGTATCGATGCCGAATCGGGAGACGAGGATGTCGATGTCCTTGTTGCCCTCATCGCTGCCGCCGAACCAGGCGGCCAGGAGTCCTCCGCCGGGCAGGGACAGGATCGACGGCGCGTGGTTCGAGCGCCGATCGGTCGGGATCACCGCGGCCGCGGAACCGTCGTCCTCGAAGAAGCGGAGCCGGCCGTCAGCCGACGGTGCGGGAACTCGTTCGAGTGCGGGCTGGGACAGCAGTGTCATGGGTGTCTCCTCCATGTCTTGGCAACGGAATCAGGGTACGTAAGGGTGGGCCGCCTCGGCGGGATCGTTCGCACGGCATGTGTGGGCCGCCTCGGCGAGGGAATCCCCGGACCGACGGTCCGGACTCATCATCCGAACGCGGTCTGGAACATCGCGGGGATCTGCATGGCGATCTGGACGCCGACGACGATGGCGATGATGCCGAGGAGGAGTAACAGGCCGGTCTGCCATTTCCGGTTCACCGCGTACGAGTGCATGTGCTTCTTCCGCGAAGTCAGCAGCAGGATGCACACGACGATGATCGGGAGGCTGAGCACTGTGGAGATCGCGGTGCCGACGATGTTGAGCGAGATGAGATCCGGGGCGCCGGGGATCGTCGAGGCCAGGGGCAGGACGATGAAGACGATCGCCTGGATCCACCGGAAGGCGGGGTTCTCCTCGTCGCGGCCGAGGAACTTCCGCATCGACGGCACGGTGTGGTTGATGCCGTTGATGGCCAGCTGAGAGAAGCCACGCGACTGCGGCGGGAAGCTCGTCATCGCGGCGAAGAAGATGCACATCCACAGCAGATACGGACCGACCGGGCCGACGGCGACCGAGAGCATGTGGGAGAGGTCGAATTCGTCGGCGATGGAGAAGCCGGGGTGGGCGGCACTGAATTCGGCGGCGACGATCCAGAACAGCAGGTTGATGATGAGCAACGGGGCCATGCCGGCGATGAGGTCGAACTGCTGAATCCTCCGGTATTTCGGCCCGACCCAGCCCTTGTCGCGCATGAACCCGGAATAGAGCAGGTTGGGCATATTGCCGGCGATCGTGCCGATGGTCGCCGAGGCGATGACGATGGGGGCGAATGCCGAGGTGTTCTGCTCCTTCGGGATTTCGAAGGCCATGCCCTGGACGAAGCCGGCGATGTCGAAGGTGCCGATCTTGATGAGCGCGTAGACGAAGGCGATGATCATCGCGACCGAGGCGAAACGGGCGAAGTACTCGAGGACGACGAACTGCTTACGCAGCATGACCAGCGACAGGGTGAGAGCGACGATGATGATCGCGCAGAGAAATCTGCCCCAAGAGCCTCCCCACTGACCGCCCGTGAGCTCGTGGAGGCCGACGGCAGCGGCGAGGAGGAAGGTGGCCTGGGTGATGAAGCCGGCGATGAGGACGACCGCGGCCATGATCCCCGGCAGCGCCGGCGACAGGCGGGCGAATCCGTCGAGGATCTGCGTGTCTCCGTGCTTGTTCATCAGCGTGTACTTCGCGATGGACGAGATGATGAACGTGCGGGCGACGAGCGAGAGGATGAGCGTCCACAGCAGCGCATACCCGTAGGAGGCGCCCGAGACCGAGGAGCTAACGAGGTCGCCGGTACCCAGGAACGACATGGCCAGCACGAGACCGGGCCCGACCGAGGTGACGAGACCGAGACCGCGCGGCAGCGGATTCTGCGCGGGCATCGAAGAGACAGAGCTGCGTTTCACGCTATGGACGTCGGCGGCCATGGCTGCACTCCCATGTGTAGATGGACAACTGGGTGATCGCCCGGCGAATGATGCAGCGGTGGAGGCGCGTCATCATCGTGCGCGATCTTCGTAAAGACTAGCCCATTCATGCGTGTTGTGCGCAAGTGTTTTCGCAAAGAAGATGGTGAGTTGTTCGGTTTGCGCATAGAATAGGTGCTTAAAACGCGCAATCTGCGCCGCACGGGCATTGTCGTGAGCGGCGAGTGCCGTCTGACCGGAGGCCCGCAGATGTCTGACCGTGGCGCCCACAGCGGAGAAATGAGGAATCGATGGAGATCATCCAGTACCTGATCATCGGGATCGTGGTGCTGGGTTCAGCCTGCCTGCAGGGCTCCATCGGATTCGGCCTCGGCATGATCACCGCACCGGTGCTCGCGCTCCTGCGCCCCGACCTCCTGCCGTCCGCTCTTCTGCTGCTGGCCACCCTCACATCATTCACGGCGTTCGCCCGTGAGCGTCAGGACGTCGATTGGAAGCTCGTCGGCTGGGGCGCCCTCGGACGACTGCCCGGCATCGCTATCGGCACCGCCGCCGTGGTGCTGCTGCCGGATTCCGGACTGTCTCTGATGCTCGCGATCACAGTCCTCGCCGGCGCTGCATTCAGCCTGGTCGGCTGGTCACCGGCGGCCTCGCACCGCAATATGTTCTTCGCGTCGTCGGTCTCGGGGATCTTCGGCACGGCCACGAGCATCGGCGGACCCCCGATCAGCCTCATCATGCGCTCGCTCGATCCGTCATCGATGCGCTCGACGATGAGCGCCTACTTCACCCTCGGCAGCATCCTGTCTCTGACGGGACTGACCATCGGCGGAGAAGTCGGCACCAGACACCTCATCGCGGCGGCGGTCCTGCTGCCGTTCATGCTCATCGGACTGTGGCTGTCGAACTTCGTCATCCGACGCGCCGACCGCCGACTCCTCTACCGCCTCGCCGTCGGCTCTTCGATCGTCGGCGCGCTCCTCGTCATCGTCGAAGTCGTTCGCTCTCATCTCGCCTGAACCGGCGACCACTAGTCGCGATCTGACGAGACGGCATCCCGCCCGGCGGCCGTCGTCGTGTCCCCTGTGGGTGGATCCACCTCGAAACCTGCATGAAAATCAGGGTGGATCCACCCGCAGGATGCGCCGACCCACCGACGCCAGACGCTCGGCAGCAGACCGAATCAGCCACTTAACTACCACTCAGTTCTACTATCAAGTAATGTGTGTGGTGCCCGTCACAATCAGGGCGTCCAACGGTGAACACTCTGGCCGACGGCACCCCGTCACCACACTTACCTCACCGTCACGGTGCACTCCACCGCGATCTGCACCGACACTACTGTCCCGCACCTTCTCAATGCCGAGAGACATGGCAGAACAGGACCACCGCCTATGAGCACGCCAACTACAGCACTGCCGACCACCTCCTCACACGGGCCCCGTCGTCGCCTCCAGGCCCTGAGCGCCGCAGCCGTCGTCGGCCTCGCACTCACGTTGTGCACGACCACCGCGCCGGCCCACGCCGCCGAACTCGTTCCGCAGACCGATGCCGAGGCCGAACAGTTCCTCGATGACCGTGCGGCAGAGGATCCGAGCACACTCGACCGCGAATCAGTCCCCGAGGGCATCAGCGTCGAACAGGCGAAGAAAGCCGTCGAGAAGACCGACGAGCTCACACCCGCCGACGTCGAATACGCAGCCGCGCAGGAAGACCTGCCGGCATCAGGAGTCCCCGGAGATTTCTATCAGACCCCGGACTCGCTGCCGAGCGAGGACGGCACAGTGCTCAAGCAGGCCGACTCGGAGTTCTACCTCGATCCGGTGAAACTCATCAAGCATGACGCGAAGTCGACGGTCTTCATGTATAAGACCACTGATGAGAAGGGCCAGGCCCGAGCCGCGACCGCCACCCTGCTCACTCCGAACGGCGCGAGCGGCCATGCCGACGATGCCGTCGTCATCTCGCCGGGCACTCAGGGCATCGCCGACAAGTGCGCTCCCAGCCGTCAGCTGGGCATGGGAACCGAGTACGAAGGGATCTCAGTCGCCTCGGCCCTGGCCGCGAAGCATCCTGTCGTCGTCGTCGACTACATGGGCCTCGGCACCGAGGGCACTCACCACTTCGTCGATCGCGTCGAAGAGGGTCGGTCTGTCCTCGATGCGGCACGTGCCGTCCAGCAGGTCGATGGCAGCGAGATCGATGAGGACACCAAACTCCAGCTGCGCGGCTACTCGCAGGGCGGTCATGCCACGACGGCTGCCCTGGAACTCCAGAAGGAGTGGGCACCCGAGCTCAACATCGCCTCGGCTTCGGCCGGCGCAGTGCCCGTCGATCTGCACAAGACGGTGTCCGGGCTCTCGAGCGTCTACACGGCATTCGCGCTCTACGGTGTCGTCGGGTTCGCCGAGCAGGCCGACATCGATACAAGCGACTTCCTCGACGAGAAGGGGCAGAAGATGGTGGCCGAAACAGCGGACAAGTGCACCGTCGAAGCCCTGCTCTCTACAGCCTTCACGGATGGGAAGTCGCTGACGAAGAACGGCGAGTCATTCACCGACATCATCGACGAGAACTTCACGGACATCGTTGACCGGCAGCGGTTGGGCAAGGCCGAGGTGCCGGATGTTCCGCTGCTGGTCAATCACAGCCGCCTCGACGACGTCATCTCGTTCGATCAGGGCAAGGAACTCGCCTCGACGTGGTGCCGAGCCGGCCACAAGGTGGCGTTCGAGGACAACCTCGGGCCCACGCACGTCGGCGGCTACGTCGCCGCGCTGCCGCGCATCGAGACCTTCACCACCCGCACCTTCGCGGGCAAAGCACCGCTCGACAGCTGCTGGAGGCTATGACCTCCCACCTCACCGAAGCAGCCCGCCCGGTTGAGGATTCTGTCCTCACCGAGGTGGCCCGCCCGGTTGGGGAGCCCATACGCCCGAGGCGGTCCACCCTGAACGGGGTGGGCCGCCTCGGCGATATTCACAGGGTCGGGCTGTGCCGGTGACGGTCACATGACGTAGGAGAGGATCATCGAGACGAGGGTCGCGACGACGACGGAGTTGAAGGCGAAGGCGACGATGACGTTCGTGCGCACCAGTCGCCAGGCTTTTCGCGATACCGCTCGGCCGGGGAGCGCGGCCGTCATCGTCGATGACAGCACGGAGAAGGTCAGGTAGTCGCCGAACTCGCGTGGGCCCTCCATGTCGAATTCGAGTTGCCGCTCCCCCGGGCTGCCGCCGCCGCTGAGGTCGAGACGCATGAACTCGAGTGCGAACGAATACACGAGCACCGCCCACGAGGCGATGACATTCGCGATGCCGAGCGCCGCAGAGACGACGATGCTGGCGCTCGAGTCAGAGGTGACGAGGAAGATGTTGAAGATGAATGCGAGATAGGCAGCCATGGTCGCCCAGGACACTGCTCCGCCCATCCCGAACCACCGCGACCACCATCGTCGGCGGTTCGCCACTGACCAGCGGGAATGGACGATGAGTTCGGTCTCGTCGAGGTCTCTCAGTCCCGCGTGGGTCCACAGCAGATAGGTCAGCGCGAAGAGCGGCCAGAAGACGAGGAAGAGGTTGATGACCTCGTGCGGCAGGGCCAGCGATGCAGCCATGCTCGGGCCAGAACCCAGTGGGTCGAAGTCGAATCCGAACACGAGGATGCCGCTGACGATGAGCGCAGGGACTCCCGCGATATTTGCGCGCGAGTCGTCGGAGAGGGTGAGCATCTGACTGTGCGTGGGTCTCATCGGCCCGGCTCCGGTTCGTTCGACGCGGCGGCTGTTCGAGTTCAGCCTAGTCGAGGGTGGGCTCGACTCGGCCGATCTCCGAATCGGACCGGTGGCACCGAGTCAGATCCGGCGATCCCCGATGCAATCGGACTGATCCCCAGGTCAGACCGGCCACGGGTCTAGTCAGACCAGCTGCGAGGCGAAGGCGAGCAGGTCGCGGTCGCCGCCGGGGCGACCGACCAGCTGCACCGCCTCCGGTCTGTCTCCGGCTCCGGCCCCGGGCAGCGGGATCGTCAATGCCGGCCAGCCGAGCACGTTGAATGGCATCGAATAGCGCATGAACTTCGCCGCCGTGCCGGAGTCGATCTCCTCCCAGCGGGCCACGGGCCCGTCGATGGCCGGAGTGAGCAGGAAGTCAGTGCCACCGAAGACCGCGAGCGACCGTTCTCGCAATTCGGCGAGCGCGTCCAGCTGCGTCCGGTATTCCGCCAGCTCGAGGCCCCGTCCCGCCTCGACCTTCTTGGCCACACCCGGTTGGTAGTCCGCGGCACGCTCGGCGAAGAGGTCTCTGTGGACCTCGAAAGCCTCATAGAGGCGGATGTAATCGTAGATCGGTGCGAGGTCGTCGAGGAGTTCGTCCAGGGCCGGCCCATTCGCCGAGGTGATCGTGAGTTCCGGGACCGATTTGAGCAGGTCGCGCGCTCGGCCATCGCCGCCGCCGAAGAGGCTGACATCGATGGTGTGTGCACTGCTCCCTCGGCCATCACCCGAACCGGCTCCCGCGATCACGTCGAAAGCCGTGGTCAGCACGCCGAGGTCGGCAGCGAACAGCCCGACGGTGTCGAAGCTCTGCGAGAGCGGGAAGACTCCGTCGACGGGCACGACGCCGAAGGTCGGTTTGAACCCGAGCACGCCTTGGCAGGCCGCCGGCACCCGCACGGACCCGGCCGTGTCGGTGCCCAAAGCCAACGGCACCACCCCGGCGGCAACGAGTGCGGCCGATCCGGAGCTCGACCCGGCGGTGCACAGTGCCGCATCAACAGGATTGACGACGCGGCCGAAGGCCGTCTCGTCGCCGAGGATTCCGTAGGAGTACTCCTGGCAGTTCGTCTTCGCCACAGGGATCGCGCCCGCCGCTTCGAGTCGGTCGACGACCGGTGCCGAGTTAGCAGCCGGGGCATCGCTACGCACATTCGATCCCATCGTCGTCGGGTATCCGACGAGGTCGATGACGTCTTTGATCGCGAAGGGAATCCCCTCCAATCGCCGAGGCGGCTGACCGGAATCCCGGCGGCCGATCGATTCCGCGGTGAGGGCATTTGCGCGGTCGACGGTCATCGCTGTGACGGCGTTGAACTGCGTTCCGGCTCGCTCCACCTCGGCGAGGGTTTGCTCATCCATCCGATGAGCCTATCTGAACCGTCGGCGCCAGTCCGGTCCATGGGCAAAGCGTTTCGATGGCCGCGGCGATGTCGAAGGCGCGGACGTCGTCATAGGGATGGGCGACGACCTGGAGTCCAGTCGGGATCCCGCAGTCGGCCATGCCGGAGGGGACGTTGACGATCGGCACTCGGTTGCAGATGTTGAATGGCATCGTCATATGCGCCTGCCAGTAGTGGTCGAGGCGCACGCCGTCTCTTCCGCTGTTGTCGGACGCACCGTCCGGCCCGGAAGCGTGCTCCCCTTCGCGACCGACGCCGTCGGCGCCGATCGTGATCCCGTCGAGGTAGCTGGCTCCGGCCTCCAATCCCGCCACCGCCGAGGTGGGTGCCAGGAGCACATCGAAACCGTCCATTGCTGACGCCAGCTCCGCCTGGATCTGTGCTTCCATGGCGAGTCCGTCGTAGAAGGAGCGGCGGCCGGCGACCGCTTCGGCGTCGGCCATGAACCGCAGCGTGTATTCGGCCAGGGTGTCCTCGTGGCCGCGGGTGGCGGCGCGCATGGCGGGGGCGAGGAGATTCCCGAAGTGGGTGAACGCGGTCTCGAAGATCCGCTCGGCCGTCCACGGCAGTTCGATCTCCTCGACGTGTGCCCCGGCCGATTCCAGCGCCGAGGCGACCGAGAGGGTATTCGCTTCGATATCTTTCCCGACGGGGAAGTCCCCCAAGCGCAGGCACAGCGCGACCCTGCGTCCGCGGAGTCGGTCGGCCGCCTCGGCGGGGTCGAAGTCATCGAGGAACCCGGGCGAGGCGATGGTCGCGTGATCGCTCGGATCGACCCCGACCACGACCTTGGCGAGCAGGGCGGCGTCAGCGACGGTGCGCGTCATCGGCCCGTCCCCGCGGTACCAGTCCGCGGCCAAGGGCTGGGCGCCGGGGATCCGGCCGTACGGGGCCTTGTAGCCGACGGTGCCGGTGAAGGCGGCGGGCAGCCTCGTCGATCCGGCGATGTCGGAGGCCGTGGCCAGGGGCGCAAACCCGGCTGCCAGCGCAGCACCGGACCCACCGGAGGACCCGCCCGGTGAGAGGTCCGGGTTCCACGGGTTGCGGGTCACACCCCACATCGGCGAGTGCGTGATGGTCGCGCAGCTGAACTCCGGAGAGGTCGCTCGGGCGTGGACGAATCCGCCGGCAGCGCGGATGCGGGCGATGATCGCGGCGTCGTGGTCGGCGACGGTGTCGCGTTCGTGCAGCAGCCCTTGGGTGAGGCCGCGGCCGGCGAGCGCGTGCTTCTCCTTGGCGATCATGGGAAGTCCGAGCAGCGGACGGGTGGCGGCCGCCTCGGCGAGGTCATCGCTGGTGGCGTTCGCGTAGAAGTCCTCGGCTTCCCGCGCCGAGGTGACCGCCTCCTCGACGACTTCGGTGACCGCATTGATGCGCTCGTCTTCGGCGGTGATGCGGCCGATGAAGGAGGTCAGGTAGTCGATTGGGGACAGATCCTTGGACCGGAAGGCAGCGAGCGCCTCGGTGGCGGACAGGGTCCAGGGTTCCGTCGTCGAGCTGGTCGGGACTGCGGCCGTGGCGGCGCTGGGGCACGGGTCGGCGCTGGGGCGCGGGGTATCGGTGCTCATGCGCGCGCCTCGGCGACGGACGAACCGACCCAGACGGCACCGTCACGGACATCGGCGAGCTCACCGCGGACGAGTTCACCGGCCACCGAAGTGAGCACGCGGACGCCGCGAAGCATGTCCTCATCGGTGGTGAACTCGCGTTCGCAGTGGGAGACGCCGTCGACGCTGGGAACGAACATCATCACGGCGGGCACGCGGTGATTCATCGCCACAGAATCGTGGCCGGCCATCGTCTCGAGACGACGGATGCTCAGGCCTTCGTTGGCGACGGCCTTCTCGGCAAGTTCGACGCCTTCGGTCGGGAAGTGGCGCTTGTCGCGGATGTCGAAGTCGCGGACGTTGATGGTGATGTCGTGGGCACGGGCGATCTCGGCGATCTGCGTCTTCAGGGAGTCGCGGGCGGCTTGGACGATGGCAGGATCGGAGGAGCGGAGGTCGGCGACCATGTGGACGCGGCGGGGAACGACGATCGGCGAGTTCGGTTCGACGACGTGCTGGCCGACCGAGGAGACGAGGGCTTCTTCCTCGAACGCGTCGACCACCTCGGCGACGGCGAGGACGACCTTGGCCGCGGCGACGAGCGCGTCGTGGCGGTCGGCCATGGCTGTAGCCCCGGTGTGGGACTGTTCGCCGAGGACGTCGATGTCGAGCTTCTGCGTGTACCAGCTGGACTCGACGACGCCTATGTCCGTGGCTTCGCGTTCGAGGATGCGGCCCTGTTCGATGTGGATCTCGGCGTAGGTGATCGCCTCGGGCGGGGTGTCGGTGCCGGCATAGCCGATGGCGCCCAGCGCCTCTGCGACGGTGGTGCCTTCGAGGTCGGCGACGGCGAGCATCTCGTCGAGGTCGAAGAGCCCGGCGTAGACGGAGCTGCCCATGATCGACGGGGCGAAGCGACCGCCTTCTTCGTTGAACCAGTTGACGACGGCGAGGTTGAAGGTGGGTTTCAGGCCAGATTCGGCGAGTTCCTCTTTGACGCGCAGGGCCGCGAAGAGGGCGGCGATGACTCCGTAGGCTCCGTCGAAGCGGCCGCCGAGCGGCTGCGAGTCGAGGTGGGAGCCGATGAGGACGTACGGGGCATCGGGAACGAATTCGAGGCACGCGAACATGTTCCCGATCGCATCGACGCGCACGTCGAAGCCTTTGTCCGTCGCCCAGCCGCGCATCCAGTCGCGCGTCTGCTTGTCTTCGGCCGTCAGCGCCTGCCGGTCGACGCCGTTGTTGTCGGTGGCACCGATGGTGGCGACGAAGTGGAAGTCTGCGAGGAAGGCCGCGTCGGAGGATGGGGGTGCCTGATGGTTCATTGCTGATCGCTGCTTTCTTGTGGGTGATGTGGGTCTGGGTCTGTGGTGGGGTTGGCGCGGGTCTGTGGTGGGGTTCGCGCGCCTACCCCAGCCGTCCGCGGGTCTCGGGGAGGCGTGTGACGAAGATGAGGACGAGGCACACGGCGGCTGCTGCAGCCATGTAGTAGCCGGGCGCGGTGTTGACGCCGGTGATGTCGACGAGCCACGTGCCCACGAACGGAGCGGTTCCGCCGAGCGCCGCGTAGGAGATGTTGTAGCTGATGGCCGCCGAGGTGAACCGCGTCTTCGTCGAAAAGCGCTCGCAGAAGAAGGTGTAGCAGCCGCCGCCGTAGCAGCAGAGCGCGAGGACGAAGATCGTCTGCCCGAGGAATGCCAGCCCCATGTGTCCGCTGGTCACAAGCCCGAATGCCGGCACCGAGGTGACCGCGAGCAGGATCGCACCCGCGATGAGCATGGGCCGACGTCCGAATCGATCACCGAGATGGCCGGCGATGGGCAGGAAGATCGTGTAGCTGGCCATCGCGATCGCGTTTGTCAGCAACGACTGTTCGCGGCTGAGGTCGCCGGTGGTCTGGATGTAGGTGACGAAGTACGCCGAGAGCATGTAGAAGCCGAGCGCGGTGACGCCGAGGACGAAGAAGACCTGGAGCATCCCGACCCAGTTCTCGCGAAAGCTTTCGCGGATCGGGCTGAACTCCTTGGGCCGTTCGGCAGCTGTCTTCTTGAACAGCTCGGATTCGTCGGTCTTCGACCGGATCCACAGTCCGACGGCCGACAACGGCAGCGCCAGGAGGAACGGAACGCGCCAGCCCCATGAGTCGAATGAGGCGTCGCTCATCACCGTCGACAGCAGGAGGATGAGGCCGCCGGCGAACACCGAGGGCAGAGCCGTCGCGGCCAGGGTGATGTTGATCCACAGTCCGCGCTTGGCAATCGGAGCGTGCTCGTAGACGAAGGACGGTCCGCCGACGGATTCGCCGCCGGCAGAGAAGCCCTGGCCGAGTCGGGCGAGGATGAGCAGGATCGGCGCGAACCACCCGATCGTGTCGAAACCGGGGAGGATGCCGATGAGGGCTGTGCAGGCTCCGACGAGGAAGATCGTGATCGTCAGGGTCTGCCGCCTGCCGACCTTGTCGCCGAGAGCTCCGAAGAACAGTCCGCCGAGGGGGCGCATGACGAACGCGACTCCGAAGGTCGCGAAGATGACCAGCAGACCGGTGATCCGGTCGCCGTCGGGGAAGAAGTACTCGGACAGGATCACTGCCGATAGACCGTA
The DNA here is from genome assembly GCF_024895295.1 of Brevibacterium sediminis. NCBI lineage: Bacteria > Bacillati > Actinomycetota > Actinomycetes > Micrococcales > Brevibacteriaceae > Brevibacterium > Brevibacterium sediminis. Next base: position 164,505 of record NZ_JAHQRN010000006.1, on the reverse strand, counting down.
CAACGTGAAGTCGTAGAACTCGACGAACTGGCCGATGCTGCCGCCGAGGAGCACCTTCCGTTGCATCTTCGTCGACCGACCACGGCCGTCGGCTGTGGGCGTGTGCTCCTGGTCGGTGGTGGGAGTGGACATCAAAGCTCCTTTGCTCTGTCCCATGACGGGCCTGTCACCCTGATGGGGCGGAAGCATCACCGTCTGCCCGTGTGATACCTGCCATTTATTGTGCTGAGCGAATCGGAATCAGTCCAACAGATACTTTTGAACATTGTCATCAATTGAATCAATGAGAGCAGACGTGGTCGGCGCCCGGACCGTCACTGCTTCACCGCAGCACCCAGAACCTCTTTGCTGACTTCGCAGAATGCCTTCCCGCGTCGGCTCAAGCGCACGCCGCTGGGCCAGATCACGGCGAGGTCGATGCTCGGGAAGTCGTCGAGCAGGGGAACATCCACGGTCTGCAGCCCAATATAGGTACCCGATGACACGCTTTGGCTCAGCAGCGAATACCCGTGTCCCATCGCCACGAACGACCGCAGCGTCTCGTAGCCGGAGAACGAATGCCTCGTCTTCGGCACAACCCCTGCGATGCGGAACAGTTCGTCGTAGTACTGCCTGGAGAAGGGCAGATCGAGCTGAATGTAGTCTTCGTCGGCGAGTTCACTCAGGCGCACCGGTTTCGGCTGCCCACCCCCGGCAAGGCGATGATTGCGGGACACCAGAACGTGAGGCTCGACGACGTCGAGGAGGAAGGTATCGAACCGGCCCGTCGGACCGAGCATGTACGTCAACGCCAGATCACAGTCACCCGCAGTGACAGCCCTCTGCAACTCCGCCAAGTCGGCCTCGAGGTACGTCACCTGCACGTCCGGATAGCGCTTCGCGAACTCGTCGTGGATCAGCGGCAGTCGGGTCGGCGCGATCGGCGAGAACACGCCGACGGTCAGGCTTCCGCTCAGAGACCGGGACAGCCCTTGCGCAGTTTCTCCGAGCGCATCGGAGGCCTCGAGGAAGCTGGTCACTTCGGCCAGGAATCGCTTACCTGCCGGAGAGAGCACGACCGATCGGTTCTTCTGCCTGATGAAGAGGTCGAGGCCGATCGTCCGTTCGAGTTGAGCCATCGCCGTCGAGATCGCCGACTGAGTGACGTTGAGCTGCTTCGCCGCCTCGGTCATGTTCTCCCGCCTGGCGACCTCCTGGAAGTAGCGCAGCTGCACCAGGGTGAAATCAAGGGCCATAGTCCCCCATCATCCCACCGACATCGGAGATGCGTGCAGATCCAACCTCGCCGAGGCGGCCCTACCCGAGCACTACCGTCCAACCCTTCCCGGACGACCGGGCACTGACCCTTCCCGCACGGCCAAGCACCGCCCCTTCCCGCACGGCCAGGCTCCGACCCATCCCGGACGGCAAGCATCGCACAGATCATCCACCTCTACCGCGTAGGACCCAGTTCCGAGAATCCTCCCGACACTTCAATCGTCACCGATCCCGAGTCAGTGCCGACGAGTAAAGTGCCCTCAAACTGACTCACATCCCAATAAACAACTCCAAAACGACATTTAACTATAGTATGTCATTTCGAGTCGAATATTTTTCGAAGATTCTATTGTATTCTATTCTCTGGCTGCCTATAATTGAGCTAAGAGACCTTCAATGACGAACGGAACTCAACAGCGATGACCTTCACCCCCGACCGCAAGCGACGCAAGTCAGGAAAGCGCGACCGCCGCGCTGCCACTGACTCGCGCGGTGGGGCGAGCAGAAGACCGCCAACAAACACCACACCGGCAGATCTCGTGGGCGCCACATCTCAGAATGCCCACGCACCCGAGGACACCGCGCAAGCACAACCCGAAGAAACATCGGGCCCCGCAACACTGGCCGAACAGCTCAAGGCGGCCGGGCTCGACCTCAGCGGCCACCACTTCGCCGAGGTATTCGAAGCCCTTGACCCAGTTTCGACCGACGATGACGCAACGATTGACAATGCGCCGATCGCCGACGACGAACAAATGGGCGAAGACACGTCGGCTGTCGATGCCGGACAACCGAACACAGCTGGCACGGCTGTCGGTTGCGAACAGTCGAGCGAAGGCGTCGAATCAGCGACATCCGCTGAGAACGAGCCGAACGGCCCGACAGACACGACCGCAGGTCCAGACCCGACCGCACTGTTTGAGGCAAACGAGCAGGCCCGCTCAACCAGGCAGCCCACATCCGCTGGCCCCGCCAGCTCGGCCACTACGAAGGACCCCGACGCCGCTCAGCCCGAGGCTGGAACTGATTCTCAACGACCAACCTCGATGCACCCGATCCTCACCGACGCGGCGTGGAACGACCTTGCCGCGAGCGCTCCCGAAATCACCGACTCGATCGCCTCCCTGACCGAACTGGTCGGAGGTCTTCGCGCCTTCGACCGGCCGATGGGGCCGAACGAGGCCCTGCAGGTCATCGATGGAGCAGAGGCTCTGCGTCGACTCAGTGAATCTCTGTCCACCCTGGCACTGGCCGTCTACGAACGTGTCGGCACGCCTAAGGACAGTGGTGCCAAGTCGACCAAGGCGCTCATCCAGGAACGCCTCAACCTCTCGGGGCGAGAAGCTAACCGCCGGGCAAGGCTCGCAGAGAATCTCGGCGGACGAGTTGCGCTCGACGGCCAATCGCTTGAGCCCGAACACCCGCTCGTCGCCGAGCAGCTCCACCTCGGCACCCTGCCCGCGGAGCACCTCACTGTCATCGAAGACTGCCTCAAGGCACTACCCGCGTGGGTGGATCACGAGACGAAGTCCCGTGTGGAGACCGACCTCGTGAAGTACGCGAAATCGGTGACTGTGAGCGAGCTCCGCGACATCTTCCGTCGGATGCTCGCTCTCATTGACCCCGACGGTGCCGAGCCGCTCGACCCCAGCGATCGTTCCGCTTACTTCATCACTGCCCGGCCCAAGCGCAATGGAGACTGGAGGCTGGAAGGCGTCCTCGATCCCGTGGCGGGATCCGAATTGCACGGACTGCTGACCTCCAGGATTCAATCCGCGAAAGACACCACATCGACCACCGCAGAACCCACCGGTGACAACCCGTCGAACACTGCAGAATCGGGCGACGACACCACATCGAACAACGTCCGCCCCACCGACACTGAAGCGGCCCGCCCCGCGGCCGACGACGCTCCCGCGCTCTTCCCGAACGTCGGACTCGGTCAGGCTGCCGGCGAAGAGAAGTTCGAACCCATCGACGCAGTGCTCACCGGCGATCGTTATGACGCTCCCCCATGGGCTGTCTTAGACGCCGCCAGCGATTCCAGTGCCGACAGTGAAGCTGCCGGTGACGCCGGTGCGGATACGGCCGATTCCACTGCCGACCGCCCCGTTCATGCCGGTCAAGGGGTCCGCGCCGATGGCTCGACCGTCGATCTCATGAGCGAGCAGCCCAATGCGAAAGCCTGGATCTACGAACGTTTCGCCACTCTCATTTCGCGCATCAGCATGAAAGAAGCCGCCAAAGGTTCGCCCTACGCCCTGGTCGTCACAGCCAAAGCGTCCGACATTGCCAACGGCATCGGCGAAGCCACCACAGGCTCCGGCGACCGCTTCCCGATGGGCGACGTCGCTCGACGCGGCCTCGATGGCACCGTTTTCTTCCACCTGATGGACGAAAAGGCTCGCACTGTGGAAGTCTGCACGGAACAGCGCTTCGCCAACAAGAAGCAGACCGCAATCGTCACCGCCAGGGATCGCGGATGCGTGTTCCCCGGCTGTGACGCACCAGCGGGGTGGTGCGACGTGAACCATGTTGTGCCGCACGCCCTGGGCGGCAAGACCGACATCAACAACATGTGCCTGCTGTGCTCCTTCCACCACCACCTCATGGACCGCTCCGACTGGGAAGTCTTCATGCTCGGCGACGGACGGCCGGCATGGCGACCGCCGGAAAGCATCGACCCCGCCCGCACTCCCATCCTCCACTCACGATTCGTCACCGACGACATCATCGACGGCCTCTTCGGCACGTAGCTGCGCATGGCCATTCAATGGCACCGCTGTGCCTCCATTCTGATGTGAGCGCGAATGGCCTTGTCGCGGCCGCCTTCACCCCACAGGACTCGGGTTTACGCGCTAGTCGGAGCGCAGGCGGCACAGCAATCGGCCCGAAAACGGTCCTCGCCGGTCAGAGACCAGACGCTGCATAAGAGATTCTCAGACGGGTGCAAATAGACTGGCCCCATGCACCTCGGCCTAGTGACTTCCAGCGCTGTCCCGCACGACATCTCGGCGGCAATCCCCAGCCCGTCCATCTCGAGCTTCCAACTCGGACCGCTGACGATCCATTTCTATGCACTGTGCATCCTCGTGGGCATCATCATCGCCATTGTGCTGACGAACCGCCGCCTGACCAGGCGCGGTGTCGAGGACTGGCAGGTGCTCGACATCGCGACTCTTGCCGTACCGATGGCCATCGTCTTCGCCCGCATCTATCACGTCATCACGCACTACACCGATTACTTCGGTCCCGGCCGCAACCCGTGGAACCCGTTCGAACCCGGCTCGGTATGGGCGATCTGGGAGGGCGGCATCGCGATCTTCGGTTCACTCATCGGCGGCACGCTGGGTGCATGGATCATGTGCCGCCGCCTCGGCCTCAAACTCACCACTCTGCTCGACGCCCTGGCACCGGGCCTCATCCTCGCTCAGGCCTGCGGTCGCTTCGGCAACTGGTTCAACCAGGAACTCTTCGGCCTGCCCACCACGTTGCCTTGGGGACTCGAGATCGATCCCGGCAATCCGGCAATCCCACTGGGCACTCCCCCCGGCACCCTCTTCCATCCAACGTTCCTCTACGAGGTCATCTGGAACAGCCTCGGCGCTCTCGTCCTGCTCTACCTCGGCCGCAAGGTCTTCTTCCAGTGGGGACGCCTATTCGCTGTCTATCTCATGTGGTACGGCGCCGGCCGCATCGTCTGGGAGTCCATCCGCCTCGATCCGAGCTTCGTCATCCTCGGCCTGCGCACCAACGTGTGGGGCGCGATCGGCGCCGTCGCTCTCGGTGTGGCGATCATGCTCATCCAGTGGAAGCGCCACCCCGAGCCCGAAGAATCACCGTTCATCCCCGGCCGCGAACCCGAAACCGCGAAGGACTGACACCCACCCTCGCCGAGGCGGCTCCCCGGGTCCGTGGATGCGCACCCTTCCGTGGGCGCATTCGCCGTCGGGTCTACGTTCATCAATCAGAGCCCCATTCACCCGGCAGGGTTATGGTCGCCCATCAAACTACTGTCAAGTAACATAAGTTGCATGCACTTCTTCCGCATGATCCTGCACCTGCTGAGGTCCCACCGACGTTCCGCGCGCGACATCTGGGACACCTACTCCCTCCCCATGCGCGTCCACCTGGGCGAGATCGACATATTCATGCATCTCAACAACGGCAAGTACCTCTCCATCATGGACCTGGGACGACTCGACATGATGGTGCGCAGCGGAGCGTGGCAGGCGATGCGTGAGCGCGGATGGACCGGTGTCGTCAGCGCCGAGACCATCAGCTTCCGCAAATCACTGAAACTCTGGCAGCGCTACAACCTCGAGACCAAGGTCTGCGGAATCGACGAGCGCACCGTGTTCTTCGAACAGCGCATGGTCGTCGACGGCGAGATCTTCGCCCGAGCCTATGTCGCCACTCGCCTGATCTCCGATGACCGGCCGCTCACCAGGGACGACCTCATCGAGGCCTTCGGGATGCCGGAGAACGAACCCGAACTGCCCGACTGGATCCACGATTGGCGCCGTGACAACGCGCTGCCGAGCACCCGCCGGCCCGCCTGGAGCAGCTGGACATAACAGAGCTGTCGTCTGGACCGAGCTGTGGTCGGCACTGCACCGTGGTCCGCGTTGAGTTCCGGTCGGCACGGCACCGCGGCCCGAACAGAGCCGTGGCCGGGACGGCGCCGCGGTCCGCACGGCGCCGCAGTCCGGACAGAGCCGTGGTCGCGACGGCGCCGCAGCCCGGTACCACCGCAAGCAACCCCGCCGCACGGACTACCGCCCCGCCTCGATCCACTCCTTGAGGCGGCCGAGACCGGTTGTGATCGCGGTTTCGTCGATGCCCGAATAGGCCAGTCGAATGTACGACCGGTCCTCACCGGGCTGCGGCGACCCGAAGTGCTCGCGAGTGCAGAATGAGACACCCGTGGCGTGCAGCGCCTCGGTGGTGAAGTCCGCCAGAGTCGCGATTCCCTTCGTCTCCATCGCCTCGGTGACGTCGGGGAAGACGTAGAACGTCGAGCCCGGCGTCGCCACGGACATGCCGGGAATCTCGTTGATGAGCCGACAGGTGGCATCACGTCTCTTGCGCAGCACCTCCAGCATCTGGCCGACCGGCCCCTGCGGTCCGCGCAACGCAGCGATCCCTGCCCACTGCACGTACTGGTTCGTGCAGGATTCGTCGTTGGTGTTCATCAGCGAGATCGCCTCGGCGACCTCCTTCGGGGCGACCGCACAGCCGAGCCGTGAACCGGTCATCGCGTACTTCTTCGAGAACGTGTAGAGGATGACGGTGCGCTCCCGCATTCCCGGCAGCGCGGCGATCGACTGCGACTTCCCCTTGTAGCGCATCTCGAAGTACGCCTCGTCGGAGAGCACCCACAGGTCGAATTCCTGCGCGATCGCGGCGATGGCCTCACGCTCGCCCGGAGTCGACTCTGCGGAGATCGGGTTCTGCAGGTCGTTGTAGATGATGGCGGTGGTGTTCTCGTCGATCGATGCCCGCAGGTGGTCGAGGTCGATGGCGAAACCGTCGGAGGTCGGAACATATCGGTAGGGCAGGGCCGTACCGCCGAGATATTCGATCTGGGATTCGTAGATCGGGAAGCCCGGATTCGGGTAGAGCACGCCTTCACCTGGGTTCATCACGGCTTGGAGGAATTTCGTGATCACGGGCTTGCCTCCGGTGGTCACGACCACCTCGGCGGGGTCGATCATCATTCCTCGTCGCGAGCCGAGGTCATCGGCAAGCGCCTCCCGCAGTTCGGGGATCCCCGGTCCCGGGCAGTAGCCGGTCTTGCCGTCGCGGATCGCCTGCTCCATTGCGTCGACGATATGCCCGGCCAAGGGGAAATTGAGATCGCCGAGGTGGAACGGGAAGACCTCGTTGCCCTTCGCCTTCCATTCGGCGGCGGCCTGGGCCACGCGGAAAGCGGTCTCGGTGCCGAGGTTGTCCAAACGGCGAGCAGTCTTCATCGTCGACTCCTTCTTCGGGGTCCATCTCTTCGGGGCAATACTGAGGTGTCGGTGCTGAGGTGCCCGTGGGTGCTGCGCAAGGTGGGACGGAACCGTCCCGGGGCACGGTGCGCACCGGTTCACTCACGATAGAGCACCTGACCAGGGATTGTCAGCGATGTCCGAGATTCATCCGACGGCGAGCGCGCTGCGCCCGGCGAGCAGGCACCACAGGCCGATGCCGAGGAACACCGGAGCTCCGAGGATGCCGCACCAGAAACTCGGCGCCGCGGTCTCGCGCGGCAGGATGAACGCGACCACCGCGACAATGGTCAGCAGCAGCCCCGCCATGTGAAGGACGGGCTGGCCGAAGACGACGGCGAGCGCGAAGAAGTGGATTCCGACGATCGCGAGGATGAGCGGAGCGATGTTCTCGGTCTGGCCGGTGCGGATGAGGAAGAAGCTCACCACCGCGGCGATGATGACCTCGGCCCAGAACACGATGAGGTAGAGCGTGAATGCGGAGGTCCCAGTGGTGAAGGCGCTGGATTCCGACCAGTTGCCGATGGCGGTGAGAATGCTCGGCACTGCGAGTGCGAGGCCCGCGACTCCGATCCCGGCGAGCACGAGCCGCCAGACCCGCGCTCTGGGCGGCGCTTCCTGTGCCCAGCCTGACCAGATGAACGCGGCGAGCCCGAAGATCGCGCCGATCATGACGAGGTCGCGCGGGTGTGCCACGTCGATCATCGTCGATCCCTTTCGTCCGAGCGGGCTGTCTTCGACACTACTCAACGAAGAGGACCCGCGCCCATGACGTTTTCCCGACTCCCTCGGCGTCGTAATCCGTTACCCGCTGCCCCCTGCCCACCCGAGCGTGGAACTCACCCTTCGCCGGGCGCGATGAACAGCTTCCGCAGCGGCGTTCCGTCGATATACCAGCGCGTCTTCATCCCATCAGCGAGGCGAACCAGCGATCCCGGCACTAGTTCGATGGGGTCACGGCGGGGTTCGTCGAATTCGATGCGCCCGGTCCCGGAGATGACGAGGAAGACCTCGTCGCCTTCGATATCGCGCATCGCTCCGGCGTTCATCTCCCACAGCCCGAAATCGGCGCCGCCGATGGTGCCGAGTTCGGCGAATCCCGTCGTCACAGACACCTCCCCCGCCGAGGATGTCGCCCCTTCCAGCCCCACCGACCCAACCGCGTCGGGCCCTCCCGCCGAGGCGGCCGGAATGATCTGCCAGTCCTCGATCGGTTCGTGGCTGAGTGGAAATTCGCGGGTATTGATCGGCTCCATTGCGCTCATGCGAACAGTGTAATCAGTACAGTCACCCAAGTGCCGCCCTGACGAAGAAATCAGTAGGCTGTCGAGATCGTTTCAGCAATCAATACAAATCGGCGCAACTATTTACTTCACCTTGAGCGTGAGATAGAACTGTTTTCGTAGGCGACCACATGGTCCGCCTCGAATTCAGGAGATGATCCGTGTCCTACTTCAATGGTGAAGCCTCGCACTGGCTGGCGGCCTCCCCCGCCGACGACGTCGACCCCGCACCGCTGCCGCGCGAGAAACAAGATCTCGTCATCGTCGGCGGCGGACTGACCGGCCTGTGGTCGGCCTATTACGCCCGGCAGGCCCACCCCGATTGGGCGATCACCATCATCGAGGCCCGCCACATCGGCTACGGCGCCTCCGGCCGCAACGGCGGATGGCTCTCTACCCTGCTGCCGGGCAATCGCACCAAGTTCGCCGAGGCGGTCGACCGTGCCCGGAAGGACGATCCCTCCGGACCGGTCGGCTCGGCAGGTCTCGACGGCGTGGCCAGCGTCAGCGCCTTTCAGTCCGCACTCTTCGACTCCATCGACGAGGTCCTCGACGTCTGCAAAGCTGAAAGCATCGATGCCCACCAAGTGCGCGGCGGCCATATCGACATCGCTCAAACGGAGGCCGGCCTGTCCCGGCTGCGCGATCTTGAGGCCGGCAATGAGCAGTTCGGATACGGGCCAGAGGATATGCAGTTCCTCGACGCCGAGGCGACTCGCGCCCGCATCAATGTCGACGGGGCGCTCGGCAGTCTCTACTTCCCCGGTACCGCCGCCATCGATCCTGCACTGCTCACCCGGGGGCTCGGCCACATGCTCAGGGAACAGGGCGTAACCATCTGTGAGGCCACCTCGGCGAGACATATCCGAAAAAATTCGGTCGCCACGGACCGCGGGCCGGTGCGCGCGGACACGATCTTCGTGTGTCTCGAGGGGTATTCGGACACGGTCGGCGGCGACCTGCCGGGCCTGCAGGGACGGCAGGTCATCCCGGTGTTCTCGTCGATGATCGCAACCGAGCCGCTGTCGGACGACGCGTGGGCGTCGATCGGCTGGGAGGGGCGCGAATGCCTCGGCGACACGGCGCACACGTTCATCTATGCCCAGCGCACGGCCGATGGCCGGATCGCGCTCGGCGGCCGTGGGGCGCCCTATGCTTTCCGGTCGGGTCTGCCCGGTGACGGTGAGGTCCCCGCCGAGGTGGTCGACCTCTTGGCCGGGCGCCTGTCCTCGCTCTTCCCGGACCTCGAGTTCGAGGTTGCGCATGCCTGGCGCGGTGCGCTCGGGGTGACCAGAGACTGGTGCGCCGGCATCTTCTTCGACCCGACACAGCGCATCGGAGTGGCCCGCGGCTATGCCGGACACGGGGTGACGGCTACTCATCTGGCGGCGAAGACCCTGCTCGATCGGGCTGCCGGGGCATCGAGTCCGCTTACAGCGCTGCCGTGGAACGACCACTTCTCCGGGCAGTGGGAGCCCGAACCGATTCGGTGGTTGGGCATCCGGTCGATGTACAAGATCTTCGGCCTCGCCGATGCGTGGGAGTCAGCGACCGGGGCGAAGAAGACAAGCCTGCTCGCCCGATTCGGATCCCGCTTGGCCGGGTTGCACGAGTAGGCGGGGCGGGGACTGACAGGCACGAGTAAGACCGCCCAGCTGACGCACTCGTCCCGAACCCGATGCCCAGTCTTACGCTGTGGCCCACCCCTGTCGTCCGGTTCGTGGAAGAGGCAGACTGAGGCCATGACGAGTTCGCACAGCCGCATCTCCCCCATGGCCGCTTCTTACCCGGCGTCGAGCATCCGCAAGATGTTCAACCTCGCCCTCGACTTCCCCGATGCTGTGAAGCTCACCGTCGGCGAACCGGACTTCACCACTCCGGAGCACATCAAGGCCGCCGGCATCCGCGCGATCGAGAACGACAACACCCGCTACGTCGCCAACGCGGGCATCCCCGAACTGCGGCAGGCGATCGCCGGGAAGTACTCGGCTCGGTGGAATCGCAGCATCGCGCCTGAGAACGTCATGGTCTCCTTCGGCGCGATGGAGGCGCTCACCTTCGCCCTCGACGTCACGGTCTCACCCGGCGACGAGGTCATCATCCCCGACCCGAGCTTCCCCAATTACCTGGGTCAGGTGCACCGCCTCGGCGGGGTTGCCGTGTCCGTTCCTGTCACCGAGGACAACGATTTCAAGCTCCGCGCCGAGGATGTCCGCGCCGCTATCACGGACAGGACCGCGGCCGTGATCATCAACAGTCCGTCGAACCCTTTGGGCTCGGTCATGGATCGGGCCGACCTCGAGCAGATCGCTGCGCTGGCCGATGAGCATGAGTTCACCGTCATCTCCGATGAGGTCTATGACGAGATGGTCTTCGACGATGCCGTCTTCACCTCCATCGCCGAGGTGAAGCCATCCAGCGCCGAGGTGGGGGCTGAGTTCGATCGGTTCCTGGCCATCGGCAGCTTCTCGAAGACCTATGCCATGACCGGCTGGCGGTGCGGCTTCGTCATCGGTTCGCAAGATTTCATCGCGCCGATGGCATTGCTGCAGGAGGGCCTGACCTCGAGTCTGCCCGGGTTCGTCCAGGAGGCAGCGGTCGCCGCAATCGAGGGACCGCAGACCGCGGTCGAGGAGATGGTCGCCTCGTATGCCAGGCGGCGTGAGCTCATGGTCGAGCGCATCAACGCCATCGAGGGCTTGAGTCTGCTGCGCCCGGCGGCGACGTTCTATGCCTGGGTGAACGTGTCCGAGTGGGGGCTAGACTCCTGGGAGCTGGCGACCCAGCTGCTCGAGCAGCACAATCTCGCGACGATTCCAGGTTCGGCCTTCGGACCGGCCGGCGAAGGCTACCTGCGGCTGACATTCGCGGTGTCGGACGAGACCATCAACACCGCGTGCGACCGGCTGGAGGCTTTCGCCGCTGGCCGGTGATGCCGGGAGTGTTGGGCCACCGAGCACTCAAGTTACCGTCGACCTCGCATAGCGTAGCGTGAGCGGTCGGCGGGAAGATGCACGGCCGCTGATCCGCACCTCACTCAACCGCGGCGAGCGCTGAATTCCAGCTTCCGTAGAACTTCCGGACGGCCGCGGCCGAGGGCACCTCGCCCTTATGCTCGGCGGCGTATTCGGTGTAAGCCTTGTAGGTCGCGGCGGTCCCGCGTGATTCGCAGTCGGCGAGGAATTCGGCAATCGCCTTGTCGTAGGCATCCGCGTCGAAGCGCAACTGCCCCTTGGCTCGACCGATCTTGTTCGTCGCCAGGCCCGCAGCTTTGAGCGCTTCGTTCCAGGACCCGAACCTCTGCACCGCGGTCTGACTGGTCGGCGGCCAGATGGTCGCCCCCTGCGCCGAGGTCGCTCCGAGGCCGTCGAGCACCGTCTTGCGCAGCCGGTCGTACCGGCTCGCGGTCAGACTTGGGACCTCCGCCCGGCCGCGGACGTACGCAACCGCCGCAGCCACCTCGGCGAGAGTGGACGTCACCGACGTCCCTGAGTTCTCGAGTTGGACGGTCAGTGCGGACTCCACCTCGGCGAGGGTCTCTCGGTCGGTGGGGCTGAGCTTGGCAGGGTCGGCGCTCGCGGGGATCCCCGGCGCGCCGGTGGAATCGAGGCTGCGGGCGGTGACGAACAACAGCGCACCGAGCACGGCCAGCGACGAGGTGTGGGTTCTCCCGGTATCAGACATCCAGTCCATTGTACGTTTCAAGTGGGGAACATCAGGTTTCAACCTCGGTACACGCAATCGTCTCCGACTCACGCAACCGCAAATAGTGTCGATCGTGCGGCCACAGACGGTAGCCGCACACAGAGAATGCTGACCCTGAGAAGTGGAGAAGACGATGCAGATGAAACGAGTCCTTGGAATCGGAGCAGCCTCTCTGATTCTGGCCACGGCGAGCGTCTTCGGTGGCACCGCCGCTCACGCTGATGTGGTGAAGTTCAGCTACACGTATCACAAGACTCGCGCCGTCTGCGAGAAGATCGTCCTGGCTAAGGCCGCTGCCCATGCCCCCTTTGTCAAGCGGATCGTCACAGCGGAGTGCGAAGCGGTTCGCCCCGGAGAGAAGTACTTGGGCACGGTCAGCTGGGTTGTCTGATTCATGCTGGTCGTTTCGCCCGAACATCGAGCATCGTATTCAACGCGAAGAACAGACCGCTGATCACGACCGCAGTGATCGCGGCCAATGGGATCGAACCGGTGATCAGCAGGTAGCCTCCGCCGAGCACGAGCACCGACGCACCCGCCGACACCAGACGCCCGGTCATCTTGCCACCGATGTCGCTTCCGCTGAGGACGACGTCGATCGTCCGCGAGATGACGAACCACGCGACGAGAATGCCCAAGGTCGCGAGTAGCGATTCGGGCAGACTCAATCGCATCTGCAGCTGCATCGTCTCGCCCAGCAGGGTCGCGGCGAACGGGACGATCAGCGGCAGTCCCAGAGCGATGAGGATCGGGCCAGTGAGGGTGAGGACCAGCCGGTGGCGATACAGCGAGCGCATGATTCGTCCTTTCTTCTTGCGGCGACGAGGTCCGTGGGCTGTGGGTTGGTGAGGGCGGCACCTGCGGGGCCGGATGTTCACAGGCGGCGGCCGCGTGCTCTGAGGCCTCAGCCGGCCAGCAGGGCGAGCGATCCGGTGGCGATGAGCGTGGTCAGGGTTGTCCAGGCAATGATCGCGATGCCCTGCCACAGCAGGATCCACGAGGTCTTCACACCAGCACTGACGAGGATCGTCGAGGTGATCTGGGTGGGAATCGCCAGCGGTCCGAGCAGGCTCGCACCGGGGACGCCGAACCGAGTGAGGAACTTCTTGAACTTGACCCGCCCCTTGGACTCGGGCTTCCCACCCTCACCGAGGTGGCCCTCCGTCGCCATGTCGCCGGCATTGCCGTCGGCCGCTGGATCCGGAGAGAGAACGTCGGCGGATCCATTCCGCGTGGCAGCTGCCTCGGGCGCAGCGCCATCAACCGCTCCGGAGCCGACACCTGCGCCGACTCCCACGGCCGCGAGTTCTCGCTTTTCGCTCTGACGATTCACGACGGCGCGGCGGGCCCGGGCTCCGAGGAGCACGATGACGGTGACGCAGATGAAGTTTCCGATGGCACCGGCGATTCCGGCGAGTACGGGGTTCATTCCGGCCCACACACCGATGATCGAGGAGATCTCACCCTCGATGAAGGGGATCGCTCCGGCAGCGGCGATGATGAACGGCTGAAGCAGGTCGGGAACCTGAGCGGCGAGACCTTGGAAGAACTCGATGATGGGATTCATGGTGTCCTCCTGAACGTGATCGACAGATCCCGGCCCGGATGAACCGGATCTGATGGTTGATACGTTCAGTACAGACTGTGTTCTCAGAACAGGGTCAAGCCCTCATCGTCGAACCCAGCGAATCCTCAGCTATCTTCCCTAGTCACTGTCTTCAGCTCTCTCCCTCAGCTCCCGACCTCACTCCTCTTCCTCCGCCTCAGTCCCCTGCCTCAGCCTTCTTCCTCCGCGGCAACGTGCTTGATGAAAGCAATGAATCGCTTGCGATCTTCGTCCGGAATCTCGAGAGTCGGGAAGACAGAGATGAAGGCACGCTGGATGACGTCGATCTGTGCATCGTTGTAGAGCTCTCTGAGCGAGCCGATGATCGCAGCCTGCCCCATCTTCACGTCCCCGGTCATCCGCTCGGTCGGCGCGAGGAGCCAGGGTTTCGCTTCGAGCTGTCGCTTCATGCTCGGAGCGATCTGCTCTGCCAAGCGTTCGCGGGTGGCGTCGTCGGCATCCTCGGCGAGCTCATCGACTTCCTGGTCGTACGGTGTGGTCTCGGACATGATGGACCGCATCTCCGCGAGAGCCGATTCCTCATACAGGGTCGAATAGATGTTCATCAGTGCGCGATCGGAATTCGACATCCGGGCGGCGATGTCGATGAAGCCTGAAGCAGTATCGATCGGCGCTCCGTGTTCGAGGAGCTGGGACACCTCGGTGCGTGCTTTTTCCAGGGCCGCGATCTGCTCGCCGAGATCGACCTCAAGCTGCTTGAGGACGAGTTGCTGCTGTTCGTGATCGTCGTCGACCGAACCGATATCCGACAACGGGATCCCGAGTTCGCGCATCCGCCGGATCTGATGGAGCCGCAGCAGGTGGGAAGCCCCGTACTGTTTGTATCCGTTGCTCATCCGTTCGGGCTCGGTGAGCAGCCCGAGCTTATGATAATGCCGAATCGTGTTGACCGTGGTGCCGGTCAGCCGCGCCAATTCGCTCGTGCTCCATCCCACGGTCAGGTCCTTCCGCCGATGCCGTGTAGTTCAGTGTCGATGAGGTCCTCGTCGACTCCCAACACCGCTCAGTCTAAGCGGACGGACTGACATGGTGTGCGGGAGAACCGACGTGGACGGTCTGATGTGCGCGGACCACCGTGTAACCATGAGAGCAGGATTCGATTCGATCAAGGCCCTCGTCTTCGACATGTTCGGCACCGTCGTCGACTGGCGCAGCAGTGTAGCCGCCGAGGTGGCCGTGCACTTGCGCGACCATGTTCCCGATCTCGTTCCGCTTGAGTTCGCCGACGCTTGGCGGGCCGAATATCAGCCGTCGATGGAGCGGGTGCGCAACGGTGACCGAGAGTTCGTTCGTTTGGATGTGCTCCACCGGGAGAATCTCGAGCACGTGCTCAGAGGTCTCGGCGTCGATCCGAACTCGATTCCCGCGCCGGTCCTCGACGAGACCAATCTTGCGTGGCATCGGCTCGATCCGTGGCCGGATGCGGTCGCAGGTTTGACCCGTTTGAAGGAGCAGTTCATCATCGCTCCACTGTCGAATGCGAACATCCGGTTGGCTCTCGACGTCGCCAAACGTGCTGGTCTTTCCTGGGATGCGATCCTCGGCGCCGAGGTGGCGGGAGCCTATAAGCCCTCCCCGGGTGCGTACCTGCGGACCGCCGACATCCTCGGTCTCGAACCGCAGCAAGTCGCCATGGTCGCTGCGCACAACAGCGATCTCGCCGCGGCGCAGCCCCTCGGTCTCAACACGGCTTTCGTTCGGCGCCCCACCGAGCATGGACCCGATCAGACCATCGATCTCGAACCCACGGGCGACTGGGACGTCATTGCCGAGGATTTCGAGGACCTCGCTGACCAGATCGGCTGACGCATCGTTTCGAACGGGTGCTGGGCCGGCAGTCCCTGCGGAACGCCAAAGTGACTATTTCAGCGGCTTCAGCCCGCACCACTCGGCGATGAAGAGAGCGATGGTCTTCGTGATGTTGCGGACGGACTCGATGTGGACGCGCTCGTCGAAGGCATGGATGTCGAGGGATCGGGGACCATAGGTCAGAGTCGGCATCGATCCATAGTTCGTGTACACCCGGCCGTCGAGGTAGCCCGGCGTGGAGAACGACCGCAGGGGCTGGCCGAACACATCCCGGTGGGCCGAGCCGAGGACGGCCTCGGCTTCTCCGCCTTCGTCGAGTCGATATCCTGCGGCGAAGAAGCCGGTTCGCTCCAGGCGTGGCAGGCGACTGTCCTGACCGCGCCGGGCGATGCTCGCGTGCCGGACGTGCTCCTGGATCTCTTCCCACGCCTGTTCCGGGTCGATCCCCGGATAGATGGCGGCGCGGACGGAGATCTCACACCATGACGGGACGCTGGAGGGCCAGTCTCCACCTGAGATCTCTCCGACGTTGAAGTTGATGGGATGATCGACATCCTCGAAGCCCGGGTACCGGTCCTTCTGGCCATTCCAATCCGCCTCGAGTGTGCGCAGGTCGGCGATCACGTCATTTGTCGCGTCGAAGGCGTTGAAGCCCTTGCTCATCTCCCGGACATGACTCGGTTTCCCCTCGACACGAACGGTGAACCAGATGACTCCGACGTTGGTTCGCACCAGAGCGTTCTCTTCTGGTTCCGGGATGAGCACGGCGTCGCCGGTGTAGCCGCGCAGAAGTGCCGAAAGCGCTCCGTTGCCGGTGCTCTCTTCCTCCACCACGGATTGGAGATGGATCGGGGCTGCAGGAGAGAATCCGGCAGCGGTGATCGCGTCGAAGGCGAAGAGGTTGGCAGCGAGTCCGGCTTTCATGTCCCCGGCGCCACGTCCGTAGAGCCAGCCGTCCTCGACTCGAGGCTCGAAGGGCGGAGTAGTCCAATTCTCCAAGGGTCCGGTCGGAACGACATCCACATGACCTTGCAGGATCAGGGATCGGCCTTGCGAGACTGCCGGCCGATAGCTGCCTACGATGTTGAAGTCTTCGTCGTAGGGCACAGTCATCGGTCCGAAGCCCACGTGATCCTCGATGTCCTCTTCGTCGATGCGCCAGCGGTCGGTCTCCAGTCCCCTGTCGGCGAATTCCTGCTCCATGCGGTCCTGGATCGCCGCCTCACTGCCGCGGACAGAAGGACAGCGGATCAGATCACCGGTGAACTCAAGCTGACGATCGAACGCGTTGTCGACGGCGTCGGTGATGTCCTGGGCGACTTCTCGATTCATGCTGTGCTCTTCTGTGTTCTCGTGTTGATGGTTGACGGTCCGAGCCCCGGAGACGCGGATGGCACGTACCTCTGTCGGCTATTCTGCATTCCTCAACGAGTATCCGGAAGAGTGACCGCATTTGCTGTGATTGATTGCGCACCCCCTCCCGTCACTTGGATCGAGCGTATAGCGTGGCCGTCAGGGACGGGTCGACCGACCCGTACTCCAGCCACCATCTGACGAAAGGTGACAAGCATGAGTGAGACGAGCATCAGCGCTTCCCGCACGATCGATGCCCCCGTAGAGGACATCTTCCACGTCCTCTCCAATCCAGAGCGTCATGCCGAGATCGACGGCTCGGGAATGGTCCAGTCGGATGACAAGACCGATCGCATCACCGAGGTCGGTCAGAAGTTCTCGATGAATATGCACTGGGACAAGATGGGCGGCGACTACAAGACCGACAACCACGTCATCGGCTATGAGGAGAACAAGCTTCTCGCCTGGAAGACGGCACCAGCCGGTGAGGAGCCACCGGGCTGGGAGTGGGTCTGGGAACTCACGTCCCACAGCCATGACTCGACCGAGGTCTCCGTGACCTATGACTGGAGCGCGGTCACCGACAAGGAGGTGCTCAAGCAGGTCGACTTCCCGGCCGTCAGCGAAGAGGACCTCGAATCGTCCCTCGGCAATCTGGCAGCAGCGGTGTCCGGAGTCTAACGCCGCGCAGCAGCGCGCAGACGCGGGTTCCTCACGCCTGACAGCACCCTGACGGCCCTGTTCGAGCTCAGCGCAGTTCGTTCAGGGCCGTCTCCGCGCGCCGACGACGGTCTTCGAGCGACATCTCCCACCAATATTCACCGCGTTCGCCGAGGCCGTGCTTCGCGACATCCACCCTCCGTCTCGCCTCCGCGAGATCTTTTCCATCGCCCCGCTTCTTCGCCTGCTTGACGGCGTTCCTCGCGGCGCCGAGGCGGCTCTTGAGTTCCTCGATCACGCTCGGTTCCAGTGCTGGGTCGGTTCGTCGCCACCGGCGTCCTTTGACGATCAGCCAACGCTCGTCATCATTGTCGCTGTTCTCGCTCATGCGACGAATATGCAGAACGGATGGCCGGAGGGATCGGTGAAGACATACAGCGGTTCGTCCTCATCGTCGGTACGATCGACGCGCAGTTCGGCACCCAGGTCTTCGGCACGCTGCAGCTGTCGTTCCAGCATGGTCCGGTTCGGCACCGTGAGGTCGAGGTGCATCTGCATGGGGATGTCCGTTGCCGGCCACGTCGTCGGTTCGAGGCGATCAACCCGCTGAAAAGCGAGCTTCCGGTTCCCACTCGCATCAGTGAGCACCAGCCAGTCGGGGACCTCGGGCTCGGCACTCGTCCCTGAACTGCGACCGTCGGTCGGTTCGTCTCCCGGGCGATAGACGTAGCCGAGCAGCCGTCGATAGAACTCCGCGAGCATCCTCGGCTCGGTCGTATCGATGACGGTGTGGAGCAGCTCAGGAAATCCAGCGTCTTCCGCCTCACCCGTCATCCGAGCTCCAACGGCGTGAGCACCGCGATTTTCCAGCCGTCTTCGGTACGCACCAGCTGATACATGTTCCGCTCGTCGGGGGCACCTCCCTGATATTTCCACGTGACGTCGGCCCAGATGCTGTGGTCGGTCGATGCCGCCACCGTGACCTCGGCGTTCACCTCGGTGACGCCCGAGTACTGTCCGAAAGCGCTCGCGAAGAAGCTCTCCGTCTGCGCCGCCTCGGTGACGAGGATCCGCTGCCCCGGGAACTCGATGAGCGCCGGAACCGCGTAATGATCGGCGATTGCTGCGGCGTCCCGATCGATGAGCGCACGGGTATAGGTGTCGAAGAACTGCCTGTGAACCTCTTTGTTCTCATTCATGGGGCGACTGTACCGCTCGCTCCTGACACCGCCGCTGAGACCGAGCCTCGGAGGTACAGCCAAGGGACGCGCACCGTTTCGGTGCGCGTCCCGATGTGACTGTCTCGGCTAATCGAGAGTTTCTGACTCAACTCATCGAGACGAGGATCTTCACCTCGTCGAGGCTCTTCGTCAGGCGCTCGAATCCGTCGCTGACGATATCGTCGGCGAGGATCTTCGAGGTGATGAACGGAGCCAGATCGACCTTGCCCGAACGGACGAGTTCGATCGCCTCGGCGTGGTCATCGGCATAGCCGACGCTGGCACCGAGGGTCCGATCCTGCATCATCAGTTGGCCGGTGAGATCGACCTCGACCGGTTTGCCATGGATGGCGATGACCTGCAGGCGACCGGTGGCGCCGAGCACGTCGAGCAGCTGTCCGACGACGGGGGCGGCACCAGCGGCGTCGAATGCGACGTCGGCCATAGCATCCGAGGTCTGCTCCGACACGATCGCCTTGAGGTCTTCGCTCGTCGGGTCGACGACGACATCGGCGACGCCTGAGCTCTGCGCCTTCTCGCGACGGATCTGCGAGACCTCGCTGATGATCGTCTTCAGTCCCTTGGCCTTGAGTACGGCGGCGACGAGGAGGCCGATCGGTCCCGCTCCGCCGACGACTCCGACCTGTCCCTCGGCGGCCGTCGTCTGCTTGACTCCGTGGAGTGCCACAGCGAGTGGTTCGATCATCGCCGCCTGGTCCAGCGGCATATCACCCACCGGGTGGACCCACCGGGATTCGACGACGATGTGCTCGCTCAGACCGCCGCCGAGGCCGGAGATGCCGATGAAGCCCATCTGCTCGCAGAGGTTGTACGCACCGCGCTGGCACGCCGGGCACGTGCCGTCGACCATCAGCGGTTCGACGACCACCGAGTCACCGACCGACAGACCTTCGACTCCTTCGCCCAACTCTTCGACGACACCTGAGAATTCGTGGCCGAGCACCACGGGGAGGGTCTCTCCCGACAGCGGATGGGCATCCTCGGTGGTGGGGGCGGGCGGAATCGGACCATCATGGTACAGATGAAGGTCACTGCCGCAGATTCCGTTGTAAGCGGGGGCGATCTTCACGGTTCCCGGGCGGGTCTGGGGCTCGTCGATCTCCTCGACTCGCAGATCCTCTTTGCCGTAATAACGGACTGCTTTCATCACTGCACACTCCTTCGACTCGAGGTCGGTCGGAGCCGGAATGTTCCGATCGACCGTTCACTTCCGACCGTACCCCCGCCCCGTATCGTCGGCAATGAATTCCCGGCGAAGGTGAGCAACGAGACAACAACGCCCCGACGTTGCCGATGACCCCGCCCCTGACACCGCTCCGTCACCCCATGTCACCGTCCAATGAGAAGATGGCATCGTGCCTGAGACCCGACCGTCCGCCGCCACGACCGGTGCCGCCATCCCCGCCGATTGGCGTGATGCCTTCGCCCCACTCGCCGAGGCGGCTCCGCACTCACACACGCCCGTGGCCTTGGGATTCGAGCTCGTCCAGGTCATCCCCCGCTCATGGTTCGAAGCCCAGCACTCCGTCCTCCTCAACAAGGACGACGTCACCCCGGGCGCGAATCCGAGCCTCGCGATCCGCCCGCTCATGCTCAGCGAGTCCGGCAACTGGGTGAAGAAGTCCCTGACCTGGCGCACCATCGACCGCATGGCCCGGCAGTTCGACATCGACCCGGCCCACCAGGAATGGTTCACCCAGCTCGCGGGACTGCGCACCCGCGGGAAGACGGATTTCACGCCAGACGGGGCGCCGTACCACCTCGGCGATTTCCGCACTCCCCTGCTGTGGGATCACTTCACGCAGGGGAAGAAGCTCGGCATCGAATTCGTCGGCATCAATCCGGATATGACCGTCCGCATCGGGCACACCGCCCGCGCCGCCATCGACATCCGCCGCAGCCAGAACCGCCTGCAGGTGCAGACGCGGGCGACCATCGACGAACGCGAGTATGCTCCCGGTCTGATCAAACCGATCTGGACGCACGGCTTCTTCGGCGTCGACGTCACCAGCGGTTTCACCGTCACCTTGGCCCCCGCGGAGACACCGACGAAGGAATCCGCACTTCCCGTGCTCCAGTCCCCCGGACCGATCACGATCCCAGAGACCGAGGCCGAAGAGTTCTTCGAGGAGTACTACCCGCAGCTGCGCTCCAGCGCTGAAGTCATCAGCAGCGACGCCACCGTCGCCTTCCCCCAGTACGGGCGCCCCCGCCTTGTCGTCTTCGCCGCCTTCGGCGCCGGCGACAAACTTTCCTTAAGCTGGTACTGGGAGTACCAGGGACCCCGCCGCACCTTCCCCGTCATCGATCGGGCGAAGCTCAGCGCCGCCTCGGCGAGGGAATATGCGGGGCAACGCGAACTCGACTTCGAAGATGCCGTCGTCACCGAGGTCGACAAACTCCTCGCCGACACCCACGAAACCGGCTCCACCCTGCCGGGCATCAAGGATGTCGAACTCGACGACGCCGACACCGCGGATTTCGTCGTCAACGTCCTGCCCGGGCTCGAGGAGATCGAGCACGTCAAGGTCATCACGCGCGGGAAGAAGCAGCCGTACCGGGAACTCGGCGGGGAGCCGAACGTGAAGATCACCTCGGTCGAGTCGGAGAAGAACGACTGGTTCGACCTCGGCTTCCAGATCAGCATCGACGGCCGCCCGGTCCCCTTCGTCAAGCTGTACAAGGCGTTGGCCGCCGGGACGAAGAAGATCAAGCTGTCTGACGATTCGTTCCTGTCGCTCAACAAGCCGATCTTCGACAAGCTCAAGGCCCTCCTCGCCGAGGCGGACCTCATCCCCGAATGGGAGCCCGGAGCGCCGAAGATCTCCCGCATGCACGTGGGTCTGTGGTCGGATTTCGAGGACCTCGCCGACGAGTCTGAACCGGCCGTGACCTGGCGTGATTCCGTGCGCGCATTGGCCGACCTCGAACACCTGCCTGCGACCGAGGTCCCCGACCTGAACGGTGCGAAGCTGCGCCCGTATCAGGTGCAGGGATTCCGGTGGTTGGCACTGCTTTACCGGTGCCGCCTCGGCGGGATCCTCGCCGACGACATGGGCCTGGGCAAAACCCTGCAGACGCTCGCGCTCATCAAGCACGCGAAGGCTGAATTCCTTGCCGGTGGCCAGGAATTCCTCGCCGAGGCGGCCGACCGATCCCTCGATGACGACGTAGCGACGCTCCCGCCCTTCCTCGTCGTCGCCCCGACCTCGGTGGTCCCGAATTGGGTGAAGGAGGCGGCCTCCTTCACCCCTGACCTCGATGTTCGTGTCGTGGCCGAATCGACGCGGGCACGTGGGGTCTCCCTCGCCGAGGTGGCTCGCAGTGCCGATGTCATCGTCATGTCGTATGCGATGCTCCGGTTGGAGGAGACTCCGATCTCGCGAATGGAGTGGGCGGGCCTCATCCTCGACGAGGCGCAGTTCGTGAAGAACTCCACCGCACAGACGCACCTGGCGGCGAAGGAAGTGCGGGCACCGTTCCGCTTGGCGCTGACGGGCACTCCTCTGGAGAACTCGCTCAAGGACGTGTGGTCGCTGTTTTCGATCACGGCACCCGGACTGTTCCCGAGTCCTCACCGGTTCGAGGAAGAGTACGTGCGTCCGATCGAGTCGGGTGAGAATCCGGGACGGATGCAGCGTCTGCAGCGGCGGATCCGACCGTTCATGATGCGGCGGACGAAGGATCTCGTGGCCGCAGACCTGCCGGAGAAGCAGGAACAGGTCATCTCGGTCGAGCTCAATGCTGCGCACCGCAGACTCTACGATCGGATTCTGCAGAAGGAGCGGAAGAAGATCCTCGGCTTCATCGACAGCGAGTACGACAAGCAGCGGTTCATCGTCTTCCGGTCGCTCACGCTGCTGCGGATGCTTGCGCTCGATCCGTCGATCGTCGATGCCGAACATGCTGAGGTGCCGTCGTCGAAGTTGGCGGCGCTCCTGGAACGGCTCGACGATGTCATCGCCGAGGGCCACCGGTCGATCGTGTTCAGCCAGTTCACGTCGTTCCTGGCCAATGTTGCCGCGGAGCTCGACGCTCGCGGGATTCCCTATGTCGTCCTCGACGGGTCGACGCGCAATCGCGGGGCGGTCGTCGATGCGTTTCGGTCGGGTGAGGCGCCGGTGTTCCTCATCAGCCTCAAGGCCGGCGGGTTCGGGCTCAACCTCACCGAGGCGGACTACGTCTTCCTCATGGACCCATGGTGGAATCCCGCCTCGGAGAATCAGGCGATCGACCGGGCTCATCGGATCGGGCAGACGAAGAGCGTCATGGTCTACCGCTATGTCGCCGAGGGCACGATCGAGGAGAAGGTGCTCGCCCTGCAGAAGCGCAAGGCCGAACTCTTCGACGAGCTCATGTCCGACTCCGGCAACTATGAGGGCCGCGGCCCGGACGGTCAGGCCTTCAGCAAGACCGTCACGGTTGCGGACATCAAGGGGCTGTTCGAGGGGTAAGGTCTCCGGCTAACCTCACAGATCCCACGAGAATATTTACTTTAGAGGCCCTAAAGTAAATATTCGTCCGCTCGTGCTGATCTGGATATGTTGATCCTGTCATTTGCCGGGGCGGCCAAGCCCTGGTGGAGCTCGCCGAAGCGGGCATTCTGCGGAAGATCAAGAACCATAAAGGCAGGATCGTCTGCTACTCGGCCGTTCAGCACCTCGCCTATGTGGAACTCAATGAGACTCGCAGGTGATTCGCGAATAGAACGGCCGACAGCTTAGGCCTAGAGCTCCGCTCACCCCCACCCGGGAACGACGAAGATCAGCCAAGTGACGATCGGTGCGATGACGACCATCGAGAAGCCCCACACCATGAGCTGCTTGAACACCCTGTCCCGCTGATCTTCTGGCGAGTTCGCGACGACAAGCGCCCCCGAGGTGGAGAACGGCGAGGAATCGACCACCGAGGACGAGATCGCCAGAGCAATGATCAGCCCGATCTCGCCCACGCTGCCCGTGAGCAGGAACGGCACCGCCAAGGGAATGAGAGCGCCGAGGATGCCCGTCGTCGACGCGAATGCAGAGACGACTGCGCCGATGAAACAGATGATCAGGGCCGCGAACAGCGGAGCTCCCATGCCAGCGACCTGCCCGCCGAGCCAATCGATCGTGCCCAGACGCTCCATGAGTTCGACATAGGTGACGATGCCGCAGATGAGGAGGACGGTCGGCCACGCGATCTTGCTCACCGCGCCCTTGCTGATGCGGGGAGAGAAGAACGAAATGATCACGGCGATGCTGATCGCAGTGAAGCCGACGTCCTGATTAAGCGGGGGCACGACCATGACCGCGAGAACGATGAGTCCGACAAGTGTGACGATGCGGTTGAGATCGAGAGTGGTGACTTCGACATCCTCGTCGGTGTCTTTGACCATCGTCGTCTGGACCGATCGTCGAGCCGCCCTCCGCTCGGGGTCGTGATACGGCGCGGGCGAGCCGCCCGATCCGCTGCCAGAACCGCCCACCCCGGCACCGCTTGAGCCGGACGTACCCGAGCTGCCGCTGCCACCGGTGCCGCTGCCGGAATCGGTGCCGTCGCCCTCGCCGGAGGTTCCGACGTTGACCAGTTCCCCGTCCTTGTCCTCGAGCCCATGTCCGAGGTCGCGCTTGCCCAGCAGCTCCCGCCCGCCGAAGAGGAAGAAGCAGACGAAGCCGAGGACGACGTTGAAGACGAAGGAGGCAAGGAAGAGCAGCAGAGGGCTGCCCGGCAGGTCATTGCGCTCGACGACCTGGTTGGTGATCGTGCCGAAGATGCTCAACGGCGAGAATCCACCCGCAGTCGCACCGTTGATGACCATCAGCCCCATGAGCAACGGCCGAATGCCGTACCGACGAGAGAAACCCATCCCCATCGGCGCGATGATCGCGATGGCTGCCGGCACCACCGAGCCGAAGCCGGAGAGAAGCGCCGTGACGACGAAGAACACCCATGGAATCAGCGCTATTCGGCCGCCGACAGCTTTGACGAGTATATGGACGATCCAGTCGACCGTCCCGTTGTCCTTCGCCAAGGCGAAGAGATAGGTCACGCCGACGAGGATGAGGAACAGATCCGCGGGGAAGCCAGACAGCAGAGTGTCGACGTCCTCTCCCAGGACAAAGGTTCCGAACAGGAAGGTCGCCATGAGCGCGAGCGCACCCATATGGACCGAAACAAAGGTGGCGATGACGAACAGAGCCACCAGGACGAGTATCGAAGCAATTTCCAAAGACACAATTCGCTCCTATGCGATGTGTTAATCAGTCGGAAACGACCCCATTGCCGCAACCGACATTCCACGATGTGGAAATCTTGCTGCTACTTTATGAAAGTCTGCCCCGAGGAATTCCGAACCGTCAAGACCTCGACTTCACTTTCCCGAATAACAGGAGCATGTATACCAACCCGTGGTTTTCAAAGAAATCCTTTCGGCACAGAACAGTACAGAACTCCACGTCAGAAGCTCAGCGAAAATGGAATACCGCAATCCGAACCGGGCAGAAAAGGCTCAACTCGACCGGCGAGCAGAATGCCACAAATCTCCGTTCCGAATCCTGGAAAAGGCATTTTTCTCTCGAAACCATTGTGGTAGCGTCAAATGAAAGTGATGTACCGCATCGTGGAATCAGAGAGGATTCTTCAATGACAATCAGCGGACGGCATTTCCTTCAGATCCCGGGACCCAGCAATGTTCCGGACAGCGTTCTCCACGCCATCTCCATGCCCACGATCGACCATCGCGGACCGGCATTCAAAGAACTCTTCAGCCATGTGCTCACAGGCATGGCCGACGTCTTCGGCACCTCGAACCAGGTCGTCATCTACCCGGCCACGGGAACCGGAGCCTGGGAAGCCGCACTGGTCAACACCCTCAACCCCGGCGATGAGATCCTCTGTTTCGAAACCGGGCATTTCTCTTCACTGTGGAAGACGATGGCCGAGAAATGGGGACTCAAACCCACAGTCATCGCCGGCGACTGGCGCACCGGCGCCGATCCGCAGAAGATCGGTGAGGCCCTCGCCGCCGACACCGATCATCGCTTCAAAGCCGTATGCGTCGTCCACAACGAGACCTCGACCGGCGTCACGAGCCGCATCCCCGAGATCCGCGAGGCCATCGACGCCGCAGACCACCCGGCCCTGTTCATGGTCGACACGATCTCCTCACTCGGTTCCGTCGACTACCGTCACGACGAGTGGCGCGTCGATGTCACCGTCTCCGGTTCGCAGAAGGGCCTCATGCTCCCACCGGGACTGTCCTTCAATGCTGTGAGCGACAAGGCCTTGGAGGCCCACGAATCCTCGACCCTGCCGAAGTCCGTCTGGAACTGGACGGAGATGCTCGCCGCCGGCAGAAACGGGATGACTCCCTACACCCCGAACACGAATATCCTCTACGGCCTCAAGGAATCCCTGCGGCTGCTCAACGAGGAAGGCCTCGACAACGTCTTCGCCCGACACATCCGCTTCGGCGAAGCGACCAGAGCCGCGGTCGAAGCCTGGGGCTTGGAAGTGCTGTGCACGAACGAGAGCGAATACTCCCCCGTGCTCACCGCCGTCGTCATGCCCGACGGGCACGACGCCGACGAGTTGAGAAAGCTCATCCTCGACCGCTTCGACATGTCTCTGGGGGCGGGCCTGTCCAAACTCCAGGGGACGGTCTTCCGGATCGGCCACCTCGGCGATCTCAACGATCTCACCCTCGCCGGAACGCTCGCGGGCGTCCAGATGGGATTGCAGCTGGCGGGAGTGAAGATCGACCCGGCCGGCCTCGGAGCCGCCCTCGACATCCTCCGCGAGAGCTGAGCTCATCATGAGCGCTGACACGACTGCTGACACGAACACGGACGTCACCGACGTCGTCACCGATCTCACCCGCAGCATCGCAGGCACCGTAGACACCTCGCCCCGCCGGCTGGCCGAATATGCCGTCGACGCGTCGAATTACCGAGTGGTCCCACAGGTCGTGGCCTTCCCGAAGTCCACGGCCGACGTCGTCTCGATCCTCGATGTGGCCAGGTCGCATCGGGTGCCCATCACCTCCCGCGGCGGCGGCACCTCACAGGCCGGCAACTCGATCGGAACCGGGATCGTCATCGACTTCTCCCGCCACCTCAACCACATCCTCGACATCGACCCGGTGGCGAAGACCGCCCGGGTCGAACCAGGTGTGCTCATGAGCGAGCTGCAGAAGACCGGGAAACCGCACGGGCTGACCTTCGGCCCTGATCCCTCGACGAAGAACCGGGCGACGATCGCGGGCATGATCGGCAACAACTCCTGTGGACCGCACGCGATCTCAGCAGGGCGCACCGTCGACAACATCGTCGAGATGACGGCCATCGACGGCACCGGCTGTTCGTTCCTCGCCGGCGCTGGGCTCGATCCCATTCCCGGGCTCGCCGAGGTGGCCGGCCGTCACCTCGGAGTCATCCGCACCGAGTTCGGCCGGTTCAGCCGCCAGGCCTCGGCGTATGCGATGGAGCATCTGCTCCCGGAGAACGGCCCGAGCCTCGCGAAGTTCCTCGTCGGCAGCGAAGGCACACTGTCGACGATCACCGAGGCGGTCGTCAGCCTCGGCGATCTTCCGAACTCACCCACGGTGCTCGTCCTCGGCTACCCGGACATGTTTGAAGCCGCCGATGCCGTCCCCCGGGTGCTGCCCCACGGTCCGCTCGCCGTCGAAGGCATCGACTCGCGGCTCATGGACATGGTCCGCAATCACAAGGGCAAGGACGCCGTGCCCGAACTGCCGGCGGGCAAGGGCTGGCTGCTCATCGAGGTCGCCGGCGCCACCGCGGACGAAGCGGTCGCGAACGCCCAGATCATCGCCGCCGATGCCGGCACCGATCACTTCCGCATCCTGCCCGCCGGAAAAGAGGCGAGCACCCTGTGGGGCATCCGCGCCGATGCCGGCGGACTGGCCGGACGCACCGAAGACGGCGACCCCGCCTGGACCGGATGGGAGGACGCCGCAGTCCCGCCCGAGGTGCTCGGCGACTACCTGCGGGACCAGGACGATCTGATGGCCTCCTACGGAATCCGCGGTCTGCCCTACGGTCATTTCGGTGACGGCTGCGTGCACATGCGCACGGACTTCCCCTTCGACCGCCCCGACGGCATCGAGGTCTTCCACGACTTCGTCATGGAGGCCGGGCGACTCGTCACGAAATACGGCGGATCCGCCTCCGGCGAGCACGGCGATGGGCGAGCCAGGTCCGAACTCCTCAGCCTTCAGCACTCGGACGAGGCGATCGCCGCCCTCGGCGAGGTCAAGCGGCTCTTCGACCCGGACAACCTGCTCAATCCGGGCATCATCGTCGACCCGCTGCCGATCATCTCCGACCTGCGCAGGCCGCAGTCGATCTCGATCGGCACGGCCGGCGGCTTCGCTTTCGCGCATGACAAAGGCAGCTTCACGAACGCCGTCCACCGCTGTGTGGGCGTCGGCAAATGCCGTGCCGACACCTCCGGGTCCGGCGGGTTCATGTGCCCGTCGTATCTGGCGACGAAGGATGAGAAGGACTCCACCCGCGGTCGCGCCCGGGTCCTCCAGGAGGTGACCAACGGAGGCCTGATCAACGCATTCGACAGCGCCGAGGTGGCCGAGTCCCTCGACCTGTGTCTGAGCTGCAAGGCCTGTTCGTCCGACTGCCCGGCCGGGGTCGATATGGCCCAGTACAAGTCAGAGGTGCTCCACCGCACCTACCGTGGGAAGCTCCGTCCCCTCGCGCACTATTCGCTCGGCTGGCTGCCCACCTGGGGCCGCCTGCTCACGGCGGTGCCCGGGGTCAGTGCTTTGGCGAACGCGGCGCTGGGGTTCCGTCCCCTGGCTAAGCTCGTCCTGACCGGCGGCGGGATGGACCCCCGCCGGAAGATGGTCCGGTTCAACGATCGCCGGTTCTCCCGCTGGGCGAAGTCCCGCATCTCCCCCGCCGAGGCGCGCGGTGCCTCAGCTGCGGATCGGGACGCCCTCGTCGCCGACGAATACGTGAGCACCTCACAGACCGCGAAGAAACAGGTCCTGCTGTGGGCGGATTCGTTCACCGAATACCTCTCCGATGCCGGGGCCAGGACGGCCGTCGACCTGCTGGAAGCGGCCGGTTTCGAGATCCTCCTGCCGCAGCAGCAGGCCTGCTGCGGGCTCACGCTCATCTCCACGGGTCAGCTCGACGCAGCGAAGCGGAAGCTCGAATCGACGATGGAGATCCTCGATCCCTACGCCCGGAAGGGCATTCCGATCGTCGGCATCGAACCGAGCTGCACCGCGGTGCTGCGCAGCGACCTCGGCGATCTGTTCCCCGATGACGAACGGGCTCGCCGGATCGCGGCCGCCACCTCGACGCTGGCCGAGGTCCTCGTCGACGCGGAGCTCGACGTCCCCGATCTCACGGGACGCACCGTCGTCGTCCAACCGCACTGCCACCAGCATTCGGTCATGGGCTTCGCCGCAGACCGGGCGCTCCTCGAGCGGACCGGCGCGACGGTGCGCGAACTTGCCGGCTGCTGTGGTCTGGCCGGGAACTTCGGTATGGAAGCCGGCCATTACGAGACTTCGATGGCGGTGGCCGAGAACGCTCTGCTGCCGGCCCTGCGGGATGCGCCGGCGGATTCGATCTACCTGGCCGACGGGTTCTCCTGCCGCACTCAGGCGGCGGACCTCGCGAACGTGAACGGCATGACGCTTCCGCAGCTGCTCACCGGCGAGGCGTCGAAGCCCGGGCATTCGGCCCGCGCCCCCCGCCTGCCCGAAGCCGCCGAAGCGTGATGACGCAGACCAACCGATCAGAGAGGACGCAATGAGTGACGACTCAGCACCAGGACCGCTGTCGGGGGTGACCGTGCTCGAGCTCGGTGTGTTCATCGCCGGGCCGTATGCGACGATGCAGCTGGCCGATATGGGCGCCCGCGTCATCAAGATCGAACCGCCGGGCGGCGATCCGATGCGCGCCTCGGGGCCCTTCGTCGACGGCGAATCGAGCCCGTTCATCCGGCTCAACCGCAACAAGGAGTCGATCGTCCTCGACCTCAAATCCGACGCAGGCCGGGCCGGCCTGCACTCCCTACTCGCCGAGGCGGATGTCCTCGTGGAGAACATGCGACCCGGGGCGCTGACGAAGATGGGCTTCGGATACGAGGATCTGCGCGAGGATCATCCCGATCTCATCTACGCCTCCGCCTCGGGGTGGGGTCAGGACGGGCCGCTGGCTCCCTTGGCCGGCCTCGACATCATGGCGCAGGCCCGGTCGGGGCTGATGAGCATCACCGGGTTCCCCGATCAGCCACCGGCGAAGGTCGGAGTGCCGATCTCCGATCTCTCGACGGCTCTCTACGTCGCGCTCGGCATCGTCTCTGCCCTCTATGAGCGGCGCGAGTCCGGGCAGGGCCAATATCTCGACGTTTCCCTCTTCGAATCCGCCGTATCCCTGGCGGTGTGGGAGGCCGGCGGGTACTTCGGTGCCGGGACGGTGAGTCGGCCGAACGGTTCGGCTCATCAGGCGCAGGCACCGTATCAGGCGATCGAGGTCGGCGACGGATTCGTCACCATCGGCGCGAACACTCCGGCCACGTGGACGCGGTTCTGCTCGGCCTTCGACCTCGCCGATCTCGAGCACCACCCGAAGTATGCCGAGCCAGCACTCCGGTTCGCCAACCGAGAGGCCCTCATCGCCGTCATCGAGGATCGGTTGCGCGCCCGCTCCATCGCCGAGGTGGTCGAGGAGATGAATCGCGTGGGTGTCCCGGCCGCACCGATCAACGACTACGAGCAGGTCTTCACCGACGACCATCTGCGGCAGCGGAACTTCTTCTGGGCCTCCCAGCACCCCCGCCTCGGCGAGGTGACGCAGCTGGGCAATCCGATGCGCTTCTCCCGTTCGCAGCTGACCCACGGTCCGGCCGGACCGTCGCTCGGTGCGGACACCGACCGGGTGCTCGCGGAGTTCGCGGGCAGTACCGGGACGGACGGGTCCGGGGCTGGCACCGCCGATACCGGAATCGGCACCATCACCGAGGAGGTGCGGCCATGAGCGATCAGGTGATCACCGAGGTCGTCGGACGCACCCTGCGCGTCACGTTCAACCGTCCCGAGGCGCGCAACGCGATGACGTTCGAGATGTACCAGAAGCTCGCCGAGGCGGCCGTCCAGGTCGACGCGGACCCGCAGCTGCGCGCCCTCGTCCTCCGTGGAGCCGGAGGCCGAGCCTTCGTGGCCGGTACCGACATCGCACAATTCCGCGGGTTCACCGGTGAGGACGGGGTCGCGTACGAGCAGCGCATCGACGAAGTGCTCGGGACTCTGGCCGCGGTCGACAAACCGGTCATCGCCGTCATCGACGGCCACTGCGTGGGCGGAGGTCTGGGGATCGCGTGCTGCGCGGACGTGCGGATCGGATCGGCCGCCTCGGCGTTCTCCGTCCCCATCGCCCGCACCTTGGGCAACACACTCTCGGCGAACACCCTGCGCCGGCTGGTCCGGGCGTTCGGTGAACCGCGGACGGCGTCGATGCTCATCACCGCTCGGAAGGTCGACGCGCAGGAAGCGCTGGACTCGGGGTTCCTCACCGCGGTCGCCGAGGATCTCGACGCCGAAGCCGAAGCACTCGTCGAGCGGGTCGTGTCCGGGGCACCGCTGACGCAGTGGGCGATCAAGGAGAACCTCCGCCGGCTGGCTGCCGGCGGCCCCGTCGACGATGCGGATGTCGTCTCAAAGGTCTACGGGAGCCAGGACTTCGCGAACGCCGTCGAAGGATTCCTCACCAAGACCCCGGTTGAGTGGACCGGGGAGTAAGCCGGTTCAGTCCCGATTCCCCTCGCCGAGGCGGTCGACGAGTCGGGCGACGATCCTGGCCCTGGTCGTCTCGGTGCGGGCGGTGAGGATCGGCAGCATGGCCGTGAACCTCTCCGGCCGGTTGAGGGTATCGAAGGCGGATTGCGCGGCGGGCGCCTCGGCGAGGGCTTCCCGCAGGTCATGGGGGACGGTGGCCTCCGACTGTCCGGGGTAGGCATTCCCCCAGCGGTCGTCGTCCTGGGCCAGCCGCACCTCGGCGCGGCCGCGATCCCGCAGACGACCGTCGACTTCGAGACTGCCGATGATCTCGACATTGCGCTTCGACCAGTTCGAGCGCGGGCGGCGCGGGGTGAAGCGCTGGACGAACGTCGTCGCATCGAAGCTGCGGCGCTGTCCGTCGATCCACCCTCCGCACAGTGCTTCCTCGAGGGCGTCCTGATAGCTCAGCGAGGTCGGCGAGGTGACGTTCTTCTTCGCCATCAGTACCCACACACCCTTTGAGGTGTGCTCGTTGGCGATCAGCCACTCGCGCCAAGCGTCGAGGTCGGCGAGGACCAGTGGTGACGTGGGCGAGTTCTTGACCAGAGGCTGGTCGCCATCAGTTGTCAAGGGATGCGCTGCGCCATCAACCGTCAGACGACGCGGCAGTATCGACGATCCACGGCACTCCGTACCGATCGAGGCACATGCCGAACCCTTCGGACCAGAACGTCGGCCCCAGAGGCATCTGAACCTCGCCTCCGTCAGACAGACCGGCGAATACCGTGCCGGCGGCCTCCAGGTCGGAGGCTGTGTACGAAAGAGCGATCCCCTGTCTCGGACCTCCATCGCCCGTGGTGTCATCTGATCCCATCAGCAGGGTATCCCCGAATTTCAGCGCGGCATGCATGACGGTCTCGTCGGTCGAACCGGGCATTCGCTGGTCTTCGGGTACGTGCTTCATCGGCATGATCGTCAGCTCGCCGCCGAAGATCTCCTGGTAGTGGTTGAACGCTTCAGCGCATTGTCCGTCGCTGTAGAAGATATAGGCATCAATCGACATCGTGCGTCACCTCTCGGAGCTGTCATCGGTCGGAGAATCAGTGGTTCCACGTGCACAGTGCTCCTGCAAGGTTACGCGCGCGGGCACACGACATGTGCAGTCCGGCGCGAGCGCCTCACGCTTGCGGATCGGGGATGACCGGAAGCTCAGTAGTCATCTCATCACGGGGAACCGCCTCGGCGCTGGCTGCGGTGTTGTCCACGGAATCATCGGCGGGCATTCCGGTCAGCCGTTCGGGCTTGAGGATCTCACCGAGCTCATCGCGCTCGAGCAGCCCATGCTCGACGACGAGATCGGCGATGGACTCGTTCTGCGCCAACGCTTCCTTCGCGAGCTTCGCCGCGGCGACGTAGCCGATGACCGGGGCCAACGCGGTGATGACGGTGACCGAGCGGTCGACGGTGTCCTCGATGTGCGCCTCGTTGGCGGTGATGCCGTTGACACAGTTGATGCGGAAGGTCTGGGCCGCGCGCTCGAGCCACGTGATCGACTGGAACAGCGAGTGAGCGATGATCGGCTCGAAGGCGTTCAACTGCAGCTGTCCGCCTTCGACGGCCATGGACACGGTGACATCGGCGCCGGCCACGGAGTACGCGACCTGGGAGACTGCCTCGGGGATGACCGGATTGACTTTGCCGGGCATGATCGACGATCCGGCCTGGCGGGCGGGCAGGTTGATCTCACCGATGCCTGCCTGCGGTCCCGACGACAGCAGGCGCAGGTCGTTGGCGATCTTCGACATCTTCAGCGCGCTGCGCTTGAGCGCACCGGAGAAGGTGATGAAGACGCCCGTGTCAGAGGTGGATTCGACGAGGTCACCGGCCGTTTTCAGGTCGAGCCCGGTGATCTCGCGCAGGTGTTTGATGACCGCTTCCTTGTACCCGACCGGGGCGTTGATCGAGGTGCCGATCGCGGTGGCGCCCATGTTCACCTCGCCGAGGAGGGCGACCGCTTCCTCGAGGCGCTGGACGTCTTCGCGCAGAGTGGTGGCGAAGGCATTGAACTCCTGGCCGAGCGTCATCGGAACGGCGTCCTGGAGCTGGGTGCGCCCGACCTTGACGATATGGGCGAACTCGCGGCCCTTCGCGGCGAAGGCATCGGCGAGGAGTCGAAGCTCGCCGAGGAGGTTCTGCAGTGAGAACGCCAGCGCGATCTTGATCGCGGTCGGGTAGGTGTCGTTCGTCGACTGGCTGTGGTTCGTGTGGTCGTTGGGGTGGATGAACGCGTAGTCGCCCTTGGAGCGGCCGGCGATTTCGAGAGCACGGTTGGTGATGACCTCGTTGGCGTTCATGTTCGTCGAGGTGCCGGCTCCGCCCTGGACGACGCCGACGGCGAACTGGTCGTGGAGTTTGCCCGATTTGATCTCTTCGCAGGCGGCGTCGATGAGGTTCGCGCGCTGGTCGTCGAGCGCCCCGATCTCGGCATTCGCCCGGGCTGCGGCCTGTTTGACGCAGGCGAAGGCGCGGACGAAGTCGGGGTAGACGGAGATGGGGCGGCGGGCGATGGGGAAATTCTCGTTCGCCCGGGCCGTGTGCACTCCCCAGTAGGCGGTGTCGGGGATCTCGAGGCTGCCGATCGAGTCGGTCTCGGTGCGGGTGGGCACGGTCTGCGGGTTCTGCGAGGTCAGGGGAATCGAAGCGGTCTGTGGTGAGGATGAAGTCGACTCAGTCATAGTGTCTTCAGACTCTCACATTTCGCCTGTCGGCCGAAGAGCCGAGAGAACGAGGGCGGAACGAAGTGGTGCCTCGCGATCAGGGCCGTCACGACGCAGCCTCTGCGAAAGCATCGGTGGTCGATGGCGCATAGTCACGGTACATCCGCTGGATGCCGATCTGGTCGGCGAGGTACTTCGCGTCGTGCCAGACTCCCCAGATGAAGCTCGACCCGCGTCGGGACAGCCAAGGCAGTCCGAGGAAGTACATGCCGGGGACAGGGCTGACACCACGCTTCTGCACTGGGTATCCGCTTTCGTCGAGGACGCCGTCGACACTCAGCCAGGAGTAGTCGACGCCGAAGCCGGTCGCCCAGATCACGGTGCGGATCCCCGCTGCGACAAGGTCGAGTTCGCGGATCGGGTCGCTGACGCTGTCCGGGTCCGGTCCGAGGATGTGCGCCTCGGGCTCGGGCGGCAGGTCGAGGCCGTTGCGTTCGATGTACTCGTCGGCCTCACGCAGCAGCGACAGGTAGTTCTCGTCGCCGCGGGCGATGTTCCGCTGCAGGTCGTCACCGATGTGCAGGATGCCGTCGGCATAGGAGTTAGCTCGGCCGAGCAGGGTGATGCCCGAATTCGCGAGGTCACGGAAGTCGACGGTGTGCCCGCCCTGCGCTCCGCTGACGGCGATCGTGACATGCTCGGCTCCAGCCGGCGGTGTGGCCATGTCCCATTTGCCCAACACGCCGAGCCACCAGCAGAAATCGCGGCTGCGGTAGGCCCGCGGCGGACGGTCGTGGGGACCGACGGCGAGGTGGACCGGTCGACCCGACCGCTGGATCTCGGCGGCGATCTGCACGCCGGACGACCCGGCGCCGACGACGAGGACGCCGCCGTCGGCGAGCTGTTCCGGGTTCTTGTAGTCGTTCGAGTGGATCTGCGTCAGTCCCGCCTCGGCGGGGATGATCTCGGGGATCCGCGGGGTCTGAAACGGGCCTGTGGCGGCGACGACGTAGTCGGCGTCGATGACTCCGGCGTCGGTGGTCACGCGGAATCCGCGGGTTCCCGCGATCTCCGTCACCGAGGTGGCGCTGACCCCGGTGCGCACCGGCAGATCCTTGGCCTCGACGAGGGTCTGGAAGTATTCGGCGACCTGTCCCTTCGTGGCGAAGTCGTCGGGTTCGGTGTCCGCGAATTCCTGCGTGGGGAAGCGATCGTGCCAGGCGGGCCCGTTGGCGACGAGGGAGTCCCACCGGCGGGAGCGCCAGGCCTCGGCGACCCGGTCGCGTTCGAGGACGACATGGGCCACTCCCCGCTCGCTGAGATGCTCGCTCATCGCGATACCGGCCTGGCCGCCGCCGATGACGACGACTTCGGTGGTTTCTGCGGCTGTGTTCGACATGGACACCCTTCCGTCGGTGCCGCGCTGCGGCGGCATCTGCTTCGTTGCTGGCGGGCACAACTTCGATGTTGCCCTGACGCCTTCCAGCAAACCGCAGGTGGAAGCGGCAATGCCAATAGTTCTTCACGGTCCACTGCATCTTATGAATAGATGCAGGACTCGCCTGTCGATCACTTGGGGGTATCTAACGGAAACACTCTCAACCTGACTCGGGGGCCACCTCGGCGAGGATCTCGCGGACGACGTCGGACACGGCAGCGGCCTTCGCCGTCCGGCCGGATCGAGCCAGGGTAGACACGGCCACGTGCAGGGTGGGGACGGGATCGGAGATCTCGAGGATAGTCGTACGCTCCCCCGTGTAGGTCTGCCGGATGCGCGGTCGCTGGTTGAGGATGGAGAACCCGAGGCCCATGGCGACCATCGAGCGCACGGTCTCGTAGCTCGAGCTCCGGTAGCGCACATGCGGGGTGATGCCGGCCAGGCGCAGCATGTTGAGGAAGTACTCGCGGCTGTCGGGCAAGTCGAGGACGACGAAGTCATCCTCGGCGAGCTCGCTCAGAGAGACCTTCTTCCGACGGGCGAGACGATGGTCGGTGCCGACGATGACGTGCGGCCTAGCCTCGCCGACGATCTCGGCGCGGATGCCGTCGGATTCGGTGAGGTCGTAGTTGAGCGCGAGCTCGACCCGACCGCTGCGCAGGGCATCGATGCTCTCCTCGTGGTCTCCCTCGACGACTTCGACGGTCAGGTCGGGGTGACGCTCGCCCAATCGCTGGAGCAGCTGCGGAAGCAGGAACGGTGCGATCGTCTGGAAGCAGGCGATGACGATGGTTCCGCGCACCTCACGCTGGCCGGCCTGGATCGAGTCGACGGCGTCGGTGATCCGCCCGAAGATCTCCCGGGTCTCATGGAGCAGGCTCTCACCGGCCGAGGTCAGCACGAGGCCCTTCGAGTGCTGACGCACGAACAGCGGAGCACCGAGGGCCTTCTCCAGCTGGTTGATCGCCGTCGACACAGCCGACTGGGCGATGTGCAGCTCCTGGCTGGCCTCGGTCATATTGAGCGTCTTCGCGCATTCGGCGAAGTAGGACAGCTGGGTGAGCGTGATCGCGAATCTCTGCACCATTGCGTCTCCCTGCGATGAAGAATCTGTTTTGTAGATGCTCTGACTAAATTATAACTATTTCACAGATGAATGGAATGTCTCGAGAATGGGTGGCAGACAAAGACCGCTTCACTCGACGAGGAGACGCCGCCATGGCAGAGCCGACGCACACACGCTTGAGAATGTTCAACACCAAGGACACCTATCCGGAGCAGAATCTCGACAACGATCTCTGCCAGGCCGTCGTCGCCGGCGGCGTCGTCTACCTGCGCGGACAGATCGGCCAGGACCTCGAGACCCGGGAGTCCGTGG
The DNA here is from genome assembly GCF_024895295.1 of Brevibacterium sediminis. Lineage (NCBI taxonomy): Bacteria > Bacillati > Actinomycetota > Actinomycetes > Micrococcales > Brevibacteriaceae > Brevibacterium > Brevibacterium sediminis. Next base: position 127,290 of record NZ_JAHQRN010000006.1, on the reverse strand, counting down.
GCATCGGCGATGTCACCGCCCAGGCGGAGAAGGCGATGGCGAACATCGCGATGCTCCTCGAAGAGGCCGGCAGCAGCCTCGCAGACATCGTCAAGGTCACCGTCTACATCATCGATCCCCGCTACCGCGAGGACGTCTACCGGACCATGGGCAAGTGGCTCAAGGGCGTCTACCCAGTCTCGACGGGCATCGTCGTCCAGGCCCTGGCGCGCCCCGAGTGGCTCGTCGAGATCGACGCCACCGCCGTCATCAGCGAGAACTCCGCTGCGAACAACGGCACCGAGGCGGGACGGACCGAGGTGGCCCAGTGACCTTCTCGCTCCTCCTCCACGATCCCGAGACCGGGGAGTTCGGCTCCGCGATCTCTTCATCCTCGCCGGCCGTCGCCGCACGCTGCATCAGTCTGACCGACGGGGTCGGCGGGGTGAACTCCCAGAACATCACCGACCCACGGCTCGGCCCGGCCATCATCGACGAGATGAGCTCCGGCAAGGACGCGCAGTTGGCACTCGATGCGGTCGTCGCCGCTGCCGATCCCACCGCGATCGACTTTCGGCAGCTGCTCGTCATCGACGCCGCCGGGAACACCGCCGCGCACTCGGGCGCGCAGGCGCTCGGCATCTTCGGCGCCCGCACCGAGACCAACGCCGTGGCCGGAGGCAATATGCTCGCGGACCTGACAGTCCTCGACGCCTTCGTCGAGACCGCGCTGTCTGCGACCGGTCGTCTCGAAGAACGCCTCTTCGCGGCCTTCGAGGCAGCGATGGCCGCCGGCGGCGAAGCCGGACCCGTCCACTCCGCCGGCCTGTCCGTGGTCAACGGCTCCGGCTGGAGGGTCACCGATCTGCGCGTCGATTGGGCCGATGAGGATCCGATCGGGCAGCTCGGCCGCCTCCTCGAGATCTGGATGCCCCAGCGGGACGACTACATCACGCGCGGCCTCGATCCGGCCGCCTCGCCGTCCTACGGCGTGCCCGGTGACGATCGATGAACGACGCGGCAACCGCAGCCAAGGATCGAGTCGCCGCCAGAATCTCCGAGGTCGCCCCGCGGCTCATCGAATTGTCGAACTCCCTCCACGACGACCCCGAGCTCGGTTGGCAGGAGTTCCGCTCTTCGGCCGCCGTCGCCGAGGTCTTGGCCGAGCACGGCTTCACCGTCGAACGCCCCTACCTCGGACTCGAAACCGCGTTTCGCGCCACGTTCGGGTCGGGCGAGTTCACCATCGGCTTCCTCGCCGAGTACGACGCCCTGCCCGGCCTCGGTCACGCCTGCGGCCACAACCTCATCGCCGCGATGAGCGTCGGTGGGGCGATCGGCCTCGCCGAGGCGGCCGGGGAACTCGGCATCACCGTCGAGGTCATCGGCACACCGGCCGAAGAGGGCGGAGGCGGCAAGATCGAACTGCTCGACCGCGGTGCCTTCACCGAACTCGACTTCGCGCTCATGGCCCATCCCGCTCCCGTCGATGTCGCCGAGGCCGAGCCCTTCGCCGTCACCCACTGGCATGTCGAATACACCGGGCGAGCCGCCCATGCCGCCGCATACCCGGAACGCGGCATCAATGCCAACGACGCATTCCTCATCGCCCAGGTGGCCCTCGGTCTGCTCCGCCAGCAGCTGCCGAAGACCGTCCGAGTGCACGGCGTGATGACGAACGGCGGCGAAGCTCCGAACGCGATTCCCGAGAAGACCGAGGGCCGCTGGTACGTGCGGGCCGAGTCGACCGAGGAGCTGATCGCCCTCGAGGAGAAGGTCGTCAACTGCTTCGAGGCCGGAGCCCTGGCCACCGGTGCGCAGCTGTCGATCACCCCGGAGAGCCGTCGCTACTCGGAGATGCGCACCGATGAAGCCGCACTCGAGGCTTACCGGGCCAATGCTCTCGCGCTGGGCCGGGACTTCGACGTAGACCCCGTCGCAGCGACGATGAACCGCGCATCGACGGACATGGGCAACGTCTCCCAGATCGTCGACGCCATCCACCCCTACATCGGGGTCGGCGGCGAGGCGAGCAACCATCAGGCGGCGTTCGCAGAGTCCTGCGTCGGCGAGAAGGCCGAGAGCACACTCATCGACGGCGCCACTGCTCTGGCCTGGACCGCCGCGGATGTGAGCGTCCAGCGCGGCTGACGGACGGCCGCACCGCCAGCACCGCGCTGGCAACCACGATTCCAAAGGAGGATTCGGACATGTCAGGTGACACACAGGCTGCCGAGGGGCTGGCCTATCAGAAAGGTCTGCGCAAGAGCGTGGTCGCCGGCTCCATCGGCGTTCTCGTCCACTGGTTCGACTGGGCCGTCTATGCCTATATGGCCACGACGATCGCAGCGATCTTCTTCCCCGAGGAGGACAGCACAGCAGGACTGCTCGCCACCTTCGCCGTCTTCGCCGTCTCCTTCCTCGTCCGGCCGATCGGCGCGGTCATCTTCGGCCGCCTCGGCGACAAGCTCGGACGCAAGCACACCCTGTCCCTGGTCATCCTCGCCATGGCCCTGTCGACTCTCGCACTCGGAGTGCTTCCCACCTACGCGACGATCGGTATGCTCGCTCCGATCCTCCTCATCGTCACCCGCATCGTGCAGGGGCTGGCCGCCGGCGGCGAATTCGGCAGCGCCGCGGCGTTCCTCGGTGAGTTCTCACCGCCGAAGCGCCGAGGCTTCGGCTGCAGCTGGCTCGAAGTGGGCTCCCTGGCCGGGTTCCTCTTGGCCTCCTTCGTCGTCTTTCTGCTCAACCAGGCGCTGACGCCCGACCAGGTGAGCGCCTGGGGCTGGCGGATCCCGTTCCTCATCACCGTGCCCTTGGGCTTCATCGGCCTTTACATCCGCCGGAAGATCGAGGACACCCCGGAGTTCTCGGCCCTGCAGAAGATGGAGACCGTCGCCGAGGCGCCCCTGCGCGAGGTGTTCAAGCGCAACCCCAAGCAGTTCCTCCAGACCTGCGGGATGGAGACGTTCATGAACGTCACCTTCTACGTCGTCCTCGTCTACCTGCTCACCTATCAGGAGACCGCCGTCGGCATCGAACCCGGACGGGCCGCGCTGCTGTCGACCCTGGCCTCGGCACTCGGCCTCGTCATCGTCCCGCTGGCGGGCCTCGCCTCGGACAGGTTCGGACGCAAGCCTGTGCTCATGACCGCGGCGATCGCGCTCACGGTGCTCTCGGTTCCGCTGTTCCTCCTCATGGGCGCCGACTACCCCTGGGCGTCGTTCGTCTCGACCTTCGGCCTGGCCTTCATCCTCGCGATCATCCTCGGCACCCACGCCGCCACCGTCGTCGAGCTCTTCCCGACCCGGACGAGGCAGACGGGACTGTCCATCGCCTATGCCCTGACGGCCGCGCTCTTCGCCGGCACTGCGCCGTACATCCTCACCTGGCTCATCGATTCCACCGGCAGCACGCTCAGCCCCGGCTGGTTCCTCGCAGTCGTCGGCGTCATCGGCATCGTCACCGTCGCCTCCCTGCCCGAGACCCGCGGCATCGACCTGCTGCGCTCCGACGACCTCGAGGAGTCCTCGGCAACCTCGGCCACCGAAGCGGGAGCCCCGGCCGAGCGCCCCGGCCCCTCGGCCGTCGAACCCTCCAGCGACCGCTGACGGCTCTCACTGCTCACTCGCTTTCCGCACCACATGCTAAGGAGACCTTCCATGACCACGACTCTGACTGACACCACGACCCGACCGGCGAGCCTGGCCGAGTGGCGGGCCGCAGCGGCGGCTCTCACCATCGACGGACGCCCAGTCATCAACGGGCAACGGGTCGATGCACGCTCGGGGCAGACTCATCCGAAGACGAACCCCGCCACCGGTGAGGTGATCTCGCAGCTCCACCTCGGTGACGGATCCGATGTCGATGCGGCGGTGGCGAGCGCCCGCGCCGCGTTCGATGGCGGCGAGTGGTCGCGCGCCTCGGCGACGCATCGGCGTGAGGTGCTGCTGCGCCTGGCCGAGCTCATTGAAGCGCGGTCGGACGAATTCGCCCTCCTCGACACACTCGACATGGGCAAGCCGATCGGTGAGTCCTCGACGATCGACGCCCCGGGGGCCGCGGCCCTGTTCCGCTTCTACGGTGAGGCGATCGAGAAGCTCAGTGACGAGATTCCGGTGACCCCGGCGGGGTCGACAGCGCTCGTCACCCGCGAACCGCTGGGCGTCATCGGGGTCATCGTGCCGTGGAACTATCCGCTGGAGATCGCGACGTGGAAGATCGCGCCCGCGTTGGCGGCCGGCAATGCCCTCGTCGTCAAACCGCCGGTCGAGGCCTCGCATTCGGTCCTGCTGCTGGCCGAGATCGCAGCCGAGGCGGGGCTGCCCGCGGGCATCCTCAACGTCGTTCCCGGTCGCGGCTCGGTAGTCGGCACGGCACTGGGCCGGCACATGGATGTGGACATGCTCGGCTTCACCGGGTCCACCGAGGTCGCCAAGCAGCTCCAGGTCTACGCCGGGGAGTCCAATATGAAGCGTTTGGCGCTCGAGGCCGGAGGCAAGAGCGCCAATGTCATCTTCGCCGACACCGATGACCTCGCTGCCGCGGCCCAGAAGGCTGCGTTCGGCATCTTCTACAACCAGGGCGAGGTCTGCTCGGCCACCTCGCGGATCTTCGTCGAACGCCCCGTGTACGAGGAGTTCGTCCATCTGCTCGAGGACGCAGCCGAGAACTTCCAGCCCGGAGACCCACTCGATCCCGTCTCCGCGATCGGCTGCCTCGTATCCGAGAAGCACGCCGACGAGGTGTGGGAATGCATCGAGCAGGCCCGCGCGGACGGCACCATCGCCCAGGGCGGCAACCGCCCTGCGATCAACGGCCGCCGTACCTTCGTCGAGCCGACGATCGTCACCGACCTGCCGGCCGATCACCGTCTGCACAGCCACGAGATCTTCGGCCCCGTCGCCCTCGTCACCCCTTTCGACACCGAGGAGGAGGCGATCTCGAAAGCCAACGAAACGCCCTACGGTCTGGCAGCAGCACTGTGGACGGGAAGCATGGCCCGAGCCCATCGTGTATCCGCGCGCCTGGTCGCCGGCACCGTGTCGGTCAACACCGTCGACGCACTGGGCTTCACCACACCCTTCGGCGGCTTCAAACAGTCCGGCTTCGGCCGCGACCTCTCCGTCCACGCGCTGGAGAACTACTCGGACTTCAAGACCACCTGGCTGCAGTGGGGGTGAAGCACCCTCGCTTCGGCAAGACCCACCGACACTGAAGCCCATTCTCGGCGCGGTGAACCGGCAACCACTCCTGTTCGGATGGACGCCGGTTCACCGCGCCATTGTCGTCTCTGCCAGCCCGCACCCGGTCAGCACCTCGGCGTTGGCGGCGATGAGCCGAAAGATGTCGTCGGCGTCGAGCGGGGTTCCGCCCATGAAGTGCAGTCCGTAGGCGTCTTCGAGGGCGACAAGGTTGCTCGCCGCCGTCCCCACGGGCAGTGTCATCGTGAAATCGCCCTCCTCGACGCCCTCGTTGAGGACCGCGGCATAGAGCGAGACCTCCAGTCGGTAGAGCTCGGCCATGAGACCGGCATGGAAAGTATCCCTGTGCGCGTGTGTATGCAGCTCATTGAGCACTTGGAAGTCGACGTCGTCGCGGGAGTGCGGGATGCCGCTGCGGATGATCCTGGCCAGCTTGGCCTCCGGAGCCTCACCTGCGATCCCCTGCTCGCGCCGGTTCCAGTAGAACCGTGACACCGCGTCTTCGTGCACCTCACGCACGAGGTCTCCGAGGTCGGGATAGTAGTAAGCCACCGACCCGGGACCCAGCTCTGAGTGCGCGGCCACGTCGATGGTTCGCAGCCCGTTGAGTCCGCGCTGCGCGATCGCCTGCTTCGCCGCCTGCACCAGCTGTGCACGGCGTCCCGCCTGATTCTTCGGTCGTGCCATGGCCCCATTATCTCCTGAAGTGATGCAGGCAAACGCGGATCGGTATGGCCGCACCTCTGTCAATCGGCGGCCGCCCGTGCAATTCTTTACGGTGTAACTCAAAGAACTCTATCGGACGCCCACTCACAAGGAGGTGGATGGTGTCTTCCCTTGAACGCACGACCGCATACGCGGACGAACAGAAGCAGCATCTGAAGAAGACGCTCGGCCGATTCGACATCGTGCTCATCGTCATGTCGGCGGTATTGAGCATTGAAGTCCTCGCCGAGACCGCAGGATTCGGCGCGGAGACCTTCACCTGGACACTCGTCCTCGCGATCTTCTTCCTCGTGCCCTACGCGCTCGTCTTCGCCGAGACCGGCAGCACCTTCGTTGGTGAAGGCGGAGCCTATATCTGGGTCCGCCAGGCCTTCGGTCGGCCCGCAGGCGCGATCGCCTCGATACTGAGCTGGGTCACTCAGCCAGTGTGGGTCGGCGGTTCGATGGCGTTCCTCGCCACCGGCACCTGGAACCAGTTCATCACCCCGCTCGAGGCCGGGTCGATCGGCGACTGGATCTTCAAGATCGTCTTCATCTGGATCACGGTGATCGCGGCGATTCTGTCGTTGGCGAAGGCGAAGTGGCTGCCCACGCTCGGCGGCGTGCTCAAGGTCATCTTCATCGCGTTCTTCCTCTTCACCACGATCATCTACGCCGCCCAACACGGCGTTCAGCCGCTCCACCTCTCGGACTTCAGCCCCAGCCTCGGCGGTTTCCTCGGGCTAGTGCCGCTCCTGCTGTTCTCCTACCTCGGGTTCGAGGCATCGAACAGCGCCTCGGACGAAATGAAGAACCCGAAGAAGGACATCCCCGTCGCGATCGCACGTTCTGGATTCATCTCCGCGCTCTGCTATCTCCTGCCGGTCCTCGCCATGCTGCTCGTGTTGCCGACCGAGACGATCACCGGCATCGGCGGACTCCTCGATGCCGTGCAGACGGTGTTCACCGTCTACGGCCCCGCTGCCGAGGTCATGGTCGTGCTCGCGGCGCTGATGTTCGTCATCATCCTCGCCTCACAAGGCGCGGCCTGGATGATCATGAGCGATCGGATGCAGGCACTGACCGCGGCCGACGGAGCATTCTTCGGAGGCTTCTTCGGCAAGATCTCTCGTACCCTCGGCACACCGGTCAACGTCAACCTGCTCTCGGGCACCGTCGCCACGGTCTTCCTCATCGCGGCCATGCAGCTCAGCGGTGATGCCGGTGCACTGTTCGGAGTCGTCCTCTCAATCTCGATCTCGACCTTCCTGCTCAGCTACTTGCTCATCATCCCCGCGGCCATCAAGTTGCGGTGGAAGCACCCCGGCATCGAACGCCCTTTCCGGGTGCCCGTCGGCAATGTCGGGTTCACCATCCTCGGCGGCATCGCCTTCCTCTGGATTCTGCTCGGATCCTGGGTCGCGATCTTCCCCGGCACACTCGATCGGCTCTTCGGGCAGGAGTACAACTTCCTCGACGAATGGGGCGTCGATCAGGGACCGTTCACGGCCCTCACTCTCGGCACCCTCGGTGCCCTCGCTGCGCTGGCCCTGATCGGATACGTCCGCGGGCACCGGGTCCGCGTCTTCCGCCCCACACCGACCGATCCTCAGGATCTGCTCGACGACCTCGACCCCGCTCTCGACAACACACTCGATACACAGAAAGGCATGTGAAGACCATGACTGCACCGACAACGAACACCGTCGGCACTTCGACTGCACATCCCCTCGACCGCCTGACCGGTGAGGAGATCGAGCTCAACCGGGCCATCATCGTCGATGCCGGCCACGTGAGCGAACAGACGCTGTTCGCTCTCGTCAGCCTCGTCGAACCAGATAAGCGCGAGGTCATCTCAGGTGCCACCGACCTCGACCGCCGTGTGCGCTCGCTCATCATCGATCGCGACACCGGGGAGCAGACGGAGCTCCTCGTGTCACTATCCGAGCGCAAGGTCCTCTTCGCCCGCGTGCTCGATGTCGCGGCCGAGGGGCAAGCCCCGATCACCATGACCGAGTACGAAGAAGCCGAGCAGATGATCCGCAACGACGCGACGTGGCGGGCTGCAGTCGAGGCTCGCGGCATCACCGATGTCGAGACAGTGCGCATCTGCGCGCTCTCCGCCGGCTGCTTTGATATTCCCGGAGAGGCCGGCCGTCGCCTCGTACGCGGCTCGTCGTTCATCCAGGCGGACCCGCAGGACAATGCGTGGGCGCATCCGCTCGAGGGGCTGGTCGCCTACCTCGACCTCAACACCGGCGAGGTCGTCGAGGTCGTCGATACCGACATCGTGCCCGTGCCCCAAGAGCGCTTCGACTATCATCTCGATTCCTGGCTGCCCGAGCCGCGGGCGACGCAGAAGCCGATCGAGATCACCCAGCCCGAGGGCGCGAGCTTCACCTTGAACGGGGATGTCCTCGATTGGGAGAAGTGGCAGGTGCGACTCGGCTTCGATCCGGTCGAGGGCCTGGTGCTCCATCAGCTCAGCTTCGATGACGAGGGCGAGCGCCGCCCCATCGTCTACCGCGCCTCGGTGGCGGAGATGGTCGTGCCCTACGGCGACCCCAGTCCAGTGCGCTTCTGGCAGAACTACTTCGACGCCGGCGAGTACTCGATGGGCAAGAACACGAACTCACTCGAGCTCGGGTGCGACTGCCTCGGCGAGATCCACTACTCCGATGCGGTGCTTGCCGATGATCAAGGGCATGCGCACACGATCACGAACGCCATCTGCATCCACGAGGAGGATGCAGGGATCCTGTTCAAGCACACCGATGAGTTCACCGGCGCCGTCGATGTGCGCCGCAATCGCCGCCTCGTCATCTCCTTCTTCATCACCGTCGGCAACTACGACTACGGCTTCTACTGGTACCTCTACCTCGACGGCACGATCGAGCTCGAGTGCAAGGCCACCGGCATCGTCTACACGGCCGCATACGGTGACGAGACTCAGCGGCAGCGCTGGTCGTCTCCCCTCGGCGACGAGGGACTGGGCATGCCCTTCCATCAGCACATGTTCTGTGCTCGGCTCGACATGCAGGTCGACGGCATCGCCAACGCCGTCGACGAGCAGGAAGCTGTCCGCGTGCCATTCGGCGACGACAACCCCTACGGCAACGCCTTCACCCGCAAGCTGACCCGATTGACCGCCGAGGGCGGACGGACAGCCGATGGTGAGGCCGGCCGGGTCTGGCACATCGTCAATCCGGACAAGACCAATCGGCACGGCTTCCCCGTCGGATACGAGCTGCGCGTGCCCGATGAGCCGACGATGATGGCGGCCGAGGGGTCATCGATCTCGAAGCGGGCAGGCTTCGGGTCGAAGCACATGTGGCTGACGCACTTCGACGCGGACGAACGGTTCCCCTCAGGTACGTATCCGAATCAGAACCCGGGCGCCGGCACCATTACACAGTGGGTCGAGCAACAGCGGCCGGTCGATGGTGACGACATCGTCGTGTGGGCGTCGTTTGCGATGACGCACTTCCCCCGTCCCGAGGACTGGCCGATCATGCCGGTCGACAAGCTCGGGTTCACAATGAAGCCCTATGGCTTCTTCGACAGGAATCCCGCGCTCGACGTGCCGCGCCCGAAGTCGGGTCACTGTGGCACCGAGACCGGTCACTCCTGCGAGTGCGACTGACAGATCCGAACGATGAGCAGCCTCGCCTCTCTCCTCATGGTCGCCTCGGGGACCATTTGCCTGACCGGGACCGTCGCCGCGAAGGGGCGTCCGGCCATCGTCGCCGCAGCGGTGATGGTCCTCGCCATGGTCGACCTCGCCTTTACCGAAGTGGTTCCGTCGGTGATCTGGTCGGGCGCTCTGCTCATCGTCGGACTCTGCCTGGCCTTCTTCCTGCGAACGTCGGCGGGGATTCCTTCGCCGAGGCGGACCCCCGCTCTCGTCGCGAGCGGCGCGGGCGGCGTGTCCTGGTCCGAGGTCGACCATGGTGGCCGGTCATCGACCGCGCCTGACCACTGCGTATCACGGGCGAGTCCTCACTCGAGCCCGACGGCTGCCGTCCTCTCCGCGATCACCTATCCGGTGATGGCGTGGCAGGTCCTCAACCATGGGACGCACATGAGCGGTTCGACGCATGCCGGCGGTCATGGAGCTGGCGGCCATGGGCATCATGCCGGCGACATGTCGCTCATAAGCACGTTCCTCACAGCTGGCGTCGTCGTCCTCGCTGTGCTCTTGGTGATCTGCGCCGTCCACGACATCGCCCGCAGGCACCCTCTGATTTCACTCGACTGTTGGGGGATGGCAGCGATGATCGTGGTGATGCAGTTCCTTCACTGAGCAGTTGCCTCACTGACCGGTGGCTTCACTGGCCGTCGAAGTAGAGGTCCGAATGCGCCGCGCAGCGTGGATTGAAGGTCGCGGCGCATTCCGGGCACTCGTCGACCGACTTGTACGTCTCGATAGTCAGTTCGGTCCAGCACATCCCGCAGAGGATGGCGGGCTGGTTCCATCGTTCGCGTGACCACTGCTGTGCGGGATGGCCTGCAGTCTCCGAGTGGCACAGGTGGCAGGGAAAGTAACGGTTGCAGCAGGCGAAGCGGATGGCGATGATGTCGAGTTCGGTGGCGTAGTGGACGCACCTAGTGTGATCATCGACCGTCGGGCCGAATACTTCGGGAGTTTGCGTCATCACCTACCTGTTTCCATTGTCCGGTCCACTGTACCCATTCAGCCTAGTCGCTGTTGCGGTGGCAGGGTTTGCCTGTCAATCCGGGGATCGACTGTGTTGCTAGGGCGGCCGGAAGGGGAGGGCCGCCCGTACCGCCTCCCCCTTGCGCTTGAAACTCAGTTTGTTCTGCGGGACCAGAATCCAGCGTGAGCAGCTGCAGCTTCGTCCTCCAGCAGCGGCCCCAGCACTTCGATATCCCGCTGCCCGCGGGAGAGCACCTCGCGACAGGGCAGGTCGAAGGTCGGATTCTCAGGGTCATCACCGGTCAGCTCGAGCAGACGATGCTCCGAGAGCGCGTAGACGATCCGGCCGATGCCCGTCCAATACACAGCGCCGGTGCACATCACACAAGGTTCGGCACTGGTGTACAAAGTTGCCGAAGCCAGCTGCTCGGGGGTGCACTGTCGTGCCGCCTCGGCTGCGGCTCGCAGTTCAGCGTGCTGAGTCGGGTCGCCTTCGGGCGGCATCGAGTTGTTTCCTGCGGATGCCAGCACCGTCCCGTCGGCTGCAACGACGGTGGAGGCGAAGGGGTGCCGGCCACGATTCTTCGAGTCTTCAGCCAGTGCGATGACGTTTCGGAGCTGGTCGAGGTCCATTTCACTGACGGTGGCTGCCGACTGTGTCTGTGTCATATCTCTATCCATTTCTTCATTGTTCTCATTGGGGGTTGTTCTGTTGATGAGCGCATTGAGCAGCACAGCGACGATGGCGCAGAGGAAGATGCCGCTCTCCAAGATCAGCGAGAGTGGGCCTTCGACGGAGTCCAATAGAGAAGGCATCGCCATCGGCAGCACGCCAACACTCAGCGAGATCGCCACGATGAGGGAATTGTGTGTGCCTTCGTACTTCACTCGTGCCAGTTCTTGGATTCCCGCGGCGGTGGTCATTCCGAACATGACGATTGCGCCTCCGCCGAGGACAGCGGGAGGGATGGCGGCAACGATCGCACCGGCCTTCGGGATCAGCCCCATGACCACCATGATGATGCCCGCGACTGCGACGACGTAACGGCTCCGTACTTTTGTCATAGCGATGAGGCCGGTGTTCTGGCTGAAGGCGTTGAGGGGAAAACCGTTGAAGATTGCACTGAGCATCGTGGCAAGGCCCTCACCGCGGAAGGCGTTTCCGAGGCGGCGGGTGGTAATTGGTGTGTCGACCATCCGTCCGATCGCCAAGGTGTTTCCCGTGGTCTCTGCCATAATGACGATCATCGCCAGGGTCATGATGAGAATCGGCACGAGGTCGAACTGGGGGATGCCGAAGCTCATCGGCACGGCAATGCCAACCCATGCGGCGTCGGAGATTCCGCTGAAGTCGCTCAGTCCCATGAACATAGCCGCAACGGTGCCGACCGACATGCCGATGAGGACCGACAGGCTGCTCATGAGGCCCTTGAAACACACATAGACGACCACGGTGACCAGCACGGTGAGCAAACCGATGAGCAGATGCTTGGGAGCACCGAACGAGTCGCTGCCTTCACCGCCGCCGAGCCATCCGGCTGCTGCAGGCATGAGCGAGATTCCGACCGTGGTGATAAGGCATCCGATGACGACCCGGGGGAAGAAGCGGAGCAGGCGGGAGAACAGAGGCGCCAGACCGATAGCCAGGAGGCCTGCGAACATGACTGAGCCGAAGACATGCTGAATGCTGTATTCGGTGCCGATCTGCATCATGGGTGCCAGGGCGATGAACGACGCTCCCTGAATCAGCGGCAGCCGTGCACCGAACCTCCAGATTCCGAGAGTCTGCAGCAGAGTCGCCAGGCCGCCGATGATGAGGTTGCAGTTGATGAGGATGACGATCTGCGGTTGTTCCAGCCCCAGGGCTCCCCCGAGGATCAGAGGAACTGCCACTACGCCGGCGTAAATGACAAGAACGTGCTGGAGACCCAGCGTCAGCATCGACCGTACAGGCAGGATCTCATCTACCGGGTCGACCACAGCGACGCGAGCATCGTTGACCGCGAGTTTCATGGTGCACCTGCTTTCATTGCTCAGTGAGGGAACAAGTGCGACAGTATTGTGCTGGCGCCGATAGAAGAAATGAGTTTCCATCGATCCATTCGATAGATTGGAGTCATGCGACTCAGCCTGGAACAAGTGGAAGCCTTCGTGCTCACTGTCGAGCACGGTTCCTTCTCTGCAGCGGCGCGGGCCCTCGGCCGCACCCAGTCGACAATCAGCTCAGCAATCGCCTATCTCGAGATCTCACTCGATGTCGCACTCTTCGACCGCAGCACCCGTGTACCGACGCTCACGGAAGCTGGGCAAGCCCTGCTCTTGGAAGCTCGCGCACTCTATGACCGCGCTGTGACGTTCGAGCGGCACGGGGACGCTCTTGCCGATGATCAGGCCGCGAGCATCACACTCGCAGTGGGCGTTCCACCACAGCAGATCATGCCGGTGCTCGACGAATTCGCAGAGGCGTTTCCCCATACCGATCTCATCATCAGGAATCCTGACCGCGGCGACGCGAGTCGGCTGGTGTTAGCCGATGAGGCGGAACTCGGTATCGCCTTCCTCCTTCCGGAATACCCCGATGCACTCGGCTTTCATCAGATGGGCAAACTGCTCATGACCCACGTGGCACACCGGGACCACCCGCTTGCACGGATTCATACTCCCAGCTTCGATGAGTTGCGCGGCTACCGTCACCTCGCCTACATCTCGCACTCGAGCGCGTTGCCGACGAGCGAATACCTGCAGTCGACACAGACATGGCACACTGATTCTTACGAGGCCCTCACAGCACTTGCCCGGTCTGGTCTAGGCTGGGCGACGCTGCCCAGGCAGCTCGTCCTGGCAGAGATCGATTCCGGGGAGCTGGTCGAGCTTCGACTCGATGCCTACCCGTTCACCGATTGGCTCGTCTCCGTCGATCTCATCTGGCATCGTGGCCGGCGCTTCGGTTCGGTAGAGACTTGGTTGCTTGATCGACTGCGCCGTCATCGGGTGCATGAGATTGCCGAGGACGGGCAGGATACTATCAGGATGCGGTGACCTTCCGTCGCAGGTCGATGAAGTCATTTCGACCGCGGTCCGTCGCCCATCTGAGATCGTACTGAACTCACATGGCGACTGAAAGAGCTCGCCCGCGCTGATACACCACTTTTCCTGCCGAGATCGTTGTCTCGACTCTGATGTCACCTAGCTGACGTCGATCAACGTCAAAGGGATCGGAGTCAAGAATGACAAAGTCCGCCGATTTTCCGACTTCAATGCTCCCGGAGACGTCCTCATAGCTGTTGGCACGAGCGGCTTCGAAGGTATAAGCACGAAGCGCTTCTTCGACTGTGATCTCCTCGCCCGGCAGCAGCGGTTCGTTCTGAGCGACCTCGTCCTGCCCATGCGGGTCGGCCGGCGGAGCCGTTCTGTTCACCGCGACGTGGATTCCCCAGATCGGGTCGGGACTCGAAACCGGCCAGTCACTCCCGAACGCAAGCCGGACGCCGGCGTCTCTCATCGTTGCGAATATGAAGTGATGGGCTTGCTGGTCATTGTGAAGAAGTGGGAGTTTGGTCTCTACGAGGACAGAATCTCGACGGGCCCAAAGCGGCTGGACGTTGGCGATCAGTTCGCTCGACGCCATTCTGGCGAGATCCTCGGGATCCGCAATGTCCAGATGCGCGATCTGATGGCGGCGGCCGGTGGCAGGACCTACTTCCTGAGTCAGCGCGTCAACCGCGAGCTTGAGAGCTTGATCGCCCACAGCATGGATGTGGATGTCGAAGCCATGCCGCTCGACTCCCCGAGTAATCTCGTTGAGTTCGTCGGCCGTGAACATGAGCAGCCCGTGTTCATGATCATGGCCACGATAGGAGCGCTTGAGGGCTCCAGTGAGGTTCTCACACACTCCGTCGAGCATGATCTTCACAACGGTGACCTGAACACCGCCAACGCCACGGTCGCTCTCGACTCGTCGGATCAGGTCTCGACGCTCCTTGAGCGTCTCGATCTGCTCGGCGTAGGGCACGTCCCGATCCCACCAGAGCGCGGCGGTGACTTTGCTGTTGAACGCGCTCGCTTCCGCCATAGACAAATAGGGAGGGTAAGTGTCGATAGGCGATCCCGTGAGCACTCCGACGCCTGCGTCCTGCCATCCGACGATCCCCAGAGAGTGGAAGTACTCCTGGGCACTGGCCAGCGCCTGCTCCACGTCGCTCGATGTGGTCGCCGGCAGCAGGTTCTTGACGAGCTCTGCAGCGGTCTCAAAGAGCAGACCAGTGGGTTCGCCGGATTCATCCCTGACGATCCGACCGCCGTCGGGGTCCGGAGTTTCACGGTCAATACCGGCAGCTTCGAGTGCTCGCGTGTTCACCCAGCAGCCGTGAGCATCGTGGCTGTCGAAGACCGCGGGTCGGTCTGAGATCACGTAATCGAGGTCGTGCCGGTGGGGAAATCCTCCTTCGAAGACGTCGCCGTACCAACCGGCGCCGATGACCCATTCGTCCTCTGGATGGTTGTGCACGTACTCGGCGATGCGTTCAAGGTAAGCCCGATATCCGTGGATATCGTCGAGGTTGCAGTGGACGAGGTTGATGCCGCCGAGTACCGGGTGAGCATGCGCGTCGTGGAAGGCAGGTATCAATGTCCGACCCGACAGGTCGACCACCTCAGTGTCGGAGCCAGCCACGCTGTCGCAGTCCGCGGTGCCGAGGGCGATGATCTGCCCATCGGCAATCGCTACGGCGTCGGTGGTCGGATTTGCGGAATCAACCGTGTAGATGGTTCCGCCTCTGTAGATGCGATCGGCACTCGGCACAGACGCTCCTTCGTTTTCGCTGTCGATTGGTGCGGTCAGGTATGTTTGTGCGCTGGGTGATGCTGGTGACATACAGCGATTCACTTCAGCCCGAGCGCGTGCAACGGGCGTCGCAGACTGTAGAGGACGAGGCCAGTAGCGAGGCTTATTCCAGCCATGAGTGAGAAGAACGCGACTTCACTCATACCTCCGTAGAGTTGGCCCATGAATCCTGAGAGACTGGCGCCTGCGGCAGTCGTCAGTCCCCACAACGCCATCATCTGGGCATTGAACGCCTGAGGAGAGAGCTGGGATGCTGCCGACAATCCGATCGGGGCGTACATCACCTCGGTGACGCCCATGACGATCATGCCGATGATGACGGGGACGAGCGGAATTCTGCCGTCGAAAATCATCGGATAGACGGCGAAGAGGGCGAAGGTCAGCGTCATCATGAGGAAGCCGAGGCCGAGTTTCGAGCAGGTGCTCGGCACAGCGCGGTTCGAACGACCTGCGACCTTCTGCCCGTAGGCAGCAATTAGCGGACCGGCGATGATCCCAGCGATGACCTCGAAGGTGCTGATATAGGCGGCTGGCATGGAGTAGCTGCCGATCGTCAGCGTGACTCGGGTATCGGCGTAGACAGCGAAAGTGGTGAAGAGCTGAAGGATCATCGTCCAGAATATGGTTCCTGTGATGAAGAGTGGGATGAAGGCTTTGACTCGCTTATGTTCCTCGGGGGTCACTTTCTTCGAGCGCAGCATAACGAGGAAATACATGATGCTGACGATGCAGATCGTCGCCAGAACGTAGTTGTTGAGGTTGCCGGTGGTCAGCACCCCCGTACCCACCAGGACAGCGATGAGGATCAGGAGTGAGATACCGACTCCAGCAGCCTTCCACTTCCCAGACGAAGCGATCGGATTGGGAACCACGCGTGCTTCTTGCGGCACGGTATTGCGGCCGAGGAAGTAAGTGGTGAGGCCGACGAGCATGCCGACGGCAGCGGCGCCGAATCCGTAGTGGAAGCCGAACTCGGCCTGCAGGAAACCTGTAGCCAGAGGCCCGACGAGCGCCCCGACGAGAA
Organism: Brevibacterium sediminis; assembly: GCF_024895295.1. Lineage (NCBI taxonomy): Bacteria > Bacillati > Actinomycetota > Actinomycetes > Micrococcales > Brevibacteriaceae > Brevibacterium > Brevibacterium sediminis. Next base: position 110,875 of record NZ_JAHQRN010000006.1, on the reverse strand, counting down.
TGCCGGTGTAGAAGATTGCGTAGCCTGAGTCTCGCCGTGGCGAGTGCTCCTTGTAGAGGCGGCCGACCATCGTATACACGTTGGGAGTCAGGGCCCCAGTCCCGATTGTGATCAGGGCGAGTCCGATGATGAGCCCTGCCAGGCCCGGTACGGTCGCCAACGTGATATGACCGGCCATGATGATGACTCCGCCGGCCATGACCATGGTCCGTGCAGGGACGAGACGGTCGGCGAACCATGCGCCGATGGGCTGTCCCAGGTAGACAGCACCGCCGAAGGCCCCGGTGATGGCGAGGGCTTCACCTTCCGAAAGCCCCAATCCTCCGTCGCCCGCTGTGTAGTAGATGTAGTAAGCGAGGATGACCTGAAGGCCGTAGAAGCTGAAGCGCTCCCACATCTCGATGGAGGATAGCGTGTATAGGCCGATCGGCTGCTTGCGCTCGGGTCTGGATGCGGGGCTCATCGCGGCAGAATCTGTCGGTTCTGCTGAGTCGGCGATCTGCGAATTGGACATGACTTCCTCGGCATGTTGAGTGCTCTGTCGAGCATGGGATTCTGTGCAGATCGGCAAGGCGAATCATCGGCTTACCATCTGCGCTGAAGAGGCAGTTCGAGCCTAATGAGCGCGCTTCGACAGTTCCAATAGTCGTTGTGGATGCTCTCTGTCTGATTTTCAGATGACCGGTTCCCCAGGCTTGGCGGGACTCAATTGCGAGTAATGTGGAGACCCCGAGCCGATGAGGATCTATGCCGCACATTGACGACTACGTCCACCCCTTCGCCGAGGTGGCGCTGAGCAACATCACCCGCGAATATCCGTTCGCCTCCCACCATCTGGCGCGGAGTCTCGCCGACATCGTGCCCGCTGTGGAGAAGCACCCCGCGTTCGCGAACTCCTATGACTGGCATTCGAGCGTGCACATGCACTACCTGCTGGCATCGCTGCTGGAGACTGAGGTGGCCCAGGGTGCCGGTTGGCGCGAACGCGCGATCGAGGTCCTGTCTTCGCATCTGAGCGAGGAAAATATGCTCGCTGAGGCGGCCTTCCTCCGTGAGAATCCTTCGTGGGAGCGGCCGTATGGCTGGGCCTGGACGGTCGAGCTCAACCGAGTGCTCAATGCCAGCAAGGTTTCGGAGTTGCGCGCGTTCGGCGCGAACACTCAAGTGCTCGCGGATACGGTATTCGACCTTGCATCGACGTGGCTGCCGAAGGTGGCCGCGCCGGTACGGCATGGAGTGCACTCGAATACCGCGTTTGGGCTGCGCCGAATCCTCCTCGGCGCCCGGGCTGCGGACAGACATGATGTTGTCGACGTCATCGCGGGAGCGGCTCGTCGCTTCTTCGCCGAGGATGTCGCGTGGAACTTCACTCAGGAGCGCAGCGGTCACGACTTCCTCTCCCCCGGCTTGTGCGAGGCCGACCTCATGGCTGAGATCCTCACCGAGGATGAGCTCGCGTCATGGCTGCCGAGTTTCCTTTCGGAGCTGTCTCCCGAGTCACCAGCGCTCACACCTGTGAAGGTCCTCGACCCGACCGACGGCCAACAGAGCCACCTCTACGGTTTGGGACTCTCAGTTGCAGCGTCGGTGATGCGACTAGCGCCGAGGCTGGAGATACTTGCGGAGAAGTCGGGCAATGACGAGCTGATGGCACAGGCCAAGGGCATGCTAACTCGAGTCGATTCGCTGATGGCCCCAGGACTCGAAGCTGCGGTCTCGGACGAGTACGTGTCCTCTCATTGGCTCGCTACGTTCGCTTGGGAGACTATGAACTTGCGCTGTCCCTGACAATGTTCGCTCTCACCACCGACGACGTCCACTGCCACGATCTACACGGTAGTCCGGCCAAGGCAGGTCGATCGGGGCTTCAAAATCAGCCGGCAGCAGGGCGGGCATCGGCTCTTCCGCGATCCGCAACTCAAATTCCTCTTTCGCCTGGGCCAAGACGTCCGGCGAAGTGAGTAAGTCGAGGAACGTCCCTGTGATCGTCTTTCCAGCTGTGAGTATCGTTGGCGCGATGAGCTCGGGCATCCCGCCGAGTGCGTTCATCACCCATCCTGGGTACGGTCCAGCTCCAGGCGCCGAGGCGAGCGCAGGCCGCGATACATAGAACCTGACCAGCGGCGCGTAGTGGCTCATTTCAACGTAGTCGTCGCTTGTCCAGTTTCGTTGCCATGCGGGCATCTGCTCTCGCAACTGTCGTTCGGCCTCCTGCGGTTCGATGAGCCGTTCCGTTTCAGGAAGGAACGGCTTCGCGCTGACCTCGACACCCAGATTCCGCTGCACTTCTTGGGCGAGCGCCACCGCCTCGGATCCGTACACTGGTGGCCCCACCTCGGCGAGGTTGTCATACAGGGTCTGCGCGAGCACATGATTCGTGCGCCCCGGTCGGCTCCGAGCCACCCACCGTTCCTCGACCGAGCAATGGGCCATCATTGCGGCAGCAGTCGCATTCCTGTCAAGAACAGCTAAGACGTGCTCGGCCATTTCGATGTCCGGTGTCCGCCAGGAGAATTGCACCCGTGCCACGCGTTGAGGAAGATTATCGGCAGTCGCCTGACCATCGGTGAGGATGGCATCGGTAAAGCTCCAACCTCCAGTGGCCGGCAGCATCGAATCGAGCATCGATCGCGAGGAAGTGAGCATCTGTGTCAACGCGAGATTGGCGCCCGGGGCACGCGCCGCCGAATGCGAAGCCGGGATAGGCGAATGGGGGTCCGCGCTGGACAATCGCCAAGTCTCAGGTTCGTCGCAAAGGAATGAGTAGACCTTGCTGTAGTACGCCCCGCATTGAGTGTCCCAGCGAGCCGTATTGCACAGTGGCAACATGTAGAAGGGGTGGAAGGACACGATCGCGTCCGCCACGTCGTAGTAGCCACGCAACCCGTGGACGACCTTCGAGCCGTGCATCTTCTCGGCGGGTTCGCCGGTATAGAGAAGTGTGCCGGTGATGCCGTGGGTGGTCATGGCGTGCTTCGTTGCGAGTAGCCCGGCCAAGGTGGAGATGCCCAGTGCCGAGTGTGGATCCGTGTGTCCAGGTGCGAATCGGGAGAGCTCGCCTCGAGGCTCCTCGTGAGTTGTTGCCGCCTGTGAGTTTCCGGGCACAGCGTCGTACTCGGCATAGGTAAGTAGTGTCGGCCCGCGGCCATTCGACCACCGGGCGCTGAATGCCGTCGGCATTCCACCTGAACCATCCTCGACCTCGAAGCCTTCTTCGCGCAGCCGTCGCACGTACCACGCCTGCGAGTCGAATTCTCGCCAGGCTGGTTCTGCTAGTTCCCAGATATGGGTATGCCAGTCGAGGAGTTCACCGATGTGCTCGTCAATCCACGCCCGTGCTGTGTCTTTGATGCTCACTTGTTCACTCCCCACTCAAAGTCGATTCGGATCTTGGCAGTCCGCTTCGAGCCACTGCGATTTCGTCGTCCGCCCTATACCGGCAGACTCCATCGACCCACGTTTCAAGGACCGGTATAGCCGCAATCTCCTCTCCCGCTACCTCGAGCAGGTCCGCCTCGAGCACTGTGAAATCTGCCCGTTTACCGACGGCTAAGGACCCAAGTTCGTTGTCCCTGCCCAAAGTGATTGCGCCCTCGAGTGTGTGGGCACGTAGTGCTTCCTCTACCGAAATGCGCAACGAATCCGGGCCGAGCTTGCGCCCTCGGCGGGTGATGCGAGTGACCGCCGCCTGGATCGCTTCGAGAGGTCTGGGTTCGGCCACCGGGGCATCCGAGGACAAGGTGATCGGCACGCCCGCATCCCGGAACTCCCCCAGCGGGTTGAACCTTTCTCCTGGTGTTCCGATGGCCTGTTCGACGCCTTCGCCCCAGTTGTAGTAGTGCTGAGTCTGGTTGACCGGCCTGATCCCCAGCTGAGCCATCCTTTTCACTTCGACCGGGTCAGGGAGTCCGCAGTGTTCGATCCGGTGACGAGCGTCCGTATCGGGACGTTTAGCCAAGGCGGTTTCGATGGCGTCGACAACCATCTTGATAGCGATCGGCGATTGCGCATGAGTGGCTGTCTGCAAGCCAGCGTCGTGGGCCCGGCGCAGCAGCTCGGAATAGTCTTCGGGAGAGTGATAAAGCTGACCGGTCCGACAAGGATCGCCGAGGTACCCGTCGGGGAAGTAGGCGGTCCATCCTCCCAGTGTTCCGTCGGCGTAAAGCTTGATACCTGCGGCGGAGAGGAAGGCGTTGCCGAACGGTCCGGTGAGACCGAGGTCGAGCACTGCGTCAAGAAGGTGAGAGAGGAAATACATCGACACTCGCATCTGGAGCCCACCTCTGTCGGCCATTCCGAGATAGGCAGCGAACTCACGTTTCGAAACCTGAGCGTCCCCGATAGCAGTGACACCGCCTTTGAGGAATTCGCGTTGAACGATGTCGAGTTGCCGCTGATGCTCGGCTGCTTCATCCCCGAGGTGGAAGTTCGGTCCGTGGTGACCGATCTTCACTCCGTCCAGTCCGGTGAGAATATTGCAGGCAGCGTCTGAGAGTTCGCCGGTCAGCTCACCCTCCGAGTCGCGGAAGAACTCGCCTCCCTCAGGATTCGGAGTATTCCGGGTGACACCGAACTTCTCGAACGTGAATGTATTGACCACTCCACCGTGGCCCGAGGCGTTCATGATGTATACCTCGCGGTCACGGGAGACCTCGTCGAGTTCTCGCCGAGTCGGATGTCGGCGTTCGACGAGGTTACGTTGCTCATATCCGTACCCACGTATGGGCACACCGGCAGGGAGTTTCGCTGATTCCTGACGCAGAATCTCAATGATCTCGGGGATCGAGGTTGCCGCGTCTGGGGAAACATCAATCCAGGTGTGCAGCTGTCCGTACATGAGCGGGTGCGCATGCGGATCAACGAATCCCGGAACAATCGTGGCCCGGGGGAAGTCGATTCGGATGGGTTCGAGTCCGCAGTCGGCGGCGACCGCCTCGGCGTCGGTGATAGTTCCCACCGCGAGGACCTGCCCCCGGCCGATCAACATCGCCGAGGCTGTCGGTCGACTGCGATCGACCGTGCGGATCATTCCGGCGGTGATGAGGGTAGGGGTGGAATCGCGGGCATCATACGTGGCCAGGTGTCTCACGGGGATCTCCTCGAAAAGTGCGTGACAAGTCAGGGTTGGGCGGGTTCGATTTCATCGCTGTGCTGCGGAGCCAGTGCCGTCGCGATCCACGCCACAGCAGAGAGGAATCCGAAGAGGCCGATCACCGACCATATTGAGCCGGTAGCGGCCATGAGCGAGGTCGCGACGATGGGCGAGAGTCCACCCCATACGGCGGCACCCACGCCATAGGCCAAGGACATCGAGGTGTAGCGCGCCTGCGGGCGATACATCTGAGTGAGGAGTGCTGACAGAGGTGCCCAGGTCGCGCTCATCGTCACGCGTATTGCGCAAACGAAGATGTAGATCAAAGTCACCGTGTGGTTCTCGATGGCGAGGATGAGCGGGATAGAACAGATGAAGGACAACCCCACACCGAGGTACATGAGGCGCTTTCCGCCCCACTTGTCACCGAGCCACGCCAACGGAAGAGTGACGATTGCTTCGAGGAAGGATGCGAGGGTCATCGCCCCAAGGATGATCGAGGCGGCGAGTCCGATCTCCTCGCTGGTGGCATAGCTCTGAACATAGGTGGTTGCGAGATAGTAGCCACCAGAAGCGATCGCAACCATCCCAAATCCCAGGAGCACGGGATACCAGTTGAAGCGCAGTGTATGGATGATCGGTGTCGACTCACTGGAGCCGCTCTGCTGGAAGACTGGAGTCTCTTCGACACGCAGTCGAACCCAGACGCCGACGGCGATGAGGACGATGCTGATGAGGAACGGCACGCGCCAACCCCAGCTGAAGAGAACTTCGTCGCCCATGAGCGAGAGTGCCCAGAAGGCACCCGATGAGAGAAGTGCGCCCAGCGGATTGCCCAGTTGAGTGAACCCTCCGTAAAAGGTTCTGAACTTCGGTGGAGCGCTTTCGACAGCCATGAGGCTCGCGCCGCCCCATTCTCCGCCGACAGCCAGTCCTTGGACAATGCGGAGCACGATGAGAAGCACCGCTGCGGTCATGCCCCATGTGTCATAACCGGGAAGACAACCCACGAGGACCGTCGCAACGCCCATCATCATGAGGGTGATGGTCAATGCCGGTTTGCGACCGAGTCGGTCACCGATGTGCCCGAAGATGATTCCTGCGAGCGGCCGGACGAAGAATGCCACAGCGTAAGTGCCGAAGGAGGCAAGCGTGCCAAGTGTGCGGTCGACTTCAGGGAAGAAGACCTGAGGGAAGACGATCGCGGCGGCAGTGGCGTAGACGTAGAAGTCGTACCATTCGATTGTCGTTCCGACGGCCGCTGCGAATCCCGATTTGAGCGCTCGCCGGTGCGAACGTTCGGGTGCGGTGGGTGCTGGGATGGTCATCATGAGCTCCTTTGCTCGGATGGGCCGCGACTGCATGTCATTTCTCTGACGACGGTGGGCTTGAAGCGATGTTAGAACGGTTATCCGCCTGAGTCACAACGAATGATTCGCATCTATCGGAACGGAACTGCCGATCTGTCGACTTGACCGATCTCTTCGGCAAGAATGTACGGCAATGGTTCGCACCTACCGTCTATTTGGAGGAGCATTGGTACAGACGGAGGAATCTCACCTCGACACTGCGATCATCCGCATGCTTCAGCACAACGGCCGTGTCAGTGTGCTCGACCTGGCACGATCGTTCGGAGTTTCTCGACACCTCATCGCCGAACGATTGCGGATCCTCACTGACCGCGAAGGGCTGCGAGTGGTCGCGGCCCTCGATCCTGGAGTTGCTGGCCATCACGTGCTCACACATTCGATGGTTCGTATCGACGGGCCGGTGCATCCCGTCGCCGAGGCAGTTGCTCAGTTTCCCAACGCCGTGTTCGTGTCGATTACCAGCGGAGAACGGCCCCTGGCTTTCGAATCACGCCACGGATCGAGTGCGGAGCTGCTCGAAACTCTCGAAGCGGTCAGAACGATTCCCGGGGTTCGTGAAATAAGAGTCACGACGTACGTCGATGTGCTGCGCGGGTTCTTCGTCGCTCAGCGTCGCCAGAACATTTCATTGGACCAGGTGGACCTCGAGCTCATCACTGCTTTGCAGGACAACGGCCGGACCAGCTTTCGGGCACTCGCTGAGGTGGTTCATCGATCGCCGTCGGCCGTTCGTTCACGGGTGCATCGACTTATTTCTGCTGGAGTTATTCGTATTGCCGCCATCAAATCCGGCGGTTTATCGACCAACCGTTTCGCAACTGGCCTAGGCATCACTCTCGCCGGCCCATCCGAGCCAGTACGGAAGTTCATACTCGAATCCAAATCGATTGAGTTCGCCGCGCGATCTCACGGCGCTCACGATTTCATCGCCACAGCAGTCGGTTCAACATCCTCCGAGGTACTCTCGACTATGGAAGATCTACGAGCGTTCAGCGAAGTTGCGTCGGTCGAAACCTGGACCCACTTCGACCTAGTCAAAGAAGACTATGCACGAGCGATGGGACGAGTACAGTGATCGACTCGGCCTGCTGGCTTGTCCGCTACGCTGTGGTTTCGACGGATCCGACGCTCCTGACGCCGAAGAAAACTGTTGACTCAGCACCTGAGCCAATCGTGTGGGTTTATTTAACCACCGGTCGAGGTCAGCCAGGGGTCAACCGGAATATGACGCGTAGCACGCCCATCCTCGTCGAGTAGCCGACCATACACCTTGAATGTACGCGTATTGATTGCCCGGTGCAGTACTTCTGCCGGGTGTTTAAGACCGGAGAGCTTCAACATGAAGCCCTCACCGTCAACTAGGCTTCGCAGACCAGCGACGACGATGAGATTCGCGGTACTCGCAACGGAGGCGCAGAATCGAGTTTCCTCCCAGGCTCCGATGCGGAAAGCGAGTTCTTCGGCATGTTCCGGCGCCACTTTCAGCGAAAGTACCATCGCGATGGGAAAGTCGAAGATCGGACGTGCGATATCACAGCGGAAGACTACTTGTCGCTTGTTGATGAGATCCCCAAGCCTTCGCGCTACGGCCGGCGCCGACGCCCCTAGCATCCCCGCAATTTCCGTCAGAGGCCGTCTGGCATCGGCACTAAGCGCGAGAAACAACTCCCGATTTCGGGATGATGGTGCAAGTGCGGACTCACCGGTGGAATTCCGTGCCTTCTCGAATTCTTTGAACGCCACGGAATGTGAGCCACCTTTGTTTCGCCACGTTTCGAGGTCAATGATCCCTTGGCGCCAATCGACCCCTCCGGCAATCTGGTGGAAGATGTTGATCCTTACTCGATCGCATATCTGCAGTTCCGGCATCCCACCACGGTCCACTCGCTTGAGAACTCCTTCAAGAGTCACTCCAATGACGATGCAGTAGAGGTTGAAGTCACCGGTCATCGAACCAACTGTGATGACGTCCGGGTGCTCGCTGAGAGCGTCTACAACTTCGTCGAACTTCACAGACCAGCAGCTCATCTCGATGAATGCCCCTTTTGACGCTGCCGGGTGCAAAGCTATCCCCGTCCACGCAAGCCCATTAGCGGCCAGTCGACGCCAACGTCGTGAGACTGAGACTCCGCTTCGCTCAACGAGCTCTCCTATGACGGGCCACGGAACTCGCGGATCGATCTGCAACGCATCCGTAATGTCGAGGTCGAGCGCGTTCACGGTGCAACCACTCATTCAAACGCCCCTTTCCTATCAAACGATCATTTCATACACATTTCACCATCAGATCAGCATTTTCAGTCGTTTGGAAGGATTCTGATGACCCGGGACTAGTGTGTTCTCAGTGCCGAGAGGAGAAACCATGTCGCTCACAGGCAATGTCGCCGACACCGAACTGAATACGAGCAAAGAGGCTGCAGTCTTCAAGAAGATCAATCGCAGGCTGCTACCGTTCCTCCTGATCTGCTACACATTCGCGTACCTTGATCGCGTCAATATTGGTTACGCCAAACTTCACATGCAAGCAGATATCCCTGGATTGACCGAAGCCGTCTTCGGAGTCGGCGCCGGGCTGTTCTTCCTCGCTTACGCGGGTCTTGAAATCCCGAGCAATCTGCTCATGAATCGAATTGGTGCGCGCAAGACGATAACGCGGATCATGGTCCTCTGGGGTTTCACCTCGGCGGCCATGCTCTTCGTCACCAATGAGACGACCTTCTACGTCCTGAGAATCCTACTCGGCATCTTCGAAGCAGGGTTCGCGCCGGGAATCATCCTCTACCTCACATACTGGTATCCCGCGAAGAGGATGGCCTCAGCAATGGGCATCTATATGCTCGCGGGACCCATCGGGGCCATTCTCGGGTCGGCAGGGTCGGCCATGATCATCGCCGCGACGGACAACCTCGGAGGGTTGGCAGGGTGGCAGTGGATGTTCCTTATCCAGGGCTTGCCGTGCGTCGTTCTCGGGCTACTGTTTTGGAGGTTCATGGTTGATCGCCCCGAACACGCTTCATGGCTCAACGAGAGCGAACGAGAGATCGTATCCAACCACCTCGCGACTACCCGATCTAGTCAACACACGAGCAGCTTTCTTGTCGCACTCAAGAACCCCACTGTGTATGTGATGGCGATTGCTTACTTCGGAATCATGTGCGGAATCTATGCAGTTAGCTTTTGGTTGCCGACGATCCTCCTCGAGAACGGCGTCACAGACACCTTCGCCAATGGACTTCTCTCATCCGTCCCATATCTGGTAACTATTCCCGTCATGGTGTTGCTCACGAGAAGTTCCGATCGATTCGAGGAGCGGACCTGGCACAGTATCGTACCGACGACGCTGGGCATCATCGGACTCATGATTGCTACGTTCTTCGCCTCGAATTTCCTAGTCTCATTCAGCGCACTAATCCTAGCCATCGCCGGAATCTGGGGAGCCTACACAGTGTTCTGGGCGGTCCCTGCTCAACATTTTGGTGGCACCGCCGCCGCGGGCGGAATCGCGTTCATCAATACGATCGGCATCCTCGGCGGGTTCGTCGCGCCGACCCTCATGGGATTCGTAAAGGAGGCCACCGGAAGCACTCACATTGGTCTGCTCACGATGGTTGGGCTACTCGTCGTCTCTGTGGCGGGCCTGGTCATATTGCCACGGATCATGGCGCGAGAAGTGCGTCTGAGAAAGGCTGCGTGAGTATGCGTACTCTGATTTCCAATGCTTTCGTCGCCGATGGCGAAACTATATCGACCGAACCGAAGGACCTCCTCATCGAGGGAGGATTAATCGCAGCTATTACATCTGCCCGCGGTGTCGGTGTTCGATCAGATATCCATCGACTCGATGCGGACGGCCGGCTTCTCAGTCCGGGATTCATCGATACACATGCCCATGCCGATCACGCACCCCTGCTTGCAGAGGACGATACCTCGAAAATCTTGCAGGGAGTCACGACCGAGATCAACGGAAACTGCGGGTTCAGTCTGGCACCGGTCACTCAGGATCACCTCGCAGATTACGACTCTCTAGTCGAACGGATCTTTCCGCCCCGACAATCTGCCTGGAGGAGCTTTCCAGAGTATGTTGAAGCGCTGAAACACGGTGAGTTCGTCACAAATTTTTTGTCGCTCATCGGACACAATACGATCCGGATTGCGGCCATGGGATCTGAGAACAGAACACCAAACAGGGTCGAGATGACACGCATGGAGGCTCTCGTTGATGAAGCGTTAGACATGGGCGTCGCTGGACTATCGACGGGACTGATCTACCCGCCGGGCGTCTTTAGCTCGGCTGAGGAGATCCTCCGTCTTGCTCGACGCCTTCCTCCCGACGCCGTCTATGCGAGCCACATGCGCAACGAGAGTCGCTTTCTGGCGGATAGTGTCCAGGAGACGCTTTCGATCGCCAAGGCGGCGGGGGTGCGATGCCACATTTCCCATCTCAAAATGGCTGATCGACACAGCCCCGGCAAGCTCGCTGGAGTGCTCGATGGCCTCAGTTCCGAGCGCGCCCAGGGAGTACGAGTGTCCCAGGACATCTATCCGTATACGGCTGCGAGCACTATGCTTTCCGCCTTGCTTCCCCCTTGGATGCATGACGGTGGGTCGTCTCAGCTATTCGACCGTCTCCAGTCCGCAGAAATCGTGGATACAGCCCGTAGGCACATCGCAGACCCGAAATCGACGTTTGAAAATTACGGCCGTCAAGCCGGATGGGAGAGAGTTGTCGTTGCGTCGACTGCCTCGCACCGGTTCGAAGGTGAGTCGGTGGCTTCAATCGCCCACCGGATGGACGCGGATCCGGTCGTCGCTGTGGCCACGATTCTGCGGGAGGAAGAGCTGAAGGCGACGATGATCGTGCATGCGATGGATGAGCCGGATGTGCGGGCTGCCCTACGCGACCCGTTTACCACAATTGGAACCGACGGTCTCCCCGTCGGCACTGGTGGACACCCCCATCCGCGTGGGTATGGCACCTTCCCTCGCGTTCTCGAGCACTACGTGAAAGATGAGGCCGTCATCCCACTCGCCGAAGCGGTTCGTCGCATGACGTCGCTGCCAGCTGAAATCTTCGGACTCGAGCGAAGAGGTCGAATCAAGGTCGGTCATATCGCTGACTTAGTGCTTTTCGATCCTGCAGGCGTTAAGGACAATGCCACATTCGATCAGCCGACGCTGCCCCCGCTTGGGATCGACGACGTCTTCGTCGGCGGCGAGCATGTGGTGGACAACGGGACCTGGACTGGTCGTAGGGCGGGTACGTACGTCAAAATCGACCACTGAACATCGCTCTCGCCTGGCCTGCCCGAAGCCAATCTCATGGCTCAGACCCCGCCGAGGATGGGCGAGCGTCTTGGCTATCGGAGTGCCTTTCGGAACTGTCCTCAGAGTCGTAGGCATTCACCCTGGTCAAGGTCCTCGACCCGACCGACGGTCATCAGAGCCGCCTCTACGGATTGGGACTATGGTTCGCGACAGCGGCGATGCGTTTGCCGCCGAACGTAGAGACACTCGCAAAAAATACGGCCCATGATGGGCTCATGACACAATCCAGCGGCATGCTCGCTCGGGCCGCTCCTCTGATAGCGCCCGGACCCTAAGCCACTATGTCAGACGAGTACGAGTCCTCACATTGGCTCGCGACTTTAGCGTGAGAGACATTGACCTATCGAATTGGCTGTCGGCACTGGAGAAATCCGGCTGCCCGGCAGCCTCATCGCTAGAACAACTTGTCTTTCTGATCGTCGTTGTATTCGTATTGAATCGGTGATTCTTCGTGGATTAGGTCGACGGAAGGGGCGCCCGATCCACGATCCCTTGTCGAGTCGGCTGCCGGACCTGTCGTCAAATAGTCATAGAGCGCTGCATCAATGGGATACTCCAAGTTGAGGTCCATCGTGACAACGTCCAGACTCTTCCCATTCTCCCCAGGCATCTTCGTTTGGACTGGGTCCGAGGACGTGGCCTGGCCTAGGTAGTAGAAGTCTGTGCCTTCAGCGTCGTCCTTCTTGGCAAATAGATACAATGGGACTTCATTGTTCACAATGGACCGGACTTCCTTGCTCTGCAATGTCCTCTTGCTGCGTGTGAACCAGCGCAGCGTGTTCTCGCTGATGAATGAATCTTCATACGAAGTGCTCGCCGACACGTCGTCATTTTTGTGATAAGTCACGAAGATTGGACACGAGTTGGAGAAGACGTCGACTTTGTACCCGTACATCGTCCCTTTTTGATCACTTTGCCAATTGAGCAATCTGCAAACGTCTTTGCGCGAGTACTTCTTCCCGGCCTCTAAACGCTGGTCCCAGCGGTACCGGTGACGGGACAAGAAGAGCCCTGTCTCGATTGCATCATCCAAATGAGTTACGAAGCTTGACGAACTTTCAAGCAATCCCAGAAATTCTGAGGTCGGGGTGATCCTGCCGTCTGTCCAATCGGCGATCGGAGCGCCGTACTTCTTCTGATCGCCCTCAGTGAAAAATTCAAAGTTGAAGATTCTTTCAATGGAGTCGACGGTGGCTTGGTCTGAGGTCGTTTCCTTTTGGTCAAAGAGCAAGCGAAGGTCGTTCACTGTCATGGGCGCTCTTGCACTCACTAGTTGTTCGAGTAACAGAAGTTCGTGAGGTCGTTTGCCGTTCAGAAATTCCTGACTGACCATCGACAGGATCTGACTTTCTCGATCAGAAGGCTGGTCATCGACGACTTTGAACGCGTTGAGCAGCTTCCAATAATTGCCACGTGCGCTTGCTATTACGACTGGGTCAACAACATCAAAGCGAGCATAGTCCATCAGCATCGGTGGCCTACCGAGTCGGGTATGCAGGTCCCTAAACGACTGTTTGAGATTCTTCAGGCTATCCAGACGTGTGGACTCGATCGACTTGAAGATTCGTTCCTTTGCAACTGCATCAAAATTGATGCTTGAGAGTCCAGAAACCGCACCAACATCTTGAGCTTCAATCATCTTCTTTCGGAGAGAATCCTTATTCAGACTGCTGTCTCCGAACAGCGCGATTGGAACGAGGAAGTTATTCGTGTAGTTGCCGATGAAGTCGATAACGATGAGATGACTCTTGCCAGCAGCTTTTCGCAAGCCGCGGCCTAGCTGTTGAGTAAAAATGATGCTCGACTGAGTCTGCCGCAGCATGACCACTTGATTAACGGTCCGAATATCGATCCCTTCGTTAAACACATCGACGGTGATGATGTAGTCGAGCTCTCCGTTTTCAAGCTGGGCGACTACTCCTTCACGAGTTTCAACCGAGTCTTCACCGGTGAGAGCTCGCGTTCGGAGACGTTTGCCATGGACTTGGTTCTGGTTGAGTAGCATTGAGAGTTCGCGAGCCTCATCTTTGCGGCTGCAGAACATGAGGCCTCGAACCGGGTCCCCCACGTGCCCATAACGTTCTATTGCCTGGATTAGATGGGCTACTCGCTCGGGAGCAACAAGGGTACGAAGCTGACTTGTATCACCGATAACTTCGCCGTCCTTCTCGAAATCGGTGACTCCGTAATAGTGGAACGGCGCGAGCATGTCCTCCTCGAGCGCCTTTTGAAGTCGAATCTCGTAGGGCACGTTGTAATCGAACAGACTGTAGACGTTGAAATCGTCAGACCGTTCTGGAGTAGCAGTGATTCCGAGCATGAAGTCTGGTTTGAAGTATTGGATAATGTTCTGGTGCATCCGTGCCCCGGCGCGATGAACTTCGTCAATGAGTATGTAGTCAAAGTGGTCTCGAGGGATTTGCTGAAGTTTGTCGATAGACCCCAAAGATTGCACTGTAGCGAACACAATCCGACGGTCAAGCTCTCTTTTCGCCCCTACGTACTTGCCTACTTCACCATCTTGGAGATTGAGGACTTTGGTGAACTCCTCGATTGCGCGGTCGAGTATTTGTTCCCGATGCACGACGAAGAGAACGCGCCTTGGATTCGCTGCCTTCACGTCTAGCGCGGCGAGAATCGTCTTGCCGGTTCCGGTTGCCGATACCACCAGGGCCTTGTCTTCGCCGGCATCGCGAACCTTCTGAATCTCCACGAGCGCCTCGGCCTGCATGGCGTTAGCAACAATCTGTGAACCGAAGCCCTGCGTTGGAATCTGGAAGCCTTCAAAGGCGGTGCGGGACTGTGGCGGAACATAGGTTGCCTCGTATTTCCGGATCCAGTCGTCCGTGAGCATCGTTGATGAATCTAGCTGCGTCTCGATTGCAGCGGACAACTGGTGCACGATGTCGCCGTCTGGAAGCGCCGAAAAGCGGAGATTCCATTCGTGATTGCGTTTGAGTGCACGAGATGTGAGGTTGGAGCTACCTACGATCGCGGTAGTGCTAGCTTCTTGTTCGAAGATGAAACCTTTGGGATGAAAGCCCCTGGCGTCGTCTTCGTAGACGTACACTTCAATTCCGAGATCGTTGAGATTCATCAGTTCTCGGAAGGACTCCGGCGAGTTAAACCCTAGGTAAGTTGAAGTGATGATTCGGCCTTGACCTGGGAACTCAACGAGGGGTTGTTTCAATGATGCGATCGCATCTGAGCTGACGAAAGCGACTGAGAACGTGAAGTTCTTCGAGCGTCTCAGTTCCTCGAGGATGGTCTTATGCATGGTGTTGGCCTCGAAGTTCGAAACCAACATCGGGTTGAAGAGCTTTTCAGCGGGGGAAGTCCGATCGAGGAACCCGAACGCAGTATCTCGCTGAACGTGCTCTGGAACTGTTGCCACGCCTACTCCTCGATCATTGAGAAATCATGCACCACCATTTCAACAGCAGGTATATCAGCTGGAGCCCATTCCACCGAATCGAGTTCGCCCGCTTCTATCCACCGAATTTCCGAATGCTCAGTCAACTTGGGACTGCCGTCGACAAGCTTCGAATAAAACGTAGTTAGTGTGACGAACCCAAAATCGTATTCGTATCGGGTCGAGGCGACTTCCTCTCCAATTTCAGCCGTACACATCAGTTCTTCTTGAAGCTCTCTGACAAGAGCCTCGCGGGGAGTCTCACCGGCTTCGATCTTGCCACCGGGAAACTCCCACATGCCTGGAAGCGACATGATGGAGCTCCTCTGCGCAGCCAAGATCTTGCGTCCGTCCACAATGATGGCACCGACAACATTGATTTCTTTTTTCGGCATTTGTGAGCTCCCCTAGTTGTGACAACGGCACCAGCCTATCGAGTGTCATCCAATCCGTGGCTACAGTCGGCGACACGGTTATCGTGATCCAAGAACTCGATAACGTCTTCACCTACCCGCTTGTCCCGACTTTGAGACATTCAATTCCCACTACTCAACTAGCCGTGTACACATTGCGATCATCGTCTTGGCGATGTTTGAGGTGAAGGCCGGATCGTAGGCGACAGCCAACTGCAGCTGTGGCCAGTTCGTTCGGTCCTTGACCGGGAGCAGCACCACCCCCGGATTGAGGCGATGTCGAAAACTTGACGGAACAAGCGCGAAACCGAGACCGGTCTCGACCAGAAACAACGCCGTCTCCACCTGTATTGCGCGTTGAGCGACCGGAGGATTGATTCCGGCCGCTTCGAATGCGACACGACATTGTGCCGCGAGACCCGGAGAGCCCACTGAGGTGTACCCGATGTATGGCTCTCGACCGAGATCGATTGCGCGAATCTCCGCCATTCGCGCCAGTTTGTGCTGGGCGGGCAGAGCAACGACCAACTCATCGTCTTCGATATTCTGCGCCCGCAGCTCCGACCGCTCCCCCAGCGGCGGACGTAGCAATGCCAGGTCCAACCGACGGTCAAGGACCGCTGTCGACAATTCTGCGTTGGAACCTTCGAAGACTCGGAGCACAACGTTGGGAAATCGATTTCTGAACTCAGGCAGCAGCCTCGGCAGGACGCGATTCTTCGCAGACCCGACAAATCCGAGCCTCAACTCGCCAGACAACCCCGCGACTGTCTCAACAGCTTTGCGCTTGACCTCTTCAGCACCGAAGAGCAGTTCCCTCACATCTTGCAGAATCTCTCGACCGGCTGCAGTCAGCTCCACCTGATGAGTCGAACGCACCAACAGCTCAGCGCCGATCTCTTCCTCCAGCTTGCGGATCGACACCGAGAGCGGGGGCTGAGTCATATTGAGTTTCTCCGCCGCAGCGCGGAAGTTCAGAGTCTCTGCAACTGCGAGAAAGTGCTTGAGCTGGCGCAGCTCCATCGACCCCTCCTTGATACACATGATGTATCAGTACTTTTGATCTAGATTATTCTCTTGTATCACAGAACGATCCTCGATCAAGCTGTCTCTGTTGAGAAACCCGTCATCTCAAGGAAGAGACTCTATGCAAACTCGGTCCGCCACAGCTCCCTCCGCTGCTACAGGTTCTAAACATTTCCTCGACCGCGCCCTGCGCCCTCAATCAGTCGCCATCATCGGTGCGTCGAACAACACCGAACGCATATCCGGCAGAGCTCTGCACTATCTCAAAAGCGCGGGATTCGAAGGACGCATCTACCCAGTCAACCCCAAACGCTCAACCGTCCAGGGTCTGCCGGCCTTTGCTTCAGTCACCGACCTTCCCGAATCAGCAGACATCGCGCTGATCTGCCTCGGCGCCGCTCATCTGCTGGACGCTGTCAATGAGTGCGCAGACGCAGGTATCGGAACGGCGGTGATCTTCGCAGCAGGATTTGCCGAAACCGGGGCAAAGGGACGAGCAGCACAGCGGGAACTCGAGGCCGTAGCCGCGCAGCGCGGCGTCCGACTCTTCGGACCGAACTGCCTCGGAGTCATGAACTCATCGATCGGCTTTATGGGAACCTTCTCCAGCGCCTTCGACGGCGGATTGCCGAAACCCGGCGGCGTTGCCATCGTCAGCCAGAGCGGAGCCTACGGCGGCCACTTGGCCTACCTTTGCCGTCGACTCAATCTGGGTGTGAGCTACTGGATGTCGACTGGCAACGAAAGCGACATCGATGTTGCCGAATGCATCGACTGGCTTGCCCGCCAAGACGACGTCTCCGTGATACTCGCCTACGCCGAAGGCGTTACCGACGGAGCACGGTTCACCTCAGCGTTGGAAAATGCCCGCAGGCGCCACATCCCGATCGTGTTCATGAAGGTCGGCCAATCAGCGATCGGCGCACGCGCCGCCCAGTCCCACACGGACAGCTTGGCAGGCGAAGACGCGATCTTCGATGCAGTTCTTCGCCAATACGGCGCCTACCGGGCCACGACGACCCAGGAACAGATCGACGTCGCCTATGCCTGCAGCCGTGGGGTCTACCCTGCCGAACGCAGCCTCGGAGTCGTCACCGTCTCGGGCGGCTTCGGCGTCCAGCTCTGTGACGCTGCGGAAAGGCACAACCTCGACGTCGCGCCACTGCCTAAAGCAGGTCAGGAGAAGCTGCGGCAGATCAATCCCATGGGCAGCGACAACAATCCTTGCGACACGACGGCAAATTGGCTCAACGACACCTCGCTCATCACGCAGACTCTCGAAGTGATGTATGCCGAAGGCGGGTACAGCAGCATCGTCGCCGCGCTGACCATGCTCCCCGATACACCCGCCTTCGGCGACCAAGTGCGCCAGGCGATCACAGCTGGCACGGCAGACTTCTTCGACCGGCCGACGGTCCTCTGCATGGAAGCCCGCACCTCTGTCATCACCGCCTACGAAGACGATGGCTTCCTTGTTTACGACGACTCGGAACGGGCGGTGAAGGCGCTGAGCGCACTGAGCTTCTTCGTCGAAGCATGGGGGCGTCACACTCACGACGTCGATACGATCGAATCGAGCGACAGCCTCGGCGATCGTGCTCTATCCGAGTTCGAGTCTCGTCTCAGACTCGAAGCTGCTGGTCTGCCCATGTTGCCGTCTGCCCTGGTAACGAGCTCAGATGAACTGTCTGAGGCCACTCAGGCCATTCCTGCTCCCTACGCGATCAAGATCGTTTCGGCCGAAATCGCTCACAAGACCGAGATCGGCGGCGTCGTTCTCAATGTCGCCGACGCCGCATCCGCCGAGGCGGCCCGTTGCGCCATCGTTGATCGCGTATCCGTGGCGGCCCCCGACGCCCTCATCGACGGCGTCCTCATCACCGCCATGGCGCCGGAGGGAATCGAGGTCATCATTGGCACGACGAACGATCCCGTCTTCGGTCCGGTGACCGTCGTCGGACTCGGCGGAACCGAGGCCGAGCTCTATGGCGACATCGCCATGCGAATCGGCCGGATCGACACCACACAGGCCCACGAGATGATCAGCGAAACTCGCATGTCCGATCTGCTCGACGGTTTCCGCGGGCACCCCGGCGGTGACCGTCACGCCTTGGTGAGAGCCATCGTTGCGGTCTCGTCCTTCGCCGACGCCCATGCCGACGAACTCGGCTCCGTCGAGATCAATCCCCTGCGGGTGCTTCCGCCCGGCCAGGGAGCCTTCGCTCTTGACGCTCTCGTCATCCCAAGCACAGTAAGGAATGCCACATGACAAGCGACAATGCCCACCTCGTCGGCTTCCACACGGTCGGACGCACAGCGGTGCTCACACTGTCCAACCCTCCGGTCAACGTCATGAGCATCCCGATGGTCGCACGCCTCGGCGGACTCATCGATCATTGCGCTGCCGATGACTCCATCTGCTCAATCGTGGTCACCGGGGACGGCACCCGGGCCTTCTGCGCCGGTTCCGACATCACCGAGTTCCCCGATCTGCAGGTTCCGGGCGCAGCCGTCGACCGGAAGCTGCGCCGACAGAATGCGATCTTCGCATCCCTTGCGACGATTCCGAAGCCCACCGTCGCCGCGCTTCAAGGACTGACCTATGGAGGCGGTCTGGAGCTGGCGTTGTGCTGTGACCTCATCGTCGCCGAAGAACAGGTCTCACTCGCACTTCCGGAGACGAACCTCGGCGTGTTTCCCAGCAGCGGCGGAACGTATCGCAGTTTAGACCGCATCACCGCGGGACGGGTCAAGGAACTCATCTTCCTCGCCGAGCCGATCAGCGCTCAGACTGCATTGGAATGGGGGCTCATCAATCGCGTCGTCGACCCCGGCAACGCATTGAACGCGGCCCTCGTCCTGACCGACAACCTCAACAGTCGTCCTCCACAAGCCCTCGCTCTGGCCAAACAGCTCATCGACGACGGTACAACCCATTCGAAACGGGCGATGATCGATCGCTCGTTGGCCGCCAGCGGCCTCGCCTTCAGCTCATCGGAGTGCGTCGAAGGAACAACCGCATTTCTCGAACGCAGACCGCCCGACTTCACACACGCTCAGACCTCCCGCACCTCCGAACAGACAGGACCGCAATGAAACGTGCAGCCATCGTCGCCCCGACACGCACACCTATCGGCAGCTTCGGCAAGTCATTGCGCCCGGTGCCTGTCGAAGACCTCGGTGCGACCGTTGTCAGAGAAGTGATTGCTCGCAGCGGAATAGACATGGATCAGATCGAAGACGTCGTCTTCGCTCAGTCCTATGCCAACAGCGAAGTCCCGTGCGTCGGCCGATGGGTTGCGCTCCAGGCAGGGCTGCCGATCCATGTGGCGGGCATGCAGCTCGATCGTCGCTGCGGCAGCGGTCTGCAGGCCATCGCTACCGCAGCGATGATGGTGCAGACAGGAGCCGCCACCGCAGTGATCGCCGGTGGTGTCGAGTCGATGAGCAACATCGAGTACTACTCAACCGACATGCGATGGGGCAGCCGATCAGGCAGCTCCACCATTCATGACAGGCTCGAACGCGGGCGGGAACGATCACAGCCCGAAGACCGATTCGGTTATATCTCCGGAATGATCGAGACCGCAGAGAACCTCGCACGAACCTACGGGATCACACGAGAGGACGCCGACGAATTCGCCGCCCGCAGCCACTGCCGTGCCGCTCAAGCATGGGAATCCGGGGCCTTCGACGCCGAGGTGGTCCCCGTCACCGTTCCCCAACGCCGTGGTGATCCTGCCGAATTCACACGCGACGAGGGTATCCGACCCGACACCACCATCGACTCCCTTGCACGACTCCGCCCGCTCATGGACGGCGGAATCGTCACCGCAGGCAATGCGAGTCAGCAGAACGATGCGGCAGCCGCATGCCTGGTCGTCGCCGAAGACGCATTGGACATACTCGGTTTGGAACCCCTGGGTTACCTTTCGGCGTGGACTGCCGTCGGCTGCGAGCCCGCACAGATGGGCATCGGACCGGTTCCAGCTATTGAGAAACTCTTCAAACGCACCGGGCTGACCTTCGATGATTTCTCACTCGTCGAGCTCAACGAGGCGTTCGCCCCGCAAGCCCTCGCCGTCCTCAAAGGCTGGGACTGGGCCGATATGGACCGCCTCAACGTCAACGGCTCGGGGATCTCCCTCGGTCACCCTGTTGGGGCCACCGGCGTCAGAATCATGACGACGATGCTGCACGAGCTCAATCGCCGAGGCGGGGGCTTGGGCCTCGAGACGATGTGCATCGGCGGAGGCCAAGGAATGGCTGCCGTCTTCGAATCCGCCTGAACGTCCCGTTTCACCAGTCACCACACAATTGCCACTAACGGCCAGTACTCAAAGAGGAGATATCCATGGTCGCTCTGCCAATTCTCACTATCATCATCGTCGCCGTCGCGATGGTCTCGTTCCTACTCGAAAAGATTCCGATCGCCGTCACCGCGATCATCGCCGCACTGCTCATGGCCATCGTCGGAGCCATCGACCTCGAAGAGGCCTACAGCCCCTTCGGAAGCACGGTCACGCTCTTCTGTGCCGGAATGATGGTTGTCGGAAATGCTCTCTTCAAGACGGGATTCGCGGATTTCGTCGCCTCGAAGTTCGAAGCGATCGGTCTCTACCGCAATGAACGTGCACTGATCGCGGTCGTCACGGCCGCCTCGGCGATTCTCTCAGCGTTCCTCAGCAACAGTGCAGTCGTCGCGATCTTCATTCCCCTTGTTGCTATCATCGCGAATCGGTCACAGGGACGCATTCGCATGCCACTGGCCATCATGGGTGCTGGAATCGGCGCCGCGATCGGCGGCATCGCCACGCTGACCGGGTCGACAGCTCAGTTGGTCACCCAGGGAATCCTCGAGACCACCGACGGTACGGAGCCGATGGGCATCTTCACCCTGTCGCGCATCGGCGGTCCGCTTATCGTGATCACCGTCCTCTACATGGCCACAATCGGTTATCGCGTCGGAAACAAGGTGCTGACTTTCACCCCGCCCGACCTCCTCGCCGACCAGAAAGATCCGAACAGCGCGAGTGAAGAGAAGCCGGCACGCTGGAAGCTTCCGTTTTCGATGCTCCTCATGGTCGCCATCATCATCGGGTTCGTCTCCGGGCTGTGGAATATCGCAGTCATCGCGCTCATCGGCGCCATCCTCATGATCGTCACCGGCTGCATCTCGTTCAAAGACGCCATCAGGCAGATGGACTGGAACACCTTGATCATCCTCTCCGCGGCTCAGGCTTTCGGCCAAGGTCTGACAGATTCGGGCGGCGGACAGCTGATCGCCGATGCCATCGTCGGAGCCTTCGGTGAGACGTCGAGCCCCTGGTTGGTGCTCAGCGTCTTCATCATCGTCGCGGCGGTCCTCACCAACTTCGCTTCAAATACGGCCCTGACAGCGATGTTCGTTCCAATTGTCATCTCGGTCGCGCTCTCTTTCGGCGCCGACCCGACGAGCTGGGCAATTGCCGTCACCCTGGCATGCAACCTCGCATGCGGAACTCCGATCGGCACGGCCTGTATGACCCAGACACTCGTCGCTGGTTTCCGCTACATGGACTACATCAAGATCGGCGGCCCGCTGGTTCTCATACTCGCGGCTGCCACGGCGTTGTTGGCACCTGTCGCTTATCCCTTCTGACCGGTCACCTCGTATCCCACTACTGAAGGAGTTCACATGAAACTGCTCGAAAACCGCACCGCGGTCGTCACCGGAGGAGCCCAGGGACTTGGCTATGCCATTGCCCGAGCATTCGCCGACGCCGGCGCCGATGTTGTCATCGGTGACCTCGACGGCGAAGCCGCCGCTGCGGCCGCTAGTTCACTCGACATCGGTGACCGAGCGATCGGCGTGGCATGTGATGTCGTCAACCTCGACCAAGTGGAGCACCTGTGCGCCACCGCGGTCGAGAGGTTCGGGTCGTTGGACGTCATGGTCAACAATGCCGGAATCACCCGCGATGCCTCCATGCGCAAGATGAGTGAAGAACAGTTTGACCAAGTCATCGCCGTGCATCTCCGAGGAACCTGGAATGGCTTGCGGACGGCTTCCGGGTTCATGCGTGATCAGCCCGAGGGCGGGTCGATCATCAACGTCTCGTCGATCGCCGGAAAAGTGGGCAATCTGGGTCAGACGAACTATTCTGCCGCCAAGGCGGGAATCGTCGGAATGACCAAAGCCGCCGCGAAGGAAGTCGGGTTCAAAAATGTGCGCGTGAACGCCATCCAACCTGGCTTCATCAACACACCCATGACGGCTGCAATGCGCCCGGATCTCATCGAGGCGAAGTTGGCCGATACTCCGCTGGGGAGAGCCGGAGAGCCGAGCGAGATCGCGTCTGCGGTCACGTTCCTCGCTTCGGATATGGCTTCCTACATCACGGGGGTGGTGCTGGAGATCGCCGGAGGCCGCCATATATGAGCGTGGAAAAGGGGTTGCCGAGATTCAGAACGGCTCAACTTCTTCATTCCAGAAGAACTCATCGCCGTCATAGTCGATTAGCCCGACGTCTAAAGCTCGGTGATGATTCGGGCACAGCAGCAGACCATTGTCCAAGGACGACGCTCCTCCATCGGAGTCGGGAACGATATGAGCAGCTTCGAGGAGTCGCAGATCGCAGATCGGACAACCGTCGACCTGGCATTTGAGCTCACGATTCTGAAGCAGCAGCGCTCGGAAACTCTTTTGATGCCGCCTTGCGCGGATGACTGATACTGCATAGCGCCGCTCGATGGGGGACGCTGAATCATGATCGACATCATCACGGTTCTGCTCCTGTCGAAGCGCCCGACCGAAGTGGCCCTGCCACTGACGTTCCAGCTCTTGAGTGGCATCGTCTGGAATCCTCATGCCGCTCTGCATTCCCCTCCAGATGCCGGAGGGAAACTGTTGGGAAATGGGTTCAAGGTTGAAGGGGTTGTCAACGTCAACCAAAGAGTCCCAGGAGATTGGGACGTAGGTGGCAGCTCTTGCCGAGCCGTCCCAATGAGGCTGCATGATGACCTCTCCTTGGACCCACCCGGCAGCGACGATGCCTCGATCTCCCTGGCCCGTCTTGCGCAGATAGACTCGATCACCGACCTGCACTTGGCGATGGTTCGCACTCATTGACCACTGGGCCTCGGACGGTTCGCCTGCTTCGATACTGGCAAGGGTCTCCAACCGTTCGTCCTCGGGCCAGAAGAAGTAGTCGGGATTCCACAACAACATGTATGACGCGTAGGCGCTGCGGTGTTCGGGATGAAAGGTTGTGGCCATCAGGTATGTCTTTCTCAGTCGAACGGCTTCAAACTCGGCGGTTGGTTCGCAGTCTAACCAGGTAACGTCTTGCACCCATCTGCGTAGCCCGGTTTCGACATGCGCAAGCACTGAGAAGCTCCGTCGTGAGACTAGACGATGCGGCGGATTCCTCGGGCAACGAGCTCAGCCAGCTTGATCGAGTCCGACAAGATCTAGGTGGGTATCGCAAAGGGCCGACGTTACCCGGTTGAGCTAGGTATTGCCGAACTCCGTAGTGAACTTCACGTCATCGTCAATGTTGTCCAAGCCCGCGCACTGGCCGCTCACTTCGCGAGGTCGACCACTCCGTCCAAGCTTAGCCGATTTCTCGCTTCGGCATCGAGACCAAGTTCAGATTCGAGTACCTCGGCCGCAT
Source organism: Brevibacterium sediminis (assembly GCF_024895295.1). Lineage (NCBI taxonomy): Bacteria > Bacillati > Actinomycetota > Actinomycetes > Micrococcales > Brevibacteriaceae > Brevibacterium > Brevibacterium sediminis. The sequence goes on along the minus strand of NZ_JAHQRN010000006.1, from coordinate 86,582 downwards.
TACCACCCAGCTGTGGTGCAGGCATGGCACCGGCTGCTGGGGACCCGCCGAACTTCAACGGCACTCTTGGTGCCAAGACACGACCCACACCCGGTTGATCGATTTCGGTGAGCATTGGATTCTCCGTCGAACACCGCGGATCAGATTTCACCAGTTCCTCAAATGTCTGGAACCCACCGACGAGCACCCCCGCCTCGGCAAGTAGCCCCGTCGCATCCTCGGAACTGTGCTTGGCAAACCACGGGCGCACCACTGCATCGATCGCCTCTCGTGCTTCGAACCGGCCGCCCTCGGTGGTCATGTCGACGTCGAGCAGTGGCCCGATCATTTCGAGCTTCTCGGCAAGCCCCGTCGCCTTGCCCAGGCCGCGCCAGTGCTTGTTCGAGATGACGACAACCATGACCTGGCGGCCATCCGAACACTCGAACGACTGCCCATACGCCCCGTATAAACCGTTGCCCAAGGCACCACGGGTCTTCCCCGTCGTCTGCACCTCCGCGATATAGCCGAGATTGCCGACGGTCGCGAGCATGACATCGGAGAGCGCCAGGGTGATCTCCTGGCCCTTGCCCGAGGACCGGCGATCCAGCTCGGCAGCCATGATCCCGTTGGCTATGTAGAGCCCCGCAGCGACATCCCATGCCGGAAGAGCATTGTTCACCGGGCGCTCGTCGTCACCGGTGATGATCGGGAACCCGCTGGCCGCATTCACCGTGTAATCGACTGCCGGGGAACCGTCGTGCCACCCGCCTAGGCGGAGCATGACGAGATCTTCGCGACGCTGCTTGAGTTTCTCATAGCTCAACCACCCACGAGCGGGCAGATTCGTGATGAGCGTGCCCGCCTCGGCGATGAGGTCGGTGGCGATCTTCTGGCCTTTCTCGGACTTCAGGTCGAGCGTGACCGACCGCTTCCCCTTGTTCAGGGACGCCCAGTATATTGAGGTGCCGTCATCGCTGATCGGCCACCGGTTCGCATCGATGTTGCCGCCGATCGGGTCGATGCGGATGACATCGGCGCCGAGCTGCGCGAGCGTCATCGACCCCAACGGGGCTGCGACGAACGCGGAGATCTCAACGACCTTGAGGCCGGTCAGTGGTGCGGGGCGGGTGTCGGTCATGGTCGTTCTCCTCAGTTGTTCGTGCTCACGGTCGCGGCGATGGCCGTCTTCCCACCTGGGACGAGGGCCTGCAGTTCGTGGATGCCGGATTCCGTCTCTCGCCCGACGAGGTGGATCTGTTCACCAGCAAACAACGGGGATTTCGCGGTGAATCGGTATTCGGTCACGGTCGCCTCGGGGTGGGTGGATATGAACGCATCGAGAAGTAGCGTCGCGGTCAATGGTCCGTGGGTGACGAGCCCGGGGTAGCCTTCGACCTCGGTGACATAGGCGTGGTCATAGTGGATGCGGTGGGAATTGAACGTCAGCGCCGAGTAGCGGAAGAGCATGACCTCGTTGGGTCGGACGCTTCTCACCCAGTCCCACCCCTCCGGGGCATCCGAGTCCTCCCGTGGCGGCCGTGCGGCCGATCCGTCTGGAACCGAGTTGGCTTCCCGGTACACAATCGTGTGCCGATCTGTCGTCGCCAGGGTTCCATCTGCGGTGATCTCGTGGCGCAGCTTCACGAAGCACAGCGGTCCCGTGCTGCCGGTCTTCTCCGTGATCGACTCGATCGTCGTCGTCCGCTCGATCGTCTGCCCGGGCAGGATCGGGGCGTGGAAGCTCAGGTCGCTGCCGGCCCACATCCGCCTGGGCAGGGGCACCGGGGGCATGAACCCACCGAGCGCGGCATGCCCGTCGGCTCCGAGTTCGCTCATCGGGACATCGTCTTCGGAGAAATGCAGCCAGTGCCCGAGCGGGAACAGTGGCGCCGCCGGGTCACCGTCGTGGCCGAGCAGCGTCGCCAGGCGTGCGGCGCGTTCCCCATCGGCGGTCTCGGTGGCGGTGGCGCTGCGGCCGACCCAGTCCTGAAGGTTCGTCTCACTCATCGCAGTCAAATTCCAATCGGTAGTTCGTGAAAAGCGCCCATAACCTACTAATTACTACCCGACGGCGGCGCAGATACTTGGCGCCAGGTGGCTGAGCCGCCGTCGGGTAGTAAATCAGCGGCCTAAGAGTTCGTCGGAGATGATGCGCATCTGGATCTCAGACGAGCCCTCGAAGATCTTCGTCAACCGCGCATCCCTCCAGTGGCGCTCGACGGCGAAGTCCTTCGTGTACCCGGCACCACCGTGGATCTGCAGCGCCTCCGAGGTGACCTTCTCGCTCATCTCTCCGGCCAGGTACTTCACCATCGCCGCTTCCTTGTCACAGCGACGACCCGAATCGATCTCCGTGCACACGTGGTACATCAGTTGCCGGCACGCCTCGATCTGGGCAGCCATGTCCGCGACCTTGAACCGCAGATGCTGGAAATCCGCGAGGGGATGCCCGAACTGTTCGCGTTCCTTGAGATACTTCACCGAGTCCTCGAGCGCCGCCTGCGCCAACCCGATCGACCGCGCAGCCGTGTGCGCACGCCCGACCTCGAGGCCGGACACCGCCTGGTAGAACCCACGTCCTTCCTCACCGAGGAGCGAATCAGCAGGCAGAACGAAGTTGTCGAACGACAGCTCCCAGGTCTTCCATCCGTGATACCCGATCTTCTTCGCCGGCGCCCCGGAGATCCCCTCGGGGAAGGTGCCGCGTTCCTTCTCGACGAGGAACACCGAGATCCCCCGATGCCGCTTCTCCTCCACCAAGGTGCGAGCAAACAGGATGATGTAGTCTGCCTGATCGGCATACGTGCACCACATCTTCGTGCCATTGATGACCCAATCACCATCAGCATTGCGTTCTGCCTTGCACCGCAGATTCGCCACATCCGACCCAGCCTCAGCCTCAGACAGGGCGAAGGCCCCGAGGTACTCACCGCTGGCAACCTTCGGCAACAGACGGGCCTCCTGCCCAGGAGAGAACCCGCCACCCATGCCGTTGCCGCGAGCGAGCAACCCGGCCACGGACATCCAGGCACGGGAGAGTTCCTCGGCGACGAGGCAGTACTCGAACACACCGAGCCCCAGGCCGCCGTACTCTTCGGGGATGAGGATGCCGAAGAACCCCATCTCGGCCATCTGTTTGACCATCGAATCGGGGAACTGCCCCTCAACCGGGTCGAGCTCATTGGCGATCGGGAGGACGACATCGCGAGCGAACTCGCGGGCCAATGCTTGGATCTCGAGGCGCTCCTCGGTCATCATGTGCGGAGTGTCCGGACGCGGACGGGGTTTGTGGGTCATGTTCTTCCCTCGGGTGGAGTGCGTGGTCAGATGGCTAGAGGCGAATCGTTTGGGTACGACAGGTGTGGGTGCCGCCGATGACCCTCAGGCCTTGTTCCGGCCGATGAGTTGCTTGGCGATGACGTTCATCTGGATCTCGTTCGTGCCTTCGCCGACGATCATCAGCGGCGCATCGCGGTAGTAGCGTTCGACGTCGTATTCGGTGGAGTATCCGTAACCGCCATGGACGCGGATGGCATCGAGGGCCACCTCGGCGGCCATCTCCGAGGCATAGAGCTTCGCCATTCCTGCCTCCATGTCCACACGCGCACCCGAATCATAGGTGCGAGCGGCGTGGAGGACGAGCTGCCGGGCGGCCTCGAGCTTCGTCGCCATCGTCGCGAGCTTGTTGCCCACCGACTGATGCTTCCAGATCGGCTTGCCCATCGACTCGCGCTCCTGCGAATACTTCACCGCATCATCGAGCGCAGCCTGCGCGACGCCGAGCGACCGGGAGGCTACCTGGATGCGGCCGATCTCGAGGCCCTTCATCATCTGCTTGAACCCGACACCCTCGGCCTCACCCAGCAGCTGCGACTGCGGCTGCCTCAGACCGTCGAAGGACAGCTCGCAGGTCTCAACGCCCTTGTACCCGAGCTTCGACAGATCCTGGGAGACCGTGAAGCCCTCCCCCTTCTCCACGAGGATGATCGAGATGCCTTTGTGACGGGGTTCCGCCTCGGGGTCGGTCTTGCACAGCAGTGCGATGAGGTCGGATTTCCGGGCGTTCGTGATCCACGTCTTCGACCCGTTAATGACGTAGTCGTCACCGTCCTTCGCTGCTGTGGTGCGCATGGCCTGAAGGTCGGAGCCGCCGCCGGGTTCGGTCAGCGCCATCGTCGCCCGCAGCTCACCGGTAGCCATCCGAGGCAGGTACTTATCCTTCTGCTCGTCGGTGCCGTATTCCTGGAGGAGCTTTGCAACGACTGTGTGTCCGCCCATGGCACCGGCCAGGGACATCCACCCGCGGGCGAGTTCCTGAGTGATGAGCGCATACGCCTCGGTCGAGACCTTGCCCATCCCCCACGGTTCGTCGATGGCGAGCCCGTAGATGCCCATATCCTTCATCGTCTGGATCCACGCTTCCGGGTATTCGTTGGCGTGTTCGACCTTGTTGACGCTGGGTTTGACCTGCTCGTCGATGAATTCGGCGACCAGGTCGATCATCATCTGCTCTTCATTGCTCACTGCCATGGTGAAATCCTCTGTTCGTTCGTCATTTGGAAAGTTCAGTCCAGTCGGGTGCCGTCGCGGACCGTGCGGGTCCGGCCGAGGCCGAGCGTCGGTGGGCCGGTGCTGTCGAAGAAGTCATTGCCCTTGTCGTCGGTGATGATGAACGCAGGGAAGTCTTCGACGTGGATCTTCCACACTGCCTCCATCCCGAGCTCCTCCATATCGAGGACCTCGACCGAGGTGATGCAGTCCTGAGCCAGCCGGGCGGCAGGGCCGCCGATCGATCCGAGGTAGAAGCCGCCGAATTCGGCGCAGGAGCTCTTCACCTGCGCGGACCGGTTGCCTTTGCCGAGCATGATCATCGATCCGCCGGCCTCTTGGAACTGCCGCACATACGTGTCCATCCGCGATGAGGTGGTCGGACCGAACGACCCCGAGGGCATTCCCTCGGGTGTCTTCGCCGGCCCCGCATAGTAGATGGGATGGTCCTTGAAATAGTCGGGAAGTTCCCCACCGGCGTCGAGGCGGTCGCGCAGCTCCGCGTGGACGATGTCGCGGGCGACGACGACCGTTCCCGTCAGCGACACACGGTACCCGACGGACAGTTCGGACAGCTGTTCCTGCAGACTCGGCATCGGTCGGTCGAGGTCGATGGCGGTGACATTGCCGGATTCGATCTCCTCGACGCGGCCCATCGCGGGCAGGAACCTCGCCGGATCGTGTTCGAGTTCTTCGATGAACACGCCGTCTGCGTTGATGCGGGCGATGATCTGCCGGTCTGCCGAACAGCTCACGGCGATCGCGATCGGCAGGGATCCGTTGTGTCGGGGCAGCCGGACGACGCGGACGTCGTGGCAGAAGTACTTGCCACCGAACTGTGCACCGAAGCCGAGGTTCTGGGTGAGTTCGAAGACGGTCTGCTCGAATTCCCGGTCCCTGAATCCGTGCCCCAATTCGGCGTCTCCGGTCTCCGGCAGGTCGTCGAGGTAGTGGGCGCTGGCGAGTTTCGCGGTTTTGAGCGTGAATTCGGCCGACGGCCCGCCGATGACGACGGCCAGATGATAAGGCGGGCAGGCTGCGGTGCCGAGGGTGGAGATCTTCTCGGCGAGGAAGTCGAGCATCGCCGACTCGTTTAGCACGGCCTTCGTCTCCTGGTAGAGGAAGGACTTGTTCGCACTGCCTCCGCCTTTGGCCATGAACAGGAGCTCATAGTCGTCGGCGGGGCTCAACCCCACTTCGATCTGGGCGGGCAGGTTGGTGCCGGTATTCGTCTCTTCGAACAGGCTCGTCGGCGCCAACTGCGAGTACCGAAGGTTGAGCTCCTCGTAGGCACGGCCGATTCCGCGCGACAGATGCCTGGCATCATCGCCGTCGGTGAGTACGTTCGGTCCGCGCTTGGCCGAGACGATGGCCGTGCCCGTGTCCTGACACATCGGCAGGATCTCCCCGGCCGAGACCGCGGCGTTCTGCAGCAGGTCGAGGGCGACGTAGACGTCGTTGTCACTGGCCTCCGGATCGTCGATGATCGCGCGCAGGCTGGCCAGATGATCTGTGCGCAGGTAGTGCGAGATCTCCTTGAAGGCGACCTCGGCGAGGTCGGACAGGGTCTCCGGCGCCACGGTGAGGAACGAGCGCGACGTCCCGCCCACCTCGACGGTGGTCGTCTCCACTCCCCCGATGTCGAGCCCGCGCATCCGCGGGCCCTCGCCTTCGGTGGGCAGCAGAGGTGAGTAGGCGAAGTCGTCGGCCCCCGCCGAGGCGGCCCCGCCGTCGGTCGGTTGTGCGGGTTCGTCATTCATCGTCGTCAGATCACCCCGTTGTGGCGCAGTTCGCCGATCGCCTCGGCATCCATCCCCAGCTCGCCGAGGATGGACTCCGAATTCTGCCCCACCGCCGGGATCGGATCCATCCGTGGGCCCACCCCGGACATCTCGACCGGTGGTGCGAGCATGGAGATCGGACCAGCGGGGGTCTCGACCTCGTGCCAGCGGTGGCGTTCGGTCAGCTGTGGGTGGTCGGCGATCTCGCTCATATCGCGCTGCCTCGAGTGGGCGACCGCGGCTTGCTCGAGCAGAGCGTCGCAGGCTTCGCCGGTGAGGGCGGAGAAGGCTCGCTCGATGATCTCTTGGAGTTCGTGTCGGTGGGCGTAGCGGTGAGCGGCACGGTCGAAGCGTTCGTCGGTGACCATATCGGGACGGTCGAGAACCTGGATGGCGAAGCGTTCCCATTCGCGTTCGTTCTGGATCGCGAGCATGATCTGAGTGCCATCGCCGCAGGTGAACGCGCCGTAGGGGGCGATGGCGGCGTGGGAGGTGCCGGCCCGAGTGGGACGGGTGCCGCCGTAGCGGGTGAAGTAGAGGGGGTAGCCCATCCATTCGACGAGGGAGTCGAAGAGGCTCGTCGACAGGGTGGCGCCTTCACCCGTGCGCTCGCGGTTGTACAGAGCGGTGAGGATGCCTGAGTACGTGTACATTCCCGCGGCGATGTCTGCCGTCGAGATTCCCGTCTTCGCAGGGAACTCCTCTGTTCCGGTCACGGAGACAAGTCCTGCCTCGGCCTGCACAAGTGCATCGTAGGCCTTGGCATCTTTGTACGGCCCGTCCGTTCCGTATCCGGAGATCGAGGCGTGGATCAGCCGAGGGTTGATCGACCGAAGGTCTTCGGCACCGAGGCCGAGTCTCTCTGCCGCGCCGGGGGCGAAATTCTGGATGAAGACATCCGCCGAGGCAATGAGCTCGTGCAGGATCTTAAGTCCGTCGGGGCTCTTCAGGTCGAGCGCCAGGCTCTCCTTGTTGCGGTTGATCCACACGAAATGGCTCGAGAGTCCATTGACCGTCGTGTCGTATCCGCGGGCGAAGTCGCCGACGCCTGGGCGTTCGATCTTGATGACCCGGGCTCCGAGGTCCGCCAGCTGGCGTGAGGCGAAGGGGGCGGCGACTGCCTGCTCGCAGCTGATGACAGTAATGCCGGACAGCGGCAAGTTCGAGGCGGTCGCGTCGTCCTGGCCCGCGGGGCTCGGTACGGACGTCGGTGCAGCAGTGGCCATCGGCCCTCCACGACGAGGTATGAAACGTTGACATCCACATCATACATATCTTCACAGATAATGCATTCTTCGGTCTCAGTTGTTGCCCGAGCCTGTAGACTGGGACCACCGAGACATGAAACTGACACCCCAACAGCGGGTGACGCATGAACGAAAGGCATCGGGTGGATCAGGAGTCGGCATCGACCAAACGGGACGTCATCGTCCTCGGCCTGCGCCGAAAGATCCTCTCCCGCGAGCTCGATCGCGGCGAACGACTGCGACAGGATCAGGTCGCCGACTGGTTCAATGCCTCCATCACGCCGGTCCGCGAGGCCCTGCGGATCCTCGAAGCCGAGGGTCTCGTCACCTCCGAAGCTCACCGCGGTGTACGCGTCGCCGGCGTCGACGTCGACCGTCTCAAGTCCCTCTTCGTCACCCGAAAGCTCACCGAGACCTTCGCCATCGCCCGTGCGACCACGCGGATCTCCAGACACGAGCTGCGCCAGGCCGAGCGCCTGCTCGAGGCGCTTGACGAGGCCAGCGCCGACGGTGATTCGCTGGGACGCAACACCCGCAACGAGGAGTTCCACTTCTTCTTCTACGACCGCTGCGGAATGCCCGCGCTGCGCGACGACATCGCTGCACGCTGGCGAGCCTTCCCGTGGGACCTCACTCTCGACAGCCCCGAGAGACTCGACCAGGTGCACGCCGAACATCAGTCGATCGTCGACGCTGTCCGCGACGTCGATCCGGACGCGGCGGCGCGCCACCTCGGCGATCACATCACGAACGGCTTCCTCCGCCTGGCCGAGTCGACGACCGGTCAGGCAGTCTCCGACCCCTTCGACTTCGACACGGACTGACGCCCTCGAGGCAGGCCGCGAACTCTCAGTTCAACAAATAATGCATTCTTTTGCCGATCATATTGGAAATCAGCGAAAAGTCCTCTAGGCTCGTGAACGGTCGATCGAGAACCTGACTCGGCACGAACTCTCCGCACGGCAATGACCAGCCGTCGAAATGGCGGGCTCGTCCGTCCGCACACTCCCGATCGGCATCGCCCCTGGCCAACCAGACTGGAGCTGACGATGACGTCAATGAGACGACCGAAGTGGAAGCCGCTCATCGCGGGCCTCTCGATAAGCCTCCTGTTGCTGAGCGGATGCAATCCCGCACGCAGCGGAGACCAACAGAAATTCGAACTGCGCTTCGCCCATGTCACCTCGGTGGGCACACCGAAGGGACTGGCCGCAGACTTCTTCGCCGAACAGGTCGAGAAGAAGTCCGGCGGCCGCATCGAGGTCGAGGTGTTCCCGAACTCGGAACTCTACGGCGATAAGGACGAGATGCAGGCCATCCAGTCCAATGCCGTCCAGGTCTTGGCCCCGGCGAGCGCGAAGTTCACGACGATCGCACCGAGCCTGCAGGTTCTCGACCTGCCGTTCATCTTCGACGACCCCGACGAGATCCCCGAGGTCGCCAGTCCCGATACCGAGATCGGCAAGGCCATCTACGCGAACCCCGATCTCGAGGAGAACGGGCTCAAAGTCCTCGGTCTGTGGGATTCGGGCATGAAGCAGATCCACTCGAACAACAAGACGCTCAAACCCGAAGACATGAAGGGCAAGAAGTACCGCATCCAGCCTTCAGACGTGCTGCGCACCCAGTTCGAGACCTGGGGTGGGATTCCGACTCCGCTTGCGTTCGCCGAGGTCTACAGCGGACTGCAGCAGGGTCTCATCGACGGAGGCGAGAACACCTACTCGAACATCCAGTCGCAGAACATGCACACCGTCCAGAAGTACGTGACCGAACTCGATCACGGCTACATCGGCTACATCCTCACGGTGAACAAGCGTTGGTACGACGAGCTTCCCGACGACCTGCAGACCGCAGTCGACGAGGCCGCCGATGAGGCCAGCGAATTCAACCGCAAGGAAGCTCAGAAGGTCAACGAAGAGTCGAAGAAGACCATCGAGGAATCCGGCGGCACGGAGATCGTCATCCCGAGCAAGGACGAGCGCCAAGCCTTCAAGGACATGGTCGTGCCGTCCGAATACGAGAAGTACCGCGACGTCATCGGTCCCGAGGTCGTCGACGAACTCCTCGAACGCAACGAGAAGAGGGGCTGATGATGAAGACCATCGACAAGTACCTCAGTCGGCTCGAGAACGTCCTCGCCGGCGGCTGCCTCATCGCGGCCACCGCCTTGGCGGTCTTCGCCGTGCTTCTGCGCAATATCACCGGTGACGTTCTCTTCTGGTCCGAAGAGGCGGTCATCTACCTCATCATCTTCTCGACGTTCTTCGGCGCGGTGGTCACCCTGCGCCACAACGAGCATGTGGCCGTCGACATCATGCCTGCTCTGCTCAAGGGCAAGGCGAAGAAGTTCTTCGTCGTCCTCGGCGGACTCGCCACTCTGGTCTACGCGGGCTTCATCGCCTACCTGTCGTGGGCGCTCATCACCGAACCGTTCTCGCGGACGACGATCACCCCGGCGCTCAAGCTGCCGCTGTGGGTCGTCGAACTCTCGCTGGCCGTGAGCATGACTCTGTTCTTCATTCGGGCGGTGGAGATGACCATCCGCGCCCTGCGCACTCCTGCGACAGAGCTCGACAAGGATGTCCTCGCCGAGGAGGCCGCCGCCGTCGGCATCGACGTCGACGACCTCGCGATCGTCGATGACGGAAGCGACCGCGCGAACCGCGTGGAGGGAGCCAACGGGGGCGACCGCCTCGGCGATGGCGGGACCGACGAGAAGGGAGGCGATCGTTGATGTTCGAAGCCACCATCGTCCTCATCGTCGTCCTCATCGCACTGCTCGTCACCTCGGCGCCGATCGCGGTCGCTTTGGGCCTGACGAGCATCGTCTATTTCTACTACTTCACGCTCATTCCGATGACCCAGGTCTCGGAACGGCTGTTCAATGCGCTCAACTCGTTCCCGCTCATGGCGATCCCGTTCTTCATCCTCGCGGCGAACATCATGTCCCGCGGCGGGATCTCCCGGCGGCTGACCGATTTCGGCGCGGCCATGGTCGGGCACCTACGCGGCGGCATGGCGATCACCACGGTGCTCGCGTGCATGTTCTTCGCCGCGGTCTCCGGGTCCTCACCGGCCACGGTCGTCGCGGTCGGTGCGCTGATGATCCCGGCGATGATCAAGAACGGGTACCCGAAGGAATTCTCCACGGGCCTCGTCGCCACCTCGGGGTCGTTGGGCATCCTCATCCCGCCGTCGATTCCGCTCATCGTCTTCGGCATCGCCACCGAGCAGAACATCGGCGACCTGTTCCTCGCAGGCGTCCTGCCGGGCATCCTCGCCGGCGTGATGCTGCTGGGCATGGCCGTGTTCGTCGCTTGGAAGAAGGGCTACGGTCACGCCGGGGTCGGCTTCCGGATGTCGAACAAGGACAAGTTGAAGGCGTTCCGGGATGCGATTCTCGCCCTTGCGCTGCCGTTCCTCGTCCTCGGCGGAATCTACTCCGGATGGTTCACCCCCACCGAGGCGGCCGCCGTGGCCGTCGCTTATTCGCTGGTCGTGTCGCTGCTCATCTACCGCGAGATCAAGATCTCGCAGCTGTGGGAGGTCACGCTGGCGTCGGTGAAGACCTCGGCGATGGTCATGTTCATCATCGCCAACGGCATTCTCTTCACCTTCGTGCTCGCCAGCGAACGGATCCCTGGTCAGATCTCGACGACGATCACCGAATGGGACCTGCAGCCGTGGCAGTTCCTCATCCTCGTCAACATCCTGCTGCTGTTCGTCGGCTGCGTGATGGAGACGTCCTCGGCGATCCTCATCCTCGCCCCGATCCTGTTGCCGATCGCGATGGAGCTGGGCATCGACCCGATCCACTTCGGCATCATCGTGGTGATGAACCTCGAGATCGGCATGATCACACCGCCGCTCGGCCTCAACCTGTTCGTCGCATCGGGCATGTCCGGGATGAGCGTGATGGGAGTGGCGAAAGCCGCGATCCCGAGTGCGCTGGTGCTGCTGGCGGCACTCGTACTGGTCACGTTCGTGCCGTTCTTCGCCACGGCGTTCGTGGGGTGACACTTCGGCAGTGATGACCGACCGTTGCGGGGCGGCGTTTGTGAAGTTTCGCTTACGTCGCCCCGTTTCTATTCCTACTACAGACATCAACCAGCATCTGCCGTTCTAGGACACCGAACCGGCTCCGTGTCAGTACCGGACGAAAGAATTTGTCTACGAATGGCAAGCCCGCAAGAGCACCCGGTTATGGATGAGGAAGCGATGATGAAGACTCTTCGGACCAAAATGTTGCAACTGTTCCTCTGGTGCCGCAAAGTTTTCGAAGCCGGCTCTACAAAGTGGTGGCCCGGGCTTGCGCTTATTCTCGTCGGACTCCTTGTATCCGCAATTCTGTACTTGCTCGTCGAGTACGTCTTCGCCCACTCGTTGATTTCAGTCGGTTGGCATGAGGCAATGCCAAAGATCGCATCGGTGTTCACAAGCCCATTGATCGTCACTGGTGTTTATATGCTGATATTCCGTTTGCGAGCAAAACATCGGGCCGACCCTCTCTTCATCGTTGTCGGCTCTGCCCGGCTCGGCTATTGGTTGTGGGGGCTGACAACAACGCTGATCTGTGTAGCTGGACCAGCTTTATGGCTCACCGGGGTCAGCCCTATGGCCGGGGCCACAGCCGCTTTCTCGGCCGTGTTCATCACGATCGGAGCCACGCTGGTAGAGCAGCCAAAGCCCGAGATGAAGATCAATTCCCTTCTCCTCTTGAAGCGAGTCGCGAACTGGCAACTTATTTCTGGAAGCGCAGTGATAGCAATGTTGTATGAGTCTCCCAAGCCTCATATGAATCTGTTTACTCAGCTTGGTGACAACAGAGGATTCATGTTCTACCTCATGATGTTGTGGGTGATCGGCGCTGGTGGACTCACTGTTCTACTTGAGCCTCTCAAATACAAGTTGGAAGAGGAAAGAACCTCTGCGCCACCGTCTGCCTCTTGGTACAGCAGTTCTCGATATGTTTGATGGATTTGCCTAGTTCGATCCCTTGACTTCGAGTGCACTCAAACCTCTAGCGTTGGCGCTATGCCACCTACTACGGACAGTGCATCGATTCCGATCGAGACCCTATCGATCAGCGAAGTCTGCAACCGACTCGGCATCACAGCACACACTGCGCGGTACTACGAACGCATAGGGCTGCTCCACGTGGGACGTTCACCCTCAGGTCGCCGCGTCTTCGACCAGAGAGCCGTCGACCGGCTCGATTTCCTCGTGCGCATGCGGTCCTCGGGCATGGGCATCTCCGAACTCACCCGCTATGTCGACCTCGTCAACCAGGGCGAGTCGACCACACCTGAACGCCTGCAGATTATGCGCGACCAACGGCAGCGGATCATCGAGCAGATCCGCGACCTCGAACGAGCACTGACCGCCACCGAATACAAGATCGCCGTCTACGGCGGCGCTCCCGACGACACTTCTCATTCTCTGAAAGGACACCACTCATGACCACCACAACCAGCCGCCTCGGCGACCTCGAGGTCTCCCCCATCGGCTTCGGCTGCATGGCCCTGTCCCACGTCTATGGCGGCACCACTGACGACGATGCACGCGCCACACTTGGCAAGGTGGTCGACGCCGGCATCACTCTGCTCGACACTGCCGACGTCTACGGCGAACCTCGCGAGGGCACCACCGGTCCCGCTGGAACGAACGAGGAGATGCTCGCTCCGTTCCTCGCCAGGCGCCGCGATGATGTCCAGCTCGCCACGAAATTCGGCATCACCGGGCTGCGAACGCTCTCCGACGGATCGACGAAACGAACCGACGGACGACCCGAGTACGCACACTCAGCGTGCGATGCTTCGCTGCGCCGCCTCGGCGTGGATTCGATCGATCTCTACTATCTGCATCGGCCGGACCCCGATGTTCCCATCGAGGACACGGTCGGGGCGATGGCCGAGCTGGTCACGGCCGGCAAGGTCGCGCACATCGGACTGTCCGAGGTCACCGCGGACGAGCTGCGTCGTGCCCATGCGATCCACCCGATCACCGCGGTCCAATCCGAATGGAGCCTGTGGTCGCGTGATGTTGAAGACCACGTTGTGCCCGCCTGCGCGAAGCTCGGGGTCGGGTTCGTCCCGTACAGCCCGCTGGGTCGCGGATTCCTCACCGGAACCCTGACGAAGGACCAGGTGGCAGGCGATGTCCGCGGCGGGACCACGCGCATGGGTGATGCGTGGGATGCCAACCAGCGGATCGTCTCCATCGTCGCCGAGGTGGCCGACCGTCACGGAGCGACCAATGCTCAGGTGGCGTTGGGTTGGCTCCTTCACCGTGCAGCAGAGATGGGAGTCCGCGCGGTTCCGATTCCGGGCTCCCGCAAGCCCGAACGCAGTCTGGAGAACTTCGGCGCTCTCGACTTGCGGCTCGAGCCTGAAGACATGCGGCGACTTGATGAGATCCGCACCCTCGTCGAAGGCGGTCGCAACATCGTCGACAACCCGAAGTGGATCAGTTCCGGACGGGAGTGAAGGACACGCGAAACAGCAGCGTATGAATCCCGCAAACGGTAGCGTATAGACTCCGCAAACAGTAGCGTAGCCGATCGTCGGCAACGTCGGATTGCCCGAACATCACCCACCCTGACCTGGTACTTTACCGTTCGTCACGCCTCAACCAATAAAACCCATCACCGACTCCTTGACCTGCAAGGCAGCGAGGAACCCGAACAGGGCCAAGCACACGGCCAGCAGCACGTTCGACCACTTCGTGTTGCGCAGCTGAGCCGGAACGGATGAGCGGTTGAGAATGACGAGCAGCGCCAGGGCAAGCACCGGCAGGATGAACGCACTGATCGCTGCGTAGACGAGCACGAGGGTGACCGGTTGGCCGAGGCTCATGATGACCAACGTCGCAATCGAAAGGTAGACGAGGACGCCGCGGAACTCGATCAACTTCGCCGACATCTCATTGGCCGGCTCGTCCTGGTGCGGGTACCGACGCAGCACGCGCAGACAGTCGGCGGTGACGTAAGCGATCCCGGAGAACCCGCCGAGGACACTCGTGTACACCACGGCGAGGAAGCTGATGAGGAACACCAACCGCCCGGTCTCACCGATCCGACCCACCAGGTCATCGGCGATCGCGAACAGCGCATCATTGTCCGAAATCGTGAAGCCCTGCCCGTAGAGGATGAAGGCTCCCACAGCGCTCATCGCCACGGCGAAGATGAAGACGAGGCCGTAGCTGATGAACAGGTCGAGGCGGACGACCGGCTTCCAGTCAGGGGTCCGCCACGCCTTCTCGCGGATCCAGAACGAGTAGGCGAGGATGCCGGTCGCTCCCCCGACCCCGCCGATGAGCGACATCACCGTGATGATCGAAGTGTTCGGGAACGTCGGCACGATCGTCTCTGCGGCCACAGCTTGAGCGTCCTGACCTTGGAACACCGAGATCGCCAGGGCCAGGATGCCGAAGAACATGATGATTCCGAAGCACATCATGGCCTTTTCCACGATCCCGTAGCGGCCGATGCCGACAAGAACCGCGGCGGACAGGAGCACGACGATCGCGGTCGGCCAGAACGGCAGGACCGGGAAGATCGCCTGCAGAATCGTCGTCGTCACCGCGACGACTCCGGCTCCGAAGAACAGCCCGACGAGCAGCTCCGCGATGAGGAAGAGGATCGGGAACGTCCGCCCGCCGAATCGAGTGAGATGGGAGATCAGGGACCGGTCGCCGCTCATCTGCAGCCGCGACACCGCCTCGGAGAGGACGAACTTGAGGATGATGCCGACGGTGAACACCCAGATGAGCGCCAGACCGTATTCGGCGCCGGAGTTCATCGTCGTGATCATGTCCGAAGCTCCGACGCTGGCCAGTGCCAGCACGATCCCCGGACCGATGAGGCGGAGACGTCCAGCCCATGATGTCGGCGCCGAGGCGGCGTTCTTCGTCTGCGATGTCGTTTCGGCGGACATTGGCGGGGTGGGCTCCTTCACGTGGGTTCGTCGACGCCGCCGGAATCGTTCGCACGGGCATCGTTCGCTCAGGAGAGTATGGCCGAGGTCGTCACATTCCGGGACGAAAGTCTCACCACCCGGGAAACGCCGCTACCTCAATCCGTTCCGCAACGCTCCGCGTCAACCGCTCAAGGCCCATTCTAGTCGCCGAATCCGAGGCCGATTCGCAGTCTTCGAGCGTATATTCGACGCCATGGCTGACGCACTCGATGAGGGACCCTTCTTCCACGGCACCCGCGCCGAACTCGCTCCCGGCGACCTGCTGACCGCAGGCTTCGCCTCGAACTACCGACCCGAAGTGACGATGAACCACATCTACTTCACGGCCCTGCCCGACGGCGCAGGATTAGCCGCCGAGGTGGCCGCCCTCAACGGCGGACAACCGCACGTCTACGAGGTCGAGCCCCTCGGCGACTACGTCGACGACCCGAACGTCACGGACAAGAAGTTCCCCGGCAACCCCACTCGCTCCTTTCGCAGCACCGAACCCCTGCGCATCGTCCGCGAGGTCACCGACTGGAAGCGCCTGAGCGAGCAGGACCTACAGATGTGGCGCGAACGCCTCGCCGCCATCCGCGAGGACGATGACAAAGAGATCATCAACTGACACCGCCGAGGCGGCACGGCGCTGCTCCGTGCGCCCGCGTGGGCTCAGTCCTGCTGGGCTCCGAACACCGGGTGATCGGAAGCGATCGAGATGCGGTTGAACGCGTTGATGAGGATCGTCGACCATTCGATCGCAGAGATCTGCTCGGTCGTCAGGAATTGCGCCACCTCAGCGGCGATCGCATCCCGATCCTCCGTTTTGTCCAACACAGTCAACGACTCGGCCAGAGTCAACGCCGCGAACTCCTGATCGGAGAAGATCTCGGCCTCATGCCAACTCGGCAGCACATCGAGCTTGAGCTGGGAGACGCCAGCCTTCCTGGCCGCCGGGGCATGGATGCTCAGGCAGGTGCGGCAGCCGTTGATCTGCGAGACCCGCGTGTTCACGAGCTCGATGAGCGCATCGTCGAGACCCGCCTCGCGCGACGCCTTCCGGGAACTCGCGGCCGCCTGGGCCAGCGCTTTGTAGTTCTCGGGGTGGATCTTGTCGATGAATGGTCGACTCGCGTTGCTCATGCCCTCACTCACGCCTGCCGCTTGACGATGTCGATATCCGCACCCGTCGCATTGCGGAACTTTCCGCCTTGAGCGATGTAGTCGTCGCCGGTCTCCTGCAGCTTCTTGACGAAGAGCGGGCAGACGGGCACGACGGTCACACAACGCACACGGGAGTCATCGAGCGCCTCGGCGACGAGGAACTTCGACAGTCCGCGGCCGCCGAACTGCTCGTCGACGACAGTGTGATAGAAGATGCGTTCGGTCTCCGCATCGGGTCCGGGCAGGAAGAATGCGCTCCCGGCGACTGTCCCGTCGGCCACGGCGACTTCGTAGGCCTGTGTTGATTCGTTCAACGAGACCGTGACCTCGGCCCCGGTCTTGTCTTCGAATGTCTTCGACATGGTTGACGCTCCTTATCTCTGGACCTGCGGGGGCGGATTCCTCCGCGCTTTGATCGTCACGTCGGGCATCCTCGGCGCGGGGAGCCTGCCCATGCCATCGGCGTTCTGACCGGGCCCGCCCTTGCCGACGTATCCCTCGACGGCGCCGAAGCGATCGCCCTCGGCCTGCCATTCCTCGCGGTACCGGGCGATCTCCTCGTGCGTGCGGCCGATGAAATTCCACCACATGACGATCTCTTCACCGAAGGGCTCGCCACCGATGAGGATGAGTCGGCCGGGTTCGTCGCTGCGGTTGGCGATGCGCAGCTCCTCGACGCCGGTGCCCGTGTAGCCGATCGCCGCGACCGGCAGATCGACGTTCTCCAGTGCGATATCGCCGGAGTCGACGAGGAGGCCGTGCTCGAACCGCGGATCGACGGGCAGGTCGATGGTGGCGCCCGGATCGAGGCGGATCTCCGCCCCGAGCAGCGGAGAGTGCGTTTTCACGGGCGACGAACCTTCGCCGAGGCGGCCGAGGAAGACGAGCATCTCCCCGCCGTCAAGCGACATCGGCTCGGGTTCGAAGTGCTCGAATTCGCGTTCGGGCTGGTGGCGAGCGGCGTCGGGCAGGGCCAGCCACAGTTGGACGCCGTGCAGCGTCGTCGTGTCGTCGGTCGAGACTTCGGAGTGGCAGATGCCGGCGCCTGCGGTCATGAGGTTGACCTCGCCGGGTAGGACGAGGCCCGAGTTGCCGCCGGAGTCGATGTGCTGGATGGCGCCTTCGAACAGCCAGCTGACGGTCTGCAGCCCGGTGTGTGGGTGGGGTGCGACGTCCATTCCGCCGGTGACGGAGACATCGGCCGGGCCGTAGTGGTCGACGAAGCACCAGGGGCCGATGAGGGAGCGCTGGCGCTGCGGCAGGGTCCGCCGCACTGTCATGGCGCGGGGCCCGCCCAGCGGCACGTCGCGGGAGGTGATGATTTCGACAGGGGAACGTCCCTGCTGGTCACAAGCTGGCCCGGGCAGTCCCCCGGCCTTGCAGACGACCTGCTCGGGACGGGTCTCAACGTTGCTCATGGCCACAGCCTAGCCGTCTTCTCACTGGGCGGGGAGGGGTCTCCTCTCCCCTGCGGATCGCTCCCCTACCCTACCGGGCAGATCTTGGACACGAGCTGGAAGATCTCCTCCGCCTCGGCGTCCGTGAGACCGGAGAAGGCGGAGATGATGATCTCACCGTTCGTCTCAGCCGCCTCGGCGCAGAGCTTCTGCCCCGCCTCGGTGAGGGCGACGAGCACACCGCGGTGATCCTCCGGGTCGGGCTCCTGGGTCACGAGCCCGCGCCCCTCGAGTTTGCCGAGCAGGCGGCTGAGCGCACTGCGGCTGATCACCAGACTGCGCAGCAGGTCGCGGTGCCTGACCTGCGCCGAGGTCGACGCGTTGATGAGCACATCGAATTCGTTGGCGCTGAGCCCGTGACGGGTTCGGAACTCGTGTTCGAACCGCGTCATGAAGTCCTGATACTTCTCCATCATCAACCGCCAGGCCGCGATCTTGATCGGGCCGTTCTGCCTGATCATGCTGCTGACGGGAGTCGTCTCTTCCATCTGCCCTTCTATCCCTCACGAACTGCCAGCTGACGTGTCGGTCGGCACATTTGTTGCGCCGTCAACAAAATCGTAGTTCAATGGTATACCTGGCCCTGACTTTTAGGGCCACGTCGACGATCCCCTCGTCGAAGTACCGGAGTATCCCCCACGAACCCCCGGCGATCACGGATGAAAGCGGTCTCCCCACGACCCTTCATCACCGGCCGGGGGTATCGTATTGCCTCCCACCTCTCCGCTCAGACCCAGGGCATCCGCTTTCCGGCCCTGCGGAACCCACCCGCCCAGTCCGGAGACATCCGCGCTTCAATCCCGTGGAATCCTCTTCCGCCACGGCCACCACACGCTGCGCCCGATGTCGTGGACGAGCGCCGGCACGACGAGCGACCGCACGAGGATCGCGTCGAGGAGGACGCCGAACGTGACGATGAAGGCAAGCTGGAAGAGGAACATCACCGGGATGACGGCGAGCGCAGCGAAGGTCGCGGCCAGCACGATTCCCGCCGAAGTGATCACCCCGCCCGTGGAGACGAGTCCCTTGAGCACGCCCGCACGGGTTCCCAAATGCAGTGACTCCTCCCGCACCCTGGACATGAGGAAGATGTTGTAGTCGATGCCGAGCGCGACGAGGAAGACGAACGCGTAGAGCGGTACCGAGGGGTCGGCACCGGAGAACCCGATGACGTCGTTGAACACGAGAGCGGAGACGCCCAGCGCGGTGCCGAAGGACAGGACGGTCAGCGCCACGAGCAGCAGCGGTGCCAGCAGGGACCTCAGCAGCAGGATGAGCACGATCGTGACCACGACGAGGATGAGCGGGATGGCCAAGGCCCGGTCCGCCTCGGCAGTGGTGTTCGTGTCGAGATCGACCGCGGATTCCCCGCCGACAAGGGCATCCGGGTCGATATCGTGCACAGCCTTGCGGATCTCGGTCACCGCGGTTTCGGCTTCGTCCGAATCCGCGACCGACTTCAGCGTCGCTTCCAACAGGACGTTGCCGTCGACCTCGGTGGGGGCCGGCGTCTCCGACTGACCGGACCCGCCCGACTGACCGGACGTGTCCGGCCCGGCCCCGCTCGGCATTCCGCGCGGTGGGTCGATCTCTCCGTCCGTGCCGATGGACAGCGTCCCGCTCGGGGAATCGTTGGCGACGACGGTCATCGACTCGACCTCGCCGAGGCGGCCGATCGCCTGTGCCGCATCGCTGAGTTCGTCTTCCGCCACGACGATCTGTGCTGGGGATCCGGAGCCGCCGGGGAAATGCTCGGCCAGGATGTCCTGGCCGTCGCGGGCCTCGGAATCGCCGAGCACGAAGTCGGACTGTGGGACTCCTTCGGCCTTGAACTGCGGGAGGGCGAGCAGCGGGATGGCGAGGAGGATGACGAGCGTGACCCAGATGCGGCGCGGATGCCGCGCGACCGCCTCGGCGACCCTGGCCCAGATCCCGCGCTTGGGCTTGGCCGTCTCGGCCCGGGGGCGCGGAAGGAAGGGCCAGAACACGGCACGGCCGATGATCATCAGCGCGGCGGGCAGGAAGGTCAGTGCTGCGAACATCGCCACGACGATGCCGATCGCAGCGACCGGTCCGAGCGCCCTGGTCGAGGCGAGGTCGGTGAGCAGGAGGACGAGGAGTCCGGCGATGACGGTTCCGCCGGAGGCCGCGATCGGTTCGAGGACCCCCTTGAGGGCGCTCAATCCGGCTCTGACTCGGTCGGGTTCGTGGAGAAGCGCGTCGCGGAACCGGGCGACGACGAGGAGGGAGTAGTCCGTGGTGGCGCCGACGACGAGGATGAAGAGAATGCCTTGGACCTGCCCGTTGATCAGGAGGATTCCGGCGTCGGCGAGATGCCAGACGATGAAGATCGAGGCGGCGAGCGCGGCAACCGAGGTGAACAGGACGATGACGGGCAGCAGCGGGGACCGGTAGACGATGATGAGGATGACGAAGACGGCGATGAGCGCGACGAGCAGGAGGATGCCGTCGATGCCGGCGAAGGCTTCGGAGAGGTCGGCAGAGAATCCTGCCGGACCGGTGACGTGGACGTCCGCCGAGGTGGTCGGGGCTTCCGCGGCCTGATCCGGTGTCATGTCGGCGGCAGTCGCGGTCGGGAAGACCTTGCCGACCGCGTCTCGGATGGATTCGACGTCGTCGGAGGTGGTCGTCGAGGAGACCGGGAGGATGAGCTGGAGGGCCTCGCCGTCATCGGACGGGATGGCCGGTGAGGGGTCGGCGGCCAGCAGGTCGTCGTCTTCGAGCGTCTTCGTCAATTCATCGAGCCTGGACCGGTCGTCGTCGGTGACTCCGTCGCTGTTCTCGAGCACGACGATGGCGGGAACGTAATCGAGGTCGCTGAATTTCTCGATCTGGTCCTGGGCGCGAGTGGACTCCGCGGATTCGGGGAGGAACGATGAGCGGTCGTTCGTGGCGACCTCGGAGATCTTGCCGAAGTACGGACCTCCGACACCGGAGATGCCGACCCAGGCGACGAGGAGGACGGCGAAGAGTGCGAGCAGTGCCCCACGGCCGCGGACGGGACCCTTGGGGTGCTGTTTGGGCGCGGCAGCTGTGTCGGCGCCGTTTACGTCGTCACCGGCGGGACCCCCTCGGCGAGGGTCGGGGTTCGGCGGCGTCGAGGTCAGGAGGTGACGGGGCATGGTCTCAGGCTACGCGTGTTCGGCGGAATCGAGACATTGCAGTGCGAGGACGATTTCTGCGGCCGTCCGTGGATCGGTGAGGCGTGCGCCCAATACCTTCTCGATCTGCCCGATTCGGTAACGAACAGTGTTCTCGTGCACATGCAGCCGACCTGCAGCCTCAGAAATGTTGCCGCCGCTTTCCACGTAGGTGCGCAGTGTGGTGGAAGATTCGGGCTTGGCGATTATCGGGTTGAGGAAAGCAGCGACGAGGCGGCGGTCGAATCGTGAACTCATGCGGGCCGCCGCCCATTCGATCGGGCGCATGCGATCGACGAAAGCGAACCTCGACTCCCCCGCCGAGGCAAGCGCCACGTCCGCCGTCTGCAGCATCTCCGGCACCTGACTGAGTGCCGTGAAGAGTCCGGAGACCCCGACTCCGATGAGGCCGAAATCGTCGAGGCTACCCTCGATATCGAAGTCTGCTGTACACAGCGCGGTCCGTTCGACCATCGAACTGACGTGCCCGGAATCCTTGATGACCAGGCCGCGCCCCGGGTTCGGGGTCGGTTTCCCATGCCCCGAGTCGGAGGCGTCGATGCGGAGGCGCAGGGCGCGAATCGGCTCGTAGGCTGCAAAGCCGAAGGTCTCGAGGACCCGCCAGAGCGCCGGTTCGCGACCGGGAGAGACACCGGCCTCCAAGTCGCGCAGAACCCGCGACGATTCCTCCCGTCGATTGCTGATCGAAAAGGACTCGAATCCCTCGAAGGCGCGCAGAAGTTTGGACAGAACATCGAGGATCACCTCAGCGGAAGGGTGGGTGGTGCCCGTGCCGCTGCCAGCTCTGCCCTCCCCAGTTCCACTTCTGCGCTCGCTGCCGGCAGTACCGGCCTCTTCGTCATCGGCGTGGACGGCGACGACGATGACATGGGCGCGACTGCGTAGTCGCACTGTCCGAGCGTGCACCTTCCAGCGGCCGATCGCACCGGACGTCGACTCGGCCCAGCCCGCTGGTGTCGCCGGACCGACGACCTCCTCCTGAGTCCACCGGGCGATGAGGTGGACCGGGGCGGAACCGACGGATCTGACGACCTCGCCGAGTTCGTTGATGACGAGACCAGCTCCCCGACTCATCCGTGCTACCCGGGAGAGCGCCGATTCAAGCGGATCTGCAGAATTCATCGCGCTCAAGAGCTCATCGAAGATCCGCTCTCGCGCCAGGGCGTCTCGGCTCGAACCCATCGGATTTCACCTCTGCTCCCACTCGCCTGCTGCATCATTCCGCGCCGTCGGCACGGCTTTGTGATTCTTACAAATCTAACCGTCTTTTCCTTCATCTGCTCCATTGACCGGCCCGATCATCGAAGCCCAGGCTATGAGGGAAACCACAATCAAAGGAGATGACCGTGGCAGATCTACGCGTCGCAGTTGACGTCGGCGGAACATTCACCGACATCTGTGTATTCGACGAATCCACCCAGACGATGCGGGTGACGAAAGTCCCGTCCACCCCGGACAACCCCATGGAAGCTGTCCTCAACGGAGTGAAGCGGGCGAACATCGACCTCAGCCAGGTCGAGCTCTTCTCACATGGCACGACTGTTGCCACCAACGCGCTCATCACTCGCAGATTTCCCAAATCAGCGATGGTGACCTCCAAGGGTTTCCGCGATGTCATTGAGATCCGCGATGGCACGAAGGACGATCTGTGGGACGCCTATTCCGATGTATCCGGCCCCTATATTCGTCGCCGTGACCGTTTTGAGGTCACGGAACGCGTCGACTACGCGGGCAACATCGTCACCGAGCTCGACGAAGACGAGGCCAGGAAGCTCGGCCGCCTGCTTAAGAAGCGCGGTGCCGACACCGTGGCCGTCTGCTTCGTCAACTCCTATGCGAACGCCGCGAACGAGATCCGGATGCGCGAGATCCTCTCAGAGGAGCTTCCCGGAGCCAGCATCTCCACCTCGGCCGAGGTGCTGCCGGAGATCTTCGAACACAACCGGTTCAACACGACTGTCGCCAATGCCGTTCTTGGTCCGTTGGTATCCGGCTACGTCGAACAGCTCGACTCCAACCTCACCGAGGACGGCTATGCCGGAGAACTCCTTCTCCTCCATTCGGGTGGTGGATCGATGACCTCGGAGATGGTCAAGCGGTTCCCGGTGCGACTCGCGGCCTCAGGAATCGCCGCCGGCGCGATCGCCGCTCAGCACGTGGCCGAGCAGTGCGGTCATGCCAATGCCGTCGGACTCGACATGGGCGGCACTTCGACGGACATCTCACTCATCGCCGACGGCGAACTGCGGGAGACGAACGAATGGGAAGTCGAATACGGCCACCCCATCGTCTTCCCGAGCATCGAAGTACTCACCATCGGCGCCGGCGGCGGCTCTTTGGCCCACATCGACATCGCCGGCTCCTTACGCAACGGGCCGCAGTCGGCCGGTGCCGCTCCCGGTCCGGTCTGCTATCGCCGCGGCGGCGATCAGCCGACGAACACCGATGCGAACCTCGCCCTCAATCGTCTGGGCACCGACCTCGCCGACGGCGAGATGACGCTGGACCGGGAGAGCGCACGGGCAGCGATCAAGGAGAAGATCGCCGATCCGCTCGGCCTCGATGTCGACTCCGCGGCCGAATCCATCGCCCAGGTGGCCAACGCGAACATGGCAGATGCGGTCCGCCTCGTGTCCATCCGTCGCGGGCTCGACCCCCGGGACTTCGCACTCATCGCCTTCGGCGGAGCCGGTGCACTGCACGGGGCGGACGTCGCTCGCGAACTCAACATCCCCACAGTCATCGTCCCGCCCAGCCCGGGAGTCACCTCGGCGCTGGGGTGCCTCCTCGTCGACATCCAACACGATCTGTCGCAGATGTTCACCGACGTCGCGGACTCCGCAGACGGAGAAACGGTCGAACAGCACTTCCGCGAACTCGAACTCGAAGGTCGTGATCGACTGCGGCATGAGAAAGTCGCCGAGGAAGACTCGGTCTTCGAACGTGGCATCTCGATGCGTTACCACGGCCAGTGGCGGTCGCTGCAGGTGAAGATGGGCTCCGGCCCGAACGCGCTGCGCGAGGCCGTCCAACTATTCCACGAGGAACACGAGAAACAGTACGCGTTCCGGCAGGACGACACCCCGGTCGAGATCTACCAACTCCACCTCAAGGCACTTGGGAAGACACCGAAGCCGACCTTCAAACCGACCCCTGTCAGCAGCAAAGATCCCGGTGAGCCGCTCGAGGTCCGCGACGTCTACTTCGACGGACAGTGGCATTCGACGCCGGTCTACCAGCGGGAGAACTTGCCCTCGGGTGCTGCGTTCATCGGACCGGCGATCCTCAACCAGATCGACTCGACCACCGTCATCCCGCCGAACTCGTCCGCAGTGATCGATGAGTGGTTCAACATCCGCATCGCACTGACGGCAGAGACAACAGAGCCTGCGCTGTCAGCTGCGAACAATTCAACACAGAACGGCCTGTGAGGAGAGACCCATGACCACAGCAACGGAGCAGTCGACGTCCACGCTCGACCCGGTGACTTTCGAAGTACTCAAGAACGCTTTCGCGACCAGCGTCGACCTCATGAGCGAACAGATCCTGCGGACCTGCTATTCGTTCGTCATCTATTCACGCGACTTCTCGTCGGCACTTTGTGACCGCGACGGCAACACTGTCATGCAAGGAAGTGCAGACATCGCCGTCCACGTCGGCACCCTGCATTTCCAGTGCAAGGCCGTTATGGAGGAGTTCGGCGACGACATCAACCCAGGTGACGTCTTCCTCATCAACGACCCCTATCGAGGCGGTACCCACTTCAACGACGTCAGCTTCATTCGTCCGATCTTCGCTGATGACGAGATCATCGGCTTCGCGCAGAACAAAGGCCACTGGGCCGATATCGGTGGGTCCGTCCCGGGCTCGTTCGATGTCTCTGCCAGTGAGCACTTCGGTGAGGGTCTGCGCATCACCCCGCTTCGGGTCTGGCACAAGGGCCGGTTCCTCCACGATGTAGCTCAGCTGCTCGTGTCGAATACGCGTGCTCCCGATCAGGCCCTCGGCGATCTCAACGCCCAAGCCGAGGCCACTGCTGTATGCGAACGCGAAGTGCTCCGCCTCGTCGACAAATATTCGAAGGACACGGTCCTCGATGCGATGCAGGAGACGCAGGACTATGTCTGCCGCACCGTGCTCGCCAGCCTCGGCGATCTGCCGAAGGGCGAGTGGGAGACGGTCGACTTCCTCGACGGCGATCCGGCTAAGGGCGAGGGGCTGGCTCCGATCCGGGTGAAGCTCACGCTCGATGGGACAGGTATCCACTACGACCTCACGGGATCCGCCGAGGCGGTCTCAACGTTCCTCAACTCCGGCTACGGGACGACCTTCTCTGCGATCTACGCGGGCACGAAGACGTTCTTCCCCGAGGTTCCGCTCAACTCCGGGTTCTACCAGGCGGTGACCGCAGAGATCGGCGAAGAGGGAACCGTCGTCAACGCCGGCTGGCCGCATGCAGTGACCGGGTTCTGTTCGGGCCCGTACGAGAAGGTCATGAACGCGATCTTCGAACTGTGGTCCCACATCATGCCCGAACGCGCGATGGCGTGTGCATTCAACCTCGAGTATCTGCTCGTCGGTGGGCATGATGCCAGGACCGAGTCGAGCCCGTACTTCATGTGGTACGACTGGATGGCAGGCGGATGGGGCGGCCGGTCGACGAAGGACGGCTCCTCCGCGACTTCACCGGTATTCGGCACCGGACTCGCCGTGCAGCCGGTCGAGGGACAGGAGCGCCTGACCCCGGTAATCACGACTCAGCACTCGATCAACATCGACTCCGGCGGGCCGGGCAGGTTCCGCGGAGGATGTGGAGTGAATAAAGGCGGCATCCTCACAGATGCGACCGGTGCGGTGATGAGCTACTGCTGCGACCGCGGGCGATCGACGACGTGGGGCATCAATGGCGGACTGCCGTCGATCCCACACGGAGTCTGGCTCAATCCTTCGTCAGAGAACCCGCGCTACTTGGGTGCCACGTTCTCGAATGTAGCCATCAGCCCCGGTGACACGTTCGAACGACCAAGCGCCGGAGGCGGTGGCTTCGGTGACCCGCTGGATCGGCCGACTGTCGAGGTGCTCGAGGACGTCATCGACGGCTATGTCTCCATCGACCGGGCGGCGAAAGACTACGGCGTCGTCATCCGTGAGATCGATGCCGAGCTCGATGAGTACGAGATCGATGAGCCCGCGACAGCGACGGAGCGGGAACGGATCCGCTCCGAACGTGCGTCCTGGCTGGAAGCCGACCCCGCCGAGGTGGCCCGCCGTTACCGCGATGGTGAGATCACCGTCCACGACGTCATCCGCCAATACGGCGTCGTGCTCGATTGGGGCACCGGAGAGTTGTTGGAGAAGTCAACGGGACAGTTCCGCGACAGTATGCGGACTCGGTCTGCTTCGCACTGGAGCTGATGACTCGAATCAATCGGGGCGCTCGTCCATTCGAGGCGAACGCCCCGATTGTTTGACCTGAATCACCTCGCGTTCGAGAGTGATAGCAGGAGAATCCACAGAGAAAAGAGGGTCGAGCATCATGAACACAGTGGCAATAGTCCAGGCAGGGTCCGTTCCATTCGATGCCGAAGCGTCGACCGACAAGGCGATCGCCCGGCTGCGGGAGGCCGCCGGCCAGGGGGCCGGGCTCGTCGTGTTCCCCGAAGCGTTCATCGGCGGCTACCCGAAGGGCAGCACGTTCGGTGCTCCCGTGGGAATGCGCACCGGGCAGGGCCGGGCGCAATTCGAACAGTACTTCGACGGAGCAGTCACCGTCGATGGACCGGAAATCACCAAGCTCGCCGAGGCGGCCCGCGAGGTCGGTGCCTTCGTCGTCATCGGCATCATCGAACGGTCCGGCAACACCCTCTATTGCACAGCAGTGATGATCGACCCGAAACTCGGGATCGTCGGCGCACACCGGAAGCTCATGCCCACCGGCACCGAGCGTGTCATCTGGGGATTCGGAGACGGGTCGACTCTCGACACGATGGACACACCTTTCGGCCGAGTGGGCAGCGTCATCTGCTGGGAGAACTACATGCCACTGCTGCGCCAGGCGATGTACGCCAAGGGCGTCTCCGTCTACTGCGCGCCGACGGTCGACGACCGTCCGACCTGGACGGCGACGATGACGCATATCGCCTTGGAGGGCCGCACTCACGTGCTCTCGGCATGCCAGTTCATCACGAAGAGCGAGTTCCCCGACGACCACCCCTTCGACGAGGAACTCCCCTACGGCGAGACCGCGATCCGCGGCGGCAGCGTCATCGTCGCACCCACCGGCGAGGTGCTGGCGGGACCGGTCTATGACGAGGAGACGATCCTCTACGCCGACATCGACCTCGGCGCCAAGACCCGTTCGCACCTCGATTTCGACCCGGTGGGCCACTACTCCCGGCCGGACGTTTTTGAGCTGCGAGTCGACACTCGCGCGAAGAGCTCCGTGACGTTTGAGTGAAGCGGCGGGCGGCCGATCGCGAAGGCCGCTCGACTTCGTCCTTGCCGGCCAATGCATCCGGTCGCATCACTTCTAGGACAGGTCATCGGTTCGCGTCCTGATGACCTGCCCTAGAAGTGATGGCGGATTGCACTTAATGTGATGACGGCATGTACCTGCTGCGGTACCTCCGCTTATCGGCCGGTGCTGTGAGCGTTAGATCCTCATGGACTGCCGCTGGCGACGCCACTCCCTCAGCCCGAGCAGAACGTCGATAACGACGAACCCGACGAGGCTGATACCAACAAGCGGCAGGAACACACCGATCACGATTGCGGCAGCACCGACCGCAGCCACACCCCACCACGGAGCCCCATTGAGCACACCGCGCGCGGGTGCGCGCCCGAACCGTCTCGCCGGACCGCGCTTCGGCCGACGCTGCCACCACATGACATATCCCCAGATCACCATCGACGCGATGGCGATAGCGAGTGCAACGAGCACGATCTGGTTGGCCAAGCCGAACAGTGTGCCCATGTGCAGGTCGACACCCCAGCGGGCGAGCTTGGCCGCCACACCGTAATCGGAGAAGTCGACCCGGTCGACGGCTTTCATCGTCTCGGGGTCGAAGGCGACCGTGTCGACCTGAGTGGGCCAGCTGCGCTGAATCTCCTGCACCACCCATGCGGATCCGTCTTCCTCGGGCGGCAGGATCTCGACGGACTCGGAGTCGATGCCGACTCCGCGCGCCATCGACAGCATCATGTCGAAATCGGCCGGATCGAAATCGGACCCTGCCGAGGCGCCGGTTCCCGAGTGGCCCTCGTGCCCGGCGTGGCCTTCGTGACCAGCGTGCCCGGACCCGCCGTCAGCATGCGCGGCGGCCGCGCTGCCGAGTTCCGTCGACACCGCCGGAGTTTCCCAGCTCAGCGCGGCGCGCAGCTTCGTGACGTTCTCCCCGCCGAACTGCGACCACGTGATCCCGGTAGCCGAGAGGAAGAGCATGCCGATCGCCGCCCAGACACCGACCGAAGCGTGCCAGGAGAACGTGCGTCTCAGCCCCTTGTGCTTCCGGTTCGGTCGCAGCATCGCGGCGGGCTTCTTCGTTTTGCGAGCGCGGAGGATCCAGAGGACGAGACCCGCGGCGGCGACGATTCCCAGCCATGAGGCGGCGAGTTCGCTGTAGATCCGTCCGACGTCGCCGAGGTGGAGGCTCCGGTGCATCTGATCGATCCACGTCCGCAGCGGCAGGGCACCCGAGGTTCCGTAGACGGTGAGGTCTCCGACCACCTCAGCGGTGGCGGGATCGACGAAGATCGCCCGGGATTCGCTCTCGCCGAGGCTGGGATCGGAATACATCACTCGCGTGGTATCGCCCGGCTCGGGGGCCGGCCGCACGGCGGACAGCGTCGAATCGCTGCCTGCGATGACAGTGTTCGCGGCGTCGATCTGGTCCGCCAGTGACAGCGGATCGTCGGTGGCGGGGACGCTGAGCTGGTCGGCATAGACCAGCTTCTCGAGCGTCGGGCTGATCGCATAGGCCGCCCCGGTGAGCGCGGCGATGAGGATGAACGGGCCGACGAGGATGCCCGCGTAGAAGTGGAGACGGCGCAGAAGCGGACCGAGCCACGGAATAGGACGGTCGGGGTGGTCGGGGTGGTTACGGTGGCTGGTCGGTTCCGGACCCGAACTTTCGGGCACGGTTGATGAAGGTGTGGTCATGATGATGCTTTCTCTCAGATGCGCTGAGCCGGATCGGGTCGGCCCGATGCCCTCGACGAGCAGAAGCGGTCGACGGGCAGTTGCGGTCGGCAGTGGTTGCGCACGACACGCAGTCGCGGCCGACGACCGGATGGGGTCAGCAGTGATCGCACCGGCTCACGAGAGCCGATGCGCGGATGTGATGAGTGTCAGAAAGCAGGCTGGGGTGGCCCTCGCCGCAGCACCGGGGATCGGCACACTCCGAGGCTGCGCGGCAGTTCGGGTTTGAAGCCGATCAGTGACCGCGGCTTCTCGATCTGCGCCCGCAGGAGGACGAGGCGCGGGATGACCGCTCGGATGATGAGGCGGGCGAACTCGCCGAGCATGACCGGAAGTCGCTCGGCCCAATAGATCATCGCGATCGTCACGATCCCGGCAACGCAGTGGGCCAGCAGCATCCCCGGTGACGAGTGCGAATGCATCTGGGCTACTGCGCCCACTGAACCGTCCATGGCAGGCATGACCGTGGAGTCATGGGCCATTTGCATCGCGCCGCCGGGCGTCGAGTGCATCGACGCGTGATGGGCTCCATGCGCCGGCGAGTGGTGAGAGTGCGAGCCGAGGAGCGCGGCAAGTCCGTTGTCGGAGCGCGCCATCGTGTTCGACGATGCGGAACCGTGCGGAGTGAAGAGGGAGAAGAGGAGGTGAAAGAGGGTCTGGCTGATTCCGACGGAGACCGTCAGCCGAGGCAGCGACATTTGGCGCCCGGCCAAGAGAACGCAGACGAGGGTCGACAGCGCCAGCGGCACGATGACGCCCATCGCAGTCGGAAACGATCCACCGCCGAGGATGTGCGACGTCAGCGCGACAAAGGTCGCGAACGCTGCGGCGAGAGTGCCGCGCAGAGCGCGCCGGTGCCTGACTCTCATCCTCACAGTGCCATTGTCACACAGGTGGAACCCACCCGAATGATCGTGCGGGATCGACCCTTGTGCCAGGCAGTGAACCGTAGGTACAGTACCAACATGACTACAGCTCCGCAGACGTCATCGCCCGCCAACGCCCGAACCCTTCTGCTCCCATACACGCTCGGTCTCATCATCGCCATGACCATCGTGCAGATCGTCGTCGCTGCCACCGGCGGCGAGGTCACGATCCTCGCCGGTGGACTCACAGCACTCGTCGCCATCGGAATCGCGGTGTGGCTGTGGCGGAACCTGACCGCGCTCAAACGTGTCCGCTTCGGCGTGGTCATCGCCCATGCCATTGCCTTCGTCACCGTCACCACCTCCTTCAATCTGCACGCGATCCTCCGGGTGATGTTCCTCGGCTTCGAAGTCGACGGCGCCGGAGACGCGACCCACACCCTTCTCGAGAGCTCTTGGTTCGGGGCCACGCTCGTGATGAGCGCCCTGTGGGGTCTCGGACTGCTGGTCCACCTCCTCGGCTCAGTCCTCGGCCGCGGCTGGGAGGATTGAGGTGGCGGCACAGTCTCGCGACACCACGAACGAGGCAATCGACATCACGACTGCGGCGAATGGCAGCCCGGCCGCAGTCACCCCGGAAGAGCGGGAGTGGCTCGACCACCGCGTCGAGTCCTGGGTCGAGACTTACAAAAAGTCGATGCTCACCCCGATCACGCTCTCCCTTGTCGCGACGCATCAGCCGGCCGAGATCTCCATCATCGCCGAGGCGGTCATCGCAGCCACGGGATGGCAGATCACAGAACGCGGCCTCTATCGCACCATCAAACGCCTGCAGGATTCCGGGTTCCTGCAGAGCACGGCGGTCGATGCGCCGCGGACCGGCGCGAAACGCAAGATGCTCTCGCTCACCCCGCTGGGCGCGAGCTACCTCGCAGGAATCCGGGGCCACCTCGTCGAGGTGCCAGAACTGAAATGACGGCACCGGCGCCCTGAACCGGCAATGACGGCGCCACAATGGGGCGACCCCACGAAGGAGCCGCCCCATCAGAATTCTCAGACGAAGAAATTGATGAGCAGGCGAATCGATAGTGCACATACCGAGACGACACCGATGATGCCGAACACGTTCTGCCACCACTTGTTACGCAGGCACCCCATCAACCCCTTGTCATTGGCCATGAAGACGATCAGGATCGCGAGTATCGGAGCCACCAAAACCGTCAGAGCCTGAGCCAGGATAATGAGTTGGACCGGAGACCCCTGAAACAGCAGAGTGACCATCACCCCGAACGCAAGAACACATCCGCTGGTCACTCGAGCAGTCACCGTGCCCGCCGACGCTCCCCGACCGAAGGCGTCCGAGAGCATCGTTCCGCCTGCGATCGCGTTCGGAATCATTGACGAGAGAGCGGAACCGCAGAAGCCGAGAGCGAAGATGAATCCACCGACCGGTCCCGCCAAAGGCTCGAACACTTTGGCCAGCCCAGCGAAGGAATCGAGCGGACTTCCAGTCTGGCCGAGTACAGCGGCGGCAACGACGATAACGAGGATGGTCATGATGCCCGGAGCTACAATTCCGGGAATCGTGTCGACCAGCGTGACGGTCCTGTACTCCTCAGCAGTCCGCTTTCTCTCTTTCGTCGCATACGAAGCGTAGAAAGCAGCATTGATCGAGAAGTTCGTGCCGACCAGAGCAATCACCAGGATCCATGCTCCACTGGGCACGGACGGAACGAGAGACGAGGCGGCTTGTGCCCAGTCTGCACCCGAAACGAACGCGCTGACCACGAAGCAGATGGCCATGACAGCGATCATCACGACAAGTATCTTCTCGACCACGGCGTAGGTGCTTTTGATGAACAGGATGGACGCCACGAACAAGGTGCAGATAAGCGACCACATCACCGGCGCCGTACCTGGCACCAACAGGGACAATCCGAGTCCAGCGCCGACGGCGTTGCCGACGGAAAAGCAGAGGGTGATGAGGAAAACGCCGATCCCCGCGACCATCCCCGCTGCGGCACCCAGCCTCTTCTTGATCGAAGATATGAGGGATACAGGAGACTGGATCCCGAGCCGCACGCTCATGTCGGTCAAGAAGATCATGAGTATCGTTGACACGATGATCACCCAGATCAGGGTGTATTGATACGCACTTCCTGCTTGGACGGCCGAGGCCAGATTGCCAGGCCCGAACTGCCAGGCGCCAGCAACGAAAGCCGGTCCGATGAGCGCAAGGGTCCGCCAGAATCGGCGCGGATGCCCGGCTGCGGCAGGGGATTCAGTGGCCATGGGCTGGACAGTGCCCTTCTGGATGGTTTGCTCAGTCATTGTTCGCTCCTCCTTTGGAGCCGGACTTCATTGTCTCAATTGTCAGGTCAGTGCGATGGCGCACTCATCACATCGCTGAATGGGATGCGGTTTTCCCGGTCAGGAACCACTGGGCCCGGAGGTCACGCCCAGCAGCTTGAGGATCGGCTTTTGTCAATCAAGCCCTATCCACTCGGAGCGCTGGAAACGTGACCTCCGCTCGAGAGAGCGTCAGGCAGAAACAGCGACCCGCCCGAGTCCGGCTGAAGCAAACGCTGCGGCAATCTCCTTGTCGGCTCCGCTCTGGAGCGGCAACAGCGGCTCGCGGACTGTCGCGCGGTCGAGAATGCCTCTAGCCACGAGACCCCACTTGAGGGCCACAGTCCCCTCCATATGGGAGCCACGATGGTAGACGTTCTTCGTCACCGGCAGCAGCTTCTCGTGGATGGCATGGGCTCGATCGTAGTCATGCGCCTTACCCGCATCGATGAGTTCGACGAGCAGCTCGGGGGCGATATTGCCGTACCCAACGAGCAGACCGTCAACATCGAACATCGTCGGCAGCAGGTACTCGTCATGGCACGAGAGAACCTGGAGACCAGGATAGGCGGCACGCAGCGCGGGAATCTCGGTGTACCAGCGGCGCATGTTGCGCACTCCATTCTTCGTCGCGAAGACCCCCTCCTGACCGGCGATATCGAGCTGGGTATCCAGGTCGTATGTGGCCTTTGTATTGTCGGGGTATTGGAAGAGGATCATCGGCAGACCGCTTTCCTCATAGATCGCACGGTAGCGGGTCTGGGGCGCGCCCTGCTGGTATCCGAAGCGCAGCCATCCATGCGAGGGGTAGATGAGCCCGGCACTGGCACCGGCATCTACTGCGCGCTTCGCCTCTTCGGCCGCAACAGCATTCCCCTCTTGAGTGATGCCCGCAATGATCGGAATCTCTCCATTCACAGAGTCCCGGAAGGCTGTGATGACGTCGGACTGCTCCTTCTGAGTGAGGAACGTTCCCTCACCGGCATGCCCGAGCACAACGAGGCTTTTGACTCCTTCGATGGATCCGAGCCATCCGCCGAGGCGTTTGATCGCCGCAAAATCGATCTCACCATCCTCAGTGAAAGGTGTGACGGGGGCAGGGCTCAGTCCGCGCAGATCCAGTGACATTTCATCCTCCTTGATTGATGTTGCAAACGTTCGCGGGAACGTTTGCAGGAACGATTTCAAGTATGCTGTGATGGCGAAAAGAATGTCAAGCATTCATTTTGAATCGCTTTGGTCACGGCATCGGATCAGGCGATTCGGATACCTTGGATCGGAGCCCACATGAGCGCACGAGACTCTTCGGTCGTGACCCTGCGCGACGTGGCGGAACGCGCCGGGGTGAGCGTATCGACCGTGAGCCGAGCACTGGACGAGAGAATGCCGACGTCGAAGTCGGCGTCGGCGGCTCGGATCCGCGAGATCGCGCAGCAGATCGGCTACCGTCGTAATGTCTTCGCTTCGAGCCTGCGCCGCGGGGAGACCGCGATGCTCGGTGTCGTGGTTCCGAGACTGACCGATGCGGTGATGGCACTGATGTTCGAAGCTATCGAAAGGGCCTCCCGCAAGCGGGGCCACTATGCAGTCGTCGCTACCAGCGGCGATGACCCTGATGACGAACGGCTCGCCGTCGAACGATTGCTCGACCGCAATGTCGACGGGCTCATCCTCGCTAACGCACGGATCGATGACTCTCTTCCAGCGATGTTGAGGTCCCAGAAGGTGCGACACTCACTCGTCCTGCGCACTGATGGGGTGAGCCCGAGCTCGTTAGGCGATGATTTCCAAGGCGGGTACTTCGCGGTCCGCCATCTTCTCGACCTTGGACACAGAAGCATCGCCATTGTCACCGGTCCGGACTTCACCTCGAGTGCGAATGACCGAGTTGCTGGAGCTCGTGCCGCTGCGGCGGAAGCCCGGGTAGAGATCAGGGACGACAATGTCATTTTCGCTGGGTATGGCGTAGACGCTGGAATAGACAGCGGCAAGAGACTTCTCGAATCAGATACTCCCCCGACAGCGATTTTCGCTGCGAACGACAACCTCGCCATCGGAATTTCCACAGTTGCTGCACATGCTGGCAAGACACTCGGACATGACCTGTCCATCGTCGGCTACAACGACATACCTCTGGCTGAAAAGCTTCCGGTTCCGCTGACAACAGTGAGAGTCCCGTTTGATCAGATCGCTGAGACTGGGGTCGGGCTTCTCTTTGACGAGCAAGGAATGGCACCCGTGCATAAGGCACTGCCCGTCCTCATTCCGCGCAGATCAACAGCACCACCAGTGGATTGATCTTGTCTGAGCCCGTGACTCAGACTCCGTGCCTTATGAGCTGCGATCCCGGCGATAGATGACGTGCCACCCGTCATCGATCGGGTTGTCGGGCGGGATGTGCCCCTCGGCGATCCGTTCATATCCGGCAGCCTCGAGAGCCCTCCACGACGCAGGATTCCCCGCGATCACGGGCACGATGATCGCCGAGGCAGTCGGGCAGTCAGCGAAGCAGAGTTCGGTGAACTCCCGGATCATCCGTGTGCCGAGCCCCTTGCCCATCGCATCGACTTCGCCGATGAAATAGTCGATCGTCAGCGCATCCCGAGAGGCGTCAGCCAACTCGATGAGTTCCCGCTGCTCGTCCGCATAATCCCAGATCGCACTGCGTTGGATGAACCCGACCGGCACCCCGGCGTCCTCGACGATGAAGTCGAATGACGGTTCGGTGCCATCGATGCTGCCGCCGAAGTCTCGTTCGATCGCCTCCGGGGTGGTCTCGTGGTTCCAGAATCGGGCGACGTGAGACGACCCGAGCCACCGCGCGAGCAGCGGAAAGTCAGCCCGCGTGGTCCGTCGAAATTCCACGTGTCCTCGCGATCGGCTTCACCCGCCGCTGCGCCGCCTCACATCTCCTCGTGAGTGAGCGGATCCCGATCCTTCATGCGACCGCGCTCGAGTCCGGAGATCGCCGCCACCTCGGCGGGGGTGAGTTCGAACTCGAAGACGTCGGCATTGGACCGCTGACGTTCGAAGTTCGCCGATTTCGGGATCGGGATGCTGCCGATCTCGATATGCCAGCGCAGGACCACCTGAGCCGGAGTCACGCCATGGGCGGCGGCCGCCTCGGCGATGGGTGCTTCATCGAACAGTCCCTGGTCACGGTAGAGCGGCGACCAGCTCTCGGTCTGCACGCCGATGGAGCGGTGGAAGGCGACGAGCTCGGTCTGCGGGAAATACGGGTGCAGCTCGACCTGGTTGACGGCCGGGGTGACGCCGGTCTTCTCGACGAGCTCGGTGAGCATCTCCTCGGTGAAGTTCGAGACGCCGATGGACTTCACCAGCCCGCGTCTGCGCAGTTCGATGAGGCCCTCCCAAGTCTCGACGTACTTGCCGACGCTGGGGTTGGGCCAGTGGATCAGGTGGAGGTCGAGGTAGTCGAGGCCGAGGCGGGCCAGGGATTCCTCGGTGCTGGCGATGGCTTCGTCGAAGCCGTGGTGGCGGCCGGGGATCTTGCTCGTGACGAACAGATCCTCGCGGGCGACGGAACAGTCGGCGATGGCCCGGCCGACCTCGTGTTCGTTCTCGTAATTCACCGCGGTGTCGAGCAGGCGGTAGCCGACATTGTCGACGGCACCCACGATGGCGTCGACCCCCTCGTCGCCTTTCATCGCGTAGATGCCGAGCCCGAGCTGCGGGATCGCGCGTCCGTCGTTGAGGTCGAGGGTGGGGATCGGTGAGTTCTGTGCGGGAGTGTTCGCTGGGGTCGTCATGTATTCACCCTATGACCGCCGAGGCCGTGCTGGCCAGAGCATTCGCCTTGAGTTTGAGCAGGGTGTCGTGAGTGAACTCTTCCTGTGAGGTGTCCCGAGGAGGCACTGCCGCGGGGTTTTCACAATGCGGCTTGGGCTAGCGTGGTCGCATGGAGACGAACGCGCGAGCTGCGGAGCGGGGATTCCTTCGCCGTATTCGCAGGCTTTCGCGGTGGCGGGTGGCCTTTCTGTTGCCGAGCGCCGGATTGGTGGTCGCCGCGCTGCTCCACGCCGCCCAGTGGGTGACGTCGTGGATATCAACAGCAGTCGCCCGTGCACAGGGTGCCGGCGATGCCTGTTCCGATCTGGTCGATACCCTCAGCGTCGACCCCGATGCGATCGAAATCGAGGATCGCGCACCGTCCGGATTCGTCTGCCAGGCCCCGACCTACGACGGCGGGCACGCGATCATTGAGCACTCCGGGGCCACCTCGGCGCTGTTTATGGTCTCGATGGCACTCGCCGCTCTCAGCGTTGCGGTGCTTCTCGGGGTGCTGATCGCGTTCATGGTGACCCGGTTGCTCGGGCTGTACCGGTCGCCGCTGGCCGAACCGCGTCGAGATCGGTGGCCCCTGCGGCTCATCGGGATCGGGGTCTTCATGCTGCCGGTGATGATGCTCGGCCAGTATTTTCAGTGGTACTCGAAATCGGACGGCTTTGGGATCTGCCCCTTTACCGTCGGCGGCAATGATGTGCTGGGGTTTTCGGTCACGGCCGACTATCTGCCGCCGAGCCTGACCTGCTCGGGCGACACCGTCACCGGTCAGGAGTTCTCGGTGACGCAGTACGGGTGCCCCTTCTACGGGTTCCTGGCGGGAGTGGTCATCGCCGTCGCAGGACTGGTCCTGCTCATTATTGTGAGGATGCGGCGCACAAGAGTCGAAGCTGACCAGCAGCGTCTGCGGACCGCTCGAGACTGATCGCCGAGCGGGAACATTGAGCGCTCATTCCTGAGCGTCAAGGGCCTTGATCAACCTCGTCGAGGCGGTGTTCCGATAGGAATCAATGGTCAGTTCGCGCAGCTCCTCGTCGTCGAGATCGTCGAGTCCGAGTCCGACCCAGCCGGAGGGGCCGAGGTACATGGGAACGAAGGAGTCCGGTCGCTCGAGCACCACCTCGGCGTCCATGGGGTCGAGCAGGACGAGCAGCGCCTGCGGGTGCTGCACCATCTCCCCCGATGCCAGCTTCTCAGTGCCGCCGTAGTGAGCGAAGATCTTCTTCGTGAAGAAGGCCGGTCTGCCGTGCGAAATCTTCTCGGCCGATTCGGGCAGGCCGAGCGCGATCGCGCGGACCCGCTCGAGCATCGGATCGTCGTCATCGAACATCTGCGGATGCGCCATGAGTCAACGGTACGCCCCGGCAGGTGAGGATAGGACTCTTCAGACGATGAGTCCGACGGGTTCCTTTCCGTCGATTACATCGATGACGGCTTGAGCGGCGGCCAACCCGGCGCGTTCACGGGCTTCGACCGTCTGACCGGCCAGGTGCGAGGTGACCCAGACGTTGTCGAATTTCCGCAGCGGGTTGTCCTTCGTCATCGGTTCGGTCTCGAGCACGTCAAGGGCGGCACCGGCGATCTGGCCATTGTCGAGGGCGTCGATGAGGGCTGCCTCGTCGATGAGCGATCCGCGAGCGGTGTTGACGAGGAACGCGGTGTCCTTCATCGCAGCGAATCGGTCGGCCCCGATGATCGGGGTGCCCGTCGCCCGAGCGTGGAGGGTGAGGTAGTCGGCGGCTGCGACGACGGTGTCAACGTCGGCGAATTCGATGCTCGGGTCCGCGTTGGTATCAGGGTGGGAGGTGCCGACGATGACTTTCATGCCCAGAGCTGCACCGATTGCGGCGATTGCCTTGCCGCTGGGGCCGTAGCCGATGACGCCGAGCGTCTTGCCGCGCAGTTCCGTGCCTGCGGTGCGCGGCCACTGACCGGCGTTGGTGCCGGCGATGACGTCGCTCAAGTGTTTGGCGCAGTTGAGCATGAGAGCGAGCGCGAGTTCGGCGACGGCGTGGTGGTTGACGCCGGGGGTGTTGGCCACGCGAATGCCGAACTCTTGGGCCGCGGTGGTGTCGACGGAGTCGTATCCGACTCCGCTGCGGGCGAGGATCCGGAGGTCGGCCGCCTCGGCGAGCGTGTCACGGGTGATCGGTTCGCTCGCAACGATGGCACCGATCGCACCTTTGAGGAGGTTGCGCTGTTCATCCTCGGTGCGTCGACCGGCCGCCGGGGAATACACGGGTTCGAGTCCGCGCTCCCTCAGCAGCCGGTCGACGCTGTCGTCGGGTTCGAGGTAATCGGTGGTGATGACGATGCGACGGCTCATGATGGCGAGCCTATCGCGGCTCTCACTTGAGTGCGCCGAGCACCTCGTTGAGCGCCTCGGTGGCCGAGGGGTGGGTGTAGATCGTGTCGCGCAGCTCGGTCGCGGTGACGTCGTGGCGCATGGCGAGCGCCACGGTGTTGATGACCTCCTGTGAGTGCACATGAACGAGGGCCGCGCCGAGGATGTGGTCCGTTGTCGCGTCGACGACGAACTTGACGATTCCGCGCGGGTCGCCTTCGATCTTCGCCCGTGGTGCCGCGGCGATATCGGCCTGCAGCTTCGCTCCGACCTTGATCTCATAGCCTTCGTCGCGAGCGGCCTTCTCGGTCAGGCCGACGCGGGCGACGGGCGGGGTGAGGAACATCGTGTACGGCACGGATCCGCGGTCCTTCGTCGACCGTTTGCCCTCGCCGAGGAGTTGGTCTGCGAGGATCCGGTTGTCATCGAGGGAGATGTAGGTGAACATCGGTCCGCCGTTGACGTCGCCGAACGCGTACACGCCCTCGGCGGAGCTGCGCAGGCGCTCATCGGTGACGATGAACCCGCGGTCGTCGGTGTCGATGCCGGCCTTCTCGAGGCCGAGGTCCGCGGTCGCGGGTTTGCGTCCGACGGCCAGGAGGACCGCCTCGGCGTCGATGGTCTTCGTTTCTCCGTCGACCTCATAGGTCACGGTCGCGGCGTCGGCGCCGTCGTCGACTGCAGTGACGGAGGCGTCGTTGACGATGGTGACTCCGTCGTCGGCGAGGGCTTGGGCGACCACCTCGGCGACGTCGTCGTCTTCGTTCGCTAGCGGGCGGGGTCCGCGGTCGAGGACGGTGACCTGCGAGCCGAAGTGGGCGAACATCGATCCGAACTCGAGTCCGATGTACCCGCCGCCGACGATGACGAGGCGTTTCGGGAACGGGTCGACGTGCTGCAGCGATTCGGAGTCGTGGATGCGGCCGCCGAGCTGGGCACCGTCGATGGGTGGGATGTTCGCGACGGATCCGGTGTTGACGATGACGGTGTCGGCGGTGATCGTCATGGTGTCGGCGCCGCCGGTGACTCGGACTTCGCGTTCGCCGGTGAACTCGGCGCGACCGTTGACCAGCAGCACCGAGTCGAGGTCGGCGAGCATCGAGTGGTTCTTCTTCCGCATCGCCCCGGTCAGTGTGTCTCGACGTTTGACGGCCTTGGCGAAGTATTCGTCGGTGTCGTCATCGGCGCGTTTGTTCTCGGCGTCGTGGACGAGGATCTTCGTGGGGATGCAGGCGATGTTGATGCACGAGCCGCCGATCATCATCTCCGACTGTTCGACGACGGCGACCTTCTTGCCGGCGCGGGCCATGGTCCCTGCCAGAGTCTTGCCGCCCTTGCCCCAGCCGATGACGAGGAGGTCGACGTGTTCGGTGTGGTCGGCTCCGGTGGGGGTGGAGGATGGGGTGGTTTCGGTCGAGGTGCCCTGCTGCGTCACTGTCTCTGTGGTCATGCTCTGTCCTCTCGAGTCGGTGTCTGTCACTTTACTCCCGGGCAACTTTTCGCCGTCGGGATGCGCGACTGTCTACACAGAGTTCAACGAAACGCCTCGCCGCATATTCCTAGCGCCGGACAGTTGGAGACCCGACTCACCCTTATTGCTACCCGACGGCGGCCCAGATACCTGGCGCCAGGTTGCTGGGCCGCCCTCGGGTAGTAATTAGGGAGTTAGTCGCCGGAGATCAAGGACATGGAGCTCGGGTTTCCGCGGGTGGAGTTCATCGTGAAGCTCGCCTTCCACGGCA
Organism: Brevibacterium sediminis; assembly: GCF_024895295.1. Taxonomy (NCBI): domain Bacteria; kingdom Bacillati; phylum Actinomycetota; class Actinomycetes; order Micrococcales; family Brevibacteriaceae; genus Brevibacterium; species Brevibacterium sediminis. The sequence goes on along the minus strand of NZ_JAHQRN010000006.1, from coordinate 45,961 downwards.
GGTACCGGTCATCGGAGGACTCGATGACATCACCGGCGGTCGTGAACGCCCTCCGGCGCACCCGCAGCAGCGGGGTGCCCACGGGGACTTCGAGGAGCCTGGCATCGTCATCGTTCGCTCCGACCGCATCGATCGTGCGTGACGCCCGGTTGATGTCGACGCCCTGGTCGATGAGCTCCTGATAGATCGACCCGGAATCCGTGTCGAAGGCCAACACGTGACGTCCGAACTCGAACGGATAGTTCAGCCTCTCGACCATGGCCGGAGCTTCGTCCATGAGCCGCAGCCGGAACACCGAGACGATCGGATCGCCCTCTTCGATCCGCAGGCTCGCGGCCAGTGATTTCTCCGCCGGTTCCCGCGCCACACGCTGCGTGACCTGACCAGGCACGATGTCCGAGGCGTGGCACCACTGAGAGAAGGAGATGACGTCGTCGAAGGACTGTGTGAGGACGTTGTCGAGCACGACTGTGCGCCTCCCCCGCCCCGAGGAGATCAGCCCCTCCCCGCGCAGAGCGGACATCGCCTGCCGCACCGGTCCACGGGAGCTCGCGAACTTCCGCGTCAGCTCCGCCTCGGAGGGCAGTTCATCGCCGGGTTGGAACGAGCCTTCACGGATCGCCGTGCGCAGGTAGTGCGCGATCTCGTCATGCTGCTGACGGGTACGGTGCCTCGGGCCGGTGGTCATGGCCTCACTTCTCCTTCGACGGTGCTGATCCGGCTCAGAGGACAGCGCCTCAGAGTCGAGGAAGCGCTGTCTCGGTGAACTCGGCATGGCTCAACGAAGTCAGAATGTCACATTCAGGTGAACAGACATCAAACTTGTACATACATATCTTCATCTTATCCGACAACCGCACGAATATGAGGGAATGCCGACAACAGATCTCATCATCACCGGCTCGGGCATCCTCGGCCTGGCCACCGCATTCCTCGCTCACCGACAAGGCCGCAGCGTTCACATCATCGACCGTTCCGACCGACCCGTGGGCTCGTCCATCCAGAACTTCGGCCACGCCTGCTTCACCGGCCAGTCCGATGCCGCGCAGCCGATCGCCTCGAAGGCCCGCGAGGGCTGGCTCGACGCCGCATCCGCCACGGGACTCTGGGCCGCCGAGACCGGAACCTTCATCCCGGCCATGACCGAGGCCGAGCTGACCGTCCTCGAGCAGTTCGCCGCCCATCGCGGCCCCGACCAAGTTCGACTGCTCGACCCGGAGGCGATCGTCGAGGCGGTCGGCAACCCCGACCTCCCGGCCATCGGCGGCGCACATCTGCCGCAGGACATGCGCGTCGACCCGCGACAGGCCGCCCCGAGAATCGCCGCGTGGCTGGCCGGCCAGGGCGTGGAATTCACCTGGAACACGCACGTCACTGCGGTCGCCGACGGCACGGTGTCGACGACACGCGGGAACTTCCACGCCGAGCAGGTCGTCGTCTGCCCCGGCTATCAGCTGACCAGCCTCTTCCCCGAGATCGCCGAATCCCACGAGATCCGCATCTGCTCGCTCGTCATGTCGCTCATCGAGGCCCCGCAGCACATTCCGACCGGCTTCGCGATGCTCACCGGCACCTCCCTGGCCCGCTACGACGGGTTCGCAGCAATGCCCGGCGCCGAGGCGCTGCGCCACGACCTCGACGAACGGGAACCGGAGCTTCGCGGCTGCATCGCGAACCTCATGGTCACCGACATCCCGCAGGGCCTGCTCATCGGCGATTCACACGCCTACGACCTCAGCCCGGAACCCTTCATCGACGAGAAGATCGGCGCACTGCTGCTCGATCGGGCCACCTCGATGCTCGGGATCGAGAGCCCGCGGGTGCTGCAGCGGTGGCTAGGAATGTACGCCGACAGCCCGACGACGAACCTCGTCCTCGAGCGCCCGGACGAACGCACGACCGTCGCCGTCGTCGCCTCGGGGATCGGCATGACCCTGTCGTTCGGCATCGCCGACCTCATCCTCTCCGGCGGCACCGCCGACATCTGAGGCCACTCCCCTTCCCCGCCCTGACACCGACAAACCCAACCGGCCCCGAGGTGGTCGCGCCCATCCGCGCGACCACCTCGGGGCCGATTCGCTGCCCTCAGAGATGCGACGCCCGGCCGCACCCACCCGACCATTTCAGTGACCGCCGCCACGATACGTCGGGGTAACTCCGAACCGACCGTGAAGTTGTCATGTCCAGTCGGTGAACTGCCTCGACTTGTATAGACATTCGACGGTGATCTCGGCACGATGAATGCGAACGATCACCTCAGCGCCTCAGCCGCACTGCTCTCCGAAAGGCCACCACGCCATGACCATGACCTCCCTCCTCCGCTCCACTGCGGTCCGGACCTTCACCGCCGGTCTCCTCGCCCTGCCTCTGCTCGCCGCCTGCGGCAGCTCCGGAGGAAACGGCGACGACACGATCACCTTCGCCGCCGTCCCCGCCGAATCCTCCTCGACGCTCGAATCCTCGTTCGAGAACGTCACGAAGCTGCTCGAAGAAGAGACCGGCAAGAAGGTCGAATTCCAGAACGCCTCGGACTACGCCGCCGTCGTCGAAGGCATGCGCGCCGGCCAGATCGACGCCGCCTCGTTCGGCCCCTTCGCCTACGTCATCGCCAAGGACTCGGGCATCAACATCGAACCGGCCGCGGCACCGACGAACGACAAAGCCAAGGATCCCGCCTACACCTCGCTGGCGTATGTGAAGAAGGGCTCCGACGTCAAAGACATGAAGGACCTCAAGGGCAAGAAGGTCTGCTTCGTCGATGCCGCCTCCACCTCCGGCTACCTCGTGCCGATGAAGGGACTCCAGGACGAAGGCATCGACATCGACAAAGACCTCGAACCGGTGATGTCCGGCGGCCACGACGCCTCGCTGCTGTCGCTGAACTCCGGTGACTGCGATGTCGCCTTCGCCCACGACGCCATGCTCACCACCCTCGAGAAGTCCGGTCAGGTCGACAAGGGCAGCCTCGAACCCATCTGGGAATCAGACCCGATCACCGAGGACCCGATCGCGGTGAACAACGACTCCCTCGACGCCGATACGGCCGCAAAGATCACCAACATCCTGCGCGAGAAGGCCAACGTCCCGGCGATGGTCGAATCCGGAATCTGCGACTCCGAGGACGACTGCGTCCTGCCCGAAGAGATCACCTACGGCTACAAGGAAGTCTCCGATTCGGACTTCGATTCGATCCGCGACATCTGCGACGCCACCCAGGCCGACGCCTGCAAGAACATCGGCTGAGAAGGATGACCATGCCACACTCACACACCGTTCCCCGCCCGACCACACCGGAACTGCAGAAGGAGATCGACTCCATCTATTCCGTCCAACTCGACCATGTGACGAAGGACTTCGGCAGCGGAGTCCTCGGCCTCGACGACGTCAACCTGGGTTTTCGCACCGGCGGAATCAGCGTCCTCCTCGGCCTCTCCGGCTCCGGCAAATCCACCCTCCTGCGCCATATCAACGGACTGCACAGCCCCACCTCGGGGAAGGTGCGCGTCCTCGGTGAGGACATGGACCGGCTGCGCCGCTCGGAGCTGAAGGCCGTGCGCCGCGACATCGGCGTCATCTTCCAGTCCTTCAACCTCGTCGGCCCGATGTCCGTGCTCGAGAACGTCTGCGCCGGGGCGCTCGGATCGCTGCGCGGACCGCGCATCACCCTGATGATGTACCCGAAGGCCATCCGCCGCGAAGCCCTCGAGAAGCTCGACCGGGTCGGTCTGGCCGACCGCGCCTACCAACGCGCCGACACGCTCTCCGGCGGTCAGCAGCAGCGGGTCGCGATCGCCCGCGCACTCATGCAGCACCCGAAGGTGCTGCTCGCCGATGAGCCCGTCGCCTCCCTCGACCCGGTATCGGCCCGCGACGTCATCGACCTGCTGCGGCAGATCTCCGCCGAGGATGACCTCACCGTCATCGCCTCCCTGCACCAGGTGCAGCTGGCCATCGATTTCGCCGACCGGATCATCGGTCTGCGCACCGGTCGCGTCGTCCTCGACCGCAAGACCGCCGGGCTCAGCGCCGAGGAGGCCTCCCAGATCTACTCGAGCGTGTCCGGAATGGACACCGCCGCCGAGGCGAGCGAGCGAGCCGGTGCGACCACTGCCGGATCGCAGACCGCGACGTCCGGCACCGAGGCGGGCGCCCGGGTGGGAGCCACCCGATGAGTCTCGTGCTCGACCGAGAGTCTCCCGCCGTCGTCGAACCGCGGCGTCCCCGCCCGTCGGGGAACTCCGCCGTCGCCGTCATCGTGCTCATCGGCCTCGCCGTTGCCGGTGCCTGGTCGGTGTGGTCGCTCGGGATCGACATCGCCACGATCGCCTCGTCGTTCGACAATGCCGTGGGGTTCTTCTCCCGCATCGTCCCGCTCGACTTCCCGGCGTTCGGTGAGACCGTCTCGCTTGTCGTCGAGACCTTGGCGATCGTGTTCCTGGCGACTCTGCTCTCCGTCGTGCTTTCGATCCCCGTCGCCCTCTTCGCCGCTCGCCCCACCCGGATGGGGCGCGGTTCGCAGTGGACGGCGCGCACCCTCATCGTCCTCGCCAGAGCGATTCCCGACCTCGTGCTCGCCATCGTGTTCCTGCGGATGTTCGGCCTCGGCGCCACGGCAGGCATCATCGCCATGGGCATCCATTCGGTGGGGATGATCGGCAAGCTCTACGCCGATGCCATCGAAGAGCTCGACGACGGACCCCGCGAATCGATCGAGGCCCTCGGCGGCAGCCGCTCCCAGCAGATCCTCACCGCGATCCCGCAGACGCTCATGCCGCAGCTCATCGCCACGGCTCTGCACCGCTTCGACATCAACCTGCGCACCTCGGTGCTGCTCGGCTATGTCGGCGTCGGCGGAATCGGCCTGGCCATCGCGGACTCCCTGCGCACCTTGGACTACCAGCGCGGGATGGCCCTGGCGGTCATCGTGCTCGTCCTGTGCATCGTCATCGAACTCGTCTCCGGATCCATCCGGGCCGCGCTCATGGCCTCGACAGGGGCGAAGATCACCGGCGGCACCTGGGTCGACCGGATATTCAACCGGGGTCGGGGAACCGGGGTCGGCGATCTCAACCTCACCCCACCATGGAGCGTGGCACGGTTCCGTCGTTTCGCCTCGGCGGCGGTGCTCATCGTCCTCACCATCGCCGCCCTGTGGCGGGTGGACGTGTCATGGTCGGCCCTGGCCGCGGGTCTGCTCGACCTGCCGCAGACCGTCAGCCTGTTCTTCCCGCCGTCGACCGGCGGGACGCTTACCAACCTCGTCGAGCAACTGCTCGTCACCATCCAGATCTCGCTGGCGGCGACGTTCATCGGGGCGATCCTCGCGGTGCCCATCGGCGTCCTCGCTGCCCGCAATGTCGTGGCGAACCGGGCGGTGTACAAGACGTTCCGCGTCCTCATCGTCATCGTCCGCGGCATCCCCGAGCTCATCCTCGCGATCATCTTCGTCGTCATCTCCGGACTCGGCGAGGTGGCCGGAACCCTGGCGCTGTCCATCGGTGCGATCGGCCTGCTCTCGAAGCTCATCGCCGACTCCATCGAGGAGACGGACCTCCAGGTCCAGGAGGCGATGCGGGCCACCGGAGCCGGCGAGGCGCAGGTGTTCTTCTCCGCCACTCTGCGGCAGGCGGCACCGGCATTCGTCGCCCACATCATGTACCTGCTCGACACGAACATCCGCTCGGCCACGCTGCTCGGCGTCGTCGGCGCCGGAGGCATCGGATTCCTGCTGCTCAACGCCTCGCGGGTCAACCAGTTCGATGTCGTGACGATGGTGCTCATCCTCATGGTCGCCGTCGTCCTCGCAGTCGAGGCCCTGTCCATGTGGCTGCGCCGAGCCGTGCGCTGAGCCTGCGCAATCAAGTCCACCCGCCCACCGAAGTTTCCGTCCGCCGACCAAGCGGACGAAGCAGAGCCCACGAACTCGCGTGGGCACCACCGCAAGAGAAAGAGAATCGACATGACTGAACTTGCCGTCTTCGACATGGCCGGAACCACCATCGACGAACGGGACGAGGTCTACCGCGTGCTGCGCGAGGCCACCGAACGAGAGGGCGCAGACTACTCCGATGAGGTCTTCCAGAAGTGGATGGGCACGGAGAAGCACTGGGCGATCGAGAATCTGCTCCGCCTCGGCGGAATCGAGGTCACCGAGGAGGTTCACGAGCGGGCTTGGCAGTGGTTCCGTGCCGAACTGCGCGAGACCTACACCAAGAATCCTCCGCGTCCGCTGCCCGGGATCGAGGAGGCCCTGTCGACCCTGCGGGAACGCGGGATCAAGGTGGGCCTGACCACCGGATTCTCCCGCGAGATCGCCGCCCTCATCTTCTCCACCATGGGCTGGGCGCCGGGTGAGACCTTCGACGTCGCGGTCACCGGCGACGAGGTGCCCGCCGGACGTCCGGCGCCGGACCTGATCAACAAGGTCATGGACACGGTCGGAGTCACCGACCGCGCTGCCGTCGTCAGCGTCGGCGACACCTCGGCGGATATTGAATCGGCACTCAACGCCGAGGTCACGGCGGTGGGCGTTCTCACCGGGCACCTGAGTCGAGAGGATTTCGCGGCCGAGGGCGCGCACCTCGTCCTCGATTCCGTGGCGGATCTGCCCGCGGTCCTCGCCGAGCAGGAAGCTGCGGTGGTCGCGAAGTGAAATCGACCGTCCCCGATTCGACGATGACCGGCACCGAGGCGGCCGGTCGTGGCCGCGCGACCGCTCAGCCGTTTGCCCAGGTGTGGACGGGAGGCTCGGAATTCGAGCTCCGCACGTTCGACCGACCGCAGCTGGCACCGGGCGAGAGCCTCATCCGGCTGACCGCGGCGACGGTGTGCGGGTCCGACCGGCACACCGTCAGCGGACGTCGTCCGGGGGCGTGCCCCTCGGTGCTCGGTCACGAAGGTGTCGGCATCGTCGAGGAGACGCGCGGGGATGTGCCCGTCGGCACTCGCGTGGTCTTCTCGGTCACCTCGGTGTGCGATCAGTGCCGGAACTGTCGACGCGGGCTGAGCGCGAAATGCAGCTCGGTGCGCAAGGTCGGCCACGAATCGGCCGAGTCGGATTGGGCGCTGTCGGGCACCTACGCCAGCCATATCCACCTGCCTGCCGGGGTGGCTGTGGTCCCGGTGCCGGACTCGCTGCCCGATGGGGTGGCGGCGACCGCGGGATGCGCCGTGGCCACCGTGATGGCGATGTGTGAAGCAGCCGGTGACCTGCGGGGACGACGGGTGTTCGTCAATGGCATCGGGATGCTCGGGTTGACCGCGGTCGGAGCCGCTCTGGCCCGCGGTGCGGCCGAGGTCGTCGCCGCCGATCCGCACCCGGACCGCCGCTCTCTGGCCGACCGGGCGGGGGCGACGCGGTCCGTTGAACCAGGTGAGGAGATCGCTGATGTCGAGGTCGCTCTCGAGCTCTCGGGTGCCGAGTCAGGGGTGCGCTCCTGCATTTCGCCGTTGGGTGTCGGGGGCGTTGTGGTCCTCGCCGGCAGCGTGACGCCGGGGCCGCAGGTGTCGATCGATCCCGAGCAGATGGTGCGCGGATGGCGCACGATCACCGGAGTCCACAATTTCGAACCTCACCACCTGGCCGAGGCCGTGGACTTCTTAGCAGCCGACGGCGCCGCTCTGCCGTGGCAGGACATCCTCGGCGGCCCGATCCCCTTGAGGGACCTGCCGCAGGAGTTCGCGTCCCCGACCAAAGCCCTCCGCACAATAGTCTCCCTCTAATTACTACGTGACGGCGGCCCAGCTACCTCGCGCGAGGTTGCTGGGCCGCCGTCGGGTAGTAATTACCTCACTAGGCAGGGCTTCTTGGCGTCGAAGGTCCAGCCGGGGACCAAGTACTGCATGGCGACCCGGGGTCTCCTCTAATGGATCGACGCTCCAGCGGTCTCCCGCAATATTGACATTGTGAGTTTGAACTCATATCGTGAGTCAGCAATGACTCACGCACACACACATAGGAGTGTTGATGTCCGACGTCGCCATCATCGTCAATACAGCCATCGCGGTTGTCGCCACTGTTGTATTGATCGTGCGCTTCAAGGTCAATCCAGTCATTTCCCTCGTCATCGGTTCGCTCTACCTCGGCCTCATCACAAGGATGGGAGTGGAGAAGACCGTCGAGACGATCACCAAGGGTTTCGGCGACATCATGGTCGACCTCGGACTTCTCATCGCCTTCGGCATCCTGATGGGATCGATCCTCAACGCCACCGGAGCGATTTCCCGCCTCGTCGATGGGCTGCTCCGCATTTTCGGCTCCCGCGGCATCCCCTATGCGCTGGGGACTGCGGTCGGAACTGTGTTGCAGTCGATCTTCGTCGATGTCCTTCTCGTCATCACTGCACCGTTGGCCAAACGCGTCGGACACAGGATCGGTCGCTTCGGAACTCCGAAGATGGCCGTCGCAATGGCCGTCGGTCTAGAGTGCGGCATCGTCTTCACCGTCCCCGGCGTCGGCGCACTCGCCCTCGCCGGACTCCTCGGCGTCCCCCTGGGCAAGATGCTCGTCTTCGGTCTGCTCGTCGTCGTGCCCACCGTCCTCCTCACCATCTTCATCACCTCATTCCTCTTCCGCCGGGGCTGGTGGAAGGAGGAACGAGACGAACAAGAAGTCGAGAAGGAACTGGCGGAGGCGACCTCAACCGCCGGTTCTGCGGCTGGGACGTCCACCGCAGGAGCCCGCTCTTCGGCTGGTGCATCATCAGGTGCCGCCAGGACATCGTCACAGCCTGATGACCCTTCCCGTCCCGCCGATGAAGGCGGTGCCGTCATGACCGCGACGGCCGAGTCGACGTCAACCCATCAACCACCACTGTGGCTGCTCTTCGGTCCGTTGCTGCTGGCCCTGTTCTTCATCGCCGGTGGCGCGGTGGCCGACATCGCCGGATTCACGCCCGGTTGGGTCCTCTTCTTCGGCGAACCCAACATCGCTCTGCTCATCGGGCTCCTCGGAACTATGGTCGTTGCGCACTTCTGCATCGGACGCGAAGGCATCGAAGATGCCGTCACCAGCGGCTTCCGGGAGAGCGGCCAAATCCTTCTCCTCACCGGCGTCGGCGGCTCCCTGGCCGCTGTGGTCACCGAAGCCGGCATGGGCGACATTCTCGGAGAGGTCTTCTCTGCGAGTACCGTGGCTCCTCTCCTCGTCGTCTGGGGCATCGCCGCAATCCTCCACGTGGCCGTCGGCTCCGTCACTCTCTCGGCGATCACCGCCGCCGGGCTCCTCGCTCCCGTGGCACCGAGCATCGGACTCGACCCTGTGCTCATCGCCCTCGCTGCCGGCGCCGGTTCACTGTTCATCATCCACGTCACCTCGAATACCTTCTGGCTGCTGCAGACCCTCCTCGGCCAGACAGTCCGCGGAGCCCTGAAGACCGTTACCGTCTCACTCTCCATCGCTTCCGTCGTCGCCCTCATCTGCGTCCTGGCCCTGAGCCTGTTCATCTGAACCACCGAAAGGATCCCCCCTTGACTGCTGCCGCACCCACTCCCGGGGACATGCCCACGCTCCTGACGACCACTTCACAATCCGAGGCGCCACTTCCCCTGGAAGGTGTGCGTGTCATCGAACTCGGCAACTACATTGCCGCTCCCACCACTGGGCGCCTCCTCGCGGACTTCGGCGCCGAAGTGATCAAGATCGAGCGCCCGCACACCGGGGACGAACTGCGCAATTGGCGGCTGCAGAAGGGCAGTGTGTCCATGCTCTACCGGACGATAAATCGCAACAAGAAGTCCGTGGAACTTGACCTTCGCTCGGAAATCGGCCGCCAGGCGATCCTCGATCTCGTCCGCGACTCCGATGTCCTTCTCGAGAACTTCCGTCCGGGCACGCTTGAGCGTTGGGGGATCGGACCTGACGTCCTGCACGCGATCAATCCGGACATCATCATCACGCGCATTTCTGCCTTCGGACAGACCGGTCCGCTCGCCGAGCGCCCGGGCTTCGCCGCCGTCGCCGAGGCCTTCAGCGGATTCCGCAACCTCGTCGGCGACCCCGACCGCGCTCCGGTCCGGGTCGGAGTCTCAATCGGCGACTCCATCGCCGGACTCTACGCCGCTTTCGGCACCGCCATTTCCCTATTCCAACGCCTCGCACTCCGCGATGCACAACACCACGCCACCACTGGACCGGACCAGACGTCCGATGCGGAACCCGCCAGCCGCTCAGCCGCACCCAACCGGATGGTCGACGTCGCATTGCACGAGGCGATGTTCTCCATGCTCGAATCCCTCGTCCCTGACTACAGCGCCTATGGAACTGAACGCGAGCGCACCGGCGGACGGATGGAGGGCATCGCCCCATCGAACGCTTATCTGTGCGGCGACGGCGGCTCCATCGTCGTCGCGGGCAATGGAGACGGAATCTTCAAACGGTATATGGAAGCCATCGACCGGCCGGATCTCGCCGAGGACCCCGACCTTCAGACCAACGCTGGACGGTGGAACCGCCGGGACGACCTCGACGCCGCAATCGGAGCGTGGACCCTCACCCGCACCGTGTCCGAAGCACTCAACACTCTCGATGCCGCCGGCGTCCCGGCCGGAGCCATCCACACAGCCGCGGACATCGTCAACGAGCCCCAATTTATCGCGCGCGACATGATTCAGTACCGCGAGGTGTCGACCGGCGAGGAGACGCTCACCGAGGTGGGATTCCCTGGAATCGTCCCTGTGATCGGCGAGAGGTCTCTGCCGATCCGTACGCTCGGGCCCGACCTCGGCGCGCACACTGAGGAGATCCTCGGCGACCGCCTTGGAATGAGCACCGCCGACATCCGCATGGCCACGAAGAAGGACTGAAGGAGTTCCCTTGACCGCCGCTTCCACAACTCCCATCCTCCGCGACGTCACATTGCGCGACGGGCTCCAGCTCACGGGAAAGCTGCTGAGCACCGAACGCAAGGTTGCCGCCGTCAGAGCTCTCATCTCCGCCGGCGTCGAGGAGATCGAGCTCGGTTCCATGGCCCGCCCCGACCTCGTACCGCCGATGGCCAACACGCTCGAAGTCGTCGAGGCGCTCACCGAGGACGAACTCGCCCACTGCTGGATCTGGGTGGCCACTCCCGGTCAGGTCCGACGGGCCGTCGACGCCGGCATCACCAACATCCAGTACTGTCTGTCCGTGTCCGACGCTCACAACAAGGCAAACATCGGCCGCGACACGGAGACCAGCATGTCTGCCTTCCCCGAGAGCTTCGACATCGTCAGGTCCGCGGGCGGACGCATCCAACTGTGCCTGGCGACGTCGTTCACCTGCCCGTTCGACGGCGAAGTCGACCCGCAACGGGTACTGGCCATTGCCCGCGATCCGCGCGCGATCGACGCCGACGACATCGTCATCTGCGACACACTGGGTCAGGCCGTGCCGGCCCAGGTGTCGTCGCTCATCGCTGCCGCAGCCGAGACGAACAGAGACCGCCGGGTCGTCTTCCACGGCCACGACACATGGGGTTTGGGAGTCGCCAACAGTCTCGTGGCCGCTTCTGCCGGTGCCGCAGTCCTCGATGGAGCTCTCGGCGGACTCGGCGGATGCCCGTTTGCTCCGGGTGCCAGCGGCAATACTTCGAGCGAGGACTTGCTCTTCGCCACTCGTCCTGAATGGCTGACGCCGGGGACGTTCGCCGACCTCGTCGAGCTTTCGGAATCGATCACCACTGAACTCGGTGAAGAACCGCGATCAAAGGCTGCACAGGGCGCCCGCTCCAAGGCGGAGGCCTTTCCCTGGGTGATCCCTACGACCTGATTGCGAAGGATTGGCCAATAGAGGTCGTAGACGAACCGGTGCATTCGGACTGCGGAATATCCGCGGCCGACGATCAGGATTCCGCGGCCTCGCCGGGGAAGCGTCCGCCGAGGAGCCGAGTGATCCGTTCGGCCGCGTCGACGACAGGTTCGATCCATTCCTCGCAGACCTCGCGGGGCATCCGAAAGACAGGACCGTTGATGGAGACCGCCGAGGTGATCCTCGCTCTGGCATCGAAGACCGGCGCCGAGAGTCCCGATGCGCCCGATTCGCGTTCGCCAATGGTGATGGCGAACCCGTCAGCTTTCGTCTGCGCGACCACTTGACGCAATTCGTCCGGCGAGGTGATCGTCGCATCCGTGAGCGAGTCGAGCGTGGCATCGAGCAGCTGCTCCATCGCTTCAGGATCCCATGCGAGCAGGACCCGTGAGGCCGAGCCGACATGCAAGGGCATCATCTTCCCAACATGCAGCTCCCGGCGCAGCGCATGCCGGGTCTCGGCCAGGCCGATGCACACTCGGTAGTCGCCCTCCCGCCGGAACAGCACAGCCGATTCCCCAGTAAGATCCCGCAGCTCCCTGAGCACCGGGATGACGACATCGTGTTCATCCCGCCCAGTCGTGGCCGGGGCCGCCCAGAAGGCCATCCGCATGCCGATCCGGTACTTGTCCTCGGTCTTCTCGAGGAACCCCTGCTCGACGAGGTTGGCGACAAGTCGTTGGACGGTCGATGCCGGCAAGCCAGTCGCGTCGCGGATATCAGTGAGCGTCCGTTCCGGAGCACGCAGCGAGAAGGCGTCGAGGATCGCAGAAATCTTCCCGAGCACCAGAAGTTGGTTCTGACGCCCGGCTTGCTTGTCCGCATCGGTCATGTTTGCCAGCTTAGTCGCGATGGACTCAACGTGCCCCGCCCAGAACTACGTGACGGCGGCCCAGATACCTCGCGCGAGGTATCTGGGCCGCCGTCGGGTAGCGCGGAGGGAGTTGCCGACAACTGAAAGCGAGGTGCCGCACGCCCGATACACTGCTGAACAGCACAGGCCGTGGCCCACGAAAGAAAACGAGCGAGCGATGCAGTTCACCTTGGCACAGATCACCGGCTTCATCGCGGTGGCCGAAAACCTTCACTTCGGACGCGCCGCTGAAGAGCTGAATATGACCCAGCCACCGTTGAGCCGGCAGATCCAGAAGCTGGAGAAATCGATCGGTGTCCACCTCTTCGAACGCAACAATCGCACCGTCACACTTACGCCGGCAGGTGAGGCCTTCCTCGCTGAGGCATACGGTCTGCTCGCCTCCGTCGAGCGTGCGCCGCGGCGAGCACAGAAGATCGCCGAGGGCTCCTGGGGTCAGATCACCATCGGGTGCACTGCGGTCTCGACGTTCGGCGTCCTCGGCAGTCTGGTCTCGACCCTGGCAGAACAGCTGCCGGGCATAAGCGTCGAGATCGCCGAGATGGTTACGGCAGAACAGATCAAGGCCTTGTCTGAGGGCAAGATCGACATCGGCCTGGGGCGAGTGGGCCGCATTCCCGAAACCATCGACGCGACCCTGGTCCTGTCTGAGCAGCTCGTACTGGCAGTCCCTTCGGACCATGCGTTCGCCGCACGTGACTCTGTGGACACAAAGGAGATCTCCGGTCAGCGACTGCTCATGCACGATGCCACGAGGGCTCGATACTTCTACGATCTCACCGTTCGCTACATCGATGTCGAAGCCAATGAGGTGGCTCATTCGCTGAGCCAGATCCTGACCATCGTCAATCTCGTCGCTGCTGGTCGCGGCATCGCCGTCGTCTCGGAATCAGCTGCTCGCCTCGGCGTCGACGGTGTCACATATGTGCCGCTCTACGACGCTCCACGCGATGTCGTCGAACTTCATGCGATCTGGAATCCGGAGTCCCGCAACCCGGCACTCAAGGAAGTCCTCGCATTGATTCGCAGAGAATTAAGATAATACCTTCTGGGCATCAATGCATATATAAATAATCTTGGACAGGAATTATTCCTCGTTCTTACAGTGGGATCACTATCCCGACTAACAAGGACGTCATTCCGTGGCCAATTACCAACCTCAAGAACTCGCCGACCACCTCAAGGACGGACTCCTCTCCTTCCCCGCGACAGCATTCAACGCAGACCTGTCCCTCGACGCCGACGCCTATTCCGACCACATCACCTGGCAGTCGAGCTTCGACGTCGCAGGACTCTTCGCCGCTGGCGGAACCGGCGAGGGATTCAGCCTCACTCCCCCGGAAGCGAAACAGGTCGTGGGCTTGGCAGTTTCAAACTCACGTACTGAAGTGCCGGTCCTTGCTTCGGCAGGGGGTGCCACTGCACACGCCGTGCAGAATGCGATCGACGCCGAGGAAGCCGGAGCAGAGGGCCTTCTGGCCCTTCCTCCCTACCTCACTGAATGCAGCCAAGACGGCCTCTTCGAGCACGTATCCGCCATCTGCAAAGCAACCAAGATCGGCGTCATCGTCTACAACCGGGCAAATGCGATCTACTCGCCCGAGACCGTTGAACGCCTCGCCGACACCCATGAGAATTTCATCGGCTTCAAGGACGCCCTCGGCGACATCGAGCAGCTGACGAAGGTCTACGCCCGCACCGGCGACCGCCTCTTCTACCTCGGCGGACTTCCGACCGCCGAAGTCTATGCACTGCCATTGCTGCAGCTCGGAATGAGCACCTACTCATCCGCCATGTTCAACTTCGCACCCGAATTCGCCCTCGACTTCTACGATGCGGTGCGCAAACAGGACCGCGCCGCCGTGACAGAGAAGCTCAACTCCTTCGTCCTGCCCTACTCGAAGATCCGCGAACGAGTGGCCGGCTACGGCGTCTCCATCGTCAAGGGCGGCCTCAAAGTCATCGGCCGCGACTGCGGGCCGGTCCGGCCACCCTTGCAGAACCTCACCGAGGCAGACCTGCAGGATCTCGAACAAGTTATGTCCGCTGCCGGCATCCGACTCGACCGCACCGCGTCCGCGGTCGCCTGAACGTTCAGTCCGCCACGAATCCGCGGCTGAGACAGCCACACCCACAGATCGGCGCCGATCGGCTTGAGCCGGTCGGCGCCGACATCGCTATCAGGAATAGAGGTCACTTATGACGACGCAGTTCACTACCGCGACGACCGACTCGGACGTCGACACATCACTTTCCGGCACATCAATTGTGGCCGGCACGAAGACGCCAGGACAGGGGGAGACCAGCCGTGCAATCAATCCGGCGACAGGTGAGACCTTAGATCCCGAATACACGCTGCTCACCGAGGAGCAGGTATCCGCAGCCATCGCCGAGGCCCACGATGCGTTCCCTTCGTACCGCGGCACTTCGCCGGAGATCCGCGCAACCTTTCTCGAGAGAATCGCAGCCAATATCGAGTCTGACGCGCGGCGCATCGTCGACCGGGCCGTTCTGGAGACCGGACTTCCTGCGGGGCGCCTGAATGGCGAGATCACCAGAACCTCCAACCAGCTGCGCCTGTTCGCATCGGTCGTTCGGCTCGGTGACGCCCACGGCGTGCGCATTGATCCCGCGCTCCCGGAACGCGCACCGCTGCCGCGCCCCGATATTCGTCAGCGCAAGGTTCCTCTGGGCCCCGTCGCTGTCTTCGGCGCGAGCAACTTTCCCCTTGCTTTCTCAACCGCAGGCGGTGACACCGCTTCCGCACTTGCTGCCGGATGCCCGGTAATCGTCAAGGCCCATAATGCCCACCCCGGGACCAACGAACTGGTCGGTGCCGCCATCACTCGTGCCGTTCGCGACAGCGGGCTTCACCCGGGCGTCTTTTCACTCGTCTATGGGGCTGGCTCCGAGGTCGGGCAGCAGCTAGCCACGGACCGGCGAATCACGGCCGTAGGATTCACCGGTTCCAGGGCTGCCGGACTGGCATTGTCGGCCGCCACCGCGGCTCGACCCACACCGATCCCTGTCTATGCCGAGATGAGTTCAATCAATCCCGTGTTCGTCCTGCCAGGCGCCATTGCCGATGACGTCGCCGAGGTGGCCCAAGGCTTTTTCGGAGCAGTGACCGGTTCCTCCGGTCAGTTGTGCACCTCCCCTGGAATTCTCTTCGTTCCCAACGGCGACCGTGGAGATGCTCTGACGGCTCGCATTGCTGAGGAATTCAACGCGGCGAAGGGTCAAACGATGCTCACTCCCTCCATAGCCGCAGCCTGGCAGAGTGGAGTCGACCAGCTTTCAGCACAGCCGGGCGTCTCATCTCTGGCTCAGGGGGCGGATGGGGAGACGCTCAACGCGCCCGGGCCCCGCGTGTTCACGACCTCGATCCAGGACTTCGCGTCGAACAAGGAACTGCAGAATGAGATCTTCGGTTCCGCTGCCCTCGTCGTGCGCTATCACTCGACTGATGAGCTGGAGCATGTCGTAGCAGAGCTCGAAGGACAGCTGACTGCGACACTGCAGATGAGTGAACAGGACACCGAGGTGGCCGACGCGCTTGTGCGCGCGCTGGAACTCACCGTCGGACGGATCATCGTCAACGGTTGGCCGACAGGAGTCGATGTCGGCCATGCGATGATCCATGGTGGACCGTTTCCAGCGACGTCAGCTCCGCAGACCACTTCGGTGGGTGCAACTGCGATCGACAGGTTCCTCCGCCCGGTCGCCTACCAGAACGTCCCGCAGGCCATTCTTCATCCGGTCCTCCAGGACGCCAATCCTTGGGCGGTGGCCCGGGTGCTCGATGGTCGATACTCTGCAGCACAGCGTGGCGATGCCTCGGCCGCTACCGACGCAGCTGTCTCGGCGAAATCCTTCGCAGACGGCGTGCGCCACCGTCTCAATGAACTCGGATTCGACCTTCCCGAAGCCAATCCCGCCAGCTACAGCTACGAGACGGTGACCGTCGCCGGCCAGTTGGCCTTCGTGTCCGGGCAGATTGCCAAACAAGGCGGAGAAGTACCGGTTCAGGGAGTCGTCGGTGAGGATCTGAGCATAGAGGACGGAATTGCGGCAGCTCAGCTGTGCGCGGTGAATCTCATTGCCCAGCTGGAGACGAACCTCGGCCTCGACAATGTCGAGGGCATCGCCAAACTCAACGTCTATGTGGCCAGTCCGACAGACTTCAGTAAGCACCCCGTCGTCGCTGAAGGGGCCTCCAAACTCCTTGTCGATGCTCTGGGAGACGCAGGCCGTCATGCACGCACTGCTCTGGGAGTCCCGCGTCTCCCTGCGAACTCACCGGTTGAGATCGAAGCCGTGGTCAAGCTCAAGAGTCCAGGTGAACTCCGCCCCAGCTGATCAGCTGCCAAGCTGACAGCACAAACGCAGAGCGGTCCGGTCGATTCAACGACCGGACCGCTTTCAATTCCCTGCTGACCATAAGGTAACTGCATCTCACTCTTCTGCTGGTTTCAATCTACGCAACGGGGCGGACACTCCCTTGTGGGAATGTCCGCCCCGTTCAACCTGTAAGGAGTTGAGCGTCCTGCGTGAGACACATCGAAGTGGAGAGGTCCCGCCTCAGCGCTTGGAGAGAATATAGGTACGGTCCGACCCGATGAACCAGAGGTCCTCAGTGCCGATCGCCACATTGCCGTACCGCCACGGGATCTCCGCGGCGCCGAAGGAACCGACCTCCAAGACGTGCTTGTAGCCGGGACGCAGCTCGTTGGCGAATGACTCCTGCTTGCCCATGAGGTGCCCGACATTGCGCTTCCGGTATTCCGTGTTGAAATCCACGTCTGCACCGAGCATGCCGATCTCGATCATCCTGTCGAGGTGGGGCGCCAAGTAGTCCAATGTCCCCTGATGGACATCCTCGCACACGACTCCGGGACGCAACTGGCCGATGATTCCCTCACGGACCACGTCGAAGAAGAACTCATAGGCCTCTTTGGCGCTATCGGTACGCGGAAGCGACCGTGCCATATCGGAGGTCGCCACAGTGATCCCGTCAAAGGTGATCCGCACACCGGCGTCGAGTTGGATGCACTTCGTGTCATCGTTGATCGGGAAATCGACGGGAGGTCCGGGAAACAGCATTCTGTTCGAGGAGTGCAAGTTGGTGAAGTACGGTTCGATCGCAAAAGGAATCACGTTGTCCGTGCGAAATTCGACGATCTTGTCCACATAGCGCGCGTAGATGTCGAGCTCGGTGAACTCAAGCCCCGCCGCCAACGACTCCTCCGCCCATTTCAGAGCCTCTTCGATGGCGAAGACGCTGCACCTGGCAGCAACGATCTGGAACCCGAGGTCTTCGTGGTCACGAATATCGCGCCAGTGACCGAGAGCGGTCGACAACTCATTGAGGACGGCGCCTTCGGCTTCGAGTTCGAGTGCCAGACCGGTTGCGATCCACTCCTCCTCAACGCCGATCTGATTGCCATGAGCCAGTGCCACAGCTGCCGCACCAAGTCCGGCGAAGCGGCCGATAGGAGTGCCGGACACACCGTGCGCGGTCTCCGGGGCGAGAACGTAGAGTTTCTCGTCCTGCGTTGACCAAACCGCCAGTTGATCTTCGCTCTGCTGAGTTCCGACGACCTCGCTGAAGTTCGGCGGAGCGGCGATGATGACGGCGTCGAGACCGCGGTCCTTCGCCATCGACTGCAGCGCCGAATAGCGTGTGTCGGTCTGCGACTGGATCTCCTTGTCCAGTCCGTCAAGATGTTCGACGTCGTCGATGAGCCGCGTCGCAGTCTCCGCTCCGAGCTCACGCCAGCGAGAGAAGCGCTCAAGAACCGCTGCGGTGTCGATCTCATAGGCGACCACCGGAGTCGTCGGCTGCTTGTCGGCGACGACATCGAGGCTCTTCGACAACGTCGAGTAGTGCTTCATGACAACACCGGAGTCGAGACCGACCTGATCCCCTTCTGCGAGCTCCTCAACCAATGTCGAGAGTGATGCTGAGGCTGGTGTATCGGCAACAATTCGGGGATCGATCGTCACCCACGGCGCATAGAATCTCATCCGCTCCTTCGGTACCCCGGCGGACAGGACGTTTCCCTGCTCCTGCTGGCGAACAAGCAGCACTTCACCGTCAGTCGTGTCGGCGATGATCGGCGCAACCAGAGGGCTCGAATCAAGGCGAATCGCAGAGAACAGAAGGCTCTTCTGGGCATGTAGTCCGAACGAATCTGCCAGACGCGTCTTGTCGGTTGTCAGTTTGATCATTGCGTTTCCAACTCCATATCTTCCTTGAGACGTGTTCGCCTCGTGCGGTGTGCCTTGGGCCGAAGGATCCCTGCCGGCCATCCCTGGCATGTGTTCGTCGGGCCGGACGGGCGGACCGCTCAGCTGATTCCGGCGGTGACGCCGATGTGGGATTCGATCTCCGCCACGTAGCTGGCGAAGTTCTCTGAGAATTTGTGCTCTTTCGCGCGGGGACGTTCGATGTCCACCTTGACGTCAGCGACGATCCGTCCCGGACGATCACCGACAACGACGACTCGATCTGCCAGCCATACAGCTTCAGAGATGCTGTGGGTGACGAAGAGGACACTGCAGCCCGTGCGGCGCCAGATCCTCTGGATTTCGAAGTTCATCGAATCACGCGTCATCGCGTCGAGTGCGCCGAATGGCTCATCCATGAGGAGAATTTCCGGACGTGAAACCAACGCGCGGCAGATGGCGACGCGTTGCTGCATCCCACCGCTGAGCTCGTAGGAGTACCGGGTCGCTTTCTCTCCAAGTCCGACCATGTGCAGCAGCTCCATGGCGTGGTCCTTGGATTCCGATGTGACGGCGTCACGAAATTCCAAGGGCAGGAGGACATTGTCGAGATTATTCCGCCAGGGCAGGAGGACCGGGCTCTGGAACACCATTCCGATGTCCTTGAGAGCGGCGCTGATCTCACGTCCGCGGATGAGGATTTCGCCTTCAGAGGCTTCCTGCAGACCCGAGATCGTGTTGAGCAGAGTGGTCTTTCCGCTGCCGGACTGGCCGACGATCGAGACGAACTCCCCCGGGTTGACATGGAAGTCGAGTCCCTTGAGGACGACGTTCTCCTGCCCGTCTCGCGAGGTGTAGGTCTTGCCGACGTTGTTGACTGAGATCGCATAGTCAGTGGTCATGGTCGTACTCCATTCACTTTGTGGGTGCCGCAACGTCTTCGTCATGGCGAATCGGGTCGATGTAGTCGTTCGTATAGATGTCATCGACGGTGAGGTCGGTCGAATTCTCGAGACCGAGGAAGTCAGTGGCCACGCTCAGCATCTGCCCAACTCCATCGTCGGTCATCACACCGAACTGGTCGTCTGACTTTCCGGTGGCCCAGTTCAACTCGCATTGCGACTTGAGCGCATAGGTCACGGTCTCCGGTTCGTACCCTTGAACTTCCTTCGTGAAGTCCTCTGCAGTCTGATCCGGGTGGTCGCAGGCCCAGAGAAAGCCCTTCTGCATCGCGCGGTTGAAGCGCTCAACACGCTCGGGATCATTCTTCAGGGCCTCATCCGAGACCACGATGCCATTGCCGTAGAGGTCGATGCCGACGTCAGACCATTTGAGGATGTTCGCCTTCTCACCGAGCGCCATCAGCGCCGGCTCGTCGGAGACGTAGAGCGCGAGGTTCGCATCCCAGCGGTCGGCCAGCAGACCTGGAATCTTCGATTCGCCGGTGGCGTGGACGACGTTGACGTCATCCTGTTTGAGGCCACTGCGTTCGAGCGCGAGCGGCCACATAGCCGTCATGGCACCGGCACCCTCAGTCGCCACCGTCTTGCCCTTCATGTCCTCCCAGGTTTTGATACCCGAACTCTCGAGTGCGATAGTCGCGTACGCTGATCGGGCCTGAAGCAGATTCACCTGCTTAACGTGAGCTCCTTTGCCCTGGCTGAGGATGGTCGCGCCGAAATCGGCCCATCCGGCGTCGACTCTCCCGGTTTCGACGGAAGTCACGGTGTTCGTTGAGCCGGAACCCGGCATCAGCGAGACGTCGAATCCTTCCTCTTCAAAGAACCCCTCGGCCTCAGCTGCGAAGAACGGTGCGTGCTTCGGCAGATAGGCGACGTCGACCATGAGGTTGAAGTCATCGAGTCCGTCCTTTGGCGTGCATCCTGTCAGAGTGACGACAGACAGCAGGAGCGGCGCAACTAGCAGTTTCTTCAAGATGTGCATGGTTCCGCCTCTCACTTCGTGTAGTTCTTCCACGGCAGCAGCTTCTTCGAGATGAGGTCGATGATGAAGAAGAGAAGCAATGCGATCGCCGCAAGCACGATGAATGCTGCGAACATCGAGGGGAGGTCGACCTGAGAGTTCGCGAGAAGAATGACGTATCCGAGTCCCTTGGACCCGGCGATGAACTCACCGACCACGGCACCTCCGACAGCCAGCGAGATCGAGATCTTAGCTCCCGTGAAGATCGAAGGAAGCGCATAGATGAAATCGATCTTCATCATCTTCTTCAGCTTCGAGGCACGGTTGATGCGTGCAAGGTCCTGCAGCTCGTGCGGCACAGAGTTGAGCCCGTCGAATGTGTTGATGACGAGCGGGAAGAATGCGATGGCCATTGCCACGAAAGCCTTCGACTCGAAGCCGAAGCCGAACCAGACGATGAACAGCGGCGCCAGAGCGACCTTCGGAATCGTGTCGATGGCGATGAGCGCCGGATAGAGGAAGGGACGAAGGAAGGAAGCGTAATAGAGGAGTGCTCCACACAGAACGCCCAATGCTGTGCCGAGCGCAAAGCCTGCGAGACCTTCCTGCAGGGTAGTGAGAGCGTTGACCGCGAAGTATCCCGGGTTCGTGAACAATTCTTCGAACGCCGAAATCGGACCGACAAGCAGATACTTCGGGAAGTCGAAGATGAAGACTGCTAGCTCCCAGATCGCGAACAATCCGACGAGCCCGACAACAGCTTTGATTCCCGCTGTGAATGACTCAGGTTTGAGCCTAGATGCAGTCGGCGGAGCTGCCGGCGCAGGGCTGGGCTCCATAGGTCGAACTGCATCGGTATCGATGCGTGGTGCTGTTGTCATTGGCGATCCCTCCATTGGGTTCTGGTCCATGAGCAGGTGTGGCATTGCATTTGTGACGTGGAACAACTGTGATGCGTTCCAGTATTCGCGACTCAACGATGCCTGTCCAAGATTGTTTTCGCATGTTTCGATACCCTGAAGGAATTGCATCAATGAGTTTGTGCAGGCAGGAAAAACTCGAGAGTTGAATTGAGAAACGCCAGGATACTCGGACTTCCCAAGAACATCCTGGCGCACCATGGCAACGTCGCGCGCAACGCGGATCCCCGAACTACCTGACGGCGGCGCAGATACCTCGCGCGAGGTTGGTGAGCCGCCGTCAGGTAGTAATTGGAGAAACTAGGAGCGGGCGTTTGCCAGGTCCTCTCGGAAGGCTCGGCCCGCGGCGCCCAAGTCGCCGCATGAGGTGATGAAGCGGAAGCCCTGTTCCCGACGCAACCGAGCCTCCTCGCCGTCGCCGCAGTGGATTCCCGGAACCACCCCGGCGGCATCGGCGGCCGTGCGGATCCGCACGAGCGCCTCGGCGTGGGCCTCGTTGTGCTGCCCCGGCAGCGCGCCGACGGCGAACGCCAGATCGGACGGACCGACGTACACCCCGTCGATTCCCGGCACGGCGCAGATGTCCTCGACCGCGGCCAGACCCTCCTCGTTCTCGATCATGACGAACAGCAGAGGCCGCTCGTCCCGTGTGTCCTGCACGGCGCCGTGCATGATCTCGGCTGTCGGTCCCCACGAACGATCCCCGCCCCGCGAGGGATAGTCGAGCGCGGCCACCGCAGCCTGTGCCTCGTCGACCGAGGACACGAGCGGAACGATGATCGCCTCGACTCCGGCGTCGGCGAGCGCCCCGATCTCCGTGAATCGGTTCGCCGCGACCCGCGCCGTTACGAGTGCGTCGCCGCTGGCGCGCACAGCGTCGGACAGTCGCAGCACGTCGGTGGGCCGCACCAGCCCGTGCTGCAGGTCGAGGCAGACATAGTCGAATCCGGCCGCCGACCCGGCCTTCGCCAGCTCCGGACTCGTCGACATCATCCACAGTCCGTTGTAGATCTCCCCCGCGCGCAGGCGGGCCCGATGGTTCTCAATCGCAGCAGTCATGACTGCATCGAATCACGGAATCCCACCGCCCACCAGGGGTGCCCGATATCCGGATGAACCCCGCCGAGGCGGCCCACCCTCGCGTATAGATCATCGATCACTTCGCCGAGGCGGCCCTGAACGTCCGTACCAAAGATCGACCCGTCCGAAACGTCGCCCCACCTCGGCGAGGGATTTCACTCGGTTGGGCTGTCCTCGAGGAGGGGCCCGATGACTCGGTGGCGGGAGATGACGAAGGGGGCGCTGTGTCCGACTTCGATGAGTTCGAGGTCGAGGCGGCGCGGCAGGAGCGAGCGCCCCTTGCCGAGGACCACCGGCGCGGTCCAGGTGATGATCTCGTCGAGGAGTCCCTCGTCGGCGAACTGTCCAGCGAGGTCGCCGCCGCCCATCACCCACAGGTCATGGTCGCCCGTGGCGGTGCACATTTCGAAGTAGTGGTCGGAGACCGAGCCCTTCGCGAACCGGATGTCGGGTGTCATCCCGTCCTTCCCGGCTTCGGGCAGGCCGAGCTTCCGGTGGGTCATCACCCACGCGGGAACCTCATAGGGCCAGGGCCCGTCGAGATTGCGCAGCACCCATTCGTACGTCGTCGAGCCCATGACGATCGCTCCGACTCCGTCGATGAACCCGTCGTCCGGCGGTTCTTCGGTCTGACGCAGCAGCCATTCGAGCGAGTCATTCGGGTCGGCGATGAACCCGTCGAGCGTGGTCGCGGTGTAGTAGACGGTACGTGCCACAGGCAGTCTCCTCCTTGATGCGTCTCCCTTTCATCCTATTGGTCCGATGCTCTCTCACAGCAGTTCGGCGTCGATTCCATCCGTTGACAGAACCGACGCCGATCGATGCGACGACATCCTGCCGCCCCTATATCTCCTGAGTCCGCAGCGCCTCGGCGATGTACTCGGCCTGCCGGATCGCGAGCGCCACGATCGTGAGTGTCGGGTTCGCGGCGGCGCCGGTGGTGAAGACCGATCCGTCGGAGATGAAGAGGTTCTTCACGTCGTGGGTCCGGCCCCATTTGTCGACGACTCCGTCTTCGGGGCGTTCGCTCATCCGCGCGGTGCCGAGGTTGTGCGTCGACGGATAGGGCGGAGTGTGGTGGGAGGTCTGCGCACCGACCGCCTCGTAGACTCTCTGCCCTGCGGCGTAGGCGTGTTCGCGCATCGCCAGATCATTTGCGTGATCGTCATAGTGGACGTTCGGCACGGGCAGACCGTTCGTGTCTTTGACCGTCGTATTCAGCGTCACCCGGTTGCTCTCCTGCGGCATGTCCTCGCCGACGATCCACATTCCCGCGGTGTTGAGGTACCGGTCGAGCAGTGCCGCGAAGTCCGGTCCCCACCCGCCGGGCTCGACGAAGGAGGCCATGAATGCCGGGCCCAGCGAGATCGTCTCCATGTAGTAGCCTCCGGAGAACCCGCGGTCGGGATCGTGGATCGACTCGTCGGCGATGACTCCGGCCATCGTCTCCCCGCGATACATCCGCACCGGCTTGTCGAAGTGGCCCCACACGGTGCCGGTCAGGTGACGCATATAGTTCCGGCCCACATGGCCGGACGAGTTCGCCAACCCGTCAGGGAAGGACGGTGTGCCGGAGAGGAGGAGCAGCCTCGGCGTCTCGATCGAATTGCCGGCCACGCACACGACCTTCGCGGCCTGACGGTGGAGGTTCCCGTCCTTGTCGAGGTAGAGCACGGCGTCGGCCCGACCGCCCGCATCGTGGGTGATCTGCACTGCCTGGGACTCGGGCCGCAGATCGAGCAGCCCGGTGTCCGCCGCCCGCGGCAGCTCTCTGACCAGGGTCGACCATTTGGATTTGTTCTTATCGCCTTGGAAGTTGAAGCCGTCCTGGATGGAGGCGGGGCGGCCGTCGTATTCTTCGGCGTTCGTGGCGTACGGCCCGGTCGCATAGAACTTGTAGCCGACCTCCTTCGCCCCTCCGGCGAAGACCTTGTAGTTGTTGTTCGCCGGCAGCGGCTTCCGGCTGTGGACGTGGGTCGAACCCATCGCCTTCTCGGCCCGGTCGTAGTACGGGGCCATCTCCTCAAGCGTGATCGGCCAGTCGAGGAGGTTGGCGCCGTCGATGCGGCCGTAGACGCTGCGGGCCTTGAACTCATGAGCCTTGAATCGCGGGGTCGCTCCCGACCAGTGGGTCGTCGTGCCGCCCACAGCTTTGACGATCCAGGCCGGCAGGTTCGGGAAATCGCGGGCGATCCGCCACGATCCGGTCGTCGTCCTGGGATCGAGCCAGGCCATCTGGTTGAAGGCTTCCCATTCGTTGTTGACGTAGTCCTCGTTGCGCAGATACGGCCCGGCTTCGAGCACGACGACGGGAATGCCCTTCGCGGTGAGCTCGTAGGCCAGGGTTCCCCCGCCGGCGCCGGAGCCGACGATGACGACGGCCTCTTCGTCCGGGTCGATGCTGAATCCGGTCACGCTGTGTCCAGCCTCGGCGCTGGCACCGCGTCCTATATTCTCAGCGGTCATCACTTCTTCACCTCACCCATCTCGACGCTCTGCGGCGCCGGCTGATTGGTCGAATCGTCACCGGCAGCGCTGCCGCTGCGGACACCCATAACCCCGTCGCCGAGCTCGGGCAGCGGCTCATCCTCGGGGTAGACGATCCGCGGTTCGGGCAGCCAGTCGAGATCATCGAAGCCGCGGTTGATGTAGCCGCCCTTGTCGAACGACGGCCCTTCGTAGCCGAGCGTCTCCCACACCTCGACATCGTCATAGAGGTTGAGCACGGCGGTGCGGCGGACGAAGCCGAAGAACTCGGTGGATTCGACCCGGCGCAGCACCTTGAGCGCGGAGTCATCATCGAGTCCGCAGAAATCACCGTCGGAGAGCTGATCCAACGACAGCAGCCCTTGGATGAGGGCCACCCTGAACCACGTCTCCTCATCGGCGGCGATGAGGATCTTCTCCGCGGTGCGCAAATACGGTCCGTCGGGGAAATCTGCGTGCGGGAATGCCACGCGCAGCACTCGGATGAGGGTCTGCTTCGCCTCGTCCGTCATCTCCATCGCATTCAGCGATGGGTATTTTGCAGGGAATGCCATCGGATGCTCCTTTGCTCCACTCGGCAGGCGGCATCGACGCACGCCCGCCACTGTCCTGACATGAGCAACCTATGTGACCCGCGACACCATGGACTATCCTCATTCTCATCACATGAAAAAGTCGATCGCCGAGGCGATCGCACAGTCAGGAGACCGTGTGTCCAACAGTGCCGTGATCCAACGAACCTTCTCCGTCTTGGAGGCCGTCGCCGCTTCGGGCTGTGCCGCCGCGAAGACCGTGGCCACCCGCCTCGAGATCCCGCTGCCCACCGTCTACCGGCTCCTCAACGAGCTCGCCGATTCCGGGTATCTCGTCTACCTCAAGGACACCAAGCGCTTCGAGCTCGGTCCCAAATGCTTCGAACTCGGACTGTCGTTCCAGCAGCGCCTCGTCGCCCCGCATCCGATCCGGCAGATCACCGATCAGCTCCACCGGTCGCTGGGCACTGCCGCCTATTTCGCGATCTACCGCGGCTCGGACATCATCCTCACCTACTGCTCCGACTGCGAGAAGCATCCGCGGCTGCGGCCTCTGCGCTTCGGTTTCCACGAGGCGGCGCACGCCACCGCTTTCGGCAAGATCCTCCTGGCCGGAATGCCCGAACCGCAGCGCACCGACTACCTCGAGGCGCGCGGAATGCAGGTGCTCACCCCGCAGACGATGATCAGTCGGGAGGCCCTCGACCCCCACCTCGCCGAGGTGGCCACCCGCGGAATCGCCTGGGAGCACGAGGAGTTCCTGCCCCGTCAGACCTGCGCGGCCGTGCCGGTGCGCAACGGCACGGGAATGCAGGTCGGGGCGATGGCGATCAGCACCCCCTCGTCGAAGATGGCGGGACGGGCGAAGTTGGTCGAGTCGACCCTGCGCGAGCATGCGGGACTGGCGTCGAGCTACCTGCGCGGCGGGTCGGTCACCGTCCCCGTCGCCGAACACGCCTGAGCCCCGAACTCCCGATGGAGACAGCACTCGCGACAGCGACCACCCGCCCCACAACCGGCCACGTTTGCCCCCCCCCAGCTTTATCGCCACATGAGAAGAACCATGTCCTCCGGCTGCCGACTCTGCTGAGAATGATCGTGCTCGCTCACAGTTGAGAACTCAAGGAGGAGAAATGGGCACGAACAACAGCGTCGCAGTGGTGACGGGATCCGCACGGGGAATCGGCCAGGGCATCGCGCAGAGGCTCGGAGCCGATGGCCATCATGTCATCGTGGCTGACCTGCCGAGCATGCAGGACGGGGTGGCGGAGACCGTCACAACGATCGAAAGCACAGGTGGGAGGGCCACCGGCGCTGAGGTCGACGTCACGGACGAAGATTCGCTGAGCCGCCTCGTCGAGATTGCCGTCGATGCGGGAGGAAAACTCGACGTCTTCGTCGCGAACGCCGGAATCGCCCAGGTCGAACCCCTCATCGAATATTCGAAGGCGGATTTCGAGAAGATCGTCGACGTCAATCTCACCGGCGTCTTCCTGTCGTATCAGGCCGCGGCGAAGCAGATGATCGAGCAGGGCAACGGCGGCAAGATCATCGGCGCCGCCTCGATCGTCGCCTTCCGCCCCTTCGCCCTCCTGTCGCCGTATTCGGCGACGAAATGGGCCGTTCGCGGGCTGACTCAGGGTGCGGCGATGGAGTGGGCCAAGCACGGCATCACCGTCAACGCCTACGGGCCCGGCATCGTCGGCACCGCGATGTGGGACCTCATCGATGAGAAGCTCGCCGCCGAGGAGGGGCTGGCCAAGGGTGAGGCGATCAAGAAATATGCTGGTGACATCCTCATGGGCCGGGTGTCCGTGCCCGAGGACGTCGCGAACCTCGTGTCGTTCCTCGCCAGCGAGGACTCCGATTACATCACCGGACAGACCATGCTCGTCGACGGCGGAATGCAGTTCTCGTAACGTTGTCGCTGAGAGCAGAAACCGACACCGCCACACCCACATCTCCACCCGAGAGAACAACCACAGAGAGAAGGAAGAAGACATGATCTTCATCGTCGTGAAGTTCCCCGTCAAGCCCGAAATGGCTGACCAGTGGCCCGAGCTGACCCGCGAATTCACCGAGGCGACCCGCGCAGAACCGGGCAACAAATGGTTCGACTGGTCGCGCAGCCTCGATGACCCGAACGAGTACGTCCTCGTCGAAGCCTTCGACGACGATGCCGCCGAAGCGCATGTGAAGTCCGACCATTTCCAGGCCGCGACCGCCGCGGGCGGGCCGATGCACTCCGCATTGGCAGCGACCCCGAAGATCATCTCCCGTCAGATCGACGGTGATGATTGGGATGCGATGGGCGAGCTGCAGATCGGCTGAACCCCCACCGAGGCGGCCGTCCCTGATCGGGACGACCTCATTCGCCGAGACAGCCGCGCGGGTCCGCTGATGCGTTCAGCGGACCCGCGCCACGTTCCCGGCACCGGCCAGCTCTCCCGCGTGGTGAAACTGCAATAGCTCGGCCCCCTGTACTAAGCCGCTGCAGGTTCACCAAGCTGAAGGCTCATCTCTGCGGCAGGTACGCCTTCTGGCTGTCGACCCATTCGTCGAGCACGTTTGCGCGGTCATCGAATTTTGCGGTCGGGAACGCCAGACCTTTCGTCGGCACGCTGGCGCCGAGTTCGACGAGCAGCGGACGCAGGGTCGTCTCCACCGCGAGCGTGTGCGCCGGGGACCCGATGGTGAAGACCGGGATCGCGGTCAGTCCGTGCAGACCGCCAGCGTCGTACCGGTCGAGGAAGGCTTTGAGCAGTCCGGTGTAGCTGGCCTTATAGGTTGGCGTGGCGATGACGGCGTAGTCGGCGGTGGCCAGACGTTCGGTGAGTGTGTTGAGGCGGTCGGACTTCCATTCGAAGATCTCGTCGGTCACCTCGGCGAGTTCGATGGTTTCGTCGATCTCGGATCCGGTCACCTCGGCGATCTTGGCGGCGAGGTCTTCGGCCACTTGGCGGGTTCGCGAATTCGAGCTCGGGTTGCCGACGACGACGGCGATGCGTGTGGTCATAAGGGGGTCCTCCCATTGGTGCGGTGCGCTCTTGTCCGGGTCCCGCGCTCGGCGGCTCCGTCTGCGCTCCACACTATGCGTCGGCTGATGGACCGAGCCTGAAAAATGACATATCCGTTCTCATCCCCAAACTGGACCAATGCCATTCCACCGCCGCGCATCCTTGGTTACCATGAAGTACCGCCGATCTTCGGCGGACCTCCCGCACCTCACCTGCAACCGCCGTCAGATCATCGACGACCTCCGAGGAGCTTTCATGACCACCCCCGACTCCAGTCGCCCCACCGAAGACCAGGTCCTCGCCGCGCAGGCCGACGCCGTCGACCGCGGGCTCAACATCACCGTCGAGGGCGACACCCAGCACACGGTCCAGACGTTGAGCCAGACCTACCCGACCACCGTCGCAGATCTCTGGGAAGCCTGCACCGATCCGGTTCGGCTCGAGCGCTGGTTCGCCCCCGTCAGCGGCGACCTCGAACTCGGCGGTCGCTACCAGATCGAAGGCAATGCCTCCGGCACGATCGAGAGCTGCGAACCGCCCCACTTCTATTCGCTGACCTGGGAATTCGCGGGAGGAGTCAGCCATGTCACCGTCCGCTTCGCCGAGGCAGACGGCGGCGCACGCCTGACCCTCGAGCACTCGCACACAGGTGAGGCGAACGCCGACTTCTGGGTGCAGTTCGGACCCGGCGCCACCGGTGTCGGGTGGGACATCTCCCTCCTCGGTCTCGCCAACCATCTCGTGGCCGGTACGGGACGCCCCGAAGACGAGAATGAATGGGTCGCCTCGGCGTCGGCCCAGGAATTCGTCCGCACCTCCAGCGCCCGCTGGGGCGAGGCCTCGGCGGCGGCAGGAACCCCGGTCGATCAGGCGCGCGCCGCCGCAGAACGCACCACCGGCTTCTACCTCGGCCAGCCTCCGGCAGAGTGACCTTCATCCGCTGACTGAGCCAACGGCGGAATAGTCCTCCCCATTCCCTCCCTACTCCCCCGCCTGCTTCCGCGCACCCAGCGCCAACCGGGCGATATCGCGCAGCACCTCGAGTTCCTCGCTGCCGTCGAGCAACGCCCGCAGCTCGACGGCAGCCCGGCTGAGCAGGCTGCGATAGGCGCCGGCGACGTTGTCCGGTTCCCGCGTCAGCGGGTAGGACACACAGAGCGCGAACACGATCGCACCGACGGTGAAGGCCACACTCGCCGAGGCGGTCCCGGCCACCCGTGCCTGCTTGGTCGCGTAGAACTCCGCCGGATTTCCCGGCCCGCACAGCGCCAGGGCAGCCGAGCCGCCGTCGACGAGCGGGAGCACCGCACCGACTCCGCGCGAGACGCGCAGCTCATGATCGGCTTCGACGTTGCGCACGCACACACGGTCCTCACCGACGCGGACCCACAGCTGCACGGATTCCCCGGTCATCGTCCGCAGATGGTCGAGCACCGAGTTCGTCGTGGCGATATTGCGCCTGCCCGGGAAGGGCCCCAACCGCAGCAGCCCCGAGGAGTCACGGACGATGAACTTGTGCGCCCGCAGGTCGGTCAGCAGCCGATACGTCGTCGACTTCGAATAGCCGAGGCGGCGGCACACCTCCGCAGCCGTCATCGGCGAGTCCTGTAGGACTTCGAGGATGGCCGCACTGCGGTCGATGACTCCGATCTCCGCCGGCACCTGTTCAGAACTCTTCATTCCCACTCCTCACGACACCGTCACATCGGCGAGCAGCTTCCGCCGGGACACCCACCACCGGAAGATGATGGGTCCGATGATGCCTGCCACCATGAGGATGATGATCGACAGCGACACCGGCCTGGTGACCAGGGGTGCGAACGATCCACCGGAGATCTGCAGCATGCGCCGGAAGTTGTCCTCGAGCAGCGGCACGAGCACGAGCGCCAGGATCGCCGGGGCCAAGGGGATGCCGCCCTTCTCCATGAGATAGCCGATGACGCCGAAGATGCCGAGCATCATCAGCCCGAACAGGCTGAATTCGATGGCGTAGGCGCCGATGACCACAAGCACGAGGATGGACGAGAAGAGGATCTCCTTGGGCATCTTCAACAGCTTCACGAAGACCCCGACCAGCGGCAGGTTGAGGATGATGAGCGCTATATTGCCGATGTACATGCTGGCGATGATCGTCCAGATCAGACCGGTCTCGTCCCGGAAGATCAGCGGTCCTGGCTGCAGGCCGTACATCGTGAACACGAAGAGCAGCAGCGCCGTCGTCGCCGAACCCGGGATGCCGAGGCTGAACAGCGGAATCATCGCACCACCGACACCGGCATTGTTCGCCGCTTCGGGACCGGCCACGCCCTCGATGGCGCCGTGACCGAACTCGTCCTTCCGCTTCGAGATCCGCTTCTCCATGATGTAGGACATGAACGAGGCCAGCGACGGACCGACTCCTGGCAGGATGCCGATGATGAAGCCGACCACGGAACCGCGGGCCCACGGGCCGGCCGACCGCTGCCAGTCTTCCTTCGTCATCCATTTGTCGTTTCCGAAGCTCTGGATCTCATCCTTGGCCCCACGTCCGAGCGCGAGGTTGCGGATCGCCTCGGGGATGGCGAAGAGCGCCATCGCGAAGATCGTGAAGTCGATCCCGTCGGAGAGCAGATCCATGCCGAAGGTCTGCCGGGGCAGTCCGGTCTGGAAGTCGAGTCCGATGAGGCCGACGGCCAGGCCGATGAAGATCGAGATGAGCGCCTTGGCCCGCGAACCCGCCGACATCGTCGACGCGAGCAGCAGGGCCGTGGCCATGAGCAGGAAGTATTCGGTGGCGCCGAAGACGTTCGCGAGTCTGACGAGGACGGGTGAGAGGAAC
Source organism: Brevibacterium sediminis (assembly GCF_024895295.1). NCBI lineage: Bacteria > Bacillati > Actinomycetota > Actinomycetes > Micrococcales > Brevibacteriaceae > Brevibacterium > Brevibacterium sediminis. Next base: position 14,296 of record NZ_JAHQRN010000006.1, on the reverse strand, counting down.
GTCAGTCCGATGATCGCCAGGGTGCCGGCGAGGAACGATCCGATCGCCGCGGTCGCCAGGGCGGCCTTGCCCCGACCTCGGCGGGCCATTTCGTAGCCCTCGATCGCGGTCACCGCGCTGGCGACCTCACCAGGGGTTTTGATGAGCGTAGCGGTGATCGAGCCGCCGTACATCGAACCGTAGTAGATTCCGCACAGCAGGATGAGACCGTGCACCGGCTCCATCCCGAAGGAGACCGGGATGAGGATCGCGATCGCAGAGATGGGTCCGATTCCCGGCAGCACTCCGACGACGGTGCCCAGCAGCACGCCGAGGAGGGCGAAGGCGAGGCTGACCGGCTCGAGTGCCGAGGCGAAGCCGCCTCCCAGATCGATGAGAGTGTCCATGCCCGCCCCCTAACCCAGGATCCCGACCGGCAGGTACACGGCGAGTCCGTAGACGAACGCCGTGTAGACCACGACCGCGAAGAGGACGGAGAAGATGAGGTTGCGAATCCACTTCTCAGGCGCGTAGATGCTCGTCAGCCCCATCAGGAACGCCGCCGTCGACAGCAGGAATCCGACTGGGATGAGGATCGCCAGATAGACGAAGAAGAGCGCGAACTGGAACACGACCTTGCGCACCTGCGGCTCCGGCGAGGCTTCGAGGACGATCCCGCCGACCCCCTCCTGACCGGAGGATCGGTCGGCGGTTTCAACGGATGATTCCCCCGCCGAGGCGGCCGCACCGTCCCCGTCCGCCGCCGCGGTCGAGTGCGCTGATCCCGCGGACCCGGGAGCCGCCTCGGCGGGGGTGTCCTTCCGGTGCCGGACAACGGCTTGGCCGGCGAGGAAGAGGCCGAGCACGATGAGACCGATCCCCACGATGGCGGGGAAGGTGCGCGGGGTGACGATGTTCGCGGTCTCCTGGATGGAGAACGTCGCGATGTAGTACACCGCGCCGATGACGGCGATGGCGCCGCCGGTGATGAGGTCGGTGCGGAAAGCGGTCATTTGCTGTTGCCCAGGTCGGTCTCCTTGACGCCTTCGGCGACCGTCTTCGCCGCGTCATCGACGTAGGCCTGGGCGTCGTCGCCGGTGTGGAACTCGGTGGCCCACTGGTTGTTCTTCAGCGTCTCCTGCCAGGCGTCGGACTTGCTCACGTCTTCGAGCGCCTTGGCCCAGAAGTCCACGGCTTCCTGCGGCATCTCGGCGGGTCCGTAGACTCCGCGCCAGTTGCCCAAGGTCACGTCGTAGCCGGAGTCCTTCGCGGTGGGCACCGTGTCGAAGGGCGCTGCCAGCGGTTCCTGGGCGAAGGTGACGAGGGGTTCGATGTCGCCGGCTTCGATGACGGAGCGGAATTCGCTCATGCCGGCGATGGCGACCTTCGCGTCCCCGTTGAGCATGGCGGTCGTCTGCTCGCCGCCGCCGTCGTAGTTGACGAAATTGATGTCAGCCGGGTCGACGCCGGCTTCCTTCGCGAACAGGGCGAACGGCAGAGTGTCGTCTCCGGCGGCCGCGACGGTGACCTTCTGCGGGTCGTCCTTCAGCGCCTTGACCAGGGCGTCGAGGTCCTTGAAATCCCCGTCCTTCGGCGTCACGACCATGAAGTCCTCGACGTAGAGGGTGGCGATGAGCGTCGTGTCTTCGGGACCGAATTCGCAGAGGTTGCGCGCCTTCATCGTCTGGCTGGCCAGGGAGGTGATGGCGATCTGATCGTCCTTGCCCTTCTCCTGCTGCATCATCGACGTCAGCCACGAGCAGCCGGTGCCGCCGGGCTTGTTCTGCACGGGCAGCGGCGTGGAGACGATGTCCTCCTTCTGCAGCGCCTCGACCAGCGCCCGTGCCGTGGTGTCCCAGCCGGATCCGGGTTCAGCCGGAGCGGTGACCGAGACCGGTCCCTTCGGATAGTCCCCGCCCTCGCCCGGGGGCTGCGCCTTGTTCCCACAGGCAGCGGCGACGAGGGCGACCGAAGCGAGCACGGCCCCGATCTTCGCCGCGCGCTTGCGGGTACTCGTCGACTCTTCCTTCGCCGAGGCGGCCGTCCGTGTGCGTGTGATCGTCGTTGATCGCATGAGCTGTCCCCTTGTGTGTTCGGTTCTCGATATTTGGTGGTGTGCTTGGTGGTGCCGCTGGCTGAATTGTCAGTCCAGGCGGTTCTCGTCGGGCTGAGGTCCGTCGATGGGTGGGCCCGTCGGCACTGCGGGGCCGTCCCGGTAATGGCTGTTGTGGCGGCCGGGTTCGGGCACATCGCTGCGCAGCCCGAGCCGGTTCCCGTCGAAGGTCAGCGGCAGCAGCGGCACATCCACGCTTGCACCTGTCGGCAGCCCGGTGTGGGCGAGCGCTCCGGAGGCCACAAGGTGCGGGTCGTCGGTGAGGTCGGCCGGGGTGTTGACCGGAGCGACGGGCAGGCCGCGCCGGGTGCACTTGTCTTCGATCTCGGCCAGGCTCAGCTGTGACAGTGCCTGCTGGAGCTCGCGATGAATGCGGTCGCGCTGGTCGACTCGGCCCTGGTTGGTCAGCATGTCCGGGTCGGCGGCCAGCCCCGTCAGTCCGAATTCATCGCAGAGGTCGCGCCACTGCCCGTCGGAGACGGCGGCGACGAAGACCTGGTTGTCATCGGCATCGCGGAAGATGTCATAGACGGCCCAGGTTGCTTGCCGGGTCGGCATCGGGCGGGGCGGTTCGCCGCTGATCTGGGATTGTGCCATGTGCGTTCCGACGAGGAAGGCGTTGTTCTCGAACAGTGCGGAGTTGATGAGTTTTCCGCGGCCCGTGCTTTCGCGCACCCGCAGTGCGGACTGGATGCCGATGACTCCGAACATTCCGCCCATGATGTCGTTGACGCTGGCTCCGGCGCGCAGCGGCTGGCCGGGCGGGCCGGTCATATACGCCAATCCCCCGAGCATCTGGACGACCTCGTCGAGGGCGGCGCGGTTCCCGTAGGGCCCGGAGAGGAATCCCTTGAGTGAGCAGTAGATGAGTCCGGGGTTGCGGGCCGAGAGCTCCTCGTATCCGAAGCCGATCGATTCCATCTTCCCGACGCGGAAGTTCTCGAGCAGGACGTCGGCGGAATCGATGAGGTCGAGGACACGGTCACGGTCGGCCGCCTCGGCGATATCGAGTTGGACGCTGTGCTTATTGCGGTTGAACGCGGGGAACAGCCCGGATCCGGACCCGGGCAGGTAGCGGGTCTTGTCGCCGGCTCCGCGGGGTTCGATCTTGATGACCTCGGCGCCGAGGTCGGCGAGGATCATCCCGCAGCTGGGACCCATGACCATGTGGGAGAACTCGATGACGCGGATGCCTTCGAGCGGCAGCGGTTCGGGGGTCGTTGCCTGGGTCTGTTCGGCGGTCATGTGGGAAGTCATTTCAGACCTTCGCCGAGGCGGCCGCGAACCGGTCGTCGAAGACCGCGGGGGTCGCGGGGATGTCCGACAGGCTCGAGGTCAGGTCGTGTCCGACGGCGGCGATGAGGGGGTCGCGCACCTCGGTGAGCGCCTCGACGTCGACGCCGGTGGCCACGCCCTCGCGGTGGAGGAGGTGGACGAGGTCGTCGGTGCCGATGTTGCCGGCGGCGCCCGGGGCGAAGGGGCAGCCGCCGAGTCCGCCCATGGCCGCGTCGAAGTTCGCGATCCCCAGCTCGAGGGCGGCGATGACGTTGGCCATGCCGAAGTTGTAGGTGTCGTGGAGGTGGAGGTTGACCGGTTTGCCGGGGAACGCGTCGAGAACCGCCGAGGTGTTGCGGCGGACCAGCGATGGGTTGGCGTTGCCGATGGTGTCGGCCACCCCGACGCCGTGGGCTCCGGCGTCGACGAAGGGACGGAGGACCTCGACGAGGTGGTCAGCCTCGGTGATCCCGTCGAAGGGGCAGATGAAGCTCACGGCGGTCGTGATGTCGAAGCGCAGTCCCTGGTCACGGGCGAAGACGGCGGCGTCCATGAGGCGGTCGGAGGCCTCGGCGATGGAGGCATCGGAATTCGCTTTCGAGTGTCCTTCGGAGGCCGAGAGCACGAGTTTGATGTTCTTCGCCCCGGCATAGACGGCCCGCTGGGCGCCCTTGAGGTTGAAGACGAGGGTGAAGAACTCGACCCCGTCGGCTTCGTGCGGTGCCAGACGGCGCAGCAGTTCGTCGGTGTCGGCCATCTGCGGGACCTTCTTCGGATTGACGAAGGAGCCGACCTCGATGTGCTTGAGTCCCGAGCCGATGAGCTTCTCGGCCAGGGCGACCTTGACATCGGTGGGCACGATGGCTTCTTCGATCTGCAGCCCGTCGCGCAGAGTGGTGTCGAGGATATCGACGGAAGTGGGCCGGACCATGGGACTCCTTCACGCAGGCTCCCGGTGAACGGGAAACGATTCGTCGCCGCGCGACCATGCGCGACTCCACTCTCGTTATATAACGCGCTCAGTCCAGGGAACAGGCTTTGTTCGGCATATGAGAGGTCGGGGAGAATTGCCTGTGTTCAGTCCCGTCTATCGGGAAGCCTGCTTCTTCGGCCGGTATGTCTGAATCGCGTGGCCTGCTTCGAGTTCGCTGCGGTCGACGAGTTCCAGGTCGACAACGTCGTTCAGTCCTGCGAAGAGGTAGGGTCCGTGCCCGGCGATGCAGGGGTGGACGACGAATTCGAACTCGTCGATGAGACCGAGTTCGGCCAGAGCCAGCGGCAGCGTCACTCCCCCTGTAGCGAGTCCCGTCACCGATTGCTCCTTGAGCTCGCGGACAGCGGTGCCGAGATCGCCGCGGATGAGTTCGGAGTTCCAGTCGACGCTGTCCAGGGTGCTGGAGACGACAAACTTGCGAGCCGGGTCGATGGCCGCGACGAACGGATCAAGGTCTTCCTCCGGGGTCGTGTCACCCTCGGGCCGGCGCCACGCGTCTTCCATCATCTGGTAGGTGACGCGGCCGAAGATCAGCCCGTCGGCACGCTTGAGATTGTTCGCATGGTGAAGGTGGAAATCGTCGCTGATGACTCCGACGCGATGGTCGCAGCAGCCGTCGACGGTGACGTTGATCGAGTACCTCAGCTCGCCCATGGCATAAGAATAGACCTGGGCGGTCACCGTCGGAAGAGGTCTCGGCGTTCAGTCCTCAGCGCCGTCCTGGTCTGGCTCCGGGGCTGCATTCTGCTCCGGTGCCAGTCCCAGCCATGACAGCACTTCGTCGGTGTGCTCGCCCAGATCAGGACCGAGGTGGTCGATCGCGATCGATTCGCCGCCGATGACCGGGGTGATGCCGGGGAAGGCGACGTCTTCGAGGACTTCTTCGCCGGTGGAGACGTCGAGGTTCTGAATCATCCCGCGAGCGGCGAGCTGCTCATCGGCGACGAGATCTTCGGCCGTGTAGATGGGTCCCGCCGGAACGCCCACTTCCTCCAGAGTCTCGACGACGTCCTCGACTGAACGCTGCGCGCACCACGCCCCGATGGCTTCGTCGAGTTCGTCGCGCCGCTGCCAACGGCCGGCATTCGTCTGCAGGTCGGCATCCTCAGCGAGGTCGGGACGGTCGATCGCCGTCATCAGCCGCGGGAAGATTCCATCCCCATTACCGGCGATGACCACGGATTTCCCGCCGGCGCACATGTAGCCGTTCGAGGGCGCGATGCCCTCCATCCGACCGCCGGTGCGGGTGCGGACCTCGCCGAATGCGGAGTAGTCGGGGACGAGGGATTCCATCACGGAGAACATCGCCTCGTTGAGCGCGACGTCGACGGTCCGCTCCGACAGCGGACCCTTGCCTTCGAAGCTGTGCGCGGATCCGACGACCGCCTCGGCGGCTCCGGCGATCTTCTGCCGCTGTCGGTCGAAGAGCATCATCACGGCACCGAACGCCGCCTGCATTCCGGCGATCGAGTCGCCGATCGAGATGCCCACGCGCACCGGCGGGCGGTCGGGGTCGCCGACGAGTTCGCGGAAGCCGGAATATCCTTCGGCGACGGCGGCGAATCCAGGCCGGGACGACATCGGTCCGGTCTGGCCGAACGCTGAGATGCGCACGAACACAAGGTCGGGGTTCGCCTCTTCGAGCACGTCGGGGCCGAGTCCCCATTTCTCGAGGGTGCCGGGGCGGAAGTTCTCGAGCAGGATGTCGCTGCGGCGGACGAGTTCGAGCACAGCTTCGCGTCCCTCGTCGCTGCGCAGGTCGAGCACGACCGACTTCTTGTTGCGGTTGATCGTGCGGTAGAGCATCGAGGTGTCGCCGGCCTTGAGCCGCCAATTGCGCAGCTCATCGCCGGTGCCGGGGCGTTCGACCTTGATCACCTCGGCGCCGAAGTCCGCAAGCATCCGCCCGGCGGTGGGTGCGGCGATGTAGTTTCCGAGTTCGAGGACTCGCACACCGGAAAGGGGAAGTCGGTGCGTGCTCATGACGATGCTCCTAGTTGTGCGTGGTTCGGTTCTCCCATGGTGCCAGGTGTCGGGGCGATCGGCGCGGATATCCGCCGCCCGGGCGGTCGGACGGTCCACCTCCCCGAGGCGGTGCTCAGCTGTTCCGCAGCGTGACCTACGCGCGTTGACCGATGGATTCGGTCGAAGTCTCAGCCTGCGACCGACCGACCCCGGCACGCACGGCTTCGCAGACCGCAACGACGAGGATGTTGACGCCGAGGCCGATGATGCCTTCGCTGATCGCCCACGGCAACGGCAGCCAGAACGTGTAGGCGATGACGACGATCAGTCCCGCAGCAAGACCGGCGATGATCGAGCGAACACTGAGACGACCGCGGAAGAAGAGAGCCGCGGCGATCGCCGGAGCGAGCTGGTCGAGGCCGGAGAAAGTCAGCAGCAGGAGGTTCGCCAACAGGTCGGGCATGACGATGGCCAGCAGCAGCGACAGGGCAGTGGCGACGACGACGATGATCTGAGTCGCAGTGAACTGATGCCGTTCGGATCTGATCCGGAAGACATTGCGTGAAGCCAGGGTCGAGATGCCGATGAGCAGCGCGGCCGAGGGCACCATCGCCGTGGTGATTCCGGCGACGGCGAGGACTCCGATCACCCAATCGGGGAACATCTGTCCGGACAGGTGGAGCAGAGCCGAGTCGGCATCGGTGTTCCGACCGAGGATGACGACGGCCACGTAGCCGACGATGAGCGGCAGGACGATGAAGGTGTTGTAGATCGGCAGCCACAGGTAGTTCTGGCGCAGCACCGCGGAGCTGCGGGCGGCGAGGATCGGCGGCCACATGTGCGGAAGAGTCACGAAGGCCACGCCGATGGCGCTGATCGCCATGTTCGAGATGTACCAGGGGATGCCGTATTCCTCTGTGCCGTGGACGCTCAGGAGGTCGGGCATGGTGGCAGCGACGGTGTCGAAGACGTTCGTGAATCCGCCGGTGAAATGTATGGGGATCGAGATGCATACGACGAAGAGCATGACGAGCATGAGCGCGTCTTTGAAGTATGCGGTCGTGGCCACGCCTCGCAGGCCCGACCACAGGACGAAGGCGACGACGAGGATGAAGGCGATGACCATTGACCACACGCCCGTCGTTCGGTTGCCGGTGACGAGTTGGACGATGAGGCCGAGTCCGGTGATCTGCAGCTGCAGGTAGGGCAGCAGGAAGATGACTCCGCAGATGCCTGCGATGACTCCGAGGGTGCGCGAGGAGTAGCTGTGTTCGAGGAAGTCAGCCTGTGTCAGGTGTCCGCGTGCTTTGGCCATGCGCCAGATCTTCGGGCCGATGAAGTAGAGGACCAGGTAGCCGAGGGGTACGTAGGGCATCGAGTAGAAGGCGGCGGCGCCTCCAGAGACCACGAGCCCGGCAGTACCGAGGAAGGTGAAGGTGGTGAAGGTTTCGCCGGCCTGAAGCAGCCAGGTCGTGGCCACGCCGAAGCGTCGGCCGCCGACGGTCCACTCGGAGAGGTCGGCATTGGGCTTCTTGCGTCCGATGAAACCGAGGATCGCGACGAGGACGATTCCGCCGAGGGTGACGATCTCGATAGTGCTCATCTCAGCCCTCCCGACCGTTGTCGGGGTGTGCCTGCACTTCCGGTCGGTCTCCGACTTTGGCCGATTCGAGCCTCTCGGCTTCTTCGAGGGCAAGGTCGTCGAGGTGGCCCTGCCGTTCGAGATCGGGGCGGGTCTTCTCGATGATCAGGAGGATGCCGGTGACGAGGAGGCTGCCGGGCACACAGGTCCACCACAAGATGGTCGGCAGCCCGAGAAACAGATGTGGGCCGTTGAGAATCGGCAGCCATTGGAGGACGAAGGCGGCGATCACCGGAATGAGACAGAGAACCGCCCAGACCGTGACGCGACCTTTCGTCACCCGTCGTGTGTCGGAATCGGGTGTACTCATTGTGCCTCCCGCACTCGTTCGGCCGGTCTGCTCGGCCGGCGGTCCGACCACCATGGTCACGACCACGTCCATCTTCTCTCCACAATCGGTGCTGGACGGTGACGAAATGCCGCTGACAGCAAAGTCGCATTGAAAAGCTGCCTTGGCTGAACATCAGCTGCGGCTTGAGTGAACTTCGTGCAACATTCCTTGAACTCTATTGTCACCCAGGCTCTGGGTACCGAAGACTGGCAATCGAGTCGCAGACAGCGATGATTCGTCACCGAATGAGGAGTTGGACATGGAATCGAACGATTTCGCAGGCAACAACGACAGCGGTCAGAACGACTTCGGCAATGAGCAGCAGAGCGGTCCCGAGGGACAGCAGCGCGGCTTCGGCGACCAGGGTGGCCAGCAAGGCCAGTCGGGTCAGCAGGAGCAGGGTGGCTTCGGCGGCCAAAATCAGCAGGCCCAGGGCGGCTTCAGCGGCGGCCAGGAACAGGGCGGCTTCGGGGGCGACGACCGCGTTCAGCAAGAGCAGGGCGGCTTCAGCGGCGGCCAGGAACAGTCCGGCGGATTCGGTGGAGATGACCGTGAGCAGGGTGGCCAGCCCAGCGGTCAGGAACAGGACGGACCCGGCGGCGATGATCGCGGCCAGCAGGCTCAGGGCGGTCAGAACGACGGCGGGTTCGGCGGAGACGACCGCGGTCAGCAAGAGCAGGAAGGACAGCAGTCCGGCGGCTTCGGCGGAGCCAACGACCGCGAACAGGGCGGTCAGCAGGGTCAGTCGGGTCAGCAGGAGCAGGCTGGATTCGGCGGCCGGGATCAGGCCCAGGGTGGCTTCGGTGGCGAGCAGGGCGGCTTCGACGAGAACCGCTGATCTCAGCCCTCACCTGATCCGGCGTCATCGTTGAGACGCCGATCCGCAAACACAAGCGGCGCACCAGTCATCGGTGCGCCGCTTCGCGCATTCACTCCGTGACGGTCACGACCTGTCGGTGTCGGCCGAGGCACTCGAGCTCGATTTCGACGACGTCGCCGTCGACCAGGTACGGGTACTGCCCCGACAGCGCGACGCCCTGCGGTGTGCCGGTGAGGATGACGTCGCCCGGTTCGAAGGCCATCGCCTGGCTGAGCTGGAAGATGATCTCGCCGACGGAGAAGATGAGGTCACTCGTCGACGAATCCTGCCTGGCTTCGCCGTTGACCCAGCTGCGCAGGCGCAGGTTGCCGGGGTCCACCTCGGCGGCGGGGCGGATCCACGGCCCGAGCGGGGTGAACCCGGGCAGATTCTTCCCTTTCGACCACTGGCCCCCGGACTCCTCGATCTGCAGTCGGCGCTCGGACAGATCGTTGCCGAGCACGTACCCGGCGACGTGATCGAGTCCTTCCTCCGCCGAGGCGACCCTGAAGGTCCGTGATCCGATGACCACTCCGAGTTCGACCTCCCAATCGGCCTTCGCCGCATACGGCGGCAGTTCGATCGGGTCGTTGGGCCCGGCGATGGTCGAGGGCATCTTGAAGAAGATGACGGGTCGCTCGGGAGGTTCGGCTCCGGACTCACGAGCATGCGCTGCATAGTTCATGCCCACGCACACGATGGCAGAAGGTCTGGTCAGCGGCGCGCCGATGCGCATTTCATCAGCACCATCGAGCGGCTTGAGTTCCCCAGCGTCAAGCGCGCTTCGGACGCGTCCGATACCGTCGGCGGCGAAGAAGTCCGGGTCGATGTCATCGGTCAGCGGGCGGAGGTCGAAGCAGACTCCGTCGTGGCGGACAGCCGGAATCTCGTGTCCGATCGGTCCCAGTCGCAGCAGTTCCATGCGGTTCCTCTCTACTAGCTCTCGGCCACGTCGTTGTGACCTGTCGCCAGGCTAGCGAGACTGCCTGCGCTAATTTGGAACTGTTCAAGCATTGGACACCCGCGGCGTCGAAGCGCCCACCCGGACCGACCGTCACACGGTCTGCTGGCGGATGTAATCGGCCTTCGCCCGACGGGGCACGACGACGGTCGGCACCGGAGAGTTCTGCAGGATCCGCATCGCGTGGCTGCCGAGCGAGACCCGCTTGAGCGCACCCAGCCCGGAGGATCCGAGCATCATCACTTCCGGATGCTTCCACTCGACAGCGCCGAGCGCCGCGGCCCAATCGGCGCCGGTTCCCACGACGACGTCCGTCTCACCTGGTTTGATGTGCAGCTGCTCGATCGAGCACAGGATCTTGTCCGTGTCGCGCTGGACGGTCTTCGTCCATTCGTCGATGACGCGCGACTCCATGTCGAAGGGCACGTTCGCCGAGGCGACCACACGTGAACGCGGGGCGAACGAGGCGATGCGGAACGGCACGTCCGACTCCGCCGAGACCATCGCAGCACCAAGAATGAGATCCGCCGAGGTGGACGAGCCCGAATACGCGGCCGTGATCCGCTCCAGCCGCGCCCCTGCAGGCGCTTCGAATCCGGCCGGGGCCAGGGCCACCGGCAGCCTGGCGCTGTGCAGCAGACCGTTCGACACCGACCCGAGCGCGATCTTGCCCGGCTTCCCTTCCGACGATGGTCCGACGACGAGGCGATAGGCGTCGGTCTTCTCGCACATCTCGAGCAGACCGCGCCGAGACGACCGCGCGGAGTGGAGGACACATTCGGACTCGATATCGCTGGGAATGAGCGCACGCGCCTCGTCGAGGGCCGCCTCGGCGACGGTGCGGAACCTGTTCTCGTACTGGCTCTCGAAGTGCACGGGCGCCATCGGGAACGCAGCGGAGTCCACGGCGGTTGCGACGATCCGGCGTCGATAGGTGCGGGCGAGGACGATGCCCAGCTCGACGGCTGCGCGGTTGTCCTGACCTGGGGCAAGACCGACGACGATGCTCATTTGGCTCCTCCTGTGGAGTCCGGTCCGGGGGCTTCGAGATTGGTGGGTCCCGCCTCGGCGAGCTGCTTGCCGAGGACGGAGGACTTGCGGCCGAAGATGAAGTACAGGCCCAGGATAAAGGCGGTCCAGATGATGAAGACGACGATAGTGATGACCTGCAGGCTCGAGATGATCCAGAAGCAGCCGATGATCGAGAGCACCGGCAGGACGGGATAGAACGGGACCTTGAAGCCGCGTTCGAGGTTCGGTTCGCGCACGCGCAGGATGATCACGGCCAGGGAGACGACGACGAAGGCGACGAGGGTGCCGATCGAGGTCATCTCGGCGAGGAAGTTCAACGGGATGAAGCCGGCGAGGACCGCGATGACGGCGGAGACGACGATCGTGCCTTTGACCGGGGTGAGTGTGCGGGGATTGACCTCACGGAAGAGCTTGGGCATCATTCCGTCGCCGGCCATCGTGAAGAGGATCCGGGACTGGCCGTAGATGGAGACCAGGGTGACGGAGAAGATCGAGATCACCGCGCCGGCGGCCACGACCGTGCCGGGCCACTGCGAGCCGACGATGTTCTCGAGGATGGCCGACAGGCCTGCGGTCTGTCCGTCGAATTTCTCCCACGGCTGGGCGGACAGGGCGGCGACGGCGACGAGGACGTAGACGGAGGTGACGATGATGAGGGCAGCGATGAGAGCTCGGGGCATCGTCTTCTTCGGGTTCTTCGTCTCATCGCCGGCCGTGGCGACAGCGTCCATGCCGACGTAGCTGAAGAAGATCAGACCCGAGCCGGCGACGACTCCGGAGATGCCGAACGGAGCGAAGTCGGCGAAGTTATTCGAGTCCCAGCCGGTGACGCCGACGCAGATGAAGAAGATGAGCACGCCGATCTTGAGGCAGACCATGATCGCATTGACGACGATGGATTCGCCGGTGCCGCGCACCAGGAGGAAGCAGCACATCGCTAGCAGCAGGATGGCAGGCAGGTTGACGATGCCGCCTTCTTCCGGCGCGTAGGCCAGGGCGTGCGGGATCTGGAATCCGAAAAGATTGAACAGCAGCTGGTTGACGTACTGCGACCAGCCGACCGCGACGGCCGCACCGGCGACTCCGTATTCGAGGAGTAGACACGCGGCCACCCCCATCGCCGGCAGTTCGCCGAGGGTCGCGTACGCATAGGAGTAGGAGGAACCGGAGACGGGGACGGATCCGGCGAGCTCGGCGTAGCAGATGACCGCGAGGCCGGCGACGGCGCCGGCGATGACGAATGACCAGATCACGGCGGGTCCCGCCACCGGAACGGACTCGGAGAGGATGAAGAAGATGCCGGTGCCGATGGTTGAGCCGACGCCGACCATCGTCAGCGAGAACAGCCCGATCGTGCGTTTGAGATCGGTCTCGACGTCTTCCTTCTGCCGCGGAACCGGTTTGATCCGGAACAGCTGCTGTCGCAGTGTGGGCATGTTCATCTCCAGACTTCATCGTCTTACTTGCCTGTCGGCGGAGCCCGTCGCGCACCGGTCAGGTGCGCTCGCTGCTCGCCGCTACTGAGACCATACGACAGACTGCGCGATCCGATTCGGTTTCTACCGGAATTCATCGGTGCGAAATCCGTCGCCTCTCGCCGAGGCGGCCCCGACCCTGCGCACGTCACTGCAGGTGGAGGACGAGATACGCTCCAACGAATACTTTATTCAACTAAATGGTTGACTTACGAGAATTGGCAGACATACCCTTTTATCAACCCATTGGTTGAATGATTGTTTCGATTCAGATCCACAGGAGGCTCAAGTGGCCGATCAGCTGTCCAAGGTCTTCGCCGCTCTGGCCGACCCGACGAGACGGGACATGGTGGCCAGACTCAGCGTCGCGGACTCGACGGTGAACGAACTCGCCGAACCCTATGACGTCAGCCTGCAGGCCGTATCGAAACATCTCAAGGTGCTCGAGGACTCCGGACTGGTCTCCCGCACCCGTGACGCCCAGCGCAGACCAGTCCACCTCGAAGACAATGTGTTCGATCTGATGACGAAATGGATCGAAAGATACAAGCAGCAGGCAGAGGAACGTTACCAACGCCTCGACGGGGTCCTCGAAGCGATGAACGCGGACGAGGAAGCGAACGACTCGGACTCCAGCGCCGCCTCGGCGGAGGGATCCGAGGACACATCACCCCACAGAAGATCACGCAAAGGAGCATGACATGACCACCACAGACACCGCAGCCGACTATTCGACTCTCAAGCTCGACGTCCCCGAGGGGGTGCAGACCGTCTCGATCACCCGCGATTTCGCCGCCTCACCGGACAAGGTGTTCCGGGCCCATATCGACCCCGAACTGTTCGTCAAGTGGTGCGGACCGGACTCGATCACGAACACGATCCGGGAATGGAATGCGACGACCGGCGGGAACTGGAGCTATGTTTCGAACGACGATCGCGGCGAGTACGCGTTCTTCGGCTCGTTCCACGAGGTGAGGGAGAACGAGCGCATCGTCCAGACCTTCACCTTTGAGGGATTCCCGGACGCGGTCAACCTCGAGATCCTCACGCTCACTGACCTCGACGACGGGCGGACACGGCTGATGTCGACCTCAATCTTCGACTCGCTCGAATCCCGCGACGGCATGGTCGCCTCGGGTATGGAGCACGGCATCGTCGAGGGCTACAACAAACTCGACCGCCTCCTAGACCACCCCTAATTACTACGTGACGGCGGCTCAGCAACTTGGCGCCAGGTTGCTGAGCCGCCGTCAGGTAGTTCGGGAGGGGGCGGACGACCTGGCAATGTACAGGCACAGCTCGTTGATGCCGATGAGGAAGACACCGGAGCCCAGCAGGGCTGCACCCGGGACCTCGTCCGCGAGGATCAGCAGGATGATTCCCGCAACGACGAGCGGATAGCTCAATGCTGTCAGCAGCAGGGAGCGACGGGCGGGTTCCTGCAAGTTTCTGATCACCGTTCCAGTTGATGGGCTGGGCTGACTGGACCGTCATCACGTCCGACGAACCTTCAACGGGCGTCGTAACGGTGACGGGACCACTCAACAGTAGCGGGTCTCCGAGTCGATGTATCTCCCACAAAAGGATGAAATTCGCTCTCCAAGGCACCCGACGGCGGCTGAGCAACCTGGCGCCAGGTTGCTGAGCCGATCCTTCTATGTCTGTCAAGC
>NZ_JAHQRN010000005.1:0-434001 GCF_024895295.1 Brevibacterium sediminis | reverse complement strand
GGGGCGTTCGGACATGGTGGCGAAGTAGGAATCGCGGCTGCGGCGCACGTGTCGGGCCATTGTCTCGGCGGCTTGCTCGACCTGGCCAGCATCGATGGCAGCGATGATCTCGCGATGCTCCGGCCACGCCTGCGGGCCTCGACGCATGAGGTTGAGCGAGTACAGCCACTCGATCTTGCCGGATATCTGACGCAGCAGGCTGATGAACGACAGGCTCCCGCTGAGCTCGGCGACCGCGAAATGGAATCGCATATTCAGCACCGCGAGGTCTTCAAAGCGCTCATCAGCGATGACGGCGTCGCCGGCCTCGAGGATCTCGTTGATCTCTGCGCGGATCTCCGACCACTTCGCATCATGCTCGCCGCCGGCACTGAGCTCGGCGGCCCGGCGGGCGGCGCGCTTCGCGGTCGCCGATTCGAGCACGATGCGGATCTCGAACAGATCCTCGGCATCCTCGGCCGGGGAGGGCGCGACAACCGAACCGCTGAACTTCCGGGACTCGACGAGCCCATCGGCCTCAAGAGTTCGCAGCGCTTCCCGAATCGGAATCCGCGACACTTCGTAGCGTTCGGCCAGGGCGACCTCACGCAGCTTGGTCCCGGGCTCGAGCTTGCCCTTGATGATGTCGGTGCGGATCTGCGCGGCGACATCCAGTGGCGCATCGTGCGAATCAGCCATGGTCATCTCCCCGCCGCATAACCCTGCGCTCCACGCGGATTCGCTCCTGCGCTCAGCCGCCCCGTCGCCGGATCCCGGGTCACGCACGACAGCCGACCGAGCTCCCACTCCCCCGCCCTGGTCACGTCATGACCGCGGTTGATGAGCCCGTTGATGACATCCTCGCCGAGGCGGTCCTCGACGACCGCCCCACCCGGAACCCAGGTGCGCGGCCAGAACGATCCCGCCAACGCCGTCGTGTGCAGTGCCGGTGCATCGATGGCCTCCTGCGCACGGTAGCCGCCGACGAGCATGCGCAGGATCAGCAGCAGCTGCCACTGTTCCTGCTGGTCACCGCCGGGTGAGCCGAGAGCGATGATCGGCTGCCCGTCTCGGGAGATCAAGGTCGGGGTCAATGTCGTGCGCGGACGCTTGCCCGGGCGCAGTGCCGAGGGGGCCGCCTCGTCGAGCCACATCATCTGCAGCCGGGTGCCGAGGCAGAATCCGAGCCCGGGGACGGTCGGCGAGGATTGCAGCCACCCTCCGGACGGGGTCGCCGAGATCATATTGCCCCACCGATCGACGACGTCGAGGTGACAGGTGTCGCCGTTGTTCACGCCGTTCTTCTGTACGGTCGGCTCCCCGATGCCGGCTTTGATCAGCGCTTCTTTGTCATCACCTTCGGGAATGAGGGGGGTGGTGAAGACGGGCGCCGCACCGTCCCGGCCGAGACCGGGCCGGAATTCCGCCGATGCCTGCTCGGTGATGAGTTCTCGTCGGGAGGCCGCATAGGAGTCGCTGAGCAGCCAGTCGAGGTCGACGTCGGCATCGCCGTAGTAGGTGTCACGGTCGGCCATGGCCAGCTTCAGCGCTTCGAGGATCGTGTGCGCTCCGCTCTCGGTCGACGGGTCGAGGCGGTCATCGTCGAAACCCTCGAGGATCTTCAGAGTCTGCAGCAGCACCGGACCTTGACCCCAGGCACCGATCTTCGCGACCTGAAATCCGCGGAAGTCGATGGTGACGGGATCTTCGAACCCAGCGTCGAATACGGAAATGTCCTCCAGTGTCATGACTCCGGCGTGGTCGCCGCCGGTCGAATGTCTGTGCGCGGTGGTGATGAAGTCGGTGATCGCCCGCGCAACGAATCCGGACTTCCACTCCTGACGGGCCGCTCGGATCCGCTCCTCACGTGTCGCAGTGCCGTCACCGGCGGCGATGAGTTTGCGCAGCACATCGGCGTAGGCGTGGTTGAACACCAACTCGCCGGCATCGGGAACTCGGCCTTCGGGCATCCACTGTGCGACCGAGGTCGGCCAGTGCTCAGTGAAGAGTTCGCTGACCTTCGCGATCGTCCCGGCGGTTCGGGCGAGGATCGGATGTCCGTTGTCGGCGTAGTCGATGGCGAAGTCGAGGACGTCGGCGAGCTCCCACGTCCCGTGGTGTTCGAGCAGGTTGAGCCACGAGTCGACGGCTCCGGGAACGGCGGCGGCGAGAGCCCCGGAGCCGGGAACCATATCGAGGCCCTCGCCGCGGAAATGCTCGATCGTCGCCGCAGCCGGAGCCGGCCCTTGACCCATCATCACCTGTGGCCGGGAAGGCTCGGCGGCGGTGGCGAAGATCCCGGTCATGTCACCTCCGGGTCCGTTGAGGTGGGGCTCGACGACGTGGAGGACGAAGGCTCCGGCGACGGTGGCGTCGAAGGCGTTCCCACCGCGTTCGAGCACCGCCTGCGATGTTGCAGTGGCCAACCAGTGCGTCGATGCCGCCATCCCGAAGTGCCCCTCGAGGGTGGGGCGCGTGGTGAATGCTGGGGGCGGTGTAAAGGTCATGAGCGAAGTCCTTCGGCAGTGGTCAGCTGATCGTGGTTCGGCGTGCAAGCCGTGGTCAGCTGTCGATAACGACGATACCCGGACAATTCCGGTTGCCCCTCGATTGCATGCCAACCGTCACCTGATTACAGTTTGTATACAAATTGCCCCTCATGGCGACATTCCGGCACTGCCGCCGGCTCCACTCGCCCGGAAAGGACACCATGACTCGTCGCCTCGACCTGGCCATGCTCCTGCTGCTGACCTTTTCGACCGGCATGGTAGACGCCATCGGCTACCTCGGCTTCGACAAGGTCTTCACCGGCAATATGACCGGCAACGTCGTCATCCTCGGCATGGGCCTCGCCGGCGCCGACGGCGTTCCCGTCCTCCGCCCCGCCCTCGCCCTCGTGTTCTTCATGGTCGGCGCGGCGCTGTCGGGTCGCATCCTCGGCGACATCGGCGAGAACTGGCACCACCGGACGACCGCGATCTTCTCCGGCGTCGCCGTCGGCTGTGCCGCATTATCCGTCTACGTCGCGGTCGTCCCCGATCCCGAGATCGGGCTGGCCGGCACGATCTTCACCTCAGCCCTGTCCGCGCTCATGGGTGCGCAGGCCGCGGCCGCACGGAAGATGAAGATCGCCGACGTCACCACCGTGGTCGTGACCTCGACGATCGTCGGTCTCGCCGCCGATTCGAGCCTGGCCGGCGGCGACAACATCCGCTGGATCCGCCGAGCCCTCGCCGTCGTTCTCATCCTCATCGGCGCGCTGGCCGGTGCCGCCACGCTCATGCTCAACCAGTGGATCGGCATCGCTCTCGTCGCCGTCATGATCGCCGCCGCAGCCGTGATCGGTCACCTCGGCGAGAAGAAGAGACGAACCCGCGCCGAGGCGGCCGCCGCCGTTGCCTCGAACGCCTGAGTTCCGTATTCGCCCAGTCGGGGCCGTGGTCGCAATCGGCCACGGCCCCGATCTCACGGCGGCACCCATACCCTGGGCGTCAGCGCACGCCGAGCTTCTTCCACACCACGAGGATCGCCGCCACGCTCAGCGCTCCGGCGAGCAGCACCCAGTAAGCCGGGGCTTTCGCATCACCGGTGATGCCGATGAGCCAGGCCGCCACCAGCGGGGTCAGTCCTCCGAAGATGGCAACGCCGACGTTGTAGCCCAGTGACAACCCAGTCCCTCGCACCTCAGTCGGGAAGATATCGCCCATGACGCTGGCCAGCGGCCCGTAATAGGCGGCTTTCAGGATCGAGAAGATGACGACCACGACGATGAGCACCGTCAGCGCATTGGCCGCGACTACCCAGGTGAAGAGGACCCAAGTGAGCACCATGACCGCGAGCGCCGCCGGAATCATGAAGGTCAACCGTCCGACCTTGTCGCAGAAGTAGCCGGCGACCGGTGTGCAGAGGAACAGCACGAGTCCGGACACGAGGGTCGCCCAGAATCCTGCGGAGCTGTTCATACCGAGGTTGTCGACAGCGTAAGTCGGCACATACGTGATGAAGTAGTTGAGGCAGGTCGAGACAGCGATCGCACCGATCGCCAACAGCACCGCGAGTTTGTGATGTCGCAGCACCCCTCCGATTGCTGCTGCTTCCTTGGGCTTCTCAGCTTGGGCAGCGGCAAACTCGGGAGATTCGGGGACATGCCGACGTATGTAGAGTCCGACCGGGCCGACGAGGAGTCCGACGATGAATGGCAGGCGGAAGCCCCAGGTCTCGAGTTGTTCCTGCGTCAGCGTCGTCGTTACGGCCACACCGATGACGGAGGCGAGAATTGTCGACATCGCCTGCGAGGTGAACTGCCAGCTTGCAGCGAACCCTCGGCGATCGGGCAGGTGTTCGACCATGAGCGAGGTTGCCGAACCGAATTCGCCTCCGGCGGCAAACCCCTGAATGAGTCGCGCAAGCAGTATGAGCAGCGGCGCAGCCAGTCCGATGACATGAGCCGGTGGCATGAGCACGATCATCAGTGTGCCTGCGAACATCAGCCAGATCGTCAGCGTCAGTGCCGGTTTGCGTCCCTTCCGGTCAGCAAAGCTGCCGAGCACGATTGCTCCGACCGGGCGGATGAAGAAGGACAGAGCGAAAGTGCCCAAGGCCAGCATCACTGAGACCGCATGACTCTCGGAGGGGAAGAACGCCACGGAGATGTAGACGGAGAAGTACGCATAGACCGAGATGTCGTACCACTCGAGGGCGTTGCCGATCGAGGCCGCGGTGATGACCTTCCACGATTTCACCGGTTTGTTCTCAGCGGTATTCTGCGCTGACAGCTGTTCTGTCATGACTGGGCTCCTTTGCCTGCAGTGTGGTGGTGGGTCGGCTTGGTTGTCGGCGACATGGGGTCTCCGACAGCTGGCGGGATCATTTCGAGGAGAACCAGTCGCCCGGACGCATGCGCATGTCCCAGAACATTCCCGTCATGATCTCCGCACCCTGCTCGAGGATCGATACCAGCGCATGCTCATTCGGTGCGTGCTGGTTGCATCCCGGGTAGGAATGCGGCACCCAGACGGTCGGCAGTCCGAGCACTTCGGCGAAGACATCGTTCGGAATGGTTCCCCCGAGGTTCGGCTCGACGGCGACGTCGAGTCCGGTCGTTTCGCGGATCGAGTCCACCGCCGCCGTGACGACTCGTGCTTCCGGGTCCAGACGTGTGGCCGGCATGCAGTGTTCGAGCTCGACCGCGACCCCATGGATCCCTTGTTCTTCGAGGAAGGTCCGGACCCGGTTCTCGAAATCGCTGACATCCGTGCCCACGACGTATCGCAGCTGCATGCTCGCCGAGGCGGCGCCGGGAATCGCGTTGACGACCTGAGTCGGGTCGCCCGCATCGAGGGCGAGGACCTCGAGCACATTGAACGCGAAGACCCGTTCAGCGGGGCTCAGGCCAGGCTCACCCCAGTCCGGATCGGTCTCCGGAGCACCTTCCTCGGCGATGTCAGGCAGCTTCGCCACTGCATCGAGCACCGAGGCGGGGGGATCGTCAGGGCGCAGTGCAGGGATCCGAATGACGCCGTTGGCATCCACCAGAGCGTTGATCGCGGCGGCGATGACCGTGGCCGGGTTCCGCAGCCGACCGCCCCAGTTGCCCGAGTGGTGGTCGCCGTCGCGCTCGTGGGCGATGAGCCGGAAATTCAGTGCCCCACGGGAGCCGAGGAACAGTGTGGGCACCTCGGCGGCGATCCGTGGACCGTCGGAGGCGAGGAAGAGCTCGACCGAGAGGTCATCGGCATGTGCGGCCGCAAACGAGCGCAAGCCCTTGGACCCCGCCTCTTCAGCGGTCTCGATGAGGATCGTGATGTTGTAGCCGAGCCTGGCTTCGCCGGTTCCGTGCTCTGCACGGAGGCCGTCGAGCACGGTCTTCAATGCCGCCGTGTTCACGCTGTGCTGGCCTTTGTTGTCGGCAGTGCCGCGGCCATACAGGCGGTCACCGTCACGAGTGAGCACCCAGGGGTCGAGGCCCTCGGCCCACTGCGAATCGTGGGCGAACTGCACATCGGCATGGCCGTAGAGCAGCACCGTGGGCAGCTTCGGGTCCTCGACGCGCTTGGTGATGAGAAGCGGGTGTTCGTCCGATTCCGGATTGTCGTGGATGGTCGAAACGAAATCGAGTTCGTCGAGTTCTGGAACCAGCTCTTCGCTGAGGTAGGCCAGCGCTGCCGGCCCGCCTCCGGGTGCTTGGCTTTCGGTGCGCCGGGCGACTCTGCGGGATAGCCGATCGATGAAGTCTGCGCTGCGGACGAATTCGCCCGCACGCCGGGCAAGATCGGTTCGGGTTTCGGGGGAATCTTCCGCACCCTTGCGGACAGTGTTCTCTGCGTTCATGACTGTCAGCATCGCCCAGCAGACGGCTCGACAACACCCGGATCCGTCCACACCCAGGTGCGCTTCCCGCACCGAGGTGGTGCGTTTGCTGCACCACCGACGTACTCTGGAGTCGCACCCGGCCGAAGGACGACCACGATGACCGATCTCCGCAGTCTCAAGACCCTGCTTGCCGTCGTCGAATACGGGTCGATCCATCTTGCCGCGAGGTCGATCTTCATCTCGCACTCGACAGCGAGCCGTCAGATCAGGAGCCTGGAAGAGCATTACGGCACTCAGCTCTTCGAACGGACGAGTGCCGGAGTCAATCCCACAGCACAGTGCCTGGCCGTCGCGGATTTTGCTCGCCGAACCATCGCCGAGTCGGAACTGCTCGCCGACTCGTTCGGGGAGTACTCGGGCGCGGTCGAAACAGTCTCGATCGTGACGAGCACCGGGTTGGGGCAGACCGTGGTGGCCGATGCCATCAACCGACTGATGCGGATGACTGACAGAGTTCAGGTCAGCATCATCGACCGCGGTTCGGTCGAAGCTCTGCAGGTGCTGCGGAACCGTCGGGCCGACCTGTGCGTGAATTTCTCGGTCTCCAGCCACGAATTCGGAACCTTACCGGGGGTCCGCAAAGTCGCCGAAGTGGAAGCGACGAACTTTGCGATTCTCGACGGACACCATCCGCTGGCTGACCGGTCCAGTCTTTTCATCAGCGATATGACGGACTTTCCTGTCGGAACACTTCCCGCCGGGAACACTGCTCGGATGCGCATCGAGCAGGCAGTCCGGGCCCAGGGGCAGGTCTTCTCCCCGTCACTTGAGGCCACATGTCCGGTTCTCATGCTGCGCTCTCTCGTGGGAACGTCGATGATCGCGATGATGGCCGGGCGAACCATTCCGACGAATCTCAATGCAGTTGGCTGCAAAGCGATTCCGATCGTCGATCCGGATATCGAATCGCGCTACATTCAGGTCCTCGAAGCCGATCCGCGCCGCGATTCCCACGGTCTCGATCTCGTGGTGGAGGCTCTGCAGAACAGTTTGTGAGATGTTCCGGGTTCTTCACATTCTTCTTCTCGTAGAACCGCTCATCCCCTCACTCGGAGGGGAATTCCGGAAGCAGGCGCGGGCCCGAACCGATCGAGCCGAGCGCGTCATCCGGGTTGAGTACTCGACAGCTGCGCAGGGAGACGCAGCCACAGCCGATGCATTCGACGAGCTCGCTCTCCATCCGCTCGATCTCCTTGCGACGGGCCTCCAACTTGCCTCTCCAGCGCTCGCTGATTCGTCGCCAGTCAGTCTTTCCCGGCATCCGGTCCGCAGGGAGGTCCTCGAAAACCTCGGCCACCTCCGCCAGGGGAATGCCCATCCTCTTCGCCACCTGGATCACCGACACCCGGCGGAGCACATGACGGGCGTATCGGCGCTGGCCTCCGGCAGTACGGACCGAGGCGATCAGGCCCTGCCGTTCGTAGAAATGCAACGCAGAGACGGCGACTCCCGTCCGTGCGGCCACATCGCCCACGGACAGGATGTCGGTCGGCGACGGCTTTTTGTCGCTCATGGAGACCCTCTTTCCCTCGCCCGACACTGACCCATTGACCTCAACTTAAGTTGAGGTTTTAGCGTAGTCGATATGAGAGACGAACACGAGAGCGCGATTCCAGAACATCCCTCCGAAGGCGCAACCGCGGATGCCGCCGCAGCACAGTTGACGGGCGGCTGGCGGGAACTCTTCAGTGCCGAGCATGCAAGCGCTTCCCTCGTCCTCGCCGGCGGCATCGCCGTGTTCGCGATGAACACCTTCGTCACGGCAGCCCTTCTGCCGTCGACGATCGCCGACATCGGCGGGCAGCAGTACTTCGCATGGGTGACCACGGCATTCCTCGTCGCCTCTGTGCTCGCCTCAATGCTCGTCGCCAGAGTGCTCGGTTCGATGGGCGCTGCGTGGTCGTACCTGCTCGCGTTCGGCCTCTTCGCTGTCGGCTCGCTCGGCGCCGCGCTCGCTCCTACCATGGAGCTGCTGGTGATCGCGCGGGTCGTTCAGGGACTCGGCGGAGGTCTGCTCGCCGGGCTCAGCTACTCGGTGATCCGCGATGCCCTGCCGAAGCGCCTTTGGACTCGCGCGACAGGACTGGTCTCGGCGATGTGGGGGCTCGGCACACTTATCGGCCCAGCCGTCGGCGGAGCATTCGCCCAGGTCGGGTACTGGCGCGGGGCCTTCGGTCTGCTGACGCTGATATCGGTTGTGCTCGGCCTTATGGCGCTGCGCAGCCTTCCCCGCGAGGCTTCCGGTCAACGGGACTTCGGCCGCCTTCCGATCCCCTCGCTGTCGCTGCTCGTCCTTGCCTCCGCTGCCTTCAGCATTGCCGCGGTGGTTCACACGGGCTGGCCCACGACGATCGCTCTTGTTGCAGGAGCGGCACTCATCATCACCTTCATCGCCGTCGATCGGACTTCCGCTTCTCCAGTCCTCCCACACATCACCTACCAGCGCGGCAATCCGCTCAAGTGGATCTATCTCGTCATCGGGATCCTCAGCTCCGCGGCGATGGTGGAGATCTTTCTGCCGAAGTTCGGTCAAGATCTCGTCGGCATGCCGCCACTGTTGGCGGCTGTGTTCGGCGTTAGCATCTCGGTCGGCTGGAGCTTCGTCCAGCTGTTCAGCGCGAGTATCGATGATTCTCGCACCGGCCGGAGGCTCATGACCCTCGGCCCCATCCTTGTTACCGCGGGGCTGGTCATCTACGCCGCGACTCAATTCGTCGACGCGGAGTGGATCGCTTGGGTCTGGGCCGTAAGTCTGGTGCTCGCCGGCTCCGGAATCGGCCTCGCCTTTCCGCACCTCAACGTCGCGGCGATGAGCAGCAGCGATGACCCCGTCGAAGGATCCAAGGCGGCCGCCGGGCTCGGCACCGCCGAGCTCATCAGCAACACGATCGCCTCAGCACTTGTCGGAGTGTTCGTCGCCGTCGGCGGTCCGGGCGCGACCGGTGCGATGACGATGGGTGCCGGCATCGCCGTCCTAGGCGGCATCGGCATCATCGGTACCGTGATGATCATGCGCGGCACCGAGGCGGCCGCCGCCGTTCCGTCAGATGTCTGAGCTCATGTTCCACCACTTGGATCTTCGGCGACACCGGCCCTGGCGCCTGACCATAATCGAGACATGAGCAATGGAGCCGAGACGACAGCACTGCAACAGCCGACCTTCCCGCTGAAGGCACCCGGAACAGCGGTGGTCCACGCGGGTCCACGGCAGAACCCCCGCATCGTCTCCGTCCGGTCCCGCTGCACCGAGCATGTCCTCGAACTGCAGGAGGGCGCGGACCTGTTCGCCTCACTCGAAACATCCCTGACCGACTTCGCCGTTCCCGGCATCATGGCCGAGTTCGTCTCCGGACAGTTCGGCCATATCGACTATGTCCATCCGGCCTACGGCCCCGATGCCGAGCACCCGATGTCCTTCACCGAGGCATTCGCCGTCGACAGCCCCACGAAGCTTCGCCACGCATCTGCGACGATCGGCTTCCGTGAGGGCACACCGTTCTGCCACGTCCACGCCTCATGGACCGGTGCGGACGGCCAAACCAAAGGCGGACACCTGTTGTCGGGCACTCTGGCGGGGCCGGCAGGACTGACGATCCGACTCTTCACCCTTCACGATGCGAAGCTGATCAGTGAGGTCGACCCCGAGACCGGGTTCTCAGCTTTCGCCCCGACGCCCACCGACCGGGCAGTGAGGAAGTCAGAACCGCCCGAGTCTTCGGGCTCCCCCGAAGCCGTCGTCACCCGCGTACGTCCCGGTGAGATCCTCGACGAGGCAGTCCTCGCCGTCTGCCGCACCGCTGGCTTCGACTCCGCCGAGGTGGTCGCGAGTCTCGGCAGTACGACCGGAGCCGTGTTCACCGATGGCACCGCCCCGTGGCCGGCCGTCGAGTTCACCCATCTGAGCGGCGCCGTGATCGGAGCGCGAAACTCAACTCCACGGATCACCCTCTCCGGCGAAGTCGTCGACGTCGCCGGAGACGTCAGCTCCGGCACCCTCAAGCCTCAAGCCAACCCCGTGGCCGTGACCTTCGAACTCTTCGTCCGCCGCACAGCCTGACCGGACACGTCGCCCAGCCAGACAGGTCCGCAGAGACAACGATCCCCGCACCATCCTGAGGATGATGCGGGGATCGTCCGTTCGAGCTCAGAACACTCAAACGCTCACGACATCACGGCTCCGCCGTCGACGCGGAGGATCTGTCCGGTCGTGAACGCGGCACCATCGGTGGCAAGGTAGGAGACCGCCTCGGCGATCTCATCCGGCTGGCCCATCCGATCGAGAGCCTGCCCTGAGGTGTCATAAGTCTGACCGACGGTGAGCGCTGATTCGACCGGCCCCGGTGCCACCGAATTGCAGCGGATGCCCTGGCGTCCGTACTCCTTGGCCACCCATTTCGTCAGGGCGATGATCCCGCCCTTGCTCGCCGCATATGCCGGCCCCGACCGTGCCCCGGCTTCTCCGTCGGAGACCGCTCCGCCGTTGATGCCCGAGATCGATGAGATGTTGATGATCGACCCGCGTCCCGCATCACACATGTGCGGGTGGACGGCGGCCTTGATGAAGTTGAACGTCCCACCCAGGTTGGTTTCGATATCACGCTGCCACTGTTCGGCGGTGATCTCATCGATGCCGATGCGCGCGGCCGTGCCCGCATTGTTCACGAGGATATCGAGACCCCCGAAGGTCGACACGAACGATCCGACCGCAGCGGTCACTTCCTCGGCGTCGCGGACATCGAGCGAGAACGCCGCGAACCGCTGATCCGGGTACTCCGAGGCCAACGACGCGGCAGCCTCTTCGGCACCCTTGAGATCGACGATGCCGACCGAGGCGCCTCGCTTGGCCAGCGCAGTGGCGATGGCCAAGCCGATGCCCTGGGCGGCGCCGGTGACCAGGGCCGTCTTGTTCGTGAGCAGATACGGTTCCATGTTTCTCCTTCGACAGAGTTGAGTGAGGCCCGAACTACCCGACCCCGAGCAGGTCAGGCAGCCAGTTCGAGATCGCCGGGATGTACGTGATGAGCAGCAGGGCGACGATCGCGCAGACGAGGAACGGCAGGATCCCGCGCACGACCTCCTCGAGTTTGGCTTTCCCGATGCCCGCACCCACATAGAGGTTGAGTCCGACCGGCGGCGTGAACAGGCCGATCGCGAGGTTGACGGTCATGAACACGCCGATCGTCGTCATGTCCACGCCTACACCGATGAGGATCGGCACGAGGATCGGGATGAACAGGTAGAACGCGCTGATCGCGTCGACGAAGGCACCGACGATGAGCAGGATGATCGTGATCGCCGCGAGGATGAGGTACTTGTTGTCCGTCACCCCCAGCACTGCCGTCGAGATCCGGTCGGCCACCCCTTCGACGGTGATGACGTAGGAGAAGAGGCTGGCCACGCCGACGATGAACATGATGACCGCGGTCGAAACCCCGGATTCGAGGAACACCTTCGGCATGTCCTTCCAGGTCAGCTCCCGGTAGACGAACACCCCCACGATGAGCGCGTACACGGATGCGACGGCTCCCGCCTCGGTGGGGGTGAAGACTCCGCCGTAGATCCCGCCGAGGATGATCACCGGAATGAGCAGCCCGGGGATGGCCTTGACCAGCGCGGTCATGATCTCGCCGAACCCGCCCTCGGGGTTGACCGTGGCTGTCGGATCCGCGGCGCCGACACTCGATCCGGTGGATCCGGAACTCGCCGAGGCGGCCTGCCCGTTCGCCGTCAGCAGCTGGGTCTTGCTCCCTGCCGCACTGTCACCCGTACCGCCGTTCCCGGCGGAGTCAGCACCGGCGGAACCGGATGCCGACGCTCCGGTCGACGCCGACCCCGTGACCGCCTCGGCGTCGGGCTTCGTTCTCACCGGCAGACCGGCGAGCTCACGCACCCTAGGGACGAACAGGGCGGCGATGAAGAACGCGACGGCCATGATGATGCCGGGCACGATGCCGGCGATGAACAGCCGGGAGATCGAGATCTTGCCGAACTCGGCGGCGACGACGGCGAAGATGATGAACGCGATCGACGGCGGCACGACGATGCCCATCGAACCGGAGGCCGCGACGAGGGAGACCGCGTGCTTCTTCTGATACCCGTTGCGCACGAGCGCGGGGATGAGGATCGCACCGATCGCGGCCACGGTGGCGGGCCCCGATCCGGAGATCGCGGAGAAGAAGAACGCGGAGATGATCGTCACCGCGGCCAGGCCGTGGCGCAGGCGCCCGAAGATGAGGAACGCGAGGTCGACCAGTCGCTGCGAGATGCCCGTGTACTGCATGACGATGCCGGCGAGGATGAAGAACGGGATCGCCAGCAGCGTGCCCGAACTCATCGACGGGAACATCACCGAGGGCACGACGTCGAGGACCTGCACACCGTCGGTGGTCACCAGGGTGACGACGGCGGAGAGGCCGAGGGCGAAGGCGACGGGGATCCCGAGGCCGAGGAAGAGGAAGAAGCTGCCGAAGAGCAGAAGCGCGATCATTTCCGGCCTCCTTCGGAGTCGGTTGAGAATTCGGACGAGTCGATGGTCGGGGCGGCTTCGCTGGCGAGCCGCTCGACGACCGCCTCGGCGGAGGTGTCCTCGTGCAGTGCCGTCCGCAGGGCCTGGAGGCTGCGGAAGATTCCGAGCAGACCGGCCAAGGGAATCGACAGGGTGAACAGCCATTGCGGGATCCCCAGCGACGGCGTCGCCCGGCCACGCAGCCCCTGCGCGATCGTCATCTCGCCGCCCCAGATGAGGAGGACGGCGAGGAAGACGACGATGAGAGTGGTGCCGGTGATGAGCAGTGCCCGGCGGACACTGCCCTTCGCGTTCTCGACCAGGTAGGTGAACCCGAGATGCGCGCCGAGGCGGATCCCGACGACGGCTCCCATCATCGTGAGCACGACGAGGAGGTTGATGGTGATCTCCTCGGAGAAGGCCAGTGAGGCCTTGAAGATGTAGCGGGAGAGGACGTTGACGAAGGTGACGAGGACGATCACCATGAATGAGGCGATGACGACCCAATCCTCGAAGAATCTGATGACTCTCATCTCACAGTCCTTTCGGGATGAACGCCTGGGACATGTCCGGTCCCCAGACCTTGCGGTATTCGCTGTAGATCGGACCCAGCTTGGCGCGGAAGGCGTCCTTCTCCTCGTCGCTGAGTTCGTTGACCTCCATGCCGGAGTCGGCGAGTTCGGCGATGAGCTTCTCCTCGCCGTCCCGGTTCTTCTTGATCTGGAAGTCGTTGGCCTCGCCGGCCAGGCGGCTCACGAGCTTCTGGTCCTCCGGAGTCAGTGAGTCATAGAGGTCCTTGTTGATGCCGAGGACGAGCGGGTCGTAGGAGTAGTTCCACAGCGTCAGGTACGGCTGGACCTCCTGCAGATTCGCCGAATAGATGACGTCGATCGGGTTCTCCTGCCCGTCGATGGCTCCCTGCTGCAGGGCGGTGAAGACCTCGCCGAAGGGCATCGTCGTCGGGTTCGCGCCGAGTCCGCGGTAGAGGTCGGTGTACATGCCGAAGCCGGGGATGCGGAACTTCATGCCCTTCATGTCTTCGGGCGTGTGGATGGGCCGGTGCGTGTTCGTCAGCTGCCGCATTCCGGATTCGCCGAAGCCGAGCAGGTGCACTCCGCGTTCGGCGAGGTAGTCGCCGTAGACGTCCCCGCCTTTTCCGGCGAGCGCCTTCTGACCGTCCTCGACGGAGTCGAAGACGAAGGGGGCGGTGACGGCGCCGAAGCGCGGGTCGACGCCGGCGTAGATGATCGGCGAGTTGTAGGAGAAGTCCTTCGCCCCGTCCATGAGCTGTTCGACTCCGGCCGTGGCCTCACCGGCCGACAGCCGTTCGTTGGCGAAGACCTTCATGGTGATCCGTCCGTCGGTCTCCTCGTCGAGGTCCTTCGCGAACTTCTCCGCCGCGAGGTACCACGTCGAGGTCGATCCGGTCGTCACCGTCATCTTCCACCGGTAGCGCTGCTTGCCGTCGTCGGTGGTGCCGAAGTTCGTTCCGCACCCTGCCAGCAGCAGGGCGCACACCATCAGTACGGCGGACCAGACGAGCATGGTCCTCGTCGTCCGTATTCTCGGCACCATTGCCTCCTTGATTTCCGTTATGTCACTGTCGTTGAGTTCGGTGGGATCAGGCCCTCGCCGAGGCGACCGCCGCCGTCCGCGTCATCGCTTCGGCATCCCCGCGTAATGGGTCAGTCCCCCATCCACGGGGATGAGTGTGGAGTTGATGTAAGCCGATTCGCCTGATGCGAGGAACACCGCGAGGTCCGCTACGTCCTCGGGCCGACCCATCTTCCCCGTCGGTGACTGCGCATGCCGAGCGGCGAGCATCTCCTCGACCGAGCCGTAGTGGCCCGAGATCGAGCGGTGGATGAGCGGGGTCTCGATGAGGCCCGGGGCGATCGAGTTCGCGCGGATGCCTTCGGAGGCGTACTGCGCGCCGACGACCTTCGTCAGCTCGATGAGTCCGGCCTTCGACGCCGCATACGCCGGATAGTCATACCCCATGTAGCGCATGCCGCCGACCGAGGACACCGTGATGATCGACCCGTACCCGGCCGCACGCATATGCGGCAGAGCATGCTTGATCGAGGAGAACGCCCCGGTGAGGTTGATATCGAGCGCACGTCGGAAGCCGTCGGTGTCGAGTTCGTCGACTCCCCCGTTGACGACGATGCCGACGTTGTAGTGGAGCACGGTCGGTCCACCGAGGCGGTCGACGCAGTGCGCGAACGCCGCGGCCAGGGAGCCTTCGTCGCCGACATCGGCGACAACCGTGGTCAGCTGAGAGTCGAGGTCGACCCCGCCGAGGTGGACGCCCGTGCCGGGGACGCGATCGGCACCGGTGTCGCGGTCGGGCTCACCGTCGCGACGGTTGCTGAGGTCGACACGGTCAGTGCCGTCAGCACCGTCGGCGGCGGCCGCCTCGGCGAGGGCCCGTGTCGCTTCGTCAAGCGCCCTCGGGTCACGGTCGACGATGCAGACCTTCGCTCCCTCGCGAAGGAATCCGATCGCTGCAGCGAAGCCGTTGTTCACCTCCCCGTCCGGAGTGCCGCAGCCGATGGCCATGATCGTCGTGCCGACTAACCTACCTGTCGGCACTGACACGGCTGCCGTCTCTGTCGTGTTCATCGTGCGCTGCCCCGTCCTTGGGAGTATTCGGCCTTGAGTTCCTTGCGCGCGAGTTTGCCGTAGGCGGTGACCGGCATGGTCTCGACGAAGTGGATCTCCTTGGGCACCTTGTATTTCGCCAGCCCCGACTTGCACAGCGCGGTCAGCCGTTCGGCCAGGTCCTCCGCATCGGCATCGGCAGCACCGGCACCTTCGTTCCCGGTCGACGGCGCGCGTTCGATGACGGCCACGCCGATCTCGCCCCACTGCGGGTCGGGCACGCCCACGACGACGGCCTGGGCCACCTCGGTGTCGGTGAGGAGGAGCTCCTCGATCTCGCGGGGGTAGACGTTCGAACCGCCGGAGATGTACATATCGGACTTGCGGCCGGTGAGGAAGAGGTACCCGCGTTCGTCGAGGTAGCCGACATCGCCGGTGTGGAAGAGCCCTCCGGCGAAGGATTCGGCATTCGCATCGGGGCGGCCAAGGTAGCCGGCGCACACGGTCGGTCCGGCCACACAGACTTCGCCCTGCTCACCGGCGGGCAGCTGCGCGCCGGCCTCGTCGACGATGACGATTTCGACTCCGGTGCGGGCTCGGCCGCAGGTGCCGATGCCGGCGTCGTCGACGGGGATGGCTCCGTGGTCCTCGGGGCGGAGGATCGTGATCGCTCCGGTCACCTCGGCGAGTCCGAAGTACTGGACGAGGCACGGTCCGAGCCTCTCGAGTGCCCGGGCTTGGTCGGTCGCGAGCATCGGGGCTCCGGCGTAGATGACCCGCTCGAGGGTGTGGTCCTCGGGTCCGCGGCCTTCTGGGTAGCCGGCGGCGATGCGGTTGAGAATGGTCGGGACGGTGAAGGCGTTCGTGATCCCGTAGGCGTCGATGGCCGGCCACAGGGACTCCACGCTGGGCTTGCCACCGGGGTGGATGATCGACGGGGTGCCGCCGAAGACCTGACCGAGCATGTGGATGCCCGCACCGTGCGATAGCGGCGCGAGCACGAGGGAGGCCCCCGTCTCGTCCTCGTTGGGAAAGAGGTCGCAGCGGTGATTCATCAGCACCGCGCCGAGGTGGCGGTGCGTGAAAGTCGCAGCCTTGGGTCGCCCGGTCGACCCGGAGGTGAAGAAGTACCAGCAGGGGTCGTCCTCGTCGACAGTCGAGTCGACGGCTTCTGCCGGTGCGGCTGCCGCCTGCGCCGTGGGCAGGTCCCCGATCCGGAAGACGGGGCCGGTGAAGCCGGTGTCTTTGAGAGCGGTGACGAAGTCGGCGTGGGCGCGGTCGGCGATGACGGCGGCGGGGGCGACTTCGGCGCTGATGCCGAGCAGCTCCTCCGTCGACAGGGCCGCGTTCGGTGGGGCGATGACACCGCCGGAGCGCAGGATGCCCCAGAAGGACTGGATCACCTCGGCGTGGTTGGCCGAGACGAGGAGGACGGTGTCGCGGCGATCGACTCCACCGGTCTGCAGGGCGGCGGCGAGCGCTTCGGCGCGGGCGTCGAGTTCGGCCCAGGTCCACCGCTGCCCGTGGTCGTCGTCGACGACGGCGAGGCGGTCGGGGATCCGGCGGGCCGTCTGGGTGAGGAAGTGGGAGACGTTGACCCCGCGCCGAGGCGTGGGCGTGAAGTCCTTGGCCGGGGACGTCTGGGAGATGGCGCGCATCAGCGGACGCGCTCGAGCACGGAAGCGAAGTTCGACACGGCGGCACCGCCCATATTGAAGACACCGGCGAGTTCCGGGGTCTCGATCTGGATGCCGGGCGAGCGACCGGTCAGCTGGGCGGCGGCGAGGGCGTGCATGGACACACCGGTGGCACCGATGGGGTGGCCCTTGGCCTTGAGTCCGCCGGAGGGGTTGACGGGCAGGCGGCCGCCGACCTCGGTGGCACCGTCGTCGAGCAGGGTGTGGCCTTGCCCGGGGGCGGCGAGTCCGAAGGCTTCGTATTCGAGGAGCTCGGCGATGGTGAAGCAGTCGTGAGTCTCGAGGAAGTCGAGGTCGTCGATGCCGATGCCGGCAGCTGTGAGCGCCTGCTCCATGGCGGCGCGGGCGCCGGCCATCTCGAGCGGGTCGCGTTGGGACAGCGGCAGGACGTCGTTGGCGTTGCCCATGCCTCTCCAGGTCACGGCCTGCGATGCGGAGGCGGCGACATCCTCGGCGGCCAGGACCAGGGCCGCGGCCCCGTCGGAGACCATCGAGCAGTCGGTGCGGCGCAGGGGTTCGGCGACGTACGGGTTCTTCTCGCTCACGGTGTTGCAGAACTCGAAGCCGAGGTCCTTCTGCATGTGTGCCAGAGGATTCTGCGATCCGTTGGCGTGGTTCTTCGCGGCGATCTTCGCGAGTGCTTCGGAGTGGTCGCCGTATCGGTCGAAGTACTGGCGGGCGATCTCGCCGAAGACTCCGGCGAAGGACTTATAGTGCTCTTCCTCTTCCCGGAAGCTGGCGCTGAGCAGCACTTCGTTGACGTCGTGGCCGGAGGCCTGGGTCATGCGTTCGGCGCCGATGACCAGGGCGGTCTTGTGGCGGCCGGCTGCGATGGAGTCGTGGGCTGCGAAGATCGCGGCGGAACCGGTGGCGCAGGCGTTCTCGTGCCGGTGGGCGGGTGTGCGGGCGAGCTCGGGGAACACGGTGCCCGGCAGTGCGGCTTCGAAGCCTTGGCGGGAGAGTCCGTTGTTGAAGACGCCGACGTGGATGACGTCGATGTCGGCCGGTTCCAGTCCCGCCTCGGCGATGGCGTCGCGGGCGACGTCGGCCATCATCTGGGGCAGCGGTGATTCGGATCGTCCGAACTTGCCGTGGGACCAGCCGATGATCGCAGGTGAGGACATGGACACTCCTTCGGGTACCGGGCTCTGCGGAACGAGCACTGTCCTCTCATACTTTCCCGGTCCCACCAGCTGGTCAAAGAAAATCCACCATATGGAACATTGGTGTCGTCTAGCCGAGCTGGTCGCGCAGGGCCTGAGCCGTGGTCCGGTGTGAGTCACTTCGCGACGAGGAACTCCTCAACGACCCCGTTGAACGCCCGTGGGTTCTCCAGGAACGGAAAATGCGAGTTCGCCTCTTCGACCGGGAACACGTGAATGCGCGCGTCGGGAATCTGTGCGGCAACATAACGTTGCGAATCGGGGTTGACGTGGCTTCCATCGCACCCGAGTACAAGAGTGGGCACATCAATGTGGGGCAAGACGTCTCGCCAGTCCTGAGCGCAATGGTCGAAGAGCAGTGGGACCGCGGCATAGGACGGGAACGATTTGATCTCCTCGGCGACGAAGTTCCATACCTCTGGATCGGGTTCTCCGGAGAACATTCCCCGCACGAAGTCCTCACACACCTGTTCACTGTCAGGTCCGCTAAGCGCACTGCCCAGTTCGAGGAGTCCGTCAACACCGAAGATCGCACCGCATTCGCGTTGTTCGTCCTCAGTCAGCCACGGAACAGCTGCGACGGCAGCTGGCTGGTCGACAGCGATGAAACGTCGAATCCGTCCAGTACCGTACTGATCGATGTAACTCCAGGACACGGAGACACCCATCGACCAGCCGAGAAGGTCGACTTCGTCGAGTCCGAGGTCATCGAGAAGATTGCTGAGATCCTGAGCCAGACGCGCGATCCGGTAGCCGTGGTGAGGTTTCCCAGAAAGTCCGTGACCGCGCTGATCAAGCGTGATGACTCGACGGTTCTCCGCCAGTCCGGCGAGCTGGTAGCGGAACATTGCCTGAGTTTGGCCCCATCCGTGGAGCATAACCAGGGGAACTCCGTCTCCTCCGCTGTCGCGGTAGGTCAAGTTCACTCCATCGTTGGTGGTGAGAACAGGCATGGCACGCTCCTTCAGAAAGCACCGGTCCGGTGAACAGGCAGAGCCGACCCGATGAGTCGCCATTGCACGAAACTCGACGCAGAGAAGACCCCTTTGTGACCTCATTTCGACCCTGTCTCGCTATCGTCATCGTTCACGTTCCGCGAGGCAACGAAAATCCACCATATGGAACATTGGTGTCGGCCTTCTAAACACCACCACTGGCGTAGCCGCCGAAAAACGGGCGGAGCGTCGAGAAACGGGTGTGCGCGCCCGTTTCTCGACGCTCCGTGCGTTTTTCGATAAAGCCCCGCCAGCTCGGCGGCTAGCCGAGCTGGTCGCGCAGGGCCTGAGCCGTGGTCCGCGGATCGTAGCCCTCGGCCACTCCCTCGACGATGACGATGTCGGTGTCGATATGGCGCGAACGCAGTGGGGCGATGTCCTGATAGGCCGGTGAGTCCCACCATTCGTGAGCGAGCCGAGCGTCGGGGAAGGCGATCATGACGACGTGTCCCGGCCACCGCCCTTCCATCACCTCGTGGGCGGTGCCGTGGACGAGGAACTGTCCTCCGAAGGGTTCGAAGGTCTCGCCGATCCGGTCGATGTACTCGGCGACCTCGGGGTGCGGCGCGAACTGCTGCAGGTGGGCGATCGCGTAGGCGGTCATGGTGTCACTCTCCTGTGTTCTCTGTGTGCTTCGATGAGTTGCGGTGGTGCGATTGATCTCCGTGGTTCGAGGATTTGCTGCCGTGGGACGCCTCGCCAGCAGGCGGCGTCACATCGGTGTCTCGCGCCCGTCCAGCCGGCGGCGACCGCCGGACGAGTTCCAACAGAAACAGGGCAACCAGCCCGAATCCCGCCGCGGTCAGCGGCAGGACTCCGGGACCCGTCTCGGTGAGCACGGCCCCGCCGACGGCGGCCCCGAATGCGATGCCCAGGTAGGTCCCAGAAGTGTTGAGCGCCAGTGCCTGTCCGGCCAGGGGCCCGGCAAGTCTGTGCAGGCGCATCTGGATCGCGGGTGAGTTCCAGAAGGCCATTCCGCCCCACACTGTCGTGACGATGAGCACGAGCCAGATGGGCACTGGCCGGACTGCCCACATCGCCCACATCGCGACCATGGCGGCGATGATGACGCCGATCCCGAAGAACAGTGCTCGCCCGGGGCCCCATCGGTCTGCGACCTGACCGCCGAGCCAGATTCCGGCCATGCCCGCGAACCCGGAGAGCCCGAATGCCACTCCCCGTTCCTCGACTCCGGATCCGGCGGTCGCACTCAGATAGGGCGCCAGGTAGGTGAGGACCATCATCGTCCCCGCCATGAGCAGGCAGTTCGCCGCGAGACTCACGGCGATCGGGGCGCGCGTGAGGCTGCGCAGCTGTTCTGACAGTCGTGGAGAGCGGTCGCCGCGGGCGCTTCCGGGAACAGTGAGGAGGACTCCGATGAGCGCGAGCATCCCGGCTACGGCCACGGCCAGAAAGGTCGCCCGCCATCCGAATGCGCCGCCGATCCACGTCCCCAGTGGGACACCGAGCGCGATTGATCCGGTCACCCCAAGGGAGACGGTCGCCAGGTAGCGGCCGGTCTTTTCCCTCGGCGCATGGGACGCAGCGAACGCGAAGATGGCTGGGGTGGCGCTGGCTGTCGCCGCGGCCGCCACCACCCGCAGAACCATCAGCACGGCGAAGGACGAAGTTCCCACCGCGCCGAAATTCGCTAAGGCGAAGATGATGAGCGCGACAAGGAACAGCCGCCGAGGCGGGACCCGGGCGAGCGCGACAGCTGCCACCGGCGCGGCCACGGCTACGGTCGCCGAGAATGCCGTGACGAGCTGACCAGCCTGGCCTTCGGTCACCCCGAGGTCGGTTGCGATCTCGGGCAGAATTCCGGCGATGACATAGTCGTCCGTATAGAGGACGAACGAGACTGCGAGCAGGACGAAGAGCCAGGGCGGCATCACGCTGACCGATCCGCACCACCGAGCCGGAGCCGGTCCCGGCTAGACGGCACGTGAGTCCGGCCCAGCCTGCGCAGGTGGGTCCGGAGCACTGCGAGGCCGAAGAGGCTGGCACCCGGAGTCGCGAGGACAGCGATCCCGACGACCACCGGCGCAATCTCGCCGCCTTGGGCGAGAAGAATCTGTGTCGGCCCTTGGAGAGCCACAACGCAGCACCCGGTCCAGGTCACCAGCCACGCCGCGCGCGGCCATCTCCCGAGATAGCGCGAGAACATCGGACACAGCAGGCAGAGGAACCCGAACAGCGCGGTCATAGCCAACACCATCCGCTGTGCCGGCTGCTCCATTCCCTGGGGCCCGGTGCTTCCCGGTCCCGCAATCGCCCAGAAGGCCATGGCGCAGCTGAAGGGCAGGATGCCGAGTGCACCGCAGACGATCATGGTCGGCGACGGTGCCGGGGGCGGAGTGTTCAGAAGATCGCCCCAGCGCCGGATCACATAGGCTCCGACGACGATCGCCATCGCCGCGCCCAGAGCGCAGAATCCTGCGTAGACGAGCCCGAACACCCAGGGATGCATTCCCTGTTCGGCCATTCGCACCTCTCCTTCGATGAGTGCTTGAATGAGAATGCCCGACGGCAGTCCCAGCAGTATCGGACCGAGGAGCCCGGCCGCTCCGGCGCCGAGCACGAACACCACGGGTGCCGGAATGCGTCGCGCCCATGGTCGTGTCAGCGCCACCACGAAGACCACGCCCACCACCATCATCGCGAGAGTGATGGTGTTTCCGATGAGAAAGCGCGGCGCAAGCATTCCCTCGCCTCCGGCCGACGTGGTCGAACCGACCGACGAACCGCTCAGCCACAGGACCTTGAAGGCGAGATACGGCAGAACCGCGACGATCGCCGTGATGATGGCGGCGCGCTGCAGCGATGTCACAGGTGCAGGTGCTGATATCCGTGCGTTCGTCACGGCGACTCCCGAATTAGAGGACGTTCTCTAGATGCTAGTCTCTAGTTTGAGGTACGGTGGCTCGACGGTCAACCCTTCGAACGAGATTCTCTGAATCCCCGGACTGACCCGAACGCCTGGAGCGAGAGGACGTGACAAACATGGCGAAACGCGCACTCTATTCGCGGGACGATATTCTCTCGGCGGCCATCAGCGCTGTCGGCCGACGCGGCCATGCCGCCACAGTGGCCGATGTGACGCATGAGCTCGGTGCACCGTCGGGTTCGATCTACCACCGCTTCCCGACTCGGGAGTCGCTGTTCGCTTCTGCCTGGATCCGGTGCGTGCACCGATTCCACGACACGTTTGCAGCGATCACGGATGTCGATGACCCGCTCGAGGCGATCGTCGAGACCGGCCTGCTCATCCCCCGGTTCTGTCGAGAGAATCCCGACGAGGCCCGGACTCTCACCCTCTACCGGCACTCAGAATTGCTCGCCGACCCGCCCAAGGGACTGCTCGATGACCTCACAGGACTCAACGATCCCGTGGTCGCTCATATCTCCGAACTCACGCGACGCCGGTTCGGCGAAGTCACCCCTCGCAGCTTGCAGCTCGTCGCCTTGGCCTGCCGAGACACCCCGTACGGCATGGTGCGCGGCTTCATCGGCGGCGAGATCCCCGCCTGGCTCGACCAGCCGATAGCCGCAGGCATCGCCGCGATCGCCTCGTTGGACCCCTCAGCCGACCACTGAGCACTGAACCTTCCCGTCGAGAAACGCATGGAGCGTTGAGAAACGGGTGTGTACCCCCGTGTCTCGACGCTCCATGCGCTTTTCGATGAAGTCCGGCGGCGACTCCTCGCTGAGAATTCGAGCCGCCCGGCATCACCCTTTGAGGCGAGTCATCTCCGGGTCGAAGAGCGGCTCGGCGGTGACTGTGGCCGGCAGGCGGCGGCCGAGGTATTCGATCTGCACAGCGTCACCGACCGCCAGAGTGTTCGGCAGCCAGGCGTAGGCGATCGACTTCCCGATCGTGTATCCGTAAGCCGCCGAGGTGACGTAGCCGTCCGCGACTCCCGATCCGTCCGATCCGTCTGACTTCGCCGAGGCGGTCTCGCCGTCCGCGACACCCGACCCGCCGACCACGTACACCGGCTCTTTGCCGAGCACCACGTCAGAGGGCACGTCGAGGGTGAGGCAGGTCAGTTTCGTCGTCGCCTCGGCGGCCCTCGACTCCAGCGCGGCCTTGCCGGTGAAGTCGTCGGTCTTCGACGCCTTCACGGCGAATCCGAGTCCGGCTTGAACCGGTTCGTGTTCGCTGGTCATGTCGGTGCCGAAGGACCTGAACCCCTTCTCCAGTCGCATCGAGTTGAAGGCTTCGCGGCCTCCGGCGATGATGCCGAATTCCTCACCGGCTTCCCACAGCACGTCCCACAGTCGCGACCCGAGATCCGCCGAAGTGTAGATCTCCCAGCCGAGTTCGCCGACATAGGACAGGCGCATCGCCGTAACCGGCACACCGCCGAGCACCGCCGGCTTCGTGCGGAAGTACTTGAGTCCGGCATCGCTGAAGTCCTCATCGGTGACCTTGGCGATGACATCCCTGGCCAGCGGGCCCCAGAGACCAATACAGCAGGTGCCGGGAGTCGTCTCGCGCACGGTGACCCACTTGGACGGGTCGGCGGCAGACTGGTGCCTGGCCGCCCGTGAGATGGCCGCGAGGTCGATGTTCGAGTTCGCTCCCACCTGGTAGGTCTCCTCGTCGAGGATCGCGACCGTGATGTCGCTCGTGATGCCGCCGGCTTCGTCGAGCAGCAGCGTGTAGCTGACCGCTCCCGGTTTGCGCAGCATCGACGAGGTGGTCATCCCGTGCAGCAGTTCGCCCGCTCCGGGGCCGGTGACCTCGAAGCGCTTGAGCTGGGTCATGTCGAACATCGCCACCGAGGTGCGCGTCTTCCACGCTTCGGCTGCGGCGATGGGCGAGTGGAACTGATCCGCCCAGGCGTCCCGTTCTGGTGCCGCCCACTCGGCCGGCATCTCCGACAGCAGAG
The DNA here is from genome assembly GCF_024895295.1 of Brevibacterium sediminis. Lineage (NCBI taxonomy): Bacteria > Bacillati > Actinomycetota > Actinomycetes > Micrococcales > Brevibacteriaceae > Brevibacterium > Brevibacterium sediminis. The sequence goes on along the minus strand of NZ_JAHQRN010000005.1, from coordinate 409,791 downwards.
CGGCGTTCGCGTCGAACCAGTGCGGCCGCTCCCAGCCGGAGGTTTCGAGGAAGAACGCACCGAGTTCCTCCTGCTGCCTCCGGAACGGGCTCGAGCGCAGGTCACGCGGGGAGACTCGTGGCTGCAGAGGGTGGATGATGTCGTAGATCTCGACGAAGTTCTGCTGGGAGGTCTCGCTGACGTAGTCCGCTGACGTCTGCACATCCTCGAAACGGTTGAGATCGATTCCCGACAGATCGGTCTTCGACCGTCCTTCGGCGATGAGCTCGGCCACAGCGCGGGCGATGCCGGCGCCATGGGTCACCCACACCGCCTCGGCGACGAAGAATCCGTCGACCTGACGGGACTGTCCGACCAGCGAACCGCCGTCAGGGGTGAACGAGAAGATGCCGTTGAAGCCGCGTTGGATCTGAGTCTGAGCGAGTTCGGGCAGCAGTGTCTTCGTCGCCTCCCATTCGGGGGCGAAGTCGTCCGGGGTGAATTCGAGGCTCGAGGGCATCCGTTCGCTGGTGATCTCGTCGGGCGAGTAGGTCTGCAGGGTGTCGAGGTCGACGGGCATCGGTCGGTGCGCGTAGGAGCCGATGCCGATCCGCTCGCCCCATTCGCGGTAGTACAGGTCCTTGTCCTGGTAGCGCAGGATCGGCGCCTGCGCCCCGGCGGGCGTCTCGTTCTTGCCGATGAGTGAGGGCACCTCAGTGGTCCAGGCGAACTGGTGTCCCAAGGGCAGCAGCGGGATCGGAGTACCGACCATCTCACCGATCTTCGGCCCCCAGAATCCGGCGCAGGAGACGACGATATCGGCAGGAATCCGGTCATCGCCGCAGATCACGGCGCTGACGCGACCGCTTGTGGTCTCGATACCCGTCACCGTGGTGCGGTCGCGGAATTCGACCCCGGCGGCACGGGCACGATCGATGACGATCTGCGTGCCCTTCGCCGCCAACGCGAGGCCGTCACCCGGGGTGAGCAGACCGCCGTGGACCATGTCCCGGTTGAGCATGGGGAAGAGCTTCGCGCACTCGTCGGCGTCGATGACGTCGGCTTCAACGCCGTAGGAGCGGTTCCATCCGGCCCGCCGGTGCAGGTCCTGCAGCCGATCCTCGGTGGTGGCGATCTCGAGGCCTCCGACGGGCAGGAACGATCCACGCCCGTCGGCGTCCTTGAGCGAGGTGAGCTTCTCGATCGTGTACTGCGCGAATTCGGTCATCGACTTCGACGCGTTCGAGGAGAAGACGAGTCCCGGTGCGTGCGAGGTCGAGCCGCCCGGGATGTTCAGCGGGCCCTGTTCGATGACGAGGGTGTTGGTCCAGCCCAGCTGCGCGAGTTCGTCGGCGAGGTTGGCGCCGACGATGCCGGCTCCGATGATAACGACTCGTGGTGATGAGATCGGCACTGAGTACTCCTTGTTGTTAACGGTGGTAGAGGCAGTTGTCGCAGCAGACGCCGGAGCGGAGCTCAGTCGTCCAATGCGGAGTATTTGGTTTCCGGTGCCCAGAAGAGCGAAGCGATGAACCCGACCAGGGGGAAGACCGCCGCGATGAGCAGGGTGCTCGAGACACCCAGGTGTTCGAGCGTGACCGGGAACAGATAGGTCGCTCCGGCCGCACCGACTCGACTGAATGCCGCGGCGTAGCCGACGCCGGTGCTGCGGAACCGGGTGGTGAACATCTCCGGCGGATAGACGTACTGAATGCTGTTCGACGCCGTGATGATGAGGACGAAAGCGCCGAAGACAATGAGCACGACCACTGACGGCAGCTCAGTCCAGCCGCCGAGGAAGACGAGCAGGACCACCATGAGCGCGAAGGTCCAGTTGACGAACGCGCGTCGGGGCAGCAGCCACAGCAGCCACAGTCCCACGCCGGCGCCGAGGAGCTGGAGCCCGTTCATGAGCAGATCCGTGGAGAATCCGCTGTTGAGTCCGAGGTCTTCGAGCACCGGCACGATGAACGTGAAGATCGCGAACAGCGGACCAACCTGGCAGAACCAGAACAGTCCGGAGTAGATCACCGTGCGGACGTCGTTCTCGCGGAAGAAGTCGCGCAGGCGGGTCTTGACGACCTCGGTCGGCGCCGGCGGCAGTCCGTACTGCGGGCCATAGTGGGCGGCGACGATCGCCTGCGCCTCGGTCGTGCGCCCCTGAGCCTGCAGCCACCTCGGCGATTCGGGCAGGGCCATGCGCAGGATGAGCACGACCAGGGCCGGCACCGCGCTGCTGGCCAGGAGCATTCGCCACGAATCCCCGTCCCAGACGTGGGCGACGACGAATGCCGAGATGAACCCGATGAACCAGAACGCCGCGATCGACCCGAGCAGAACGCTGCGGTGGCGGCGCGGGGTGAATTCGGCCAGCAGAGCGGTGCCGACCGCGTATTCGACGCCGATGAGCAGGCCCAGCAGCAGCCGCATGGCCACGAGGTCCCACGTGCCGACGACGAAGAGCTGGGCCAGCGAGACGACGACGAAGCCGACGAGGTTCCAGAAGAACACCCGCTTGCGCCCATAGCGGTCGGCGATCCGCCCGAAGAACAGACCGGAGACGAAGATCCCGATGAGCGCACTTGCCGCGATCAGTCCCTGCCCTAATGCCGACAGCCCCAGCTCCGCGGCCGCCGGAGCGACGGCACCGCCGATGACGCCGAGGATGTAGCCGTCGATGAAGATCCCACCGAAGGCCGCAACCGCGACGAGGAGCACGAGCCGGTTGAGCGGGGCCTCATCGATCGAGATCCGCCCGGCATCGGTCCGCTGCGCGAAAGCATCACGACGGACCGGCTCGATGCCGTCGATGTCCTTCTGCTGTGTCATGTGGTCTCCTTCGACTCACCGAACGAATATGGTAGTCAGCGCCCGGTTCAGGCGTCGATGACGAGGTCGGTCTTCGCCGTCGAGCAGCACGGCAGGAACTTCCCCGCGTCGATCTCTCTGGCGCGGATTCCGCCCAGATGGTTCATCTCGACATCGCCGTCGAGCTTGACGACCTTGCAGGATCCGCACATGCCCTCCTGACAGTTCGCGGGGATCTTCACCCCCGCCTTCCGCGCGGCCTGGAGGACCGTTTCGTCCTCCCCGACGCAGACGTTGAGGCCGGTGCGCACAAACGACATCGTGTGCTCACCCTGCCCCACAGTAGGCAGTGCGGCCGGGTCGACGACGGCGATTTCGTCATCGTCGCCCGATCCCCCCGCCGAGGCGGCCGCCCCATCCCCAGCCGGGACCGCGGGCCCAGCGTCGGACTCAGATCCGGGCCCCACCTCGGCGAGGTTCTCATCGGTGACCCCGACGACCTCGATCTCGACCTCGTCGTCGACGGGCACGACCGCCTCGGCGTCGACCGCTTCGGTCGGTGCGCCGACCGCCTCGACCGGTCCGTCGGCGTCGTACTCGGGTTCGTACATGTCGAGCGCGGCCGGCTGGGACTCGAAGTACTCCTCGGTCGTCGCCGCGATCTCCTCGGCGATCTCACCGGCGATGGCGACTTCCTCGGCGTATTCGGCACGGATCTCACGATCGCCGGAGAAGAACTCCATGAACACCGAGGTGTCGTCGACGCCGACTTCGCGCAGCAGTTCGGTCGCGGAGTTGAGGTATCCCTCCGGGCCGCAGGCGAAGATCTGCCGACCGTTGGCGTCGGGCACGAGCTCCTCGAGCAGCGACGTCGACAGGCGGCCCGTCCGTCCCTCCCATTCGTCGCCGCATTCCCGATCGCCGAGGCAGTAGATGACCTTGATCCGGAAATCCACGTTCGCGAGGAAGTCGAGTTCCTCGGAGAAGGCAAAGGAGTCAGGTGCGGCTCCGTGGTAGAGGAGGACGACATCGGCCTGGCCGGGCAGCGAATGCACAGTCCTGATCATCGACATCAGCGGGGTGATCCCGGCTCCAGCCGCGAGCAGCAGGAACCGTGCTCGCCGGTCATAATCTGCGAGGTGGAACGCACCGACAGGGCCGAGCATGTCGAGGACGGTGCCGGGACGGAGGTGGTCATGCGCCCAGGGCGACACCCTGCCCTTGGGGTCGCGTTTGATCGTGATCGAGAACGTCCACGGCTCGGTCGGGGCCGAGGAGATCGAATAGCTGCGCGACACCGGCTCGGCATTCGGTCCGTCGATGGGGAAGTCGATGTTGATGTACTGCCCCGACCGGAACGCCAGGGGCGCCCCGTCCATGCGACGGAAGACGAAGACCATCATCCCTCCCGCCTCGGGGATGGTCTCCACACATTCGGCGGCGAATTCCTGCGGGTGCCACGGACCCAGCGCGGTGGCGGCTCCGGCTGGCCCCGAGGCGCTCGAGAGCACGCGGTTCCAGGGCATCTCCAGTCCGCGCACCCGCTGGGCCAGCGGCAGCGCGGGCACAGCGGAGGATCTCATCCGACGTGCTCCCGCATCCGCTGCACGTACCAGTTGATGAAGGCTTCGACCTGGTATTCGCTCTTCATATACGGACCCTGCTCATAGAACGGGCTCGCCGCTCCCTGCTGGCAGAGTTCGACGAAGGCCTTGTCCTGCAGGTTGGTCTGCTTCCATGTGTGAGTGAGGGTCTCAAGGTCATAGTCGACGCCTTCGACGGCGTCGTCGGCGACGAGCCAAGTGGTGCGCACGAGGGTCTTCGAGGCACTGATCGGGAATGCCGCGAAGGTGATGACGTGATCGCCGAGGAGGTGGAACCAGGAGTTCGGCTGCAGATGCATCGAGCAGCGGCCGAGGCGGAAGTCCGGCAGATCGCCGAGCAGCTTCTTCGACAGCCGGCGCCCGTCTGCCGAGAAGGACTCCCCCGCTCCGTCGAGCGATTCGCGGGAGATGCGGATGCCGCCGACCCGGGTGTCGAGTTCTTCGACGACTTCATAGGGCAGGCCGTAGCGGCGGCAGCGGTATTCGAGGGAGGCCTGCGCCTGCTGGTTGCGGTCCCAGACGTCTTCGAGGTGGGGCGGGATCGTCTCATCGGTCAGGCCCCAGGTCGGGAACAGCGAGCACGCGAGCTCCGGGTGGCCGTCGCAGTGGTAGCACTCGCGGTTGTTCTCCATCACGAGCTTCCAGTTGCCCTCTTCGACGATGTTCTGCTGATAGGCGACTTTCGTCTTCGCCAGCTCATGAGGGGCGATATAAGGTTCGAAGATCTTCGCGGTCTCGTGGAAGTCCGTCGGCGGCTCTTCGGCCAGGCAGATGAACACGAGTCCGGCGGCGATCTTCCCGTGCGCGCGTTTGAGTGCGTAGCAGGACTTGTCGAAGGTCATCTCCCCCGGCGCCGAGGCGTGGATGAGGTCGCCCTCGGGGGAGTACGTCCACGAGTGGTAGCCGCAGACGAGGTTGCCCGTCGTTCCCTGCGCATCGGTGAGGACTCGTGCCCCGCGGTGGCGGCAGACGTTGTGGAGGACGTTGACGCCGCCGTCGTCGTTGTGCAGGACGATGAGGGAGTACGGACCGTAGTCGAGCGTGACATAGTCACCCGGCTCGGGGATCTCGGCGACGCTGCACGCGAAGACCCAGTGCTGACCGAAGATGGCCTGCATATCGAGATTGAAGAGGTTGGGATCCGTGTAGAACGGAGCTTCGAGCGAGAAGCCTGTCCGACGGGTGTCGAGTCGGATTCGGGTCTCGTCGAGCTTCTCCTCGGTGAATCCCGCAGGGAAGCCCTTCTTCGTCGGTGCCAGGTTAGTAGCTGTCAATGCTCATCTCCCTTGATGTCTGCCTGCAGCGGCCCACCGATGGAAGGGGCGAAATCCTCGGCGGAGACCGCGGAGACCGTGTGCTGCCGGAACGATCTCGACAGTCACACTAGCGAGGAACTCCCTGCAGAAAAAGCGCGAGATTTCGTTACATATTCTGCGGATTCACTGCATAATTGTGCGCATGATCGATCCGCGCCTGACGACACTGCGCACCTTCGCCGCCTGCGGCACCATCGCCGCCACCGCCGAGCTCACCGGCTACTCCGCATCGGCGGTCTCCGGCCAGCTCAGAGAGCTGCAGCAGTCCCTGGGCATGACCCTTCTCGTCAAGGACGGTCGCGGTCTGCGACTGACTGCGACGGGGCGCTACCTCGTCCGCCGCTCCGACGAACTGACCGCCGCATGGGAGGACATCCGCGCCGGCGCGCTCGGGGCCGGGGATCAGGCCCCCACTCACTTCGGAATCGGGGGCTTCTCGACCGCATCCTCGAACCTGCTCGCGCCCTTGGCGGCGAACCTGCGGGCTTCACGGCCGAAGGTCCGCGTCCACGTGATCGAGGCGACTCCGACTCGCTGCTTCGAGCTCCTCGTCGCCGAGCGCATCGACCTCGCCGTCATCGTCTCGATGCAGGGCAATGTCCAGGTCGAGGAGGATCCCCGCTTCGAGAGCATCGACCTCCTCGACGATCCCCTCGACGTCATGGTGCCTTCAGGCCACCCTGCGGCGGGCAGGGAGTCGGTGACTCTCAGCGAGCTCGCCGGTGAGGATTGGATCACGGCCGGCCCGGGCTCGCCCTATCATTCGCTCTTCATCGCCGCGTTCACCGCCGCGGGAGTGACGCCGACGGTCGCGCACGAGTCCGCGGAGTGGGAGACGTCGGCGGCCCTGGTCGGCGCCGGGGTCGGAGTGAGCCTGCTGCCGAGGCTGGCCAGCCTCGCCGGAGAGGACAACGTCAGCCGGGTGCGGCTGACGGGCACCGGGAGACTGAGCCGGAAGATCATCGCCGCTGTCCGCGCCGGCAGTCGCAGATCCCCGCTGATCAGGGATTCCCTTCAACATCTGCGCACGACCTCCCAGTACATCCTCTCGACGCGCCTGCGCGAAGACTCCTGAAACGGCACCTCCGCCCGGCCACCGACACGGGGGCTTGACAGAGCTCTCTCACGACGGCGAGACTGCATCTAAGTCTGATGTCAGACTGATATGTCAGAGCTGTCGACGGGCTCCCGTTCGTCGCACTCGCATATCGAATTCCCACGCTTTCGCACCCATGGAGGCTCAACGATGAGCAATAAGGCAATCAGCTATGCAGGTCCCGGGAAGGTCGAGGTAGTCGACACCGAGTACCCGGAATTCGTCCTCAAGGACGGGCCTGGAGTCAATCCCGCCAATATCGGCCGCAAGGTCGATCACGGTGTCATCCTCAAGACGGTGGCGACGAACATCTGCGGCTCCGACCAGCACATGGTCCGGGGCCGTACGACTGCCCCGGAGGGTCTCGTGCTCGGACACGAGATCACCGGTGAGGTCGTCGAGGTGGGCCGAGACGTCGAATTCGTCAAGGTCGGCGATCTCGTGTCGGTGCCGTTCAACATCTCGTGCGGTCGCTGCCGCAACTGCAAGGAAGGCAAGACCGGCATCTGCCTCAACGTCAATCCCGATCGTCCGGGCTCGGCCTATGGCTATGTCGATATGGGCGGCTGGGTCGGCGGTCAGGCCGAGTACGTGCTCGTGCCCTATGCTGACTGGAACGTCCTGAAGTTCCCGGACAAGGATCAGGCGATGGAGAAGATCCTCGACCTCACGATGCTCTCCGACATCTTCCCCACCGGGTTCCACGGCGCCGTCAGCGCCGGTGTCGGGGTGGGTTCGACGGTCTACGTCGCAGGTGCGGGTCCGGTCGGAATCGCCGCGGCCACCTCGGCGCTTCTGCTCGGCGCGGCCTGCGTCATCGTCGGCGATCTCAACGAGGATCGACTGGCTCAGGCCCGCGGATTCGGTTGCGAGACGGTCGACGTGTCCAAGGGTGACCCGAAGGACCAGATCGCGCAGATCCTCGGCGAGCCCGAGGTCGACTGCGGAATCGACGCCGTCGGCTTCGAGGCGCGCGGACACGGCAAGGACGCCAGCCACGAGGCGCCGGCAACGGTGCTCAACTCGCTCATGGACATCACCCGAGCCGGCGGCAGCCTCGGCATCCCCGGCCTCTATGTCACCGGCGATCCGGGCGCGCCCGATGAGGCGGCGAAGGAAGGGTCGCTGTCGATGCGGTTCGGGCTCGGCTTCGCGAAGTCGCATGTGTTCGTGACCGGCCAGTGCCCGGTGATGAAGTACAACCGGGGGCTGATGCAGGCGATCCTGCACGACAAGGTCTCGATCGCGAAGAACGTCAATGCGACCCCGATCCGCCTCGAGGATGCCCCGCAGGGCTACGCCGACTTCGACTCCGGTGTCGCGAAGAAGTTCGTCCTCGACCCGCACGGCCTCATCTCCGCCTGAGGCTCTCAGACCTCACGCTGAGCCCGAGCTTCTCATGGCCGAAAGCCGGGTGAAGCGGTGAGAAGTGGTCGCAATCGGATACTTTCAGGACGACCTCCTGAGTATCCGATTGCGACCACTGTTTTGTGCCCCATGGACCGAAAAGAGAGCACCCAAGTGACGTATCTTGCATGGCAGAATTTGCCACGCAGTCGTGTGTAGATGCACTCGAGCCTAGGTCCCAGCCAAAGAAAACATTGCCGTTGCGGCCAAGCGCGAGGATAGACCACATTCGCCTTGACCCTTTTGATGCATGCAACATAGCATCGGGCTATGCAGAATTCTCCCGATTCCCCGCCACCCACGCTTCTCGAGCGTATCCGGTCGAAGATCACCAGCGGCGAACTGGAACCGGGCAATCCGCTCTCCGAGGTCTCCCTCGCACAGGAGTTCGATGTCAGCCGAACCCCGATCCGAGAGGTCCTCAAGCAGCTCCAGCTCGAGGGCCTCATCGAAATCCGCCCAAAGGTCGGCACCTTCATCCGCGAGCCGAACCGACGCGAGATCGTCGAGCTCTTCCAGCTCAAGGAGGTCCTCGAAGGCCTGGCCGCCGCCCTGATGGCTCGCCGCGGGCCCTGCCCGGAACTCGACCAGCTCGAAGAGATCGTCGCAGCATCAGAGGTGTCGTCGAACGCAGGCGACACAGACACCTACGCTTCGCAGGTTCAGGACTTCCACCAGACCCTCGTCGACGGAGCGGACAACAACAAACTCGTCGAACAGTACTCGCGCCTGATGAATCAGCTCGCTTACTTCAGACTCGTGCGCAAGACTCTCAACCATCCGGGCAGGGCAGTGGACTCGAGCCGAGAGCACCGCCAGATTCTCACGATGATCCAGGACAAGGACCCGTTCGGCGCCGAAACGACGATGCGTGCGCACGTGTTCGCCTCGACCCAGGAACTCCTCGTTCCGCAGACACGCACCACCCTGTCTCTCGAGCGCGACTCCTGACTTCCAGAAAACGGCCGGACCACCTGATGCTGAGCCGTCGCCACCTCTGACGCACGCCAGCGGGGCCGGGAAACTCTGTGTTTCCCGGCCCCGTTGGCGTACGCCGTCAGGCGAACTGGTCACCTCACTGGAAGTTCGGAACCACCTCGTCGATGAAGAGCTGCAGGGACGCCTTCTTCTCTTCGAAGCTCAAGGCGTTGTCCGACCAGAAGCTGTACTCGTCGTAGCCGAGGTCCTCGTAGTGGCGGATGCGTTCGGTCACCTCCGCCGGGGTGCCGATCATCGCTGACTTGTGCAGCGACTCGAGCTCGAATTCGGGGCGGTCGGCGAAGTTCTCCTCCGGGGTCGGATCGAGGAATCCGTCGATGGGGTCCTTCTTCCCGAAGGCCCACGACGAGAACGTCCGGTAGTACTTGTTCACTCCGGCGGCACCCACCTTCCAACCGTCCGGCTCCTCCGGGGAGTGGACGTAGGTGTGGCGCAGCACCATGATCTCGGGGCGCTTCTCGACCTCCGGGTGAGCGGCGACCGCGGTGTTGAATTTGTTCATCAGGTCTTCGACCTCACGGTCGTCCTTCATCAGCGGCGTGACCTGGACGTTGCAGCCGTTGGCGACGGCGAAGTCATGAGTCTCGGGGCTGCGGGCGGCCAGCCAGATCGGAGGAGTCGGGTTCTGAACCGGCTTCGGCACGGCCGTCGAGACGGGGAACTGCCAATGCTTGCCCTCATGGGCGTAGTCACCTTGGAGCAGTTCCTTCATCGCCGGAACGAGTTCACGCAGATATTCGCCGCCGTCGGCTGCGGGCATGCCGTCGGCCATGCGGTTGAACTCGAACTGGTAGGCACCGCGGGCGATGCCGACCTCGGCCCGACCGCCGCTGAGCACATCGAGCAGAGCGACTTCGCCAGCAGCACGCAGCGGGTGCCAGAACGGGGCGATGATTGTGCCCGATCCCAGTCGGATCGTCGACGTCTCGGCGGCCAGGTAGGCCAGCTGCGGCATCGGGCTCGGCGAGGATACGTACTCCATCGAGTGGTGCTCACCGATCCAGACAGTGCCGAAACCTCCGGCTTCGGCGATCTTGACGAGCTCGACGAGGTTCTTCCAATGCTCTTGAGGGCTGACCGAGTCGTCCCAGCGTTCCATGTGCAGGAAGAGCGAAAAGCGCATGATGGTTCCTTTCCCAGCGGAGGCCTCCGTGCCTCCGACATGTTCTTCAGTGATGTGTGATCGCCGTGGCGGTATTCAGCCGTCGGTCTCCCGAACACCGGCCGCGGCATTCTCGCGTTCGGTGATCGTCGTGTTCGTCCGCGACCAGAGGTCCTTCTCTACTTCGCGGACGATCACGGTGATGTTCTCGTCGGCGGCTCCCGTCGTGGATGCGGCGACTTCATGAACTCCGGCGATGAGGGCACGCAGCTGTTCGGGAGTGCGCCCTCTCGCGATCGAGATATCGATGAGCGGCATGATCTCACCTGCCCAGCACGAAGGGATCTGCGACCGGCCCTTCGTCGGTGTTGATCCATACGCTCTTGAGCCTGGTGTACTCGTGCATCGACTCGAGACCGTGTTCGACCCCGACCCCGGAGTTCTTGAATCCCTGCCGAGGAGACATCGGCGACATCGCCCGATACATGTTGATCCACACGGTGCCAGCATCGAGTCGCTGCGACATCCGCATCCCGCGGGCGAGGTTCTGCGTCCACACCCCGGCCGCCAGTCCGTATTCGGTGTCGTTGGCCAGCCCGAGGACCTCGTCCTCGGTGTCGAAGGGCATGATCGCGGCGACCGGCCCGAAGATCTCCTCCTGGCAGATGCGCATATCGTTCGTCGTCTCCGTGAGAACGGTCGGTTCGAAGAAGTACCCGGGCAGACCGACATCGGGACGATTGCCCCCGTAGGCGATCTGTCCGCCTTCTTCCTCGCCGAGGCGGACGTATTCCTCGACCTTGTCCCGCTGAGCCGCGAAGGCGAGCGGTCCGAGCTCGGTGTCCTCGGCCATGGGATCGCCGATGACGATCGATGCCGCCCGAGCGGTGACCTTTTCGAGGAGTTCGTCGTAGACCCCGCGCTGGACGAAGACTCGAGACCCGGCGATGCAGGTCTGTCCGGCTGCGGCGAAGATGCCGGCGATGACGCCCATCGCCGCATTGGACACGTTCGCATCGTCGAAGACGATGTTCGGGGACTTTCCACCCAGTTCGAGTGTCGATCCGATGAAGCGGCCGGCCGCGGACTTGGCGATGGCCGAACCCGTCCGGGTCGAGCCGGTGAATGAGATCTTCGCCAGCTGCGGTGCGTCGACGAGGGCCTGTCCCGCCTCGGCGCCGAGGCCAGTGACGACGTTGACGGCGCCGGCGGGGAAACCGGCCTCGTCCGCAAGTTCGGCCAGGCGCAGAATCGTTCGCGAGGTGTATTCGCTCGGCTTGATGACCGTCGTGTTGCCCGCCGCCAGCGCCGGTGCGAGCTTCGAGATCGTCAAGGTCATCGGCGAATTCCACGGCGTGATGAGTCCGACGACGCCGAGCGCCTCCCGCTGAGTGAAATTGATGACTTCGGGCGAATTCGTCGGGATCTGCGATCCCTGCACCTTATCGGCCAGTCCCGCATAGTAGTAGAGGTATTCGGGCAGGCCCTGCAGCTGCCCCTTCATCTCGCGCAGGAGCTTGCCGTTGTCCTGACTCTCGAAACGGGCGAGCTCCTCGGCGTTCTGCCCGATGAGGTCGCCGAATCGGCGCAGCAGGTGCCCTCGCTGCGTCGGCGTGGTCCGTTGCCAAGCGGTGGAGTCGAAGGCTCGCTGCGCGGCCTCGACTGCCTGTGCGATATCGGCGCCTGTGCCGCGAGCGAAGCTGTAGAGCGTCTCAAGGGTCGCAGGGTTCGTGCTCTCGAGGTATTCCCCGTCGGCGGGTGCGCGGTGCTCCCCTCCGATGAAATGGTCGAGTCGCGTAGTCATCATCGACTCCCTTCTGTGTGGTTGATCAGGGCGCGGAGGTGATCGGTGAGCACCTCAGGGTGGGTGACGGGCAGCATGTGGCGTGCGCCGGAGACGATCGCGACCCGTGTGTCCGGAATCCGGTTCGCGATCCTCTCGCTCATCTCCGGAGTCGATCCCGGGTCGAGTTCGCCGGTGATCGCCAAGGTCGGTGAGCTGATCGCATTCAGCTTCGATTCGAGCTCCCGGTCGCCCGCCGCGAAGACGGCATAGGCGTGGCGGTAGGAATCGGGGTCGTTGGCCAGAAGCACAGGCCGCGTCTCGTCCCGCAGCGTTTCGGAATCTCCCTCATCTTCCGGGAACCATCGGTCGAGTGCTCGTTCCATGCTGCCGCGGAAGTCCGACTCCGCTCCTTCGAGTCGCCCCTGCACTGCGGCAGATTCCTCCTGCGTGCGAGCGCACACGGAACTCACGCAGGTGAGGCTGCGCACGCGCGTCGGCTCCTCGATCGCGATCTGCTGGGCGACGAGCGAGCCGAGGGAGAACCCCACGAGGTGCACTTGACCGGCCGGCATCCGTGCGAGCACATCAGATGCCATCGCCGCCAGGTCCGTGGGGCCGGTCAGCGGCGGCTGCGCACCGTGTCCGGGCAGGTCGATCGCCGAGGCGGTCCTGGACAGCAGTGCTTCGACCCGTGACCATACCGTGCGGTCGAGACCGACCCCGTGGAGCAGCACGACCGGGACTTCATCGTCTGTCGGCATCGTCCGTCTCGTTTCCTACTGCTCGGTCGAGAGCGAAGCGAGTCGCTGCTGCGGGCGACCGCCGGTGGAGCCCGCGAGTGCAATGAGGATCTCGCCGGGGTGCGGAGCGTCCGCGACCCTCCACTCGAAGGTCTGGTGGTGAGACCGGATCGTCGCGTCGGTGAAGTGCTTCAGAGGGATGTCGAAGACAGCTCCGGCCTCGCCGCGCTTCTCCACAGCCGGCAGAAGAGTCGAGGCCTGCGCGGCGTCGCGGAAGTGGTTGCCGAACTTGAGGGTGTGGATGAGTGCCGAACCGTGCTCGATCTCTCCCGAGAGTCCGACGATCGCGGCCTTGCCATAGGCCTCGAGCGTGCCGCCCAGAGCCTCCATGACCCGTGGAGCGAGAACAGCGCCGAGTTCGCTCGCCGTCGCGTCGATTCCCGGGCCGAGGTCCTCAACGAAGCCCTGCCCATGCCAAGGGTTCTCGATGACTGCCGCCACGGCAGCCACAGTGATGACGGGGTCCGTTCGCCGTCCGCCTTCGGCCAGGATCTCTTCGGTCACCGTCGTGATCTTGCGAATATTCATTTCGTCAGTCCTTTCAGGATTTCGGTGGTCACAGCACCGTCGGTGCGACGGTCGCCGATGCGGGCGAAGGGCCTCGGCCCCGTTGAGGCCGCCGCAATCACACAGAGTTCGTCAGCCTTCGGAGCATCTGTGAGTCGCAGGTCGATGGTCTGATAGTGGTCTCGCGAGGTGGCGTGGGTCTTGTGCCACATCGGCACCCTGATCGATGCCGAAGGACCCGATCGGCCGTCGGCGAAGCAGAGAACAGAAGTGCCTTCAAGCATCTCTCGCATGATATTGCCGAAGTACGGAGTGTGGATGAGAGCCCCAGCGTGCTCAAGTTCTCCATCGACACCGACGACGGCACCCTTGCCGAAGGCCTCGATCGCAGAAGCCGGTCCGAGCGCGTCAAGCAGTCTGTCAGTGAGCACTTTTGCGAGCACCGGTGCAACCTGTTCGGCAGCCGGCGCCAGATCGGCCTGCGTGTCCGTGCCCGCCCAGGGATTGGCGAGCACGGCGATGGCGGCCGCCTGCGTCAACGGGGCATCCGGCGAGGCTCCGCCGTCGGCGATGATCTCTTCACGCTGCACGGTGATCGATCGGACACCTAGACGCCAGGCGAGCTCGTCGAAATCAGCCGGCAGCTCATCGAAATCATTCAATCGATCGAGGCTGGGCTTCTGTGCTCCGAGGCCCGGCTTCTGCAGCCGTGTCGGGGTGGTTGTCATGCGTCCTTCTCTCGAGTTTGTTGCATACAAGGAATCTACTTGCATGCATCGAAGCATGTCAATAGCTCTCTTAGATTGCGCGTTTTACGAGTTTTTCACGATCTATTGACGAATGCATCACACTCTATCTACGCTATCTAGCATGCAACAGATCACGATTGAACAGCTCAAGACAAAAATCCGCGCAGTGTGGCACGAGGCCTGGGACAGCGGGCGCACCGATGCGCTCGATTCGCTCTTCACCGACGACTACCAGCGAGTGTCAGCCAACTCCGGTCGGACCATGACCGCCGAGGAGACGAAGGCCGAGATCAATGAGATCCGCGCCGCCTTCCCCGACCTCACAACGACGATCGACCACATCCTCATCGAAGGCGACCAGGGCGCGATCTACTGGCACTCGGAGGGCACTTTCACCCAGCCGCTCAACGACGTTCCGCCCACAGGACAGCCGGTGACGACGCACGGTTCCAATCTCATCCGCCTCGAAGAGGGCCGGATCGCCCGCGAAGAGGTCACCTGGGATGCCCACGAGCTCCTGGCCGATCTGGGCCTGAAGTCCCTGTCCTCGGCATTCGAGGCTCAACCCGAAGTCGTCACCGATGACCTCTCCGGAGAGCCCTCGGCCGATGCCCTCAAGGCCTTCAACCGTCAGTTCATCACCGGCGTCACCGTCGTCACCACCACAGACGAGGACGGCAAGCCGCGCGGCCTCGCGGTCAACTCCTACAATTCGGTCTCTCTCGACCCGCCGCTCGTGCTCGTCTGCGTACAGAAGACCTCGTCGACGTATCCCGCGCTCGTCCGCTCAACGCACATGGGCATCAACATCATGAGCCGGAATCAGCGGGACACCATCGGCACGTTCGCGTCCAAAGCCGCAGACAAGTTCGCCGAGCTCGACTGGCACAAGGGAGCCAGCGGCTCTCCACTCATCGACGGCTCAGCAGCATCGATCGAAGTCGAGATCAAGGAGCGCTTCCAAGCGCTGACCCACACGGTCTTCATCGGACGTGTCCGCAGTGCCGAGGCGTCCGAGGACGAGCCGATGATCTACAAAGCCGGTCGCTTCTTCGACAGCGAAGATCTCACCTCTCTCAACTGATCTCGCCCCGCCCTGGCGAACTCCGATACCGCCCGAACCCCTCTCCCTACGACACACGAAGAAGTGGAGTCCTGATGTATTCCGAACCCGACCATGACCCCAACGTTGACGATGACAGTGGGGAACGGAGCGGACACCGCCGCGCACAGCTGCCCGGCAGCGGTCTCGACTCTCTGACCGGGCCGAGCCCGGCCGTACGCTATGCCGATTCCATGCGGCACCGACCTGGACGCGTCTTCTGGATCTCGATCCTCGGTGTCGGCACATTCACGTTGTGGGGAGTCCTCTCTCCCGACGGCATGGCTGCGGCGATGACCACTGCCATGGATGCTGTCGCAGCGAAGGTGGGATGGGTCTATCTCGTCCTCACTCTCGGGTGCATCGGTCTCCTCGTCTACCTCGGTTTCGGTCGTTTCGGCCGGGTCCGCCTCGGTGCCGATGATGACCGTCCCGAATACAGCACCTGGGCCTGGCTGACGATGATTCTCTCCGCGGTGATGGGCATCGGTCTCATCAGCTACGGTGTGGCCGAACCGATCACCCACTTCACCACCCCGCCGCATGGGCTCGCCGACCCCGGCACCAACGAAGCCGCCGTACGTGCTCTGCAGTTCTCCTACTTCGACTGGGGACCGCATGCCTGGGCCGTGTTCGGTGTCTTCGGCCTCGCCATCGCTTACTCGACTCACCGGCGCGGCAACACCGGACTGATCTCCCCGATGCTGCGGCCACTGTTCGGCAAGGCAATGGACGGCTGGCTGGGAAATGTCATCGACATCCTCGCCGTCATCGCCACGCTGTTCGGCACGACCACGTCGCTCGGCCTCGGTGCCTCTCAGATCAGCGAGGGCCTCAACCGAGTCTTCGGAATCCCGAACGAGCTCTTCGTTCAGATCATCATCATCCTCGGCATCACGGTGGTCTTCACGCTCTCGGCACTCTCGGGAGTCAACCGCGGGATCAAGTTCCTCAGCCAGACGACCGCCGTGCTCTCGATCTTCCTCGGCCTCTTCGTCCTCATCGTCGGGCCGACCGGGTTCATCGGAAACCTCTTCTTCCGCTCGACGGGTGAGTACCTCAACGACTTCTTCAAGGTCAGCCTGCTCACTCCGCTGGTCTCGGGTGACGTCGAGTGGTACCAGTACTGGACCTACTTCATGATGGCCTGGTGGCTGAGCTGGGGCGCTTTCGTCGGCGTCTTCCTCGCGAAGATCTCGAAGGGGCGGACCGTCCGCGAATTCGTCCTCGGCGTCATGGGCATTCCCAGTCTTGTCTTCTTCGTCTGGTTCACGATCTTCGGAGGCACCGCGATCAAGATCGACATGGACGGTGATGGCGGGATCGGCGCGGCAGCGGCCGAAGATGTGAATTCGGCGTTCTTCGAGACCCTCGAACATCTGCCCTGGGTGGGCCTCACCTCGGTGATCGCGATTCTTCTCGTCGTCCTCTACTTCGTCTCGGGTGCGGATGCGAACACATTCGTGCTCAGCATGCTCACGTCTCGCGGCACGCTCGAGCCGAGCCGATGGGTGCTCGCCGTCTGGGGTGCGCTCACGGGAACATCGGCGATGGTCCTCTTCTTCGCCGGAGGACTCGCGGCACTGCAGCAAGCGGCGATGCTCTCCGCCCTGCCGTTCGCGGTCATCGTGGCGCTGCTCGGCTACTGCATCGTCAAAACGCTGCACGAGGATCAGACGATGGATGCGTACCGCACGGTGCGGCGCCGGGACCTCGAAACTGGCGGGACAGGCACGCGCGGCGAAGAGTCCGTTGATATCGATGACACCACCGTCAAGCCGGCACCCGCCGCCGACTGACCCCGCTGGCAGACTCCACCGCCTCAGACGGAATCTCGAACAGCGGTCGCAATCGGATACTTTCAGGACGACCTCCTGAGTATCCGATTGCGACCACTGTTTTGTGCCAGAGGTGTCAGCGCTTCTCCTCGTCTTCCAGCCGCGCAAACGCCAGGTGGGCGAGCGCTGCGGCCTGATCGCCGAGCAGGCCGTCGTCGAAGACCACCCTCGGCGAATGGTTCGTCTCGGCGTCCGGGTCGATGCCCTCGGGCGTCGCGCCCAGGAACACGAAGGTACCCGGCACCTTCTGCAAGACGAAGGAGAAGTCCTCCGACCCCATCCGCGGATGCTCCATCTCGACGACCCGCTCGGACCCGAATACTGAGCCCAGCCGCTCGAGCACGACCGTCGACTCGGCAGGGTTGTTCACGGTCACGGGGAATCCCACTTGGAAGTCCACCTCGGCGGTGCAGCGGTGAGCCCGGGCGATGTTCTCGGCGATCTCCGTCACCCGCTCCTGCAGCAGGGCCACAGACTCGGCGGAGAGGAAGCGGATGGAGGCGGTGAGCTTCGCCGAGTCCGGGATGACGTTGCTGGCCTGCGCGGCTTCGAGCTGAGTGACCGAGACGACGACGGGATCGAAGATGTCGAAGGACCGACCGGTCATCGTATTCAGGGCCAGCACCACCTCGGCGAGCGCCGGCACGGGGTCGCGGGTCGCCTGCGGTTGACTGCTGTGTCCGCCCGCCCCGTGGATGGTCAGGTTGAGGTCGGCGAAGCCGGCCATGAGCGGCCCGCCCTTCGTCGTGAAGCGACCTCGAACGTCGGCTTCGACGTGGATGCCGTAGGCCGCGACGACCGGGACACCGGCGGCTTCGAGCACGCCCTCGGCGATCATCGGCTCGGCCCCGCCTTCGACCTCCTCGGCGGGCTGGAACATGAAGATGATCGATCCGGGGATCTCCTCGCGGTGAGCGGCGAGCAAGCGTGCGGCGCCGACAAGCCCCGCCGTGTGCAGGTCGTGACCGCACGCGTGCATGTTCCCGTTCTCAGAGGCGAAGTCGAGGCCGGTGTCCTCGACGACCGGCAGCGCGTCCATGTCGCCGCGCAGCAGCACCGCGGGCCCGGGTTTCCCGCCCTTGAGGACGGCCACCACCGAGGTGAGCGACTCCCCCGTGGTGATCTCAAGTCCCAGCCCGGCGAGCTCATCGAGCACCGTCCGCTGCGTGAAAGGAAGGTCGAATCCCAGTTCGGGGTTCGCGTGCAGCTTCCGTCGCAGGGAAATGAGATCGCCGAGGTGGCCCTGAGCTTCGGTGCGGAAATCTGGGGTGGTCATGGGGCTCCTCATCGTGTGGGTGGCGTGCGGTTCGGTTCGACCGGTTCCGGTCGGCTGCTGTTACCAATCTATGCCCTGCGGTGGTCAACGCACCCTTGTTGCCGGTCTGCACGGGCAAGTAATGTTGATTACCCACGTCACTCAACGAGGAGACCGAGCGTGCGCATCATCATCACTCAGAACATCACCCTCGACGGTCGTGTCGAGATGCTCGACGACTGGTTCGATCCGCAGGCTCAGGACGAAGAGCTCTCGGCCGAACTCATGCGGCAGTCCGCGAACGAAGACGTGCTGCTGCTCGGTCGGCAGACCTTCGAGGACTTCCGCGGCTATTGGCCGAACGCCACCGATGACACCACCGGAGTCGCGGACCACCTCAATCAGGTCGACAAACGCGTCGTGTCTTCGACGTTGACCGAACCGGGCTGGCAGAACACACAGATCATCAGCTCCGATCCGCTGCGCGCGGTCGCTGACCTGCGCGAGGCACCGGGACGCGATGTCATCGTCACCGGCAGCATCACCCTGGCCCACGAACTCATCGCGGAGGGACTCGTCGATGAGTATCGGATGTTCACCTATCCGGTATGGCAGGGTCGCGGACGCGGTTACTTTCACGACGGCGCGCACTCGGCCAGACCGCCGCGCCTCAAGCTCATCGATGCGAAGTCCTTCCCGAGCGGCATCACCTACTCGGCCTACGAGCCGAGCGCCTGACCGGCAACGAACTCACACACAGCCGTAGAGCCGCCCCGCCTCACGCCGTGCCGAACATGACTTTCCGGCCGTCGGGGTCCTCGACCGTGACGACGACATCGTCGACCGCCACGAGCGGAGTGCCGGCGTTCTTGATCCGTTCGAGGAACTCCGCCTGATCCGGGATCCGGAAGTACAGGTGCGTGAGATTCGACTCCGTCACCGGCGGGAACGCATAGTCGGCGAACGCCTCGGCCGAGTGCAGAGCCACCTGCACTCCCCCGGCCTCGACGACGAAGTAGGAGTACTCCTCATCGCCCTCGGTCGTCAGCGGCAGCCCCGCGATCTCGCGATAGAAGGCGGCGGTCGCCTCGGCGTCTGTGCAGGTGAGGAACACTCCGCGAAACGTCGATTCCATGGCCAACTCCCTCCGCTGCGGATGGCACGGACCGTGCTCCGTACGATTCCGGTAGCCGCAGTGTATCCGCCGAGGCGGCCGACCGTCAGTGCCCGATCGACGAATCCGAGACGAACAGAAGATACCCGGGGCCTCCCCGACCCCGACCACCGCAATCGTCCTTGCCAAGCGACGCACATACTCCACACATTCTTCGGGGAGTCGGCACTGTTAGCCTGGCAGGCTGAAACCGATGAGCAGGAGTGAATGTGCGAACGAACCGGTGGCTGCTGGGCCTGGCCATGTCCGTATCCGTGGTGGCGTTGGCCGCCTGCGGAAGTCAGGGCGACGAAGCAAAGCCGAAGGAGTCCTCGGCCGCGGCCGAACAGTCCCCCGGCGCCGACTCTGCTCAAGACCAACAGGGCCAGCAGGGCAAACCGAACACGAAGGACATTCCGAAGGTCGTCGCCGAGGTCAACGGTGAGAAGATCCTCAAGGACGACTTCGTTCCCCTCTTCGAAACCCAGTATCAGCAGATGCAGATGCAGGCTCAGCAGTCCGGACAGCCGGTCGATGAGAAGGGCCTGAAGAAGCAGACGGTCGAGAACCTTGTGAGCACCGAAGTGCTCGTCCAGGAAGCCGACAAGCGCAAGATCGACGTCTCGGACAAGGACATCGACAAGGGGCTCAAGGAATCCGCGAAATCGGGACAGATGAGCGAGAAGGACTTCCTCAAGGCCATGAAGGACCAGGGCATGGACGAGGAGAACGTCCGCTCGGAGCTGAAGAACCAGCTGAAGATCGAGGGCCTCGTCGAGGACGAATACGGTGAGTTCGAGGTCAGCGGTGAAGAGATCGGGCAGGCCTACGAACAGGCGAAGTCCCAGCAGGAGCAGATGGCTCAGCAGGGCGGCCAGGGTCAGCAGGAGATGCCGCCGATCGAGGACATGCGTCCCCAGCTCAAGGAACAGGTCAAGAACCAGAAGTCTCAGGAAGCAACGCAGAAGTACGCGAAGAAGCTGCGTAAGCAGGCCGACGTCACGATCCACCTCTGAGCCCCGAGGGCCACGGACGACATCCCACTTGGCAAGAAATTGCCGTCTTTTCTCAAGAAATTGCTGAGTGTTCCTCGCATTTCTCTTGTGTGGAACTTACTCTGAGGTGGACTCTCCGGTCGGTCACCTGACCGCCCGCCGCACCTGCCGTCCGCTGACCGGTGTCGACGGTGACACGAGTTCCACTGCAGAAAAGGACTTCCCGTGGCTTCCATTCTCACGCGCTCGGCGATCGTCGCGCCGAAGAACTTCAACCGGTGGCTGATCCCACCGGCCGCTCTGGCCATCCACCTGTGCATCGGCCAGGTCTACGCATTCAGCGTCTTCAAGATCCCCTTCATGTCGCACTTCGACGCCGGTGAGGTCTCGATCGGCTGGATCTTCTCGATCGCGATTCTCATGCTCGGCATCTCCTCTGCCGTCTTCGGCCCCTGGGTGGAGAAGAACGGCCCCCGCGCCTCGATGGTCGCGGCCGGAACCTGCTGGGTCGTCGGCTTCTTCATCGCCTCGCTCGGCATCATGACCGGGCAGCTGTGGCTGGTCTACCTCGGCTACGGAGTCATCGGCGGAATCGGTCTGGGCATCGGCTACATCTCCCCGGTCTCGACCCTGATGAAATGGTTCCCTGACCGTCCGGGCCTGGCCACGGGACTGGCCATCATGGGCTTCGGCGGCGGTGCCCTCATCGCCAGCCCGATGTCGAACCAGCTCATGGCCCTCTTCGGCGGCGGCTCCGACCCGGAACACCTCGTCGCCGGTCTGACGCCGACGTTCGTCACCCTCGGCATCGTCTATGCCGTGGTCATCGCCGCCGGCGCCTTCGTCATCCGCGTCCCCCACCCCGAATGGACCCCGAAGGGCTTCGACCCCTCGAAGGTCGAGGCGAAGCCGATGCAGACGAAGGGCAATGTCTCCGTCCGCAACGCCATCCGCACCCCGCAGTTCTGGCTGCTGTGGGTCGTCCTGTTCCTCAACGTCACCGCGGGCATCGGCATCCTCGAGAACGCCGCCCCGATGATCCAGTCCTACTTCGGCATCACCGCGGCCGCAGCAGCCGGTTTCGTCGGTCTGCTCTCGATCGGCAATATGGGCGGCAGGTTCATCTGGTCGACGACCTCGGACTACCTGGGTCGAAAGAACAACTACATGATGTACCTCGGCGTCGGTGCGATCCTCTACCTCGTCGTCGCCCTCTTCGGCGGCGGCTCGATCTTCCTCTTCGTGCTCGCCACCCTCATCATCATCTCCTTCTACGGCGGCGGCTTCGCCACGATCCCCGCCTACCTCAAGGACCTCTTCGGCGTCTACCAGGTCGGAGCCATCCACGGCGCACTGCTCACCGCCTGGTCGGCGGCCGGTGTGGCCGGTCCGCTCATCGTCAACTCCGTCGTCGAGGCCGGCGAGGCGGCAGGCAAGGAAGGCCCCGAGCTCTACACTCCGGGAATGTTCATCATGGTCGGCGCGCTGGTCATCGGCTTCATCGCCAATGTGCTCGTCCGCCCGGTCAGCGAAAAATACTTCGAACGTGAAGAGGACGTCGCCGCCAAGCAGGCCGCCGCCCTCGAAGAGAACTGAAGGAAGGGTCAGATCATGAACGATTCCACCCCCGTAGCCCACGTCCCCGACTCCGGATCGCCGCAGTCCCCCGTCGGCGGCGCCTATAAGGCCGTCGGCTCCGTCCTCACCGTTGTCGTGGTCGGCGGCCTCCTCTGGGGCCTGTCTCTGACCGTGGTCAAGGCCGTCGCGATCTTCACCGGCTGAGACTCCCTCAGACAGGATCCCCGCCAAGGCGGTTCCCCACCCTCACCTCGCCGAGGCGGCCCCTACGCAGCCGCCCACCCGCCGTCCTCGACGCGGGCCCCCTTCCGATCCCCGGCAGAACCATGGTTCTGCCGGGGTTCGGTCGTCTTCAGTCATGGTCGGACCGGCCGTGGACAGCCCTGCTGTGACCCCCGACCGCCTTCCTCCCCCTCAGTGAAGAATCTTCGCCGGCCCCTTGCCACCGACTAACTTAAGTGCTTAACTTACAGCATGGATCTCGCTCATGAACTCCACGACCTGGTCCGCACACTCGACCGGTGGGCGGAGCAGATGCTGCGCCCCGAGGGACTGACCTACAACCAGTACGTCGCCCTCGTCATCCTCGGCCAGCACCCCGGCATCACCGGGCGCACGCTCTCTAAATCACTCGGCGTCACCGAGGCGGCCGGATCCGGGATCGTCAAAGCCTTGCTGACCGACGGCCTCATCACCAACGGCGCGACTCCGGGATCCGGCAATCGTAGGGAACTGCGCCTCACCTCGGCGGGGGAAGACAAGAGCGGGCACTGCGCACGCCTGCTCGGACACTCCCTCGACGACAATGCCCGAGCGATCGGCGTCGACCCGAACTCTCTGGCCTCCACGATCCGCGACCTCCACGACGAGGTCCGCACCATCCGCTCCGAGACCCCGAAAGACCACTCATGACCCTCATCCTCGCCGCCCTCGCGGCCGCCTGCGGATTGGCTCGGCTCGTCCTCTTCATCGCTCTCCACCTCGTCAAGAGCGAGTACTCGATGGTCAGCCACGCCGTCAGCGACTATGCGGTCGGTTCAACCCGGCGCCTGAGCAGCGCGATGACCTGGGTGACGGTGCCGTTCTGGGGATTGCTCGCCGCGGCGGTCGTCGTCGGCTTGCCGGATTGGGAGGATTCGACGTTCGTCAGCATCGCCCTCGCGGTCCTCGCGCTGATCTTCCTCGCCCTGCCCTTCGTCCCCACCGATCTGGAAGGCGAGAAGCTGACCACGATCGGGCGACTGCACTATCTCATGGCTATCGCCTGGTTCGCCCTCAGCTACGCCTGCATGGGCAACTTCGTGCGACTCTTCTCCGCCGAGGGACCAGCACCCTTGGCACAGCTCCTCCAGGTGATCTCGTGGCTCGCACTCGTGTCCCTCATCGTCAGCGTCGCCGTGCTCATCATCAAGCCCCTGCGCCCGAAGTTCTTCGGCATTGCCGAACGCATCTTCATCCTCTCGGTCAACCTCTTCTACATCGGCGCCGCGATCGGCATCATCGTCATCGCCGGCTGATCGGCTCAACCCTCTCAGCCCTCGACTGACAAAGTCGAAGCTTCGCTCCAGCTGCGCCACAGCTTGGCCACAGCGTGCGGGTACTCAATAGGAATCACAGAGCACTTCCGCAGAACGGAGAAAGGCACAGACCATGAACGAGTCGAAGCGCATGAGGTCAGCACAGATGGCGACCGGCGCTGGGTACAACGGTGAGAACGCATTCGGCACCGAGACGACGGCAGCATCCGTCACCCGATCCCGCCCCCGGAGGCGTCGACTCGCCCTGGCCGTCACCGGAGCGGCAGCGGCGCTGGCGCTGAGCATCGGAACGACTGCAGGCCTGCCGGGCGCCGCGGCGGCCCATGCCCGCACGGTCGCGGGCGTGACCACCGAGTCAGCCATCCCCTTCACCGGGCAGCCGACCGACCCCAGCCAGGGCAGCGGGCAGAACGGCAACAGCCAAGGGGGCAGCGGTCAGAACGGAACACAGTCCCCGAACTTCGGACAGGGAAACGGCGGCCAAGGCAGCTACGGCGGAGGCACCGCTCCCGGCGGCGGCTCGCAGTCCCCTGACACCGGCCAGGGCAGCGACGGCTCTTCCCAGCAGGAGGCCAGCCCGGCGAGTGAGAAGGAGTCGACCGGCGTCGTCCTCATCGACACCGAGCTCGGCTATGAGAACGCCGAGGCGGCCGGCACCGGCATCGTGCTGAGCAAGGACGGTCTCGTGCTGACAAACAACCACGTCATCGCCGATTCGACGAAGATCTCCGTCACCGTAGCCACCACCGGCAAGACCTACGAGGCCTCCGTCGTCGGCTCCGATTCGACGGAGGACGTCGCCGTGCTCCAACTCAAGGGCGCCTCGGACCTGCAGCCGGCCACGGTCGATGACGACTCGGTCACGGTCGGTGACGACGTCACCGCCGTCGGCAATTCCGAGGGACAGGGACAGCTGCAGGCCGCCGACGGCACGGTCACCGACCTCGGCGCCTCCGTCACCACCACCGCTCAGGGCTCCGAGGATTCGGAGACGCTGAACAATATGATCCAGGTCCAGGCCGATATCGTCTCGGGCGATTCGGGTGGGGCCCTGCTCGATGACGAAGGCGAGGTCGTCGGCATGAATACCGCGGCCTCGTCGGGATCGGCCACCGTCACCGGCTTCGCCATCCCGATCGAGTCGGCGCTGTCCACGGCCGAGTCGATCATCGACGGCGAGCAGACGAGGACGAACACACTCGGCTATCCGGCGTTCCTCGGCATCGGGGTCCAGCAGGATTCGCAGAACGGGCAGTCGAGCCAGTCGGGCCAGGGCAGCCAGTCGATCCAGCCGGGAGACGGCAGTTCGAACGGCCAGTCGGGCCAAGCCGGCCAGTCAGGTCAGCCAAGCCAGTCGGGCTCGTCATCGCAGGCCGAAGGAGCAGTCGTCGCCGGAGTCTATGAGGACACCCCCGCCGCCGAAGCGGGACTGACCGCCGGAGACACGATCACCCGGATCGGCTCGACCCAGATCACCGACGGCACCGCACTTTCGGAGGCCATCGCCGAGCACAAGCCCGGTGACACCGTGTCGCTGAGTTGGACGGACGCCGACGGTCAGACCCACAGCGCGAAGGTGACTCTGACCGAGGGCCCCGCAGCCTGAGCCGGAGATTGCCCAACCACCCCGGGCGCGACGTAAGATCGGGCCATGCCCGGACACGAAGACGCCTCGCCCGCGGAGTGGTCGCACCGCCCCCGGTCGGGCCATGGGCGCCTCGACTGGCCGACGATCCTGCGCAATATCGCACTCGCTCTCGTCGTTCTGGCAGGAGTGTTGGCGGTCTTCAACGTTCGCCTGCCCTCGGTCGATGTGCTGCAGGCCGATATCGCGGCCGCCGGATTCTGGGGCTTCGCCGTCTTCGTCCTCATCTACATGGCCGTCGCCGCCACCCCGATCCCCGTGACGATCATGGCCACCGCCGGAGGACTCATCTACGGGCTGCCGTTCGGCACCATTCTGTCGATGGTCGGAGTCGTCGCGGGCTGCTGGATCGGCTACTGGATCGCCCGAGCCCTCGGCCGGGACACCGTGCTGCGGCTGCTCGGCTCCCATGCCGAGACGATCGAATCCAAGCTCACCGGCGGCGGCTTCTACGCAGTGTGCGCCCTGCGCCTCATGCCCGGGTTCCCGTATTGGCCGGTCAACTACGGCAGCGGAGCACTGGGCATCGACAACCGCACATTCCTCAGCGCCACCATCATCTCGTCCCTGCCGGGTCAGCTCTCCCTCGTGGCCGTCGGTGCCTTCATCGGGGAGCCGAATGTCCTCAACGGCATCGGCGTGGGCATCTCCTGGGCTTTGGTCATCACGCTGACGATCATCACGATGCGCCGGTGGAAGCGCACCCGAGACGCCGAACACGCACAGGCAGAGACGCCTGAACTTCCTGAGTCTTAGCCGAAGTTCGGCTTGCGGCGTTCCTGGAACGCCGTGAATCCTTCGGCGTAGTCCGGGGTCTGACGCGCCGATTCCTGCAGGGCCGCTTCCTGGGCGAGCACCTCGGCGAGGTTCGGACGCTCGTCGGCGAGCTTCTGCACGAAGCCCTTCTCCATCGCGAAGGCCTCGGCCGGTCCGGTGACGATCTTCTCCAGCTTCGATTCGACGAAGTCGGTCAGTTCCACGGCGGGAACCGCACGGGAGACGATCCCGGTGGCGGCCGCCTCGGCGCCGGTCAAGAAATCACCGGTGACGATAAGATCCATCGTCCGGTGATAGCCGACCCGGTCGAGGAACACGTGGTGGGCGCCGGAATCGAGCATCGCACCGATTGCGGCGAACGGGGACCCGAACTTCGCATCATCGGCGGCGAAGATGATGTCGGCTGCCGCCGCGACCCCGTACCCGAGCCCGAGGGCCGCCCCCTGGACCTGGGCGATCACGGGGATCGGCAGCGCCCTGATCGCTTGGAAGACGGGGGCGAAGATCTCGGCGAGGAAGGCATGGGCGTCATCCGTCTCGACGTCGACGTTCGCGATGTCGCGACCGGAGCAGAAGACCTTGCCCTCTCCGCGGATGAGGAGGACGCGGACGTTCGGGACCGCCTCGGCGACCTTGGCCACGGCGGCCGCGATATCGCGGAGGTTGTCCGCGTCGAGGGCGTTGCGGGACTCGGGTCCGTCGAGGACGAGCTCGGCGATCGGGCCGCGGTTCTTCAGTTGGATCTCGGTCATGGATGCTCCTTTGCGTGTCCTGTCAGTGTGGTGCGGCCGGTGCCCGCCGGGCGGGCGTCCTTGGTCACCAGGTGTAGAAACCCTGTCCGGTCTTGCGGCCGAGTTCACCGGCGGCGACCTTGTCCTTCAGTATCTGCGGGGGTGTGAAGCGCTCACCGATCTCCGCTGCGAGGTGCTCGGCGATGCCGAGGCGCACATCGAGGCCGACGATGTCCGTCGTCTTCAGCGGCCCGGCCGGATGCCGGTAGCCAAGGGTCATGGCCCGGTCGATGTCCTCCGCGCTGGCGACGCCGTCTTCGACCATCCGCATCGCTTCCAAAGCGAGAGCCACGCCGAGGCGGGAAGAGGCGAATCCGGGCGAGTCCTTCACCGTGATCGCCGTCTTCCCCAGCCCCGTCACCCAGTCCTTGGCGACGTCGACGAGCTTGGGATCGGTGTGGGTGCCGACGACGACCTCGACGAGTTCGGACACGGGCACCGGGTTGAAGAAGTGCAGGCCGATGAGCGCCTGCGGCCGCGGCAGGGCTGCGGCGAGCTCGTCGATCGACAGCGCCGAGGTGTTCGTGCCGATGCTCGCAGCAGGAGCGTGCTTCGCGATGGCAGCGAGCACCTCCTGCTTGAGTTCGACGATCTCGGGCACGGCTTCGACGACGAGGAGCGCCTCGTCGAGCAGGGTGGGGTCGCGGTCGACGACGACGGTTCCGGGCACCTCGATGCCTTTGGACCTTGATTTCTCGACCGAGGCGTCGATGCGTTCCCGGGCTGCGGCCACGGTGTCGTCGGTGTTCTCGATGACGACGACGCGGGCACCGGCGGTGGCAAAGGCATGCGCGATTCCGGCACCCATCCGACCGCCTCCGAAGACGCCGACGACATCGGGGACGCGGGCGGTGGTGGGGGCCGCCTCGGTGGGGGTGTCAGTGGTGTCGCTCATGCGTTGTCGCCTTCTTCTCGGGTGCGCGAATCGCGCTGCTGATCGATCGCTTCGGTGGTCACGGCCTCGGCGCGGGCACGCTCGGCCGCTTCCTGCTCGGCTGCCTTCTTCGCCTTCTTGGCCTCGCGCTTGGACAGGAACGCATCCATGCGGGCGAACTTCTCCTCGGTTTCGAACAGCACGGCCTGGGCCACATTGTCGATGAGCGGATGCGCTTCACGCGGCGCGTGGAACGCCGATTTGCTCAGCCGCACGGCCACGGGTGCGAAGCTCGCAATCCGATCGGCCAGCGCCTGACCGGCGAGTTCGAGGTCCTCGGGATCGACGACGTCGTTGAGCAGACCGATGGCCTTGGCTTCGTCGGCCTGCAGGGTGCGTCCGGCCAGGAGGATCTCCTTGGCGCGGGGCTCGCCGACGAGTTCGCGCAGACGCCAGGCGGCTCCGGCGGCGGCGAGGATGCCCAGACCGGTCTCCGGGTTGCCGATCTTCGTCGACGGGGTCCCGATGCGGAAGTCCGCGGCGAAGGCGAGCTCGGCTCCGCCGCCGAGGGCGAATCCCTCAACGAGCGCGATGACCGGCATCGGCAGCTCCTGGATGCGGGAGAAGATCTTCGAGTTGATCCCGGCCAGGGCATCATCGCGGCGACGATTGCGCAGCTGCGAGATATCGGCACCTGCGGCGAAGATGCCGGAGGTGCCAGTGAGGATCGCGACCTTCGGTTCGGCCTCGAGTTCGGCACACACCGCGTGGAGGGCATCGACCATCGACTGGTCGATGGCGTTGCGGACCTCCGGCCGGTTGAGGCGGATGATCGTGCGGTCGGAATGGCGTTCGATGAGCAGCGGGGAGGCGGAATCGTTCACGCCGGGTGCGCCGTTCGTGTCCCCTCCGTTGCCGCCGGCGCTCACACGCGCTCCAGCAGCAGCGCCGAACCCTGGCCGACGCCCACGCACATGGTCGCCAGTCCCTTCTTCGCCCCGGCCTGCTCCAGGCGGTTGAGCAGGGTCAGAGTGATGCGGGTGCCCGAGCAGCCCAGCGGGTGGCCGAGCGCGATCGCTCCGCCGAAGCCGTTGACGGTCTCCGGGTCGAGGCCGAGGTCGCCCATGCACGCCAGCGACTGGGAGGCGAAGGCCTCATTGAGTTCGACAGCCTCGAGTTCGCCGACCTTCCACCCGGTGCGCTCGAGCACCTTCCGGGTCGCGGGGACGGGTCCGATGCCCATGATCTCCGGGGACACACCGGCATTGGCACCGGCGACGATCCGGGCGCGCGGGGTGAGTCCGTGCTTGTTCGCATAGTCCTCGGACACGAGCACGACGACGGCGGCACCGTCATTGAGCGAGGAGGAGTTTCCGGCGGTGATGACGCCCCCGGGTCCGTGGATGGGGCGCAGCTTGCCGAGCTTCTCCAGCGTCGAATCGCGCGGACCCTCATCGGCGGTGACTTCTCCGATGGGCAGGATCTCCGGGCCGAAGCTGCCGGCCTTCTGCGCGGCCAGCGCCTTCTGATGGGACTGATAGGCGAATTCGTCGAGGGCTTCACGGCTCAGCTGCCACTTCTCGGCAACGCGTTCAGCCGTCTGCGGCATCGACAGAGTCGTGTCTTCACCGAAAGCGGGGTTCGTGAACCGCCAGCCGATGGAGGTGTCCCAGGTCCGGCCCGGCTTCGACCACGCACGCGAGGGCTTCTCGCTCACCCACGGGGCTCGAGTCATCGATTCGACTCCGCCGGCCACGACCACATCGGCATCTCCCGCGGCGATCATCGCCCGTGCCGTCGTGATTGCGGTCATCCCCGAGGCGCACAGACGGTTGACGGTGAACCCGGGCACGGATTCGGGCAGTCCGGCCAGGAGCACGGCCATGCGCGCGATGTTCCGGTTGTCCTCACCGGCCTGGTTCGCCGAGCCGAGGATGACCTCGTCGATATCGGTCGGGTCGATGCCCGCCCGCTCGACGACGGTCTTCATCGTGGTCGCCACGAGGTCGTCGGGCCGCTGGTCGGCCAGTGCACCCCCCGTAGCGTCCGATGGGGGTGCGCAGTCCGTCCAGAATGAATGCCTCGGGCATGGGTCTCCTCGCTGAAGAGTTCGGGTAGGTGACATGGTACGGGCTTGCACCCGTTGGTGTGCGGGCCCGCGCCCGCTGGGGTTCGGGACGCTCAGGAGTCGAAGTCGACCGTGACCTCGTCGCTGACGGGGAACGTCTGGCAGGTGAGGACGAAGTTCGCTTCGACCTCGGCGTCCTCGAGGGCGTAGTTGCGGACCATGTTGACTTCGCCGCCGCAGATCTTCGCGCGGCAGGTTCCGCAGACGCCGCCCTTGCAGGCGAACGGCAGATCGGACCGGGATTCCTGTGCGGAATCGAGGATGGTCTTGCCCTGCGACATCGCCGAGGTGGAGCGCTTCCCGTCGAGGATGACCGTGACGTCGCTGGTGGCCCCTTCGACGACCTTGTCCGCGTGGACGACCTCCGGTGGGGGTTCGTCGACGTAGAAGAGCTCGAAGTGGATCTTCTCCTTCAGCACGTCGAATTCGGCGAGGACCTTGCGGGCGTCTTCGAGCATGCCGAAGGGGCCGCACAGCCACACATGGTCCATGCTGCCGATCGGGACGATGGCGGTGAGCAGATCCCGCAGCTTCTCCGCGTCGAGGCGGCCGGAGAAGAGCTCGACATCGCGGGGTTCGCGGGAGAGGACGTGGACGAGGTCGAGCTGTTGGTTGCGGGCGTCCTTGAGGTCGGCGAGCTCCTCGGCGAACATCACGGTGTTCGTGTGCCGGTTGCCGTAGAGCAGGGTCACCGAGGCGTCGGGGTTGGACAGCACGGTCGAGGCGATGGAGAGCATCGGGGTGATTCCCGAACCCGCCGCGATGCACAGGTGCCGGCCACCGGCGGAGGCGTCGGCACGGAAGCTGCCCGAGGGCGGCTGCACCTCGATGGTGTCGCCGGCTCGGACCTCGTTGACCAGCCACAGGGAGAAGAGCCCTTCGGGGACTTCGCGGACACCGATGCGCGGAGCGGTTCCCGCCGGGGCGCAGATCGAATAGGTGCGGCGGTGCTCCTGGCCGTCGATGATGCGTCGCAGGGTCAGGGACTGTCCGGCGGCGAAGTCGAAGAGTTCGCTGTATTCGGCCGGCACGTCGAAAGTCACTGCGGCCGAATCCTCGGTGAGGTGGTCGACGGACTTCACGGTGAGTGGGTAGAAAGCCGACCGCGAGCGTCCGTCGGCGGGCTCGGTGGCGGGAGCCGCCTCGGCGGTCTGATCGATCGTCTGTGTCATCAGATCTCCTTCACATGGTCGAACGGTTCGAGGCAGTCGTTGCACTGGTACATCGCCTTGCACGCGGTCGCGCCGAACTCGGAGGACAGGCGGACGTTGTCGGATCCGCACAGCACGCAGGTCACGGCGCGGCGAGTGGGCATGAGGGTCAGCGCCACCGGGCCGGTGCGGACTGGGGCGGACCCGGGTGGGGAGATTCCGGCGTCCTTGAGTGCTTGTCTGCCGCGTTCGGTGATCCAGTCGCTCGTCCAGGCGGGTGTCAGGGACACGCGCACCTCGGCGTCGGGAAAGCCGGCCTCGAGGAGTTCGCGCTGCAGGTCATCGCGCATCGTCGCCATCGCCGGGCAGCCCGAATAGGTGGGGGTGATGGTGGTGACGACGTGGCCGTTCTCAATCGTGACGTCGCGCAGAACGCCGAGGTCGAGGAGGGTGAGCATCGGCATCTCGGGGTCGGTCACGCGTTCGGCGGCGGCCCAGGCACGGTCGATCGCCTCGGCGTCGGTGATGTCTGCTGTGCGGGTGTCGGTCGGGTAGGTCTCGAGCATGGCGGTCACCACTGACCCTCCGGGTGCTCCCGCGCGACGACCTGCATCTCGGCGAGCAGCTTCGACAGGGCCTCGGTGTGGAGTCCGTCGCGGCCCTTGCCGCCGTGGACGCCGACTCCGGCCAGTCCGCCGCGTTCGGGCCGGTCGATTCCGGCTGCGGCGAACACCTGGTCGAGGATGACGGATGCCTCATCGGCCACGGTCGCGGGGTCGACGCCGATTCCGGCCTCGGCCACGGAGGCTTCTACTGGGTGGGTCTCGAAGAGCTCGGACCACAGCGGCCACAGGCCGTTCAGCGCGGTGACCAGGCGGGACTTCGATTCCTCGGTGCCGCGGGCCAGGGTCACGACCCAGCGTCCGGCGAAGTCGCGGTGGTAGGACATCTCCTTCACGCCCTTGGCCGCGATGGCCGCGAGCACGGTGTCGCGGCTGTCGGTGAGGCGTTCGAAGATCGACAGGCGCCAGGTGGAGTAGATGAGGATCTTCGCGACCGCCTCGGCGAAGTCGCCATTGGGCACCTCTGCCAGGCGGACATTGCGGAAGCCCAGGTCATTGCGGAAGTACGCGAGCCGGTCCTCATCGGGCACCGGGGAGCCAGCCGGCAGCTCGGGCACGAGCTCCGGATCGGCTGCGGCGGCGCGGGCGAGCAGGAGACGCGCCTGGCCGAGGAGGTCGAGCGCGATGTTCGCAAGCGCGATGTCCTCTTCGAGGTCAGGGGCGTTCGAGCACCATTCGGAGATCCGCTGGCTGAAGACGAGCGCGTCGTCGCCGAGCATGAGGCAGTACGCGCCGAGGTCCTTGGCGTCGACGCCGTCGGGCACGGTCGTATCGACGCCGGCCAGGGGGTCTTCGAAGTCGGTGCCGAAGGCCCAGTTCGCGTCGTTGACGAGCAGACCGGAGTACGCGTTGTCGTGGTCGCCGTGATCGACGTTCGTGCCGGCTTCGTCGTGTTCGACGTGGATGGTGGGTTCGTTGTTCGCAGTCATCTCTCGCCCCTTCTCACATATGGGGGACATCGGCGGGGATGTCGTAGAAGGTGGGGTGGCGGTAGACCTTGTCGCCGCTGGGGGCGAACATCGGGTCCTTCTCGTCCGGGCTCGAGGCCGTGATGTCGGAGGCGCGGACGACCCAGATGCTCACGCCTTCGTTGCGTCGGGTGTAGACGTCGCGGGCATGGTGGACGGCCATCTGGTCGTCGGCGGCGTGCAGAGATCCGACGTGGACGTGGTTGAGTCCGCGCTTGCCGCGCACGAAGACCTCGTACAGCGGCCATTCGCCGCGGGTCGAGCCTGCAGCGGATGCGTCCTTCGCCGAGGTGGAGCCGGGGTTGGTCTCGGTCATTTCGCTGTCTCCTCGGGGGTGGTGGTGTCAACTCCGGCGGCGGGAGTCGCATCGGCCGCGGTCGGGGTGGCGGCCGCCTCGGCGGTCTGGTTCTCTGCGAAGGCGAGCGCTGCTTCGCGCACCCACGCTCCTTCGTCCCAGGCGCGCTTGCGGTGATTGAGGCGCTGTTCGTTGCAGGGTCCGTCTCCCTTGACGACGGCCCAGAACTCGTCCCAGTTCGGGGTGGAGAAGTCGTAGTGTCCGCGCTCTTCGTTCCATTTGAGGTTCTCATCGGGGAACGTCACGCCGAGGGCTTCGGCCTGCGGGACGGACATGTCGACGAACTTCTGGCGCAGCTCATCGTTGGTGTGGGTCTTGATGCCCCAGGCCATCGACTGCTCGGTGTTCGGCGAGTTGTCGTCGGGAGGTCCGAACATCATCAGCGCCGGCCACCAGAAGCGGTTGACCGATTCCTGGACCATCTCGCGCTGAGCCTCGGTGCCGCGCATCATCGTCATCAGCAGCTCGTAGCCCTGGCGCTGGTGGAAGGACTCTTCCTTGCAGATGCGGATCATCGCGCGGCCGTAGGGGCCGAAGGAGGTCCGGCACAGCGGCACCTGGTTGCAGATGGCCGCCCCGTCGACGAGCCAACCGATTGTGCCGACATCCGTGTAGGACAGGGTCGGGTAGTTGAAGATCGAGGAGTACTTCTGCTTGCCGGCGACGAGCTTCTCGGTGAGTTCGTTGCGCGTGGCGCCCAGGGTCTCGGCGGCCGAGTAGAGGTAGAGGCCGTGTCCGGCTTCGTCCTGGACCTTCGCCAGCAGGATCGCCTTGCGACGCAGGGAGGGCGCACGGGAGATCCAGTTGCCTTCGGGCTGCATGCCGATGATCTCCGAGTGCGCGTGCTGCGCGACCTGGCGGATGAGCGTCTTGCGGTAGGCCTCGGGCATCCAGTCCCGGGGTTCGATCCGATCCTTGGCCTCGATCGTGGCGTCGAACTGCTCCTGCAGCTGCGCCTCATCGAAGCGGTTGTCGTTCACTTGAGTTGTCATGACCACTCCACCCTTGGATGTGCCCTTGTCAGGACCTGCCTCGGTCAGCGGCTGCCGACCTCCTCATCGGTCCGACCATCGTAAGACCTCTGGCCCGAGGGCATCCATTTACTGACCATTTGTTCTGTATTGTTGCCACCAGTGTCGCACACCCCCGGCCCGGGTGCAATGCCGCCCACGCGAAGGAGCCACTCAGCCCCGCCGTCCTGCACGTCGCCGTGCCGAAGCGGCGACTGCCGAATATAGGTCAGCATCGGATACTTTCAGCGCCGGATAATGTCCGATAGCGACCTATATTTCTCGGCAGCTATCCGATAGTGACCTATTCCCGCCTGCGCTTGACGATGCGTGCGCGATTCGCAGATGAACACACCCCGAACGCACCCCGTGACTTGACAGCGACGACGATCGGAACGATATTTATTGACCAGATGGTCGTTTATTCTCCGACGGGCTGACCGTCCGGAATCGCGGGGAACTCTCACCGTCGTCCACACGCAGCGGCGCAGGCACTCCTCGTGCATCGGCGCCTGAACCCGCGACTCGAGGAGGAGCCGACCATGGGACAGCCCGCCCACGATACGACGACCGCGGAGTCACAGACCCCGAACACCTCCACCCCCGCCGAGGCGGCGCCCGAGTCCCCCACCGAGGCGACCACTCCGTCCCTCGCAGACGCCCCCACCGAGGCGGCGCCCGAGCTCACCGGTGCCGCCGCGATGTTCGCCAACGATCGCGCCTCCCAGCACCTGGGCATCACCGTCGATGACCACGGACCTGGCTGGGCGCAGTGCTCGATGACTGTCACCGAGATCATGACCAACGGCCACGACATCACCCACGGCGGCTACATCTTCCTCTTCGCCGACACCACCTTCGCGATGGCCTGCAACTATCCCGGTTCGATCACCGTCGCCTCCGGCGGAGACATCGACTTCCTCAAACCCACATACCTCGGCGATCAGCTCGTCGCCCGCGGCCATGAGGTCATCAAGCAGGGCCGCTCGGGCATCTACGACGTCACCGTCACCCGCGGCGACGACATCATCGCCACCTACCGCGGCCGCTCCCGCACGCTGCCCGCCCGCCAGTAGACCCGACCAACCACACGGCCGCCGGCTCCGCGACAGGCACCATGCCGCGCCGGACCACCCCCACCGAACCACCCGTCGACGACCGAACACCGAAGAACGGTGGACCACCTCGGCGGTCTTTGGATCTGACACACAGAAGAGATTCGCAAGGAGACGATGATGACTGAGACCGACCTCGACGCCGGCGAACGGATGAGCCTGGACGAGCTGCGCTCCGACCAGCTGAAGAACCTCAAGACGACAGTGACCTCGGTGTACGAACGGGTGCCGTTCTACCGGAAGGCCTTCGACGACCTCGGCGTGACTCCCGCCGACATCACGAGCCTCGATGACATTGCGAAGCTGCCGTTCACGACCAAGCAGGACCTGCGCGACAACTATCCGTTCGGGCTCTTCGCCGTCCCGCAGGAGCAGGTCGCGCGCATCCACGCCTCCTCGGGAACGACGGGCCTGCCGACCGTCGTCGGGTACACGATGGGCGATCTCGATCGGTGGGGCAGCCTCATCGCGCGGTCCATCCTCGGTGCCGGCGGCAAGCGCGGACAGATGATGCACAACGCCTACGGCTACGGGCTGTTCACCGGCGGCCTCGGCGTCCACGGGGCGGAGCGTCACGGGTTCACCGTCGTCCCGATCTCCGGCGGTCAGACCCCGCGCCAGGTGCAGCTCATCCAGGACTTCAAGCCGGACATCATCACGGCCACCCCGACGTACCTGCTCACGATCCTCGACGAATTCCACAAGCAGGGCATCGACCCGACCTCGACGAGCCTGAAGACCGCGATCTGCGGCGCCGAGCCGTGGACGGACGAGATGCGCAAGGAGATCGAGAACTCCTTCAACATCGATGCCGTCGACATCTACGGCCTCTCCGAGGTCATGGGACCGGGCGTGGCCTGCGAATCCGCGGTGACGAAGGACGGCCCGACGATCTGGGAGGACCACTTCTACCCGGAGATCGTCGACCCCTTCACCGGCGAGGTGCTGCCCGACGGCGAGGAGGGCGAACTCGTCTTCACCTCACTGACGAAGGAAGCGCTGCCGATCATCCGCTACCGCACGCACGATCTCGCAACACTGCTGCCGGGCACCGCGCGCCCGAACTTCCGCCGCATCTCGCGCATCACCGGCCGATCCGATGACCTCATGATCATCCGCGGCGTCAACGTCTACCCCGCGAACGTCGAGACCGTGCTCTTCGAGTTCGCACCCCTGAGCCCCCACTTCCAGCTCATCCTCACCCGCCCTGGCCGGATGGACGAGATGACCGTCGAGGTCGAGGCCCGCGAAGGCGTCGGCGCCGTCGAACTCGACGGCCTCGACAAGCTCGTGGCCGCCCGCATCAAGGAGCGCCTCGGCGTCTCCTGCTCCATCGACATCAAGCTGCCCGGGGACCTGCCGCGCTCGGTCGGCAAGATGAAGCGCATCATCGACCGCCGCGAGGGCGTGCGCTGAGATGAGGCGCAGGGCATGCGCTGAAGCGGCGCCGCGGACGCGCGCCGAGGTGAGTGCTGTGACTTGGATCGCGGCACTCACCGAGGTGGCCGATTAGACTGATGCGCATGCCCGAATCGTCCTCACCTGCGTCGACAACCCCGGACCCGACGACGTCGTCCGCGGAATCGACGACCGCCGCGTCGACGTCCTCGACGACCCCCGCCGAGGCGACCGCCCCCAAACGCTCGCGCCGCGGCCGTCCCGGCTACGACCGGGAGACGCTCATCAATAAGGCCACCGAGGTCTTCGTCTCCCGCGGCTATGACGGCACGTCGATGGACACGGTCGCCCGTGAGCTCGGCATCACGAAGTCGGCGATCTACCATCACGTGAAGTCGAAGGAAGAGCTGCTGCATCTCGCGATCAGCCGCGGCATCCGCGCCCTCGATTCCGCCGTCGAGACCGAGAGCCTGCGTGAGAACGTCACCGCGCTCGAACGCCTGCAGCTGGCCGTGCGCGCCAGCGTCGTCATCCTCATCGAGTACCACCATTCGGTGACCCTGCTGCTGCGCGTGCGCGGAAACTCACCCTTGGAACGCGAAGCCCTCGAGGCCAGGCGCAATATCGATGCGAAGGTCCGTGCTCTCGTCGCGGCTGCCATCGCCGAGGGCGGTCTGCGCTCGGACTTCACCCCCGGGCTCATCACCCGTCTGCTCTTCGGCATGGTCAACTCGATCACCGAGTGGTACCGGCCCAGCTACCCTGTCGACCCCGACACCATCGCCGAGGCGGTCACGACGATGGCCTTCCAAGGCCTGGAGGCCTGAGGGTCGGGTCCTGGCACCCGAGGCTCAGCCTTCCCCGATCGCTCCCGCAGTCAGAACCCAGCCGAGTGTCGATTCGATCTCGGACAGCAGCTCCCGCCTCGGAGGCTGATAGTCGCCGATCACCCAGTCG
Organism: Brevibacterium sediminis; assembly: GCF_024895295.1. Lineage (NCBI taxonomy): Bacteria > Bacillati > Actinomycetota > Actinomycetes > Micrococcales > Brevibacteriaceae > Brevibacterium > Brevibacterium sediminis. Next base: position 372,387 of record NZ_JAHQRN010000005.1, on the reverse strand, counting down.
ACGACGATCTGAATACCGGCGCCGACGAGCAGGTCCCCGAGCACTCTCCGACGCGTGCCGGTGAGTACGGTGCCCGAGACGGCCACGCAGAGCGCATCGGCGAGTTCGCCGCCGATCACCCGACCATGCAGACGGTAGAGCTCGTCGATGCGCGCACTGACTCCGAGCACTTCGAAGAGGTGGACTCGCGCGAAGATCGGGTTCGCCTGCGCCCAGCCGAGAAACCCGCCCATGAATCCGCGCAGCACCGCCATGGCCTCGGCGCCGGGTGTCGCGGCGATCTCGACACCGGGCGTCGCCGTGGAGTCGGCCCCTGATGCTGTCGTCGACTCGCCGCCCTGCGCCTCCGTCATAGTCTCAGAGCCCCCTGCATCGGCCGCACCGCCGGCCAGCACCGCGGCACGCAGATCGGCCACCACCCGCTCGTAGACCTCAACGAGGAGATCCTCCAGAGTGGCGAAGGATTCATAGAAGTAGCGCTTGTTCAACCCTGCGGTCTCACAGATCGCACCGACGGTGGCAGCTCGGTATCCCTGAGTCCCGAACAGTTCGATCCCCGCGCCGATGATCTGTTCTCGCCGAGCACTTTCCCGCGCCTCGCGGCTGGCTCCCGCGTAGGGGCGTCCTTCTTTAGTCACAGTGTGATCTTGACAACACTGATCGCCGAATGCAAACTGGTACGGCATCGTGCCAGAAAGGGCGGGAATGACCTCCACCAACGCAGACGACGGCCCCACGGCCTCGGCGGGACTCGGCTCCCACGCCACGGCGAACACCTCGTCCCTCAATGCCGCTCAGCGCGAACGTGACCTCGCGGCCGCCTCGGCGAATGTCTCCGACGTCGTCGTCATCGGCGGTGGATTCACCGGCGCCGGCGTCGCCTTGGACGCGGCCAGCCGCGGACTCTCGGTGACCCTCGTCGAGCGCGGCGACCTCGCCTCGGGCACGAGCAGCTGGTCATCGAAGCTCGCCCACGGCGGACTGCGCTACCTCGCGAAGGGCGATATCGGGATCGCATGGGAATCGGCCGTCGAACGCGGCCGGCTGATGAACACCATCGCCCCGCATCTCATCCGGCCGCTGCCGATGATCTTCCCGCTGCATCCGGGGGTCGGTCGCGTCGAGGTCGCCATGACGAACACCGGCTTCCACGCCGGCGACCTCCTGCGGATGCTCGCCCGCACCCCGAAGGAGCTTCTCCCCCATCCCCGCCGCGTCTCGGCCGCCGAAGTCCGGCAGCTCGCCCCGACGACGGCGACCGACGGTCTGCGCGGCGGGCTGCTCAGCTGGGACGGTCAGCTCATCGACGATGCCCGGCTCGTCGTCGCACTGGCTCGGACGGCCGCCGCCCACGGCGGACGCATCATCACCTACGCCGAGGCGACCGCCATCGAACCCACTCGTGTTCACATCAGGGACCGCCTCACCGGGCAGGAGCACACGCTGCGCGCCCGTCAGATCGTCAACGCCGCCGGCGTCTGGTCCGATACCCTCGCAGGCGACGTCGAACTGGCACCGAGCAAGGGATCGCACATTCTCGTTCCTGCCGCCCGCCTCGGCGACCCACAGGCCGCGATCACCGCCCCGGTGCCCGGTCACTTCGGTCGCTACGTCTTCGCCGTGCCGTGGCCCAACGGTCTGGCCATGATCGGTCTCACCGACGATCCACACCACGGACCGATCCCGGACCGTGCCCTGCCCGACGGCGATGAGGAGGCGTTCCTCCTCGACACGATCAACGCCGTCCTCGGCGACGAGCTGACCACTGACGACATCGTCGGCGGCTACGCCGGCTTCCGCCCGCTGATCAAGAGCAGCGGCGCCTCCACCAGCGCCGACCTCTCCCGCAAGCACGCCCTGCTGCGCGACTCGCGGACCGGGGCGCTGACGATCGTCGGAGGCAAGCTCACCGCCTACCGCCGCATGGCCGAAGATGCCGTCGACGACGTCGTCAAGGTCGGCGGACTGCGCGCCGGAGCATGCCGGACGACCGAACTCGGCCTCGTCGGCAAGGGCACACCCGCACCCGGCCTGCCCGACCGCCTCGTCGCCATCTACGGAACCGACGCGGCGAAGGTGGCAGCCTACGGCGATGCCGATCCCTCCCTCAACGAACCCGTGCGCGAGTGCATCCCGCTGACCGGCGCGGAGGTCCGTTTCGCCGTCGAACACGAACTGGCGCTGACGGTCGAGGACGTCATCGACCGGCGGACCCGGTGGGGACTCGTCGACGCCGACCGCGCTGACCTCTATGACGCTGTGGCCCGGCTCGCTCCGGAACTCACCACCGAATCACGACACGAAGGATGACGACCATGGACAAGCCGCGTATGCGCTGGTGGGGCTGGGGCGAAGACGGCCACGACGGCCCGGTCAAGCCCGGGGCGAAGGTGATACTGAGCAAACACTGCGGGTGGCCGGCCGGAGTCGACAGGCCGCACGTGGCGCTCGAGGACGTCGAGCTGCCCGAATCATTCCTGCCGTCCGCAGTCAGGGCCCGTTTCGCCGAGGCGGTGGGCGAGGAATTCGTCCGCGACGATCGCGCCGTCCGCGTCTCCCATGCGGCCGGGCGCAGCCTGCCCGACCTCATCCGGCTGCGCAGCGGCGAGCTGGTCACCGCTCCCGATGCGGTGCTCTACCCGGCTTCGAACGCCGAGGTGGACACCCTCCTCGCGCTGTGCGCCGAGGAATCCGTGGCGGTCGTTCCCTTCGGCGGCGGCACCAGCGTCGTCGGCGGCATCGATGCCGTGCGCGGCGAGTTCGCGGCGGTCGTGAGCATCAGCCTGGCCCGCCTCGACAGGATCATCGACATCGACGAGGAGTCGCTGACGGCCACCGTCCAGGCAGGAGTCTTCGGACCCGACCTCGAGGAGGCGCTGCAGGCTCGCGGCTTCACGCTCGCCCACTATCCGCAGTCCTTCGAGTTCAGCACCGTCGGCGGCTGGATCGCCACTCGCTCGGCCGGTCAGCAGTCGACCGGGTACGGGCGCATCGATGAGAACGTCTGCGGTCTGCGCTGTTCGACCCCGAACGGTCCCATCGAGCTGCGCACCACCCCGGCGACGGCGGCCGGACCGAATCCGCGCCAGCTGTTCGTCGGCTCCGAGGGAACGCTGGGCATCATCACCGAGGCGACCCTGCGGATCCATCGCGTGCCGAAGGCAGTGCAGGGCGACTCCTGGTTCTTCCCGGACTTCACCTCAGGCAGCGCAGCACTGCGGGAGATGGAGCAGTCGGGACTGCAGCTCGACATCGCCCGTCTCTCGGATGTCAACGAGACCGCGTTCGGTCTCGCGCAGCTCGGCAGCGAGCTGCAACGCAAGGGCGTTCTCTCGTACCTGCGCGCCCGCGGCCTCACGACTCCCTGCCTGCTGGTCGTCCGCTACGACGGCACCCCCTCCGATGTGCGTGCGCGTCGCTCACGGGGCCGTTCGATCGTGCGCCGGCACAAGGGCGTCAACCTCGGCGCGGTTCCGGAGACCTCGTGGGAGAAGCACCGCTTCTCGACTCCGTACCTGCGGGATCAGCTGCTGCGTGAGGGCATGATCGTCGAGACGATGGAGACCTCGGCCCCGTGGTCGAAGGTGGAGGACCTCCACGGTGCGATCGGCGCGGGAATCGAGAAGGCGATGGCCGATCGCGGCACTCCTGCGTTCGTGCTCTGCCACGTCTCGCATCTCTACGCCACCGGCTGTTCGCTGTACTACACGGTCTTCGCCAAGCAGGAGGTCGGGGCGGAGATCGCCCAGTGGAAGGCGCTGAAGTCCGCGGCCAGCGACGCCATCATGGCGGGCGGCGGAACGATCACCCATCACCATGCCGTCGGCACCGACCACGCTCCATGGTTGCCCGCCGAGACCGGTCAGATGTGGTTGCGGATGCTGCGCGCAGCCAAGGCCGAGGTCGACCCGACCGGCATCATGAATCCCGGCAAGCTCATGAACGGACCGGATCGACTGTGAGCGGCATCGAAGACAAGGGCGCCTTCGGCACGGATTCCGCAGACCGGGGCTCTGCACGGCCGGTCGCCGATCCGGCGGTCGTGCCCGTGATCCTCAATCCCACGGCACGGCGCGGAGCGGTGCTCAGACGCATCGATCCGCTCGTCCACGCCTTCGCCTCACACGGTCTCGAGGCACGGCTTGTGAGAAGCACGAGCGAGGAACATGCGAAGGAGCTCGCCGCAGCATTCGCCGCCGAGGGCGCCAAGGTCGTCGGCGCACTCGGCGGTGACGGGATGGCACGTACAGTCGCCGCCGGCCTCGTCGATACGGACACGGCACTGGGCGTCATCGCCGGTGGCCGCGGCAATGACCTCGCCGGCAAACTCGGCATCCCTAAGCGCGTCGAAGAGGCTGTGGCCACGATCGCCGACGGCCGCGATCGAGTGATCGACGTGCTCGACCTCGATGGCACGATCAGCCTCGGCAACGTCTGTCTCGGCCTCGACTCGACCGTCCAGCGGCATGCGAACTCGACCAGGGTCGTCCGGGGCCATTGGGTGTACCTGTACGGGATCCTGCGTGCGATCCTGCCGCCGAGGAGCATCGACCTCGAGCTGACAGTCGACGGACAGCGCCTCGACTTCCGGGGCCTGACCGCGGGGTTCGCGAATTCCGGCCGCTACGGGGGCGGGCTCACACTGTCACCCGAGGCGGCGATCGACGACGGACTCATCGACGTCGTCCTCCTCAAGGAGGCATGGCTGCCGAAGCTCGCCGTCGAACTCGTCGCGTTCATGTCCGGCAGGCACGACCGTCACCCGCACATCCATCTCAGCCGGGCTCGCGAGATCCGCATCGACACTCCCGCCGGTGCCGCACCGGTCGAGATCGTCGCCGACGGCGACGCGGTCGCACAGACCCCGGCGACCGTGACGATCCGCCCTTCTTCGCTCAGGGTCCGGGTGCCCCGGACCTCATGATCGACGTCGCCCCGCGCCGAGGATGCACATCCTCCGCGCGGGGCGACTCTTACCTGCCTGTCCGGCCGGCAGGGCCTTCAACCCAACCGAGCCCTCAGTACTCCTTGGCCACCAGGGTGAGCACATCGTAGTTCGCCACGGGTTCGTCGTTCTGGTTGACGACCTGCGCGTCCCAGCGGACCTCACCGTATTCGTCGGTCTCACGCGGGGTGATGCGCTTGGCGGTGAGCGTCACCTTGAGCTTGTCACCTGGGGAGACAGGCGTGATGAAGTTGAGCCCTTCGAGTCCGTAGTTCGCGAGCACCGGGCCCGGGTCCGGCTGGACGAAGAGTCCGGCGGCGAAGGACACGATGAGGTAGCCGTGCGCCACGCTTCCCGGGAAGAACGGGTTCGCGGCGGCCGCCTCCTCGTTCATGTGGGCGTAGAAGGTGTCCCCGGTGAAGTTCGCGAAGTGCTCGATATCGTCGAGCGTGACCTCCCGCCATTCCGAATCGAGTGTGTCACCGATGCGTAGGTCCGCCAGCGACTTCGTGAACGGATGATCGCCGAGGCGGCGCTCCGATCCGTTGACCCATTCCCCGCCGATCGCGGTGAGCATGTCCGGGGAGGCCTGGATCGCGGTGCGCTGCATGAAGTGCTCGACGCCGCGCAGTCCGCCCATCTCCTCACCGCCGCCGGCCCGTCCGGGGCCGCCGTGGACGAGGTTCGGCAGCGGCGAACCGTGACCGGTCGACTCTTCGGCATCGTCGCGGTCGAGGACGAGCACGCGGCCGTGCCATGGGGCGATCTTGCGGACGAATTCGGTGGCGAACTCACGGTCGTGGGTGACGACGGAGCCGACCAGCGAACCGCGACCACGGGCGGCCAGGCGGACGGCATCCTCGGTGTCGGAATAGGTGATGATCGAGGTCACGGGCCCGAAGGCTTCGATGTCGTGGACGGCATCGGACCAGGCGTCATCGGCCTGGAGGACGGTGGCCGCGACATAGGCTCCGCCGTGTTCGGCGGCCAGACGATCGGATTCCTCACGGCCGCCGGCGAGCAGATGCGCTCCCCCGGCGATGATCTGGTCGACCGCGTCGAGAACGTCGGTGCGCTGCTTGTCAGAGACCACGGGGCCCAGGCGGGTGGACTTCTCGCGCGGATCTCCGACACCCTGGGTGGAAAGCTTCGCGATGATGGCCTCGCCGACCGCCTCGGCGTGGGCTTCGGGGACGAAGGTGCGGCGGATCGCGGTGCACTTCTGTCCGGCCTTGACGGTAATCTCGGCGACGACGCCGGAGACGAAGAGGTCGAATTCCTCCGTTCCGGGTGCGGCGTCGGGACCGAGCAGAGAGAAATTGAGTGAGTCCGCCTCGGCGAAGAAGCGGGTGCCGCGCTGGGTCACGCAGTCGAGCGCGGACAGCGTGCGGGCGGTGTTGGCTGAGCCGGTGAACGCGATCGCATCCTGGTCGGCGAGGCGGTCGAATAGCGGGGTGACGTCACCGGTGACCAGCTGGATAGCACCGGCAGGGAGCAGACCGGATTCGATCATATCCGCGACCACGGCGTGGGTCAGGTGAGCGGTGTCGGTGGCGGGTTTGACGACGACGGGGACGCCGGCGACGAACATCGGTCCGAACTTCTCGAGCATGCCCCAGACGGGGAAGTTGAAGGCGTTGATCTGCAGCGCGAGGCCCTGCCGGGAGGTGAGGATGTGGCGGCCGACGAAGGTGCCGTTCTTCGACAGGCGCTCGACTCCGCCGTCGAGGTGGACGGTCGAGTTCGGCATCTGGCGGCGGGCGACGCCGGAGTAGGTGAAGAGTGTGCCGATTCCGCCTTCGATGTCGACGAAGGCGTCGCGCTTCGTGGTGCCGGTGGTGAAGGAGATCTCGTGGTAGTCCTTCGTGCGCTCCATGAGGTAGGTGGCGAGCTTCTTGAGGATCACACCGCGCTGGTGGAAGGTGAGCTTCTGCAGTTCGGCGATGCCGGTGGTCCGGGCGTGGTCGGCGACGGCGGAGAAATCGACTCCGGCCGAGCTCACCGAGTGCAGGAGCTCCCCCGTGCCGGCGTCGCGGACGGGCCGGGCACCGTCGGCCGAGCCGGGGGTGTGCCAGGTTCCGGCCACATAGGAACTGAGGATTTCGGTCATGCTTTGCTCTCCCTGGTGAAACGACGTCTCCCGGTCCACGGCGGCCGCATTCGGCACCGCTGCCGATTCCTCAACATATACTAACCAATCGGTCGGTAATTGTCATGAGCTGCCTCGCATAAGGCGATCGGACGGAACCGCGGCACATCCTCGGCGCGCTTCGTCGATGTGCGAGTGACACGGGGGTGCATTCTGACCTATGATCGTTCTCAATTACTGACCAGGCAGTCAGTCGAGGCAGACGTCCATCCGTCCGCCGCCAGACCCGAGGCACCGGCGATCACTCAGAGTCGAGGACCACCGCCTCCGGAGACGGCACCCGGCAAAGTCGCCCAGCAACAGAAGGTTCCGCTCATGTCCGCCACCGCATCAGGCCCGGTCACTCCGAATCCGGCCACCCCACATACGACCACCCGCGAGGAACGCAAAGTTCTCGCGGGCACCCTCGTCGGCACCACCATCGAGTGGTATGACTTCTTCATCTACGCTCAGGCCGCCGGCCTCGTCCTCTCCGCCCAGTACTTCGGCCCTTTGGCCGCGGACAATCCGGCACTCGGCCAGATCATGGCGTGGGCATCTCTGGGCATCTCGTTCCTCTTCCGACCGCTGGGCGCGATCATCGCCGGCCACCTCGGCGATCGGATCGGACGCAAGAAGATGCTCGTGCTCACACTCATCCTCATGGGGGCCGCGACCTCGCTCATCGGTCTGCTCCCGAACTACGCGATGATCGGAGTCGGTGCCCCGATCCTGCTCACCCTGCTGCGGATCCTCCAGGGCTTCTCCGCCGGCGGCGAATGGGGTGGGGCCGCGCTGCTGTCGGTCGAGCATGCTCCGATCTCCAAGCGCGGCATCTTCGGTGCGTACCCGCAGATCGGTGTGCCGGTCGGCATGATCCTGGCCACCGGTGTGATCTGGGTGCTCACCACGGTCCTCTCCGCCGAACAGTTCGCGAGCTTCGGATGGAGGATCCCGTTCCTCTTCTCAGTCGTCCTCGTCTTCGTCGGCTATTACATCCGCCGGCAGGTCGAGGAGTCCCCGGTCTTCGCCGAGCTCGCCGAGCGCAAGGCCGAATCCTCGGCTCCGCTGGGCACCCTGTTCAAGAAGAACACGAAGGAAGTCGTCCTCTCCGCGCTCATCTTCATCGGCAACAACGCCGTGGGCTACATGATCATCGCGTTCTTCGCCGCCTACGCCTCACGCCCCATCGCCGAGGGCGGATCGGTTGGCCTCGACCGTGCACCCGTGCTGTTGGCGACGACGCTCGCGAGCTTCGGCTGGCTGGTCTTCACGATGTGGGGAGGTGCGCTGTCGGACAAGCTCGGTCGCGTGCGGACCTTCCAGATCGGGTACGTCCTGCTCATCGTCTGGCTCATCCCGACCTTCCTCATGATCGATATGGCGAACATCTGGATGTACGGCATCGGCATCTTCGTCCTCACCGTCGGCATGGGCCTGTCGTATGGCCCGATGTCGGCGATGTACGCAGAGATGTTCCCTGTCGAGGTCCGCTACTCGGGCGTCTCGATCGGCTACGCGCTCGGCGCGATCCTCGGTGGTGCCTTCGCCCCGACCATCGCCGAGACCCTGCTCGCCGAGACCGGAAAATCGATCTCGATCGCGATCTACATGATCATCGTGTGCATCATCTCGCTCATCGGCGTCAGCCTCGTCAAGGAGACGAAGGGCAACGACCTCGGCCTGACGAAGCATCACTGAGGCTGCCGCGAACCCCCGGTTCGTCACCTGCACTTCGATTTACTGGTCGATCCACGGTGATTCCTCCGCCTGAAACGCCGTGGATCGACCCAACAATCCACCGAGGCGGCGCACCCCTCAGCAGCTCTCGCATAGGCTGATGAGATGACTGAGCTGACGTATCCCAACATCGAAGCCGCCGCTGCACGGATCGCAGGCCGTGTGCGCCCGGTGACCGTGGCCCCGGCCGACGAGGAAGGACACGTCTTCGCCCTCGAGTTCATGCAGCACACCGGCACGTTCAAGGCCCGCGGTGCGCAGAACTTCATCCAGGCTCACCTTGCCGAAGGCACCTTCCCCGAGGCGGGAGTGACGATCGCCTCGGGCGGGAACGCCGGACTCGCCTGCGCATGGGCCGCCCGTGCCGCCGGTGTACCGGCGACCGTCTTCCTGCCGACCACCGCGCCGAGCGTGAAGGTCGAACGGCTGCGTTCGTATGGCGCGCGAGTGGAGTTGGTCGGTTCCGAATTCGCCGAGGCGGCCGCCGCCTGCCAGGATTTCGTCGTCTCATCGGGGGCGCTGGCCTCGCACGCCTACGACCACCCGCTCATCGCGGCCGGTGCAGGCACGCTGATGACCGAGATCCTGGCGCAGGTGCCCGACCTCGACACTGTCGTCGTCTCCGTCGGCGGAGGCGGACTGTTCGCCGGCGTCGCGACTGCGGCAACTCATCACGGAGTGCGCACTGTCGCGGTTGAGCCGGAGAACTGCCGAGCGCTGAATGCAGCGATTGAGGCGGACGAGCCGGTCGACGTCACGGTCGATTCGGTGGCGGCAGATTCACTCGGCGCCAGGCGCGCCACACCGCTGGCGTTGGAGGCGGCACGGTCGGATCTGGTCACCTCGGTGCTGGTCGGCGACAACGCGATCATCGAAGCACGGCAGCGGCTGTGGGACGAACACCGGCTGGCGGTCGAACATGCGGCAGCGACGGCATTGGCGGGAGTCCGCGGTGTCGGCTATGTGCCGGCCGAAGGAGAGAAGGTCTGCGTCGTCCTCTGCGGGGCAAATACAAGCCTCGGCGATCTCTGAGGCGCAGTCAGCGCGGTCGAAGGCCGGAAGTCAGCGCGTTCGGTCGCGGTCCTTGGACTTCAGCGAGGCCTTGATGAGGCCGAAGATCGCGAGCGCCACGACGACGGTGATGATGGCCTTGACGAGGAACCACGCAATGGAGAACGCGACGTTGACCACCCACCATGCGATGATGATGGCGATGATCGCGCCGATGATGCTCCACACGGTACTCATCTTCATGCCTCAAGCCTAGGCCCGAGTGCACAGCCGTGCAATGCGCGCGGTGATCGTCCCAGCCGATCCTCAGCACGGACGCAGTTCGTCAGCCGAGCACCGCACCGGACCGGACTGCGCGGGCCGACCAGCGGCGGTCGGCGAAACCCACCTCGATCGGGTGGTCGAAGGCGGCAGAGACCTGCTCGGAGGTGAGCACCTCGGCGATGGGACCGGCGGCGGTCAGCCGACCGTCGGAGATGAGCGCGGCATGCGTCGTCGTCTCGGGAATCTCCTCGAGATGGTGGGTGACCAGCAGCGTCGACAACTCCGGCGAACGCACCGACAGGGCGTCGATGGTCTCGAGCAGCTGTTCGCGGGCGGCCACGTCGAGGCCTGTGGTCGGCTCGTCGAAGAGCAGCAGCTGAGGTTCGGCGATGAGCGACCGGGCGACGAGCGCACGGCCTCGCTCCCCCTGTGACAGCACCTTCCACCCGGCGTCAGCGCGGGAGCCCAGACCCACCTCGGCGATCTGGGCATCGGCCTTCACGACATCCTCGGGTGAGGGCTCCCACCGCATGGGTCGTTCGACGGTGCCGGTCAGCCCGGTGAGGACGACTTCGCGGACGGTGAGGTTCGACCGCAGCGGATGGCGCGGGTTGACGTGTCCGATGAGGCGGCGCAGGGCCGCGAGTTCGACTCGGCCCATCCGTGATCCGAGGATGTCGACGGTGCCCGAGGTCGGGAACACCTGCGCCGAAGCGAAGCTCAGCAGGGTCGACTTCCCCGCCCCGTTCGGTCCGATGAGCACCCAGTGCTCGCCGGCGGCGATGCGCAGATCGATGCCATGGAGGATCTGCGTCTGCCCACGTCGGAATGTCACATCAGCGATATCGAGGACGGTCTCTGCCACGTCTCACCTCCACTTCGGATCATCTGTCGAACATCGCCCATGGGCCGATGTTCGATCCCGAGCAGCTGTCTGCGTCCGGGCTCCTCGATTCTAGGACCCAATTCGCCGAGGCGGCCCCCGCACTGCAAGGCCTACGTTCCGCATCGTGGATCTGTGATCGGATCCCGTTCAGGTCAGATGGCTCGAAAGGTGAGCTCAGTTCAGGTTTGATCGTAGTTGCAGGAAACCGCAACAAGCCCTTCTGGCAGACCACTTATGCGGTCTCGAATAGTCTCCTCAGCTTCAGCAGAGATCATTGCTTCAATCCGAATATCACCAGCGTCATCGATCGATTCGCGAACTTCATAAATATGGTCGTCTTCGATTCCCTCGAATATAGTCATGGCATTTTCGTAATCAGATTTCTCCCATTTCGATCTTCTGACGCAGACATGTTCAGAGAGATCTATGCCCACCAACTCAGAGTTCAGTTGATTGTCATTGAAGGCAGTGATCAGAAGAACGGATTGAGACGGCGATACACGAATGCGGTTCGAAGTTGCAATGTTGCCCTGGTCGCACAATGAGCAGAAGTCAGCCCAAAGCGTGTCGAACCTCGCATCATCAACACCAGCCCCCACGGCCTGAGCCCAGGCTCGAACCCACTCACGCCTTCTCTCGGAATCACTGAGAAGTCTCTGGAAGTGATCATCTGGCGAAGACTCAGCATTCATCAACCGCACTCTACGCCGACTGCACTGTATTCGCTCACCAGGAACAGGACTCAGTGTTTCGAGGGCACATGTGCTGGCTCGTGCACACCGCTCATGCGTCCTCCGGTGCCGAGATCTCGCGGCGGAGGATCTTGCCGGTCGGGCCTTTGGGCAGCTCGTCGACGATCCACACATTGCGCGGGTACTTATATGCGGCGACGCGGTCCTTCGCGAACTCACGCAGCGCTTCGGCGTCGACGCTGCTGCCGGCCTTGAGGGCGACGGCGGCCCCGATCTCCTCACCGAGGTCGTCATTCGCGATGCCGATCACAGCCGCCTCGGCGACGGCTTCGTGCTCGTAGAGCGCTTCCTCGACCTCACGCGGATAGACGTTGTAGCCGCCGCGGATGATGAGGTCCTTCTTCCGGTCGACGATCGTGTAATAGCCGTCCTCGTCCTGCTCGGCGAGGTCGCCGGAGTGGAACCATCCGTCGCGGATGGCCACCTCTGTCGCCTCCGGCCGACCCCAGTACCCCTTCATCACGGGTTCGCCCTTGATGGCGATCTCGCCGATCTCACCGACGGGAACGTCGTTGTCGTCATCGTCGACGAGCTTCATCTCGACTCCACGCACGGGCACGCCGATGGTGCCGGTCTTGCGTTCCATGCCCGGCTGGTTGAAACAGGCGACCGGTGAGGTCTCGGATAGCCCGTAGCCTTCGAGGATGATGCAGTCGAAAGCGGATTCGAAGTTCTTCATCACCTCGACCGGCATCGCCGATCCGCCGGAGATGCATGAGCGCAGGCTGGAGACGTCGAAGTTCTCCCGCCCCTCGGCGTTGAGCATGCGCGCGTACATCGTCGGCACACCGATGAAGATGCTGACCTTCGCTTCCTGAATGGTCTCGAGGGCCTCGATCGGGTCGAAGCGCGGGATGAGGGCGAGGCAGGATCCGCTGAGCACAGAGGCGTTGAGTCCGCAGGTCAGGCCGAAGCAGTGGAACAGCGGCAGGCAGCCCATGACCATATCGTCCTCGGTGAGGAAGGTGAGGGTCTCGGCGGTCACGGCCGCGTTCGTCATCATATTGAAGTGGGTGAGTTCCGCGCCCTTCGGCTGTCCGGTGGTGCCGGAGGTGTAGAGGAGCACGACGGTGTCGTCGTCGGCTCGGGACACCACCTCAGGCGTCGGGTCGAAGACGGCCAGCTGATCGGCGAAATCGGCGGGGTCGACGCGCACGCATTCGATGCCGACCGCGGCCGCCGCCTTCCCGGCCTCGCCCGCCATATCCTTCCACGCGAAGACGATCTGAGCCCCGGAATCTTCGAGGTAGTACTGCACCTCACGGTCCTTGAGCAGCGGGTTCATCGGCACGACGATCGCGCCGACGGACAGTGCACCGTAGAAGAGGACGGGGAATTCGAGAACGTTGGGCAGGACGAGTCCGACGCGGTCGCCGGGCCCGATTCCCCTGTCCTTGAGCATCGTCGCCACCCGCTGCGCCTGGTCCTGCAGCTGCGCATACGTCAGCACGGAATCGCCGAGGCGGACGGCAGGTCGCTGCCCGTGCCGGCTCGCGGTGGCGGTGAGATTGTCGGCGAGGTTGGTCATGTCTTCCTCCAGGCTTGATTCGTTCGTCGTTGATCGGCTCGGTGCTGGCGCTGGGACCACCACTGGTTGTGGCCCCAGCACAGGAGAAGAGTCGACTGAGCGGACGTGTCCGACTCCCGTTCGGTTCCCGCCGTCCGGCTCTATGGTGCCCACTCTGCCGTTGCCGGCGACCTCGGGCAACAGGATGCGCAACAGAAACACGGGTCATCGATTGTGGTCGGACGACAAGGATGCCCGTAAGCTTCTGCCATGGTCGCCAATCCACTCGTCCTGCGCATCGTCGACCGTGTCCGAGCAACGCTGCCGGCCACGGTCCAACGTTCGGTCAGCCGCACCTGGCGGGAAGTGCCCGCTTATCCGGCCAGCCCGGACAAGAATCTCGCCGAGGATCTCACCGCACACACGTTCACCGTCTTCGAAGCCGCGCTCACCCCCTTGGAGGAGGGCCGCCGCGCGACCGCCGAGGACTTCCCGATCACCGCTTCCCAAGCCCGGCGGCGACTGCGGCAGGGAGTGACCCTGCCGGACTTCCTCACCGGTTTCCGGATCGGGCAGGAGACTCTGTGGGAGGCGATCGTCGATGCCTCGGATTCCGAACAGGAGACCCGCGACGAGGCGCTGCACATCGCCATCCACGTCATGAGCGTCATCGAGGTCGGCAGCTCCGTCGGGGCCGTCGCTTTCCTTGAGACCCAGCAGCTTGAGATGGCTGAGGGCGACCGGGTCCGCCGTGACCTCGTCGACGATCTGCTCTCCGGTCGCCGCTTGGCACCGGGGCCGAGCGCGGACCTCGCCGAGGTGTCCGACCTCCGCCCGGATTCGCGCGTGCTCGTCGCCACGGCCACCTCGCAGACTCCGTTGCGAGATGATCGAGGGATGCGGGAGGTCATCACCGCCCTGCGCTCGGTCTTCGACGTCGGCCGTCGCGGCATCGCCGTGGTCCTCCAGGATCAGATCGTCGGCATCACCCCGGTGACCTCCGACGGCACGACCACCCTGGCCGATCTCGAACGTGTCCACCGGGAGCTGTCCCGCCACGGCACCGACCTGTGCGTGGGCACCTCCACCGTCCACGAGGGGCTCGACCGTGTGCCCGAGGCGTACCGCGAGGCTGTGCTCGCCCAGGAGAGTCTCAACGGTGTGCCGGGAGTGAGGTCGCTGCATGCCCTCGCTCCGCTCGACTACCTCGTCACCCTCGACGATAAGGTCGCCCACCGCCTCATCCGCCCCGAACTGCGCCGCTTCGTCGAGGACGATCTCGCCGCCGGCGGTGTCCTCATCGAAACGCTGCTCGAATACGCGGCGTGTGACCTCAACGCCAAACTCGCCGCCGAGCACCTCCATGTCCACGTGAACACCGCGTACTACCGACTCGACACCGCAGCCGACCGCACCGGCCGCAACGTCCGCAGCTTCACCGACCTGCAGGAGACGATCATCGCCATCCGCATGCTCACCGCGCGCGGAAACGTCCCGATCTCGAATTGAACGATCCCCGCGCCGAGGCGGCCCATCCCCGGAACGGGAGAGTCGCCTCGGCGTGGGGATCGATGACCTCACGAACCGACGTCGGATCCTCAGGACCTGACGTCGGATGGTCAGGCCGGAACCGGAACCTCGGCCGGCGCCGGCAGCACGAGAGCGTAGCCGTGCTTGGCCCAGTCGGCGTCGAGGCTCTCCTGGACCGCCTTGACCTGGGTGTATTCGGCCAGGGCGTCGGGACCGAGCTCCCGGCCGATGCCGCTCTGCTTGTACCCGCCGAACGGGTTGAACGGGAAGCCCGCGTGCCAGTCGTTGACCCACACGGTGCCGGCCTCGAGGGCGTTCGCAACAGCCCGGGCACGCTCGGATGAGCCCCAGACTCCGGCGGAGAGTCCGTATTCACTGTCGTTGGCGATCGCGATCGCCTCGGCTTCATCGTCGTAGCCGATGACGACGAGGACCGGACCGAACACCTCCTCGCGGGCGATGCGCATGTCGTTGGTGACATCGGTGAAAACGATCGGCGGCACCCAGGCCCCGGTCTCGAACATCTCCCCCTCGGGAAGGGCCCCGCGGTAGGCCAGCGTCGCCCCCTCCTCGGCGGCGATCGCCAGGTAGCGTTCGACCCTGGCCTTCTGGTCCTGGGAGGCGACCGGGCCCATGTCCGAGGCGGGATCGGTCGGATCGCCGATCGTCACATCCTGCAAGCGGGTGATGAGGCGGTCGACGATCTCGTCCTTGCGCGAATTGGGCACGAGCAGTCGGGTGCCGGATTCGCACACCTGCCCGGAGTACATGAGGAAGGCGAAGATCGAACCGTCGATCGCGGCGTCGAGGTCCGCATCGTCGAGGATGATGTTCGGGCCCTTGCCGCCGAGTTCGAGGGTCACCTTCTTGAGGTTGTCGGCGGCTGCGCGTTGGACGCTCTTGCCGACCTCGGTGGATCCGGTGAAGCCGATCTTGCGGACGTCCGGGTGTTCGGCGAGCCGGGCTCCGACAGTCTCGCCGGGGCCGGTGATGATGTTGAGGACACCGGGCGGCAAGCCCGCCTCTTCGGCGGACCGGGCGAGTTCGAGCAGGGTGAGCGGGGTGTTCTCGTCGGCTTTGAGCACGAAGGTGTTGCCTGCCGCCAGGGCCGGTCCGAGCTTACATCCGGCGAGGACGAGGGGGAAGTTGAAGGGCACGATGCCGGCGCAGACTCCGATGGGTTCGCGGCGGATGGTCGCTCGAGCATCGCCGGTGGCCGGTGCCAGCGGATTGTCCTGTTCGGGGGTGAAGCCGCGGGCCATGCCCGCGAAGACGCGCAGGTTCGCCACGCCGAGGCCGATGTGGAAGGCGCCGGCGGTGCGCACGGTGACCCCGTTCTCGGCGGTCGCCAGGGCGGACAGCCGCTCGGCCTTGGCCTCCATGCTCGCGGCGATCCGGTCGAGGATGTCCGCGCGCTGGTCAGGCGTCATGTTCCGCCACGTGCCCTCTTCGTGAGCGGCAACGGCAGCGGCGACCGCGGCATCGGCATGCTCGACTCCACCGAAGGCGACTCGGGCGGCGGTCTGCCCGGTGGCCGGTGACGTGATCGCGTGTTTCTCGGCGGTGTCGATCCATCGGCCGTCGATGAACATTCGGTAGGTGGGAATCTCGGTCATGCCGGAACCTCGTCTTTCTGTGTGATGGGGGTGGCCGCCTCGGTGGCGGTGGTGGGCTTCGCGGTGCGAGTGGCGGTGGTGCGGGATTCGGCGATGAGGTCGGCGGCCTTCTCGCCGATCATGATCGTCGGGGCGTTCGTATTGCCGCGCACGACGGTGGGCATCACCGAGGCGTCGGCGACGCGCAGTCCGTCGACGCCGATGACCTTGAGCTCGGGGTCGACGACGTGGCCGATCGAGCAGGTCGAGGTCGGGTGGTAGAGCGTCTGTCCGACCTGCCGGGCGAAGTCGAGCAGCTCCTCGTCGCTGAAGCCCTCGGGGACGATGAAGTCGTCCTTGATGACGGCCTGCATCGCCGGCTGGGAGGCGATGTCCAGCGCGATGCGCAGTCCGGCGAGGATGCTCTGCTTGTCCTCTTCGGATCCGAGGTAGTTGTGGAGGATCCGGGGTGCGACCTTCGGGTCGGGCGAGCGCAGGGTGAGCGTTCCGGTGCTCGTGGGTTTGAGGACGCAGGGACCGGCGGCCAGTCCTTGGACCGTCTGGGCGCCGAGCCCCTCCTCGGCGAAGAGGCAGGGTGTGGAGTGGAACTGCACATCGGGACCATTCAGCCCTTCTCGGGTTTCGAAGAAGCCGCCGGCTTCGCCGATGTTCGAGGTCAGCGGGCCGCGGCCGGCGGTCTGCAGCAGTTCGGCGTTGGCCGGGGAGACGGCGGTCTTGAGCGTTTCGAGGTCAGTCGTGTAGTTGAGCATGACCATGTAGTGGTCCTGCATGCGCTCACCGACGGGCAGGTCGGCGACCTTCTCGATGCCGAAGGCGTCGAGCTGGGCGGCCGGGCCGACGCCGGAGAGCAGGAGGAGGTGGGCGGAGCCGTAGGCACCGGCCGAGAGCACGACCTCACGGTTCGCGCGGATCTGTTCGATCTCGCCGTAGCGTTCGATCTCGACGCCGACGGCACGGCTGCCCTCGATGAGCACCTTGCGGGCGTGGGCGTCGGTGATGACGGTGAGGTTCTTCCGCTCCGCCACGGGGTGGAGGTAGGCGACGGCGGTGCTGCAGCGCATGCCGTCGCGTTGGGTGACTTGGAAGCGGCCGACGCCGAGCTGTTCACCGGAGTTGAAGTCCTCGTTGTGGTCGAATCCGGCTTCGACGGCACCGTCGACCCAGGCGTCGCACAGAGGGTTCATCGACCGGGATTCGGAGACGGTCAGTGGGCCGTCGGCTCCGTGGAAGTCGTCTGCCCCGCGCTCATTGGATTCGGCTTTCCGGAAGTAGGGAAGGACGTCGTCATAGGACCAGCCGGTGGCACCGTCGGCGGCCCACTGGTCGTAGTCGGCGCGGTTGCCGCGGATGTAGATCATCGCGTTCATCGAGCTCGATCCGCCGAGCATCTTGCCGCGGGGAAGGTAGGCGCGGCGGCGGTGGAGTTCGGGTTCCGGTTCGGTGTCGAGGTCCCAGTCCCACTGGCTCTTGAACAGGGTGCTGAATGCGGCTGGGATGTGGATCTCGTCGGCGGTGTCGGCGGCTCCGGCTTCGATGAGCGCGACCTTGACGTCGGGATCTTCGCTCAGCCGAGCGGCCAGCACACATCCGGCCGATCCTGCGCCTACCACGATGTAGTCGTACATGATGTCCTCACTGTTGCGTCATTGCTTCGGGGTGCAGTTCGAGTGTGGTGCAGGCCACAGTGAGGATGCTTCGTGAGTCGGCCCAGACTTCACGGCGCTCGATTGTGAGTCGACCACAAATGGACCCCGGACCCCGGGGCGTTTTCCAGGGAAGGTGGATCGTCCCAGGTCAGCTCGCCGAGGCGGCCCTCGACTCGTCGCAGGCGGCAGTGGGGGATCGGTGCGGTGTCAGTCGGCCCGGGTGTGCAGTCTCGGTCGGTAGACGAGTTCGTGAATGCTTCCGTCGAGCAGCGTCGATTCGAGGAGGTCGAGGTCGAAATCCGCGGCTCCGGCGAAGACCGGCTGGGCCCCGGTCTGACCTGTGATGACGGGGTAGACGGTGACTTGAACTCGGTCGACGAGTCCGGCGGCCATGAGCGCTCTGTTCATCGACAGGGATCCGTGTGAGCGGATCGGCACATCTGATTCGTCCTTCAGCGCAGCGACCACATCGGCGGCATCGCCACGGGCAATGGTGGCGTCGGGCCAATCGAGCGGCTCGTCCAGAGTGGTCGAGACGACTGTGGTCGGGCTCTGTCTCATGGCCGTCACCCAGGGGTCGAGCACATCGGGGAACTCGTCAGCGGCGGCGAGCATGGCGGCGAATTCGCGGAACGTGGTCGCGCCGAGGACCAAACGGCAGTCGTCTCTGTAGGTTCGCAGCCGGTGGTCGAGCAGTTCGGGGCCCTGTTTGCCCCAGTAACCTCCCCAGTCGCCTTCGGGGATGATCGAGGCGAACCCGTCGAGGCTCATGAAGACATCGAAGGTGTAGGTCGCGGACATGGTCGCTCCTGTCAGAACGCGCCCCGAAGTGGGTGCGGTGGTCCAAGTGTGCGCTTCGGCGGCCGCGCGCACCACCCCCGGGCACCGGTTCCGGCGACGGGCCATAATGGAGTCATGCACGATGCCGCCGATTCGAATGAGGACCTCCGCGAGGAATATCGCATCAAGATGCGCGGTCGGCTGCTGCGTCGGTCCGCTTCGTTCAATGTCGCCCACGCCGTCGACAGCCTCGAACCGGGCACCGGCGCTCAGAGCATCCAACGCGCGCTGACCCTGCTCAACCTCGTCGGGCTCATCGCCGGGGAGCGGCGCGAGGGCGCGAGCCTGTCCGAGCTCGCTTCGATCAGCGGCCGCCCGAAGGCCAGCGTCCACCGCATGCTCCAGGCGCTCATCGCCATGGGCTACGTCGAACGCCTCGAAGAGGGCGGGTACCGCCTCGGCGTGCAGTCGCAGATCCTCGGTCAGCTGGCCCAGAAATCGGTGGACCCCCTGGTCACGGAGTCCGAGTCGAGTCTGATGCGCTTGGCCGAACTCAGTCAGGACACCGTCTTCCTTACCCTGCGCACGGGCAGCTATTCGATCTGCGCCCGCCGCGAGGAAGGTTTCGGTGAGATCTTCAACAACGCCCTGTCCGTGGGCGACCGCCACCCGCTGGGCATCGGCGCCGGATCGCTGGCGATCCTCTCCGAGCTCTCCCCCGCCGAGGTGGACGCCCAGTTCGAGGCCAACGCCGAGATCCTCGCCGAGAGGTATCCGAAGGTTTCCGTTCCGCACCTGCGCGACATCATCGATCAGGCCCGCATCGACGGCTTCGTCCACAATCCGGGGCTCTTCGCCAAGGGGTCGTGGGCGGTCGCGGTTCCGCTGCGCATCCGCGGCTCCCGACCGCGTGCGGCCCTGTCGATCGCCTCGATCGCCGACCGTGTCACCGGTTCCCGGGTCGAACGCCTCGTCGCTCTGCTGCGCCGGGAGGCGAAGGCCATCGCCGAGGCGCTGAGCTCCCAATCCGATCTCACTCCGGACTCCGGCGACCTCTGAGACGAGCAGCGGTCGGCGTCCGGTAGCGTGATGGGCATGCCGGAGACTTCTGATTCCTCGACCGTGTCCCTGACGATTCCCGAACTGCGTGAATTGTGCATCGCAGCGATCACCGCGGCCGGCGGGTCACCCGCGCTGTCGCAGTCTCTGGCGGACGCGACAGTGGCGGCCGAGCGACGGGGCAAGACTGCTGTAGGCACGGCGCATCTCGGCGATTATCTCGATGGGCTCGAGGCCGGCCGCATCAACGGGCAGGCGCAGCCGAAGATGACGAACCAATTGCCCGCAGCACACCACGTCGATGCCGACCGCGGCACCGCGCAGCTCGCCTTCGATGCAGCCTTCGACGACTTCGCCGAGGCGGCCGCAACGCTCGGCATCTCCGTCCTCAACATCGCCAACGCTTTCACCGCCGGAGAGCTCGGCTACTTTACGACGCGACTGGCCGAACGAGGCCTGGTGGCGTTTGCAGGGGCCAACTCACCGGCGCTGATGTCGCTGTTCGGCGCACCGGGATCGGCGACCGGAACGAACCCGTTCTCGTTCGCCGTTCCCCATTCCGATGGCCCGCGGATGTTCGATCAGGCGACCAGCGCTACCGCGTGGGTCAACGTCCGCGACGCCGCCGATCGAGGAGAGACGATCCCCGACGGATGGGCACTCGCACCCGACGGAGCGGCCACGAACGATGCCGAGGCCGCCCTCGCCGGTTCCCTGCTGCCATTCGGCGGGGTCAAGGGCAGCAATGTCGCTCTCATGATCGAACTCCTCGCCGTCCACGGCGGGGGCCGTTTCTCCGTCGACGCACCTGCCTTCGACTCGGGACAGGAGAGTCCGGGCACTGGCCTGTTCATCATCGCGATCGCGGCAGATGCTTTCGACCCTGACTATTCGCAACGGGTCGCCGAGCATCTCGACCGTCTGCATGCACGGTTCGGCTTCGACTTCGGCCGCAAACGCAGCCTCGAGGTCGTCAAGCTGCCGGAGGAACTCCACTCTGCGCTGATCACTCGCAGCCGTAGTTGAGCTTCGCCGATCGCTCGAGTTACCGTCGAGCGCACACCACATAACTCGGTACAGCGACGGCAACGTGAGCGGTCGGCATCAGTGGCTGAATCCGGAGCGAGAGCTCGACGCCGAGTTGAGCGGTCGGCGCCTGTGCTCAGCTGCCGAGGGTGGCCAGTGCCGCCTTGATCCGTTCCCGGGCGTCGGGATCGGTGTCGGCCAGGGGCCGCCTCGGTGAACCGACGGGGACGCCGCGCAGCTCGAGGCCGGTCTTGACCGCCTGGATGAACGATTCTGAGATCATCGCGTCGATGACCGGGTAGAGCCGCTGCCACTCGTCGCGGGCCCCGTGGAGGTCGCCGTCAGCGATCTTCGTCGACACCGACACGATCTCGGACGGCAGGACGTTCGCGGCCCCCGCGACCATTCCGGCCGCTCCCTCGACGAGACCGGAGTAGATGTAACTGTCCCAGCCGATGAAGGTAGAGATGACGTCGCTGTGGTGGTGGATGAGCTGAAGTGCCTGCTCCCAGTTCGCGCTCGAGTCCTTGATGAAGCGGATGTTCGCGACATTCTCGGCGAGCTGCCTCACGGTGTCGGGGTCGAGGTTGACGCCGGTGGCCGCGGGGATGTTGTAGAGCATGACGTCGATGTCCACGGCCGCGGCGACGGCCTTGATGTAGTCGACCGTCTCGGCCGGCGTCAGGGGCTCGTAATAGGGTGTGACGATCATGAGGACGTCGGCTCCGGCTGCCTGCGCCGCCTGGGAGTGGCGGATGGCTTCCCGTGTCGAGGTGGCTCCCGTCTGCGCGACGATCGGCACGCGCCCGGCTGTGCGCTCGATGACGAATTCGAGCATGGTCTGCCGCTCCTCGCCGGTCATGGTGGCGAATTCTGCGGTCGAGCCGCCGACGACGAGGCCGTCGACTCCGCCGTCGACCGAACGGTCGACGACGCGCCCGAGTGCGTCGTAGTCGATGTTCTCCTCGGCGTCGAAGGGGGTGGTCAGTGCGGTGAGGACGCCGCGCAGCTGAGTGGTCATGATGCCTCCGTAATGGCCTGAGATGCAGGGGTTGTCTGTGATGCGGTGGTCTGGGTGGTCGCCTCATGTCGAGGCGGTTCGTTCTCGTTGGGATGCTGGACGGGGTGGTGTCTGCGGGTCTGGCGCGCAGTGACGAGAATGTTCGCGGCTTCTTGCGCGGCGGTGAAGCCGGAGCTGATGGCGGTCTCCGTGTACAAGGTGCCCATGTAATCGCCGGCGAGGAAAACCCGGCCGGAGAGTTTGTTCAGCGTCGGCTGCAGCTTCCCTCGGCCCGGAAAGCAGTACGGTGCGCCGGTGCGCCACCGCTGCACCTGGGCTTCTTCGACGATGCCGGCGAAACCGGGCAGGACCTCGTCAAGGTCGCCGATGTAGGTGTCGAGGATGTCCTTGTCGTCCTGGTCGAGCAGCTTCCTGGCGAGGCTCGCCGGAGAGAAGGTCATGATGCTTCCGCCCGGCTGACGCTCCGATTCCGTGCCGCGGACGATGTTGCCCTGGTTCATCACCACGTTGAACGAGCGCTTCGGCGTGGCGATCCCGTAGGCCCGGTCCCAGGGCTGAGGTTCGGTCTCGTTGGTGAGGAAGGCCGCGGACACATAGGGTCCGTAGACGATCTTTCCGAGGGCCTCCCGCTTGTCCTCCTGCAGATCGACGGCGATCTTATGGGCCACGGTCGCCGGAGTGGCGAGGACGACAGAGAGCGCTTCGATCTCATGGTCGATGTCGTCCTGCCGATAGCGGACGACGACATGGTCCTTCTTATGGACGATCTCGTAGACTTTCGCATCCAGCTGGATGTTCTCCTGCAGCGGAGCCGCGATCGACTCGACGAGGTTGGACGGCCCGCCGCCGATGCTGCGGTTGAGACCCTGCCCGATGTTCCACACGAGGCTGAAGTAGCCGATGCCGGCACCGGCGGCGAGTTCATCGGGGTCGGCTGCCGAGCGGGTGATCGTGGGCCGGAACATCGCCTCGGCGTCTTCGGACAGTTCCCCGATGTAGTCGGCGAAGGATCGATCGTTCTCGAAGTCGTAGATCCTCTGCTGACGCATCTCCGAGCTCTCGTTCGGGCGCAGTCGCACGGCGTTGGCGTAGCGGAGGACGTCGGCGGAGACCTTGACCCCGGCCTTGATCATCGATGCGCGGTCCTTCAACGACATCGGGATCCGGAACGGATACGACTGGACGGGTCCGTCAATGAGCAGCTTGCCGTTCATCGACACCGCAGACAGCGATCCGGGGATCTCCGACGAGCGGGTCTGTGTCTCGGTGATAAGGGAATTCGTCGCTGTCTTGCCTCCGGCGAACATGTGTCCGCCCCAGTTGAGGAAATAGCGTCCGCGGTTCTCCGAACGGATCCGACCGCCGACTCGGGAACCCGATTCCAGCAGCGTCACATCCCAATTGCGCAGTCGCCATGCTGCTGACAGTCCGGCGAGTCCGCCGCCGACGATGACGGCATCTTTCATGGGGAGCACCCCCTCTCTACTCTGAGCGTCCGCGCACCTTCACGCAGATCAACTGCACACAGAATAGGATGTGATCACATTCTTCCGCAAGTGTTTGATCACATCCGATTTCAGGAGTTTCTTCAGGCCCGCACTTGCCGGCCCTTCAAGCGCCCAATCCGGCACGGATGCGGCGGACGGCGTCGTCGAAGGACTCCTCGGTCACCTCGGCGGCTGCCCCCGGATCGCCGGCGTCGACGGCGTCCATGAGTCGGCGCTGGTGCTTGAGCAGCGGCGCCTTGGCGTCGGCCGCGATCTCCCGCCTGGCACCGACGAGTTTGTAAGCCCGGCAGCGCAGCCACAGGGTCCGGATCGTCTCGACGAGGACGGGATTGCCCGAGGCGGAATAGATCGTCGAGAGCAGCTCTTCGTCGTGGTCGAGATACTCTGAGGCATCGCCGGAGTCGAGCGCCGCCTCCATCGCCGCGAACTCCTCATCGAGTCGTGCCCGTCCTGCCGCATCGAGCTTCTGCGCGCCCTGGACCGTCGCTTCGACCTCGAGGATGCGACGCACCGAATAGATCTGCAGCAGCTCCTCGGCGGTGAATTCCTTGACCACGGCCCCCCGGTGCGGGCTGGTCTCGACGAGTCCGACCTCCTCGAGCCGGGCCAGCGACTCCCTCACGGGCATGACGCTCGTACCCAGGGATGCCGCGAGCTGGCGGATCCGCAGTCGATCTCCGCTGCGATACTCGCCGGAGAGGATGCTCGCCTGCAGCGCTTCGAACACCTGGTCGCCGATGCGCGGGCCGATCTCGGTCTGGGTCTCGCTCATAGTCGACAGTCTATCCACGCCCAGGCGGCCCTGACCGAGCATCGGTCGATCACTTTCCTCACGGTGTCACGAGCACGGGCACCGGGGAGTGCCGGATGATGCGGGCGGCATTCGTTCCGAGGAAGACCCGGGAGCGCCGTCCCTCCGACGAGGACCCGAAGACGAGCAGTTCGCCGGGCTCCCACTCGATCGCAGCCAGAGCCGCCTTCCAGTCCTTGCCGATTCCGACCGCCTCGGCGATGGACTCCCCCGCAGAGCCCTCCCCGTGTTCGGTCTCGTCGAGACCGTCGATCGCTTCGGCCTGAGCTGCCTTCAGCTCGGCGACGAGCGCCCGGCGCACCGATTCCTCTTCGACGGACTCCGGCGGAACGGTCCGGCCGCTGACGCCGAAGGTCGCGATCCGCAGACGTCCGCAGGTGGCGTGCGCGAATTCGACAGTCGCTTCGAGCACCGCCCGGGCTTCCAAGTCGGGGCGGAACGAACAGGTCACGCGCGTTAGCCGCTCCGGTGCGACGAACCCCTTGGGCGCGAGCGCCACCGGCACCGGAGAGGAATGGAGGAGACGGTCAGAGGTCGAGCTCACGCGGATCCGCCCGCGGGTCCCCTCGGTGCCGGACCCGAGGACGATCATCGTGGCCCGGTAGGCGGCCGCCTCGGCGAGGAGGCCCTTCGCCCGGGAACGGTTCTCCACCGCCACCGCCTCGGTGATCAGATCGGGGCAGATCTGGGCCGCCGCAGCCTCGGCCTCGCGCACCGCCTGCCGGGAGCGCTTCTTCGCCCAAGCCGCGAACTGCAGGTCGCTGCCCGAGGGGATCGACCCCCGCCCGGCCTCGGGAACCACGCTGACGATGCGCAGGTCCTCCCCGTAGGAGCGGGCGATGAACGCGGCCAGGTGGAGAGCGGAACGGTCTCTCTTCCCGTGCGGGAATGCGGCGATGATCGTCATGGTGTGCCATCCTTCGGATCGGTGTCGGTCGAGGTCCCAGCCCTGGATGGGTCGGCAGTACGGGACGGTGCGGACGCACGGGAGGTCACGGTCGCCTCGGCGTGCATCTCCTCCCAGAAGTTCGCGTGCTTGATCCCCAGCTTCACGGGATCGAAGACAGGATTCCGCCCCTGCCTGCGCTGGGTGTCGAAGTCCTTGAGCGTCTTCAGCGCGATTCCGGAGAGCGCGATGAGGGCGAGGAAGTTGATGACACCCAGGGTCGCGTACCCCATGTCGCCGACGGCCCAGACAGCTCCGGCGTCGACGACGCAGCTGATGAAGCACACGGCCAGCAGGGCGCATTCGAGGACGCGGATGTAGATTCGGTCGCCCTCGCCGACGATGAACGACAGGTTCGTATCGGCGATGAAGTAGAAGGCGACGATGGTCGTGATCGCGAACATCGCCACCGAGATCGCGATGAACGGTGACCCGAATCCGGTGGCCACGGTGTCGACGGCGGCTTGGGTGAAGTTCGTGCCGGCCTCGACGCCGGGGAGGTTGACGAGCAGCTCGCGGCCATCCTCGGTGATGACGTTGTACTGCCCGGTGACGACCATCATCAATCCCGTGAGCATGCAGACGGTCAGGGTGTCGATGTAGATCGAGAAGGTCTGGACGAGCCCCTGCTTGGCCGGGTGGCTGACCTCGGCGGCACCGGCGGCGTAGGTGCCTTCGCCGACGCCTGCGACATTGGAGAACAGGGCGCGGCGCACGCCCCAGGAGATTGCGGCGCCGACGATGCCGCCGAAGACCTGGTCGGCACCGAAGGCCGAGGAGATGATGAGTCCGATGGCGCCGGGCAGTTCGGTGACATTGACGAGCAGGACGATGATCGCCCCGCCGATGTAGCCGACGGCCATGATCGGGACGATGATGTTGACGACGCGCACGATGCGTTCGCGACCGCCCCAGATGATGATTCCGAGGATTGCGGTGACGAAGAGGCCGGTGACCCAGCCGGGGATGCCGAAGGCGTACTCGAAGCTCACGGCGATGCTGTTGGACTGGATGCCGGGCGCCAGGAGGGTGTAGAGGATGAGCGCGATGACCGCGGCGGTCATGCCGAGCCACCGCTTCTGGAACACCTTGTACAGGTAGTAGGGCACGCCGCCCTTGAGTTCGCTGTCGACGCGTTCCTTGTAGATCTGGGCGAGCGTCGATTCGATGAATGCGGTCGCACCTCCGCAGAAGGCCATCACCCCCATCCAGAACAGGGCGCCGGGTCCGCCCCAGCCGACGGCAGTGGCGACGCCGGCGATATTGCCGACTCCCACCCGGTTGCCGATGGTCAGGGCGAGCGCCTGGAAGGGGGTGAGCCCGCCGGGGGCGGTGCTGCCGTCGCCTTTGAGCTCGCGCAGCATCTGCGGGAAAAGGCGGATCTGGAGTACCTTCGTGCGGATCGTGAAGTAGAGACCCATGACGATGGCGAGGCCGATGACCGGCATCCACATCGTATTGGCGATCTCCTGCAATCGAGTGGTGAAGTCCATGAGCACAGCTCCGTGTTCGTGGTCGTGTGTGAGCGCTGACGCGTGCGGCCCGCGGCGACGACGGCTGAAATTCCCGTCGATGTGATTGCATGTTACACGAATCACGTAATAATGTGATCACATCCAATCATCAGTGCGAATGGACCCCCATCTGCCGAACCAACGAAGCGGAGGCTCAGAATGCCCGCCACATCCACCGACCCAATTGTCCGCAGCACCTCGACCGCTCCCCTCGTCGCCGACTCCGAGCTGCCCCCGCTCACCCATTTCATCGACGGGGCGTTCACCGGGCCCGGCGCGTCATCCTCGACGACGACCCTGGTCAACCCTGCCGATGAGGCGATCATCGCCGAGGTGGCCGAGGGGTCGACCGCCGACGTCGATTCCGCGGTGGCTGC
This sequence comes from Brevibacterium sediminis, assembly GCF_024895295.1. Taxonomy (NCBI): domain Bacteria; kingdom Bacillati; phylum Actinomycetota; class Actinomycetes; order Micrococcales; family Brevibacteriaceae; genus Brevibacterium; species Brevibacterium sediminis. The sequence continues at coordinate 345,320 of NZ_JAHQRN010000005.1, read as the reverse complement.
CGCACGCCGATCTTTGGACGGGTGGCGGACGCTGACCCCGAAATCCCGTGCCGATGTCCTGCTGGCCATCGCAGACCGCATCGAGGACAACGCCGATGTGCTCATCCGACTCGAATCACTCAATGCCGGCAAGCCGTATGCGGTCTCCGAGGATGACATCTCGATGGCCGCGGACACGTTCCGCTTCGCAGCGGGTGCGTCTCGGGCCTTCACCGAGATGGGCTCGGGCGACTACGTCGAGGACCATACCTCGATCATCCTGCGTGAACCCGTCGGCGTCGTCGGAGTGGTCGTGCCCTGGAACTATCCGCTGCTCATGGCCGCGTGGAAGATCGGCCCGGTGCTCGCCGCGGGAAACACGATGGTTCTCAAACCCTCGGAGCAGACTCCGCTGACGGCACTCAAGCTCGCCGAACTCATCGCCGATCTCCTGCCCGCCGGTGTCCTCAACATCGTCCTCGGTCTCGGGCCCAGCGTCGGAGCGCGCCTGTCGAGCCACCCCGATATCGACCTCGTGGCGCTGACCGGCAGCGTCGGCAGCGGGAAGGCCGTGGCCACGAGCGCCGGCGAGAGCCTCAAACGGGTGCATCTCGAGCTCGGCGGCAAGGCCCCGGTGGTAGTCTTCGCCGATGCCGACCTGCAGGCCGCCGCCGAAGGTGTGCGCACCGCGGGGTTCTGGAATTCCGGTCAGGAGTGCGGTGCCGGAACGCGAGTGCTCGTCGAGTCCTCGGTGGCCGAGGAGTTCACACGCCTTCTCGCCGAGGAGGTCTCGACCTATGTCGTCGGCGATCCCCGAGGAGGTGCCGAAGTCGAGCTCGGACCGCTGGTCTCGCAGACGCACTTCGAACGGGTGACCGGCTTCCTCGACCGCGCGATTGCCGCTGGCGCCCGGCCAGTCGTCGGCGGTGGGCCGGTGGAGGGCCCAGGCTACTTCGTCGCCCCGACGGTCCTCGCCGATGTGGCGGCCGGCTCGGAGGCCTCTCAGGAGGAGATCTTCGGTCCCGTCGTGACGATCGAGACCTTCGAGTCAGAGGACGAGGCGATCACCCGAGCCAACGAAGTCCCCTACGGCCTGGCCGCCTCGGTGTGGACGACGAATGCCGCGCGCAGCCTCGATGTGCCACGCCGCCTCGACTTCGGCACCGTGTGGGTCAACTCCCACCTGGCGCTGGCCGCCGAAGTGCCGTGGGGCGGCTTCAAGGGCTCGGGCTACGGGCGTGACCTGTCGATCTATGCGCTCAACGACTTCTCCCGGACCAAGCACGTCCAGATCAACCACGCCCGCTGACAGTTCCCCAAAACGCCGACCGCCCAGGTTGCCGTCGACCGCTCGCCGCATAACGCGGTACAGCGACGGAAACCTGAGCGGTCGGCGCGAAAGAGGTACTAGCGCAGGACGATAGTCCTCTTGCCCGAGAGGAACACACGGCCGTCGCAGTGCCACTTCACGGCATTGGACAGCGCCTTGCACTCGGCATCGCGGCCGGCGGCCACGAGGTCTTCGGGGGTGAAGGCGTGATCGACCTCGACGAGCTGCTGAGCGATGATCGGGCCCTCGTCGAGTTCGCTGTTGACGAAGTGCGCGGTCGCCCCGACGGTCTTGACTCCGCGTTCCCATGCCTGGTGGTAGGGCTTCGCACCCTTGAACGACGGCAGGAACGAGTGGTGGATGTTGATGGCGCGTCCGGTGAGTTCGCGCGCGAGGTCGTCGGAGAGGATCTGCATATAACGGGCGAGCACCACGAGGTCGACCTCGAAGCGGTCGACGAGTTCGAGCAGCTTCGCCTCGGCCTCGGGCTTCGTCTCCTTCGTCACCGGGATCCGGAAGAAGGGAATGTGGTGCCATTCGACGAGCTCACGGTGGTCGGGGTGGTTCGAGACGACCGCGGCGATCTCGATCGGCAGTTCGCCGACCCGGGCGCGGAAGAGCAGGTCGTTGAGGCAGTGCTCGAACTTCGAGACCATGATGAGCACCCGCCGCTTCTCCCCCTGCGGCCACAGCTGCCAGGTCGCGCCGAACTCCTCGCCGATCGCTTCGAAGTCGGTCCGCAGAGCCTCGACACCATTGCCGGGCTCGTCGGAGACGCTGAAGTCGATGCGCAGGAACAACTGCTGAGTCGACTGGTCATCGAACTGTTTGAGTTCCTTGATGTCTCCGCCGTGGGTGAGCAGGGCACCGGTCACGGCATGCGTGATTCCGGGGCGCTCGGCGCATTCGAGAGTGAAGATGTAGTCCTGCATGTCCGTGTCCTTCTGTCCGTGGGGCAAGGTCTGTGTGGTGCGAGGTCGGGATGGTGCTCAGCATTCGACGACGTTGACGGCGAGGCCGCCGCGCGATGTCTCCTTGTACTTCGATTTCATATCGGCTCCAGTCTGCCGCATGGTCTCGATCGCCTGATCGAGGCTCACCCGGTGGGAGCCGTCGCCGTGCATGGCCAACCGGGCCGCATTGATCGCCTTCACCGAGGCGATGGCATTGCGTTCGATGCACGGAACCTGGACGAGCCCGCCGACGGGATCGCAGGTCAGCCCGAGGTTGTGCTCGAGTCCGATCTCCGCGGCGTTCTCCACCTGTTCGGGAGTTCCGCCGAGTACGGCGCACAGGCCTGCGGCAGCCATCGCGCAGGCCGATCCGACCTCCCCCTGGCAGCCCACCTCGGCGCCGGAGATCGACGCATTGCGTTTGAAGAGGATCCCAATCGCCCCGGCCGTGAGCAGGAATTGCACGACGGCATCGTCGGCAGCACTCGCACCAGCGGCGGTGCCTGCTCCGTCACCGGAGCTCGCATCCCCGCCAGCCGTCCCGTCGCCGGTGACGAACCGGTCCATGTAATGGAGCACCGCGGGAATGATGCCCGCGGCCCCGTTCGTCGGGGCAGTGACGATCCGCCCGCCCGAGGCGTTCTCCTCGTTGACGGCCAAGGCATAGAGGTTGACCCACTCGAGGGCATCGAGCGAACCCGATGCCCGGTAGTCCGCGTCCTCGAGCTTCGCCCGCAGTTCGGGGGCGCGCCTGCGCACCTTGAGCCCGCCGGGCAGCGTCGTCTCCTCCCGCGTGCACCCGTTGTGCACGCATTCGCGCATCACCGCCCAGATCGACAAAAGCTTCTCCCGCAGCTGCTCATCACTGCGGGTCACGCGTTCGTTGACGGCCATGAGCTCGGCGATGCTCAGCCCATGCTCGCGGCAGCGGGCGAGGAGTTCATCGGCCGTGGCGAAATCAATCGTCCGACCGACTTCCTGCCCGGCCTGTTCAGACGCCTCGATCGTCTCCGCAGCGTCCTTCTCGGCCGCGAGCTCCTCGGCGGTGACGACGAATCCCCCACCGACCGAGTAGTACTCGCGCTCGATGACCTCATCATCGACCTCGGCGCGGATGAGCATCCCATTGGGATGGCCGGGAAGATTCTTCCGCATGTGCAGGACGAGATCCGTCTCCGGTTCGAATTCGATGACGAGACGCCCGCCGAGGTGGAGCTTGCGTTGGGTCTCCACCTCGGCGACAAGCGGACCCACCTGGTCGGGGTCGAGCGTTTCGGGATCGAAACCGCTCAGACCTACGAGCACCGCCGAATCCGAACCGTGCCCGATGCCGGTCGCGGCCAGCGAACCATAGAGTCCGACCCGGACCCGACGCACCCGATGCAGGAGACCTTGCCCCTCGAGTTCGTCGACGAATCGCAAGGCTGCACGCATCGGCCCCACCGTGTGTGAGGAGGAGGGGCCGATGCCGATCGAGAACAGATCGAGGACCCCGAGTGCCATCAGCCGACGTCCTCTTCACGCGCCGAGGCTCCGCTGGCATCGACGCTGTCGAGGAACTCCGCCATTCCATCGAGCAGCCAACGGACCGTGAAGTCCGCGAAGCTCGCCCGCGGGTAGACGCGGTAGGTGTCCTCACCGCTGTGGTGGAGGATGACCGGCACGGGACCCAGCGCCGTGACGATCGCGGATCCGATGCCGAAGGCGCGAGGGTGGAGATCGGCGCGGCAGCTCTTCTCGAGCACGTCCCGGGCCTTCTCCCCCGTCAGTTCGAGGATCGTCCGGTTGGCCGAGAGATCGACGGCCTGTCCGGGCAGTCCCTCGAGTCCTGCCTCGGCGACGATCGTCTCTCCCGGCTGCTGCTCGCGGGAGACATCGACGGCGAGGAACTCGTCGGGGCTCAGCCACAGCACGTGCTGAGCCGCCGGATCACCGGTGACTTCGCCGACGCTGCGCGGCAGGTTGAGACCGAACGTGTCTTCGAGTGACGTCCACGATGCGGAGTCAGGCTGTGCCCGCAGGCCGATCTGCACCGTGAAGGGCAGTTCGCGCAGGCCGACGCTGCGGCCGCCGGCGGCACTCGCCTCGGACATCAGCCCGGCGAGGTGCGCGGCCGGCGAGACCCGCAGGTCATCGAGTCCGCTCGACCCTGTGCCCGTGTGGGCGGTCTGCGCTTCAGCCGTCGAGGGGGACTCTGCCGTCGCAGGGGTGGAATAGGTGGTGTCAGCCATCGCGGCGGTTTCCTTCCGGATCGTAGAAGACGGGCGAGGTGATCTCGACGTCGACGAGGGTGTCGCCGAAGGGAGACTTGACGATCTCACCTTCGCGGTTGCGGCCGTTCTCGACGAGCGCGAGACCGAAGGGCCGGTCGAGGCTCGGCGAGGTATACGACGAGGTGACATGCCCGATCATCGGCACCGGTCCGTCCTCCGGTGTGACGGGCGTGCCCGCCGCAATGAGCTGGGCGCCCTCGGCCAGACGCGTCGTACCGTCGACCGGCAGGACTCCGACGAGGTGCTTGCGGTCCTCGCGGGCCGTGTCGACCCGGGAGTAGGAGCGTTTGCCGATGAAGTCCTTGACCTTCGAGACGATCCACTCCATACCCGCATCCTGCGGGGTCACGGTCCCGTCGGTGTCCTGCCCGACGATGATGAAGCCCTTCTCAGCACGCAGCACGTGCATGACCTCGGTGCCGTAGGGGGTGATGTCGAACTCGGCACCCGCCTCGGCGACGGCTTCCCAGACGGCCAGCCCGTAGAACGTGTCGACGTTGATCTCGAAGGCGAGCTCTCCGGAGAACGAGATCCGGCAGATACGAGCGGGAATGCCGTTCGCCAGGGTGGTCTCACGGAAGCCCATGAACTCGAAGGCCGCGTTCGACACATCGAGGTTCGGTGCGACCTTGGCGATGACATCGCGGGACCGGGGTCCGGCCACGGCGACGGTCGACCACTGTTCGGTCACCGAGGTGAAGACGACGTCGAGGTCGGGCCATTCGGTCTGGTGCCATTCCTCGAGCCATTCGAGGACGGTCGCCGCCCCGCCGGTCGTCGTCGTCATGTAGTAGCGGTCCTCGGCCACGCGCAGGGTCACGCCGTCGTCGAAGACCATTCCGTCGGGCTTGCACATCAGCCCGTAACGGCCCTTGCCGACCCCCAGCTTCTTGAAGCCGTTCGTGTAGATCTGGCCGAGGAATTCCCCGGCGTCCTTCCCGCGGATCTCGATCTTGCCGAGCGTCGAGGCGTCCTGGAAGCCGACGGATTCGCGCACGGCCTTGCCCTCGCGCAGCACCGCCGCCTCCATGTCCTCGCCCGGCTTCGGGTAGTACCAGGGGCGCTTCCACTGCCCGACGTCTTCGAACTCGGCACCGTGGGCGACGTGCCAGGGATGGATCGAGGTGACCCGGGCCGGGTCGAAGAGTTCGCCCTTGCGCCGTCCGGCCAGCGCCGCAAAGGGCACCGGTGCGAAGGGGGCGCGGAAGGTCGTGTGCCCGACCTGACCGAGATCGTCGGCCTCCCCCAGCACCGAGGCGATCGCGCCGATCGCGTTGACCGCTGAGGTCTTGCCCTGATCGTTCGCCGTCGAGATCGAGGTGTAGCGCTTGATGTGCTCGACCGAGCGCATGCCCGCGCCCATCGCCCGCTGCACATCGGCGACGGTCTGGTCACGCTGGAAGTCGATGAAGTGCGTGCTCAGGTTCGCGTGATCGTCCTGCGCCGAGGTGACCAGCCACAGCGGACGGGCCGGAGCATAGGCCATCGCCGAGGCTGCGGGCACGGCGAGCGCGGCCGGGAAGCCGGTGCGGTTCGCCGCTTGGTTCCCCGCCTCGGCGCCCTGCCGCAGAGCCGCTTCGAGCGAGTAGTCCCCGGTCACTGCGCCGACGGTGAACTGGTCACGCACTGAGGTCGTCGGCACGAAGGCAGCGATGTCGACGTTCCAGTGGATCTTGCCCTTGCGCTGACCGTGCAGGTGGATGACCGGTGAATGCCCGCCGGAGACGGCGAGCAGGTCGACGGCGATCTCTTCGCTCTCAGCAGCAGCGACGCCGTCGTCGTCGAGTCCGGCGACGGTGACGGCGCTGACCCGTCCGGCGGGTCCTTCACCGGCGGTGCCGGTGACGGCGGAGCCGAGGATGAGACGGGTGCCCGTGGCTGCGGTGACGGATTCAGCGATCGCCGAGGCTGAGGTGCGGGAGTCGATGACCGCAGGGACGGTGATGCCTGCCGCGTGGAGGTCGGTGACGAGGTCATAGGCGGAGTCGTTCGTCGTCGCCACGGCCACGTTCTGCCCGGCGGCCACACCGTAGCGGCCGAGGTAGGTGCGCACAGCCGAGGCGAGCATGATGCCGGGACGGTCATTGTCGGCGAAGACGATCGGACGGTCGTGCGCACCGGTGGCGAGCACGACCTGACCGGCGCGGATGTGCCAGACCTTCTGGCGCACTCCGCGGCCACCGGCAGCGGCGACGGCGTCGGTGCGGTCTTCGAGGGCGACGAAGTAGTTCGAGTCGTAGCTGCCGAAGACCGTGGTGTTCTTCACGTAGGTGAGCTCTTCGTGCTCGGCGAACCCGGCGACGGTGGACTCGACCCAGGCGAGGGCGTCGACGCCGTCGATCGTTTCGGCCGTGGCCGGTCCCGCCGCGAGCAGCGAGCCGCCGGGCAGGGACTGGTCGTCGAGGAGGAGGGTGCGCGCACCGGACTTGCCGGCTTCCCGGGCCGCGGCGAGTCCGGCAGGGCCGGCGCCGACGATGAGAACGTCGGTGTGCACGTGCTTGTGTTCATAGGTCAGTTCGTCCTGGCCGGGGTCGAGGATGCCGAGTCCGGCGAGGTAGTCGGCCTCGAGACCATCGGCGAGGGCGACGCGGGTGGCGGGCAGCATCGACTCGGAGACGTCTCCGGGGAACCGGGGGTGCACGCGGACGAGCGCATTGGACTCCTCGACGCCGGCACCGAGGATGCCGCGGGCGCGTCCGAGGTACGTCGAGTTGCCGCAGTCGATGCGGCCGGCGGCGATGAGCGCGCTGGCGATCGTGTCACCGGCGAAGCCCGAGTAGGTCGCTCCGTCGACGGTGAAATCGATCGGGCGGGCGGTGTCGATGCCGGTGGCACCGGGCAGACGAGACGCCGAGTGCAGGCGGGTGGTGTTCGTCATCGAACCTCTCCTTGCGTGTCGGGACGGGACGAGCCGATCGGGTAGATCGCGGTGAAGTCGTAGGTGGCCGTGTCGCGGATGGCGTTGAACCACTTCCGGCAGCCAGCGCTGTGGCTCCACATCTCGGCGTAGGCGCCGCGGCTGTTCTCACGGTAGAAGAGGTACTCGGCCCATTCTTTGTCTGTCAGGGCGTGCGGGTCTTCGGGGTAGGGAACGTGCGCCTGTCCGCCGTAGTGGAATTCGGTTTCGTCGCGTGGCCCGCAGTTCGGGCAGTCGATGAGCAGCATGTCGGTGTCTCTTTCCTTCCGCGTCCGGCTCAGTGGGCCACGGCTGCGGCGCCGTGTTCGTCGATGAGGTGACCGGTTTCGAAGCGGTCGAGGGCGAATGGGGCGTTGAGCGGGTGAGGTTCGTCGTTCGCGATGGTGTGTGCGTAGGTGAAGCCCGCCGCGGGGGTGCCCTTGAAGCCGCCGGTGCCCCAGCCGCAGTTGGCGTAGAGTCCTTGGACTTCCGTCTTCGACACAATCGGTGAGGCGTCGAGGGTGACGTCGACGTTGCCGCCCCAGGTGCGCAGCACATGGGCGCGGGCGAAGATCGGGAACAGTTCGACCGCGGCGGCCAGCTGCTCCTCGATGACGTGGAAGCCGCCTCGTTGACCGTAGCCGTTGTAGGAGTCGACGCCGGCGCCCATGACGAGTTCGCCCTTGTGCGCTTGGGAGACGTAGACGTGGACGTGGTTGGACATGACCACGGTCGGGTGCACGGGTTCGAAGAGTTCGGAGACCAGCGCCTGCAGCGGGTGGGTCTGGATCGGCAGGCGGATCCCGGCCATGTCGGCGAGCACCGAGGAGTCGCCGGCCACGGCCAGGGCGACTTTCTCGGTGGCGATCGGTCCGCGGTTCGTCTGGACGCCGACGACCTGATTGCCGATGCGTTCGATGCCGGTGACTTCGCAATTCTGGATGATGTCGACGCCCAACTCATCGGCCTTGCGGGCGAAGGCCCAGGCGACGTGGTCGTGCTTGGCGATGCCGGCGCGCGGCTGATAGGTGCCGCCCATCACGGGGTAGCGGAGGTCGTCGCCGATGTTGATGATCGGGCAGACTTCCTTGACTTGGCTTGCATCGAGCCATTCGGCGTCGACGCCGTTGAGCTTGTTCGCGTTCACCCGGCGCTGGGATTCGCGCACGTCCTGGAGGGTGTGGGCGAGGTTGAGCACGCCGCGCTGGGAGAAGAGGAAATCGTACTCGAGCTCTTCGGGCAGCTGCTCCCAGAGCTTGAGGGACTTCTCGTAGATCGCGGCGGATTCGTCCCACAGGTAGTTCGACCGGATGATCGTCGTGTTGCGGGCCATGTTGCCCCCGGCCAACCAGCCGCGCTCGAGAATGGCGATGTTCGTCATTCCGTGGTTCTTCGCCAGGTAGTAGGCGGTGGCGAGTCCGTGTCCGCCGCCGCCGACGATGACGGCTTCGTAGGACTTCTTCGCCTCCGGGTTGCGCCACAGGAAGTCGGGGTGTTCGGGAAGCTGGTCAGCCATCAGCGTGCTCCGATCTCGGTGAGGGTGGGGTACAGGGGGTGGTCGTTCGCCAGTCGGGTGACGCGTTCGCTCAGTTCGGCGATGGTCTCCGGGCTGGCTCCGTTCTCGTCGGTGCCGGCCTTGAGCACTTCGGCGATGATGTCGGCCGCATCGGCGAATGCTTCGCTGCCGAATCCGCGGCTGGCGAGCGCCGGGGTGCCGATCCGCAGACCGGAGGTGACCATCGGTGGTCGGGGGTCGTCGGGAACGGCGTTGCGGTTGACGGTGATGCCGATCTGGGCGAGCAGATCTTCGGCCTGGGCTCCGTCGAGGGTCGAGTTGCGCAGATCGACGAGGACGAGGTGGACGTCGGTGCCGCCGGTGAGGACGGAGATTCCGCGTTCGGCGACATCGGATTCGGTCAGGCGGCGGGCGAGTTCGCTCGCCCCGGCCAGGGTGCGCTTCTGCTTGTCGACGAAGGTGTCGGTGGCGGCCAAGCCGAAGGCCACTGCCTTGCCGGCGATGACGTGTTCGAGGGGTCCGCCCTGCTGTCCGGGGAAGACGGCGGAGTTGATCTTCTTCGCGATGTCCGCATCGTTGGTGAGGATGATGCCGCCTCGGGGGCCGCCGAGGGTCTTGTGCGTCGTCGACGACACGACGTGGGCGTGCGGGACCGGTGAGGGGTGGAGTCCGGCGGCGACGAGTCCGGCGAAGTGGGCCATATCGACCATGAGGTAGGCACCGACGGAATCGGCGATGCGGCGGAACTCTGCGAAGTCGAGCTGTCGCGTGTAGGCCGACCAGCCGGCGACGATGAGCTTCGGCTGGTGCTCGTGAGCGAGGCGTTCAACCTCGGCCATATCGACGCGTCCAGTCTCGGCATCGAGGCCGTAGGGGACGATCGAGTAGAGGCGGCCGGAGAAGTTGATCTTCATCCCGTGGGTGAGGTGGCCGCCGTGGGCGAGATTGAGTCCGAGGACGGTGTCGCCGGGACGGATGAGGGCGTGCATGACCGAGGCGTTGGCCTGGGCGCCGGAGTGCGGCTGGACGTTTGCGTACTCGGCACCGAAGAGTGCCTTGACGCGGTCGATGGCGATGCGTTCGATCTCGTCGACGTGTTCGCAGCCGCCGTAGTAGCGGCGGCCCGGGTAGCCCTCGGCGTACTTGTTCGTGAGCACTGACCCTTGAGCTTCCATGACGGCCGAGGCGGTGTGGTTCTCCGAGGCGATCATCTCCAGTCCCTCGCGCTGCCGGGCCAGTTCGGCATCGATGAATCCGGCGATCTGCGGATCGAGTTCAGCGATCGAGGTGCTCAGTTCGACGGGTTCACGGCTGGGGAAGGTCCCAGCGGAAGCGCCTGCCGGGGCACTGGCCGTGCCGGCTTCTGCGGGATTGGCGAGTTGCTCTGTCATGGATCTCCTTCGACCTGTCGCGATCGGCCTTTCCCAGCTGATCGGCAACTAATATATCAGATGCGTTCCTGTAGTGTAGGCAGAGAATTCCAGCCGATGCAATACGTTTGCCGCAGAGATTATGAAGGGGCTTCTCATGAGCACATCCGCCGACGCGACGTCACCGACGACGTCCTTGGCGAATCGCGCCTATGAGATCCTCCGCCACCGTCTCATCATGCTCGACATCGCCCCTGGCGATCCGATCAACGAGGCGGCCCTCAGCGCCGAGCTCGAGGTCGGCCGCACGCCGATCCGCGAGGCCCTCAAGCGACTCGAGCGCGATCACCTCGTCGTGTCGTATCCGCGGCGCGGCACCTTCGCCACGAATGTCGACCTCACCGATCTGTCGACGATCTCCGAGATGCGCGAAGCACTCGAGCCTATCGCCGCCCGGCGTGCGGCACGCAACCTCACCCCGGAGCGGCGCGCGGATTTCACGGCCTCGATCGCCGACCTCAAGGCACTCGAATCGACCGACGAGCAGCGCACCCTCATGGAGCGCGACCTCGACGTCCACCGCCTCATCTACAGCTCAGTGGACAATCCGCACCTGTCGGAGACGCTGATCCGCCTCGATGATCTGGCTACCCGCATCTGGTGCCTCGTCATCCCGGGGATCCCGGATCTCGTCACTCACATCCGGGAGCACATCGATCTGCTCGAGGCCATCCTCGACGGCGACGAGGAGACTGTCGCCGCCCGCGCCGCCGAGCACGTCCGCGAATTCGACAAGACCGTCCGCACCACCCTGCGCTGAGGGCAGCGCCGAACTCCCCAGCACCGCCCGGAACGACGCTTGTCACCCGGGGGCGGATCCACCACGAAATCTCGCCATATTTCGTGGCGGATCCGCCCGCAGGAGACACGATTCCCCGTAATCGCCAGCACACCCCCACCGAGGTGGCTCCACCGCTCCACTCCACCGAGGTGGCGCCACCGCCCCGAGGTCGTTCCACCGGCCCGCGCCAACAACGACGCCGTCGCTGAACCCCAGCATCCGTTGACGTGATCACAAACACACGCTAACGTGCTTGAATGTGATATATCAGTTGTCGACCTGACTCTGTCGACCACCTCATTCCCTCAACGACGAAGGACTTCCATGGCTGAGACCTCCACTGCCACCCATCTGGCCACGACCGAGAAGACCAGCCTTCTGCGGGTCATCACCTATGCCGGGGCGATCATCGCGTTCCTCATCGGCTCGGGCTTCGCCACCGGTCAAGAGATCCTCCAGTACTACGCGTCCTACGGCTTCTGGGGCGTCTTCGGCACCGGTCTTCTGGTGCTCGTGCTCATCTCCTACGTCGCTGTCGAGCTCTTCCTCACGGGCAGGCGGGAGCAGTTCGAGAAACCCTCACGCGTCTTCTACTACTACGGCGGAAAGTACCTCGGCACGTTCTTCGACTACTTCTCGATCCTCTTCGTCTTCCTGTCCTTCACCGTGATGATCGCCGGTGCCGGGGCGGTCTTCGAGGAGCATTACGGACTGTCGAAGTTCATCGGCGGGATCGCCCTGGCCGCTGTCGTCTGCGCCACCGTGTGGTTCGGGCTGACGAGCCTCGTCGACGTCATCGGCAAGATCGGCCCGGTCATCGTCGTCGTCGCGATCGCCCTCGGCGTCTACGGCATCATGCGCGACCCCGAAGGCATCTCCACCGGAGTTGAGATCCTGCCGAGCCTCGACGTCACTCAGGCGTCGTCGAACTGGTTCCTCTCAGGGCTGTCCTATGTCGGATTCTGCATGCTCTGGCTCGCAGCGTTCCTCGCCGCCCTCGGCAAGACCGTGAAGAACCGCCGCGAGGCCACGGCCGGCGGCTTCGTCGGAGGCATTGCCTTCTCCCTGGCCTGCATGGTCGTCGGACTCGGGCTGCTGGCCAACATCGGCGAGGTCTTCGACGCCGAGATCCCGATGCTCGTTCTCGCCAGCAGTCTCGGACCGTGGGTCGGGGCGCTCATCTCCGTGATGATCCTCGCCGGAATCTACACGACGGCGATTCCGCTGCTGTGGACGGTGTCATCGCGCTTCTTCGACGACAAGACGAAGAAGTTCAAGTACGTGACAATCGCCCTCGCCTTTCTCGGCACGATCATCGGCCTCGTCCTGCCGTTCTCGCAGATGGTCAACATCGTCTACGTCATCAACGGCTACGTCGGCATCGTCCTCCTGGCGCTGATGATCGTCCGCACGATCCGCCACGTGGCCACCCACGGCAGGGTCTGAGCCGGAACATTCCCCTCGCCGAGGCGGCCCGATCCGTCCACGAGAAAGGCCCTGTCGGACTGAATGTCCGACAGGGCCTTTCGCTGTCAATCGCCGCGCGTCTGAGCTGAAAGAGCTACCTGCTCGAGACGCGTCCGAAGAGATTCGCGATCGGAGCGAGCAGCAGCGGCCTGGCGGCGAACCAACCGGCCACGACCACAACCATCGCGATGAGGAACCAGACGAGTCCGGCCCATCCGAGCATCTCGGTTCCCGCGAACATGTAGCCGAGGTTGTGCCGCAGTCCGGTCGTGAACACGAGGAACACGTGGACGAGGATGAAGAACACGAAGAACAGCATCGTCGGGAAGTGGATCGCCCGTGCCAGCGGCGCCGGGTAGATCTTGTTCAGCGTCGAAGCGTTCTTCGGCCACCATTCGCTCATCCGCACACCCGTGATCGCAGCCAGCGGGGCGGCGATGAACACGATAATGAAGTACATCAGCTGCTGGAGAGCGTTGTAGTTGACCCATGCATCTTCCATCGGCCATTCCATCGTTCCGTACTGCAGCGCCGCCGACAGCGCGTTGGGGAAAACTTCCCAACTGGTCGGCACGATGCGCGCCCAGTGCCCGGAGACGAAGAGCAGCACGACGAAGACCACACCATTGGCCAGCCACAGCAGATCGAGGCTCGTGTGCAGCCAGAGGTTGATGCTGATCTTCTTCCCACCCTTCTTCGGGGTGTAGAACGCCGGCGGCTTCTGCTGGTGACGCACCTGCAGACCCGAACGGATGATGAGCACCATGAAGAAGATGTTGAGGAAGTGCGTCCACCGCACCCAGCCCGGGAAGCCGGGCTCGACGAATTCCGGGATGTGGTATTCGCCCGGGTAGCGTTCGAGGAACTCCGGCACGCCCGGCAGGGTCGTGACACCGCGCGCGGCGAGGATGAGGATCCCGGCCACGACGATGAGTCCGCCGAGTCCCAGTCCGACGAGCTTGGACCACTGTCCCAGCGACTTCGAACCGATCATGACCGGTTCCTTCTTCGCTGCAGGCTTCGCCGAGGCGGTGCTGCCCGAACTCGACGATGTGGCCTTCGCAGCCGGTGCCGTCTTCGCGGCCGGCTTGTCCGCGGTGCGAGCCGCAGCCTTGTCGTCCGACTTCGCTGCGGGCTTGGCCATCGGCTTGCGCTGGGCAGGCTTGTCCGCGGTCTTCGCCGCAGGCTTAGCCATCGGCTTGCGCTGGGCCGGCTTCTTCTCGGCTTCGTCGGATTTCTTCTCCGACGCCGAGGCGGCTCCCGCTGCTGCGGCACCTGCACCGGCAGCGGCTCCCGCACCTGCGGCTGCCGCGCCGGCACCGACACCGCCGATTCCGGTGCGTCGGCCCTGGGGCTTCTTCTCACCGGACTCGTCAGCTGCAGCCGGCTTCGCATCCGGCTTCGTCTCGGCCGGCGCCTGCGCTTCGTCGGCAGATTCGGCACCCGTCGACGTGGCGCCGGCGGCCTTCTCTTCAGCCGGAGCCGAAGCGGCGGCCGAGCCTGTGGCAGGTTTGGCAGCGTGTGCCGGAGCAAAGCCTTCCGGCGGCCAGGGGTCTCCCCCGGCGGTGCGGGGAAGTCCGCGGCGCAACGGTACATCGGAGAGTTCTCCGGAGCCCGAGCCGTTCGCGGCTGCTGCAGCCACACCGGCACCGGCAACGCCAGCACCAGCTGCGGCGGCCGCCGCAGGAGCAGCGGACGAGGATTCAGACGTGGAATCGGCTGACGTTTCAGCCGAAGCGGTTTCGGCAGAGTCGACCTGAGCTGCGGATTCCTCCGCAGTGCTCTCGGCAGGAGCGGATGCAGCTGCTGCCGGTGCAGAAGCGCCAGCCGAGCCGCCTGCGGCCTTGGCCCCGGCGGGCGCGAAGCCTTCCGGCGGCCAGGGCTCTCCACCGGCAACACGCGGCAGACCGCGACGCAGCGGAACCTCGGCGGCAGGAGCCGATTCGGCAGCGGGAGCATCGGCGGCGGCAGATTCTGCGGCAGCCGACTCATCGTCCGAACCGGAAGCGGCGACGGCAGCGCCGGCAGCCACTCCGGCACCAGCCGTCGCGGCAGCGGCAGCCGGGGCAGCCGAGGACTGTTCGTCCGATTCAGCGGGCGCCGCGTCCTCGGTCGAATCCTCGACAGCGACATCCTCTTCGACTGCAGTCTCTTCCGGAGCCGACGGTTCAGCGGACGCAACGGGAGCAGCTGAGGCACCGGTGGCCTTCACTCCTGCAGGAGCAAGACCTTCCGGCGGCCAGGGCTCTCCACCCTCGACGCGCGGCAGGCCGCGGCGCAGAGGCACTTCGGCCGCAGGAGCGGCGTCGGCCTCAGGCTCACCGGCAGGAGTCGAGTCAGCCGACTCACCCGCGTCATCGGCACCGGCTGCGGCAACACCCGCAGCACCAGCGGCGACACCGGCAGCGCCGACGCCCGCCGCAACAGCAGCACCCGACGACGATTCGTCAGCCGATTCATCGACCGATTCCTCAGCGGCGTCCTCAACGGAGTCCTCAGTTGGCTCCTCCGCTTCAGCGGAAGCCTCTGCCCCCGTCGACTCCTCGGCCTCGGTCACATCGGACTCGGCCGCCTCGGCGGGGGAACCTTCATCCAGTTCCTCCGTCTCGGCAGTCTCCGGCAGCCACGACGCGCCCTCTTCCAAGGGTTCGCCGATGGTGCCCTCCGGGGGCCAGGGGTCTCCGCCTTCGACCCGGGGCAGACCCGAGCGCAGCGAACTGGAATAGGTTGCCATATCAGGACTTGTTCTCGTTCAGTGATTCGATGGCCTGGGGAACGACCTTGAACAGGTCGCCGACGACGCCGAAATCGGCGATGTCGAAGATCGGAGCTTCGGCGTCCTTGTTGACCGCGACGATGGTCTTCGAGGTCTGCATACCGGCCTTGTGCTGGATCGCGCCGGAGATGCCGAGCGCCACGTAGAGCTGCGGGGACACCGACACACCGGTCTGGCCGACCTGGTGCGACTGAGCGATGTAGCCGGCGTCGACGGCCGCACGGGAGGCGCCGACGGCAGCACCGAGGGTGTCGGCGAATTCGCCGACGAGCTCGAAGGACTCCTCCGAGCCGACGCCGCGACCACCGGAGACGACCTTCTGCGCGCCGCGCAGCTCTGGACGCGAGGAGGTTTCGACGACGGCTTCGAACGAGTCGATCGCGGCCGAGCGCTTGCCGGAATCGGCGACCTCGAGGGCCTGCGTGTTTGCGGACTGTGCTTCTGCGCGAGCCTCGATCGAGCCCAGGCGCACGGTGACGATGGGGGCACCGAAGGTCGGGGCCGAGGAAGCGGTGTAGCCGCCGCCGTAGACGGAATGGTTGGCCACGATGCCCTCGGAGTCGCGTTCGAGACCGGTGGCGTCGACGGATACGGCCGATCCGCTGCGCACGGCGTAGCGACCGGCGATGTCACGACCGTCGAGAGTATTGGGCACGAGAACAGCGTCGGGAGCGGTGAGCTCCGCGGCTGCGGCCACGGCGTCGACGGCCGCGGTGCCGAGGTTGCCCTCGGTGGCTGCGGCGGTCAGGGTCGCCACGGCGCCGAGTTCGGCGGCCTTCTCGGCAGCGGCGTCGGCGCTGCCGGCGGCGAGCACGAGGGCGACGGGCGAGCCGATCTCAGCGGCACCGCCGAGCAGTTCGGCGGCCGGCTTCTCCAGCTGGCCTTCGGAATCGGAGGTGAGGACGACGAGAATGGAGTCCTGCGGGAATTCTGACATGACGATTCTCCTTAGGCCAGACGGTTCTTGGTGAGGTATTCGGCGAGTTCGACTCCGCCATTGCCTTCGTCGACGACCTTCTCGCCGGCTTCGCGCGGCGGCTTCTCGGCGACGGTGACCATGATCGAGCGGGCCACGGACTGGTCCTCGGCGTCGATGTCGAGATCGGACAGGCTGATGACCTCGAAGGGCTTCTTCTTCGCCGCCATGATGCCCTTGAAGTTCGGGAATCGGGCCTCGGGAAGCGCCTCGGTGATGGAGATGACGGCGGGCAGTTCGGCCGAGACCTGCTGCTTGCCGCCTTCGACCGCGCGGGTGCCGGAGACCTTGCCGTCGCCCAGTTCGACGGTCGTCAGGCCGGTCACGTGCGGGTAGTCGAGGTGCTCGGCGAGCATCGCCGGCATCATGCCGCCGTTGCCGTCGGTGGAGACGTTGCCGGTCACGACGAGGTCGAACTCACCGCGGCGCAGAGCGGCGGCGAGCACCTCGGCGGTCAGCCCGAGATCCGCACCGGCCAAACCTTCATCGGCCACGTGCACGGCATTGTCGGCACCCATGGCCAGACCCTTGCGGATCGTCGCGGTCGCGGTATCGGGCGCCATCGAGATGACGGTCACCTCGGTGTCGCCGTCGGAGTCCTTCTGCGTCAGGGCGACCTCGAGGGCACGCTCACCGATCTCATCGAGGACGGCTTCCGAGGCGCCGCGATCGGCGAGCCCGGTTTCCAAGTTCAACTTGCGGTCGCCGTACGTATCCGGGACCTCTTTGACCAACACCGCGATCTTCAAGGATGACTCCTTAGGTTCGTGAAGCAGTTCCAGCTGCGTGAGACTTTCGTCTCATAATCTACAGGTGGCTGATTTCCGTCCGTTGACCGGGTCCGGGTTAGAACCGATCATGTCCATCACCCATGGTACGTGGTAGGCACCACAGATATCTCCGTTACTGTACGAACGATCGACAGAATTTGTCCAGTGCGTCGGACTCCGTAACCTCGTGCACTTCCCCCACCGAGGTGGTCCCCCTGTCGTCGACGTCGGGACCTCGACGCGGGGTCGTCCCATCGCCGAGGCGGGGCCCTAGAATGGGACGCAGACCGACCAGTCCTGCCGGTGGCCATCGCCGCCCCTCCGTGCGAGTGCATCCGGGCAGGCTGGACGCAGAGGTCGCAGGCAAGACGCAGACATCAATGGTGAAGGAGCGCCCCGTGGCATTCGACCTCGACGACATCGACCGCAGCATCATCGCCGCCCTCGTCGAGGACTCGCGCCTGAGCGTGCGCCAGTTGGCCGAACGCGTCCACATCTCCCGCTCCGCCGCGCATAAGCGCTTCACCACCCTCATCGAATCGGGTGCGATCAGGAAATTCACCGCCGAGGTGGACCGCGAGGCCCTCGGCATGACCGTGACCGCGGTCGTCGTCGTCAAGATCGGCGAGCGCCCCTGGCCGCAGGTCCGTGACGACCTGGCAGCACTCCCCTTCGTCGAGAAGGTTCAAGCCGTCAGCGGGGACATCGACGCCTTGGTGACGGTCAACGCCCCGGACAACACCGCACTGTCGCAGGTGATCCTCCGCCGCATCCACGAAGTCCCGGGCGTCGTGTCCTCCCGCTCGCTCCTCATCCTCGATGAGGCCGAGGGCCACAGGCCGGGCGCCGGCTGAGTAGTGCGGCTCAGTCCTTCTGGTATTCGGTGATGGCTTTCTCGGCAAGGTCGAGACCGTAATCCGCGTCGGCGTATCCGGCGATTGTGGCTTTGCCGATCGGATAGACGTGTCCGGCCCGGACAGCCGGGAGGTCTTTGAACACAGCCGAGTTCATGAGCGCCTTCGTCAACGAGTCATAGTCGCCGCGCAGGTCCGAGTTGACGAAGATGATGTCGGCATCGGACAGACTGCGGTCGAGGACTTCCAGCGAGATCTGAGCTTCGGGCTCGACGGTCCCTGACTTATTGCCTCCCTGTTCGGCCTTGCCGTACTTCTTCACCATGGCGTCCTCGTCGGCCGACCAATCGAACCCGAGTGGGGACAGAATCGTGCCGAGCATGTTCTCACTGCCCCACAGATATGCCGAGTTCTCCTCGAAGGAGGACACCACTCCGATCGTGGTACCCTCGGTGACCTCGGAATGCTTTTCGCCGAGCTGCTTCTGCCGAGCAGTGAATTCTCTGTCGAGTTCGTCGAGCTGATCGGTCTTGTTGACGGCGTCTGCGACTTCCCCAACACGCTGCTGCCAATTCGCGCGGTCTCCGCCGCGCAGGGTGAACTGGTAGACGGGTGCGATCTCCTCGAGCTGCTCGATCATCTCCGGTTCGAAGATGTTCGGGGACAGGATGAGGTCGGGTTCGGCCTCGGCGAGCTTCTCGAGGTCCGGCTCCTGCTGACTGACTGTGGGGATCCCCTCGAGTTCATCGAGCCACTCCTCGGGCACGGCCGGATCCTGGTACTCGCCCTGCGCCACGGGAGGCGCGTCAAGATCCATGAGGGTCTCGGTGGCGGCGTAGTGCAGTGTCGCGACGGCCTTCGGAACCGCGGGCACTTCGACCTCCGCGCCGGTCGCATCGGTGACGGTGCGCGTCTCGGAGGCAGCGCCCTGGTTTGCTTCCTCACTGCCGCCTGCGCATCCGGCGAGGAGAGCGAGGCCGGTGGCTCCGGCGATGGCAGCAGCGGTCAGGCGCGTCAATGACATACGTTTGTCCTTATTCTTCTTTGATCTGGTGAACGTCCGGGTGAGGCGGCCAGGCCCCGGAGAGGCAGTTCAGGAGCATGCGGCGATCACGGCCGATCGGAACCGGCCGAACCCCCATCCGATGTCTCTCACCTGCACGTGCGCGGCTCCGAGCTTATGCAGATCCGTGACGAGCTCGCCGCTGGTCAGCGACGGATTCCCGGTGGTGGCCAGGACCGTGATGAGTTCTTCGGCCTGATGGTCGTCGGTCTCGGCATCATCGGTGAAGGGTTCGACGATCACCAGGGTCCGGCTCGCGGCGAGCATCCGGTCCAACAACGAGGTCACCTCTGTCCGAGATCGCCCCGTCAATCCGGCGATCACGAGGGTGCAGTCGACATCCGGCCAGGGTCGTCGACCGGACAGGCCCTGTGCGCCGGGAGTGTGGATCGTCCGCCCAGAGTGCGAGGCCTTCCTCGTCAGGGCGGCGGCCGCCTCGGCGTCGACATCACCGACGACGGCGAGGCTCTCGGCCGAAGCCACGGGTTCGAGGTCGAGGATGAGATCGAGGACATACTGCAGGTGGTCGAGGCTGCGTCGCCGGTGGGCGGAGTCGAGTTCGGAATCAGCGTCGCGCTGGGCATGCCAGGTGGGAGCCTGAATCGTCGAGGCGCGCGAAGTGCGGGAGGCGAACCCGCCTCTGAGCACATCGATGAGGTCGACGAGGGAGAACAGGTCGAGCAGCGCCGCATCGCTCAGGTCAAGTCCGTCGGAGGCACCGTCGCCGGTGAGGACCGCTCCGGTCGGGGTGTTGCGGTAGTTCTCCTCCTCACGCGCAAGGAGCCCGAGGGAGCACATAGCCGTCAGCACCGGGCGCACACGGTCGGCATCGATATCGAGTTCGGCGGCGATCGCCTCGGCGGTGGCGACTCCGCCGGCGATGAGGTCGTTGATGCCGAGGGTGACGGCTGTCCGGGTGATGATCGCGGGGAGCAGTTCGGTCATTTCGTGGACCTGGTGGAGGACCTCGAGAGTTCCGTCCGGTTCGGCGCTGCCCTCGCTGCCGGCTGCTGCAGAAGGGGCCGAATCATCGGCCGGGCCGGACTCGGCCCCAGATCCCTCGAGCGTGGCCTCGGGCGTGGAGGCGACTGCCGCACTTGGCGCGGCGGGACGAGTCGGCATCTTCCGCCAGTAGCCGACGACCTCGACGTCCGCTTTGGGAAGGCCGATCTCCCGGCGCAGGTAGCGGCGGATGGGGGCGATGGTCAGCGTCTCGCCCGCGCACCAGGCGAACGTGCGTCCTTCGGGCAGATCGAGATTCTTCACGGCGTCGAACATCAGGCGCGATTCGCCCGGTGCGGTGGATCCGCGGATGAGCCAGTCGATTTCGACATCGGCTTCGGTGGGGATGTCTTGAATGTCGTCGGAGGTGGGCACTTCGATGATGATGTGACCGCGGGTGCCAGCAGGTGCCTCTTCGAGCCAGCGCCCGACAGCGGGCAGCGCCGTCTCGTCGGCAACGAGGAGGTGGAAATCGATGCCGTCGGCCAGCCCGGCGCAGGTCTTCGGTCCGGCGAAGCTGATCCGATCACCGACCGCGACGCCGAAAGCCCAGTCAGAGGCCAGTCCGGAGTCATGGCGCACGATGTCGATGCTGAAGGAGTTCGTCTCGTGGTCGACGCTGCGAACAGTGTAGTCGCGGGCACGGTTGAGCGCTTCCCGATTCCAGTTGAAGCGGAACTCCTCCTGCTCGCCGATATCGAGGGATGAGCCGTCGGGCGGGGGAATGACGAGTTTCACGTGATCGTCGAAACCCTCGGAGCGGAATGCAGGCCGTGCAGCCTCGCCGACCCCACCGGCCGCCAATTGATCGCCTGCCACTGTCAGGCGTCGCATGTTCGGGGTGATGTCGACGATGCCGGTGACTTCCACTTCTCGCAGGATGATCGGCAGCACCTGCAGAGGCCTGGAAGTACGCGGCATGTATTCAGCTCCGAGGGTTCTTGACGTATGAAACAGCGAGAAACAGAGAAGCCGGACCCACAACTTCAAGCAGGTGTGTCAACTGCCTTAGGCAAGACCGATGTTCCCTATATCTCATAGGTGAGCCTAACCTGAGATCGCAGCAGGTGCAACCATTTATTTTCAACACCGACCAGAGGCCGCCACCTCAGTTCGCTCCGACACCCCTGGTCTCGCCTCGTCTTATTCGCGCGGTCCCGACAGCAGCATGAGCGCGGCACCGGCGACGATGCGCTTGTACACCGGCTCGGCTGACAGCGTGTCTCCGTCGGCCATGAGGAGCCCGAGCTCGGTGAGCTCCTGCAGTTCGTCCTCCAAGAGCGTGGAGAGCCGTTCGCTGCGCACCTCGCCGAGGTCGAGTTCGGGGCGTTCCGGTGCCGAGTCGGGAGTGAGGATCTCGATGAGGCGCTGGGCGATCGTGATCGCCGGGGCGCCGTAGTCTTCTCCGGGAACGAGGTTGATCACGTCGAGCAGCCGCTCGTAGATGAAGGCGCCGATGACCGGCAGTGCGGTATCCGCGCTCACCTCGCACTTCTTCCACTCGTCGGCGGCGTTTCCCGGGCGGACCTTGGTGCCGGAGATCTCGGTGATCTCGGCGCTCTGCATCACGGCCCACATCGCTTCGAGGACGGGCACCTCGTCGGCGCTGCGCGCATAGTTCACACCGTCTTCATAACGGGCGTTCGACGCAACTCCGACGGCTTTGATGCCGAACTTTTCGGCCGCCTCGGCGATATCGGCACGCTTCACCCGCCCCGTACCGGTCAGCGGCCGGGACTCGCCCACCCAGTCGAGGATGCCGACCACGCCCTCGACGAGGCGGTTGTGCGGCAAAGGCTGCGCGAGCTGCTCCTCGCTCAGAGTATTGGCTTCGACGGCGGCCATCAGCGCCGAGGGCAGCGGATCGGTGCGCATGCTCGCGGCCTCGGCGCGGGCCCGGGCAGCACTCCAGCGTTCGGGGTTCTCGCCGGTGTCCATGCGGAAGCGGAGATAGTTGTCGAGAGCTTCGAGGCTGTCGAGGAAGATCACCGTCGAAGGCGATTCGCCATCGGTCTTCTCCGCTTCCTCCTGTCCGTCGACTGCGAAGCTTTCAAGGACGTCGAGGAGGTCGTCGATTCCCTCCGGTTCGTCGATATCTGCGCGGGAGGACACGGCGATGCAGAACAGGAGATGGGCGATGTCGAAGACCTCTGAGTCCTCATCGACATCATCGTAGGTCTCGGCCAGCCAGTCGCGGAAGCGCTGGTAGAGCGGCATCTCGTAGACGGTCTTCTCGACCTCGTCCATTCGTGCATCGATGCCCTGCGGGTCAGCGTTGGGATTCGCCTGTGCACTCGCCTCGGCGCTCGATCCGCCGAGCCACTCCGGCAGGCCCTGTTCTGCGGCAGGGCCGTCCTGGACGTCCTGGTCGCCCTGGAAAACTCGGCCGGTGGAGCCGTAGGTGCCTTCAACCGGTTCCGGATAACCGTCGAGCGGCAAGAGCTCGTCGACGACTTCCTGCTCCGAGACCTTGTTTCGCTTGGCCAACCGCGCGACCGCGGCGGCTACGGCGAGCATGGCCCCTTCGAGGACGGGGAGTCCGCTGTTGTTGGTGATGAGGCGATCGAGGCTGTCGACGACGCGACCCTTATGTGCCAGGGCGAGGATGTCGCGGGCGACGTGGCGGGATTTCTTCGCCGACCACTTCGGTGCCATCACTCCGCCGAGCTTCGGCCCGTGCACGTCGTCGGTGAACCATTCGTCAACGAGGCCCATCGCCGCCCCGGTCACCTGCGCGACGCTCGGGCTGAAGTCCTCGGGATCGGAGGGCAGGGAGGCCACTACAGCCTCGGCGGTTTTGATGTCGCCTTCGGCAAAGGCCACGGAGAACGATCGCAGCTTCCCCAGAGCCAGTCCGCGGTGGGCACCGACCGGGGTGAATAGTCGGCGGTTGTATTCCACCTGCGCCTTCTCCATGGCAACGTGGAAGTCGGCTTCGGTGAAGTCCGCATTCGGATCATCGATGTCGATTCCTTCGGCCTTGAGGAACGGCGCCAGCTCCCGCATCATCCGATCGGACATTCCGGGGTCGTGGCTGATTTTGCCGCCCGCTGCCATTCCGTGGAATTCGGGACCGTCGAAGAAAGTAGACACGCATTGCTCCTGCCGAGGATGAACTGAAGCAATAACGGTAACAAGTCAGACCTCGTCGGCCGCACAACTGCCCCGGCATGGCCCCGCGGCTTCACCGAGATCACATTTCGGGAGTCGGCGGTACCGCACACAGCTCTGCGGGCCCGGTCGGTGTTCACGCCCTGGTCAGCGCTCAGCCTCCCGGAGAAGCGAGGGTCTTCCGCACCGCCCTGATGGTCAGCTCGAGAGACTGGGCGCGTGCGGTCGGATCGTCGACGCCGACGCTCACGCTGTAGAGGTGTCCTGAGCCGATGGTGAGGTAGACGAACGCCGCCGCCCATCCGATCGGCACACTTTCATCGATGGAGCCGTCCGCCTGCCCTCTCGCGATGACGGCTTCGAGGGGATCATCTTCGTCGCCCGCAGATTCCGCACCCGACCGGGATTCCGCGGCCACTTCGGCGAAGGTCTCATCGGTGATGATCGGGTTGTCGGCGAAGAGCAGTGTGAGCACATCGGGCAGAGTGAACAGCTCCGCACAGATCCGTTCGAGCGCAGCCAGCCCGGTCCCTTCGCCGGGACGGGCCTTCATTACCGCCTCGCCGAATCGCCAGGCACCGAGCCTCGCCGCCGCACCGACGAGCGCCTCGCGATCACCGAAATGTCGGTAAAGAGTGGTGCGGCCGACGCCGATCGACTGCGCGAGCTCGATCATCGACGCCTGCGGGTTCGCGGCAAGGTGGGTCAGTGCCTCGCTGACCAGGGCCTCTCGGCCCAATCGACGCATTCCCTGCACCGGCACAACCCCTCCCTGACTCTGCGAACGA
This sequence comes from Brevibacterium sediminis, assembly GCF_024895295.1. Lineage (NCBI taxonomy): Bacteria > Bacillati > Actinomycetota > Actinomycetes > Micrococcales > Brevibacteriaceae > Brevibacterium > Brevibacterium sediminis. The sequence continues at coordinate 321,355 of NZ_JAHQRN010000005.1, read as the reverse complement.
TACAGAGCAGTCTACTTGTGGAACAGTGTTGTTCCACTTTGGTATCATTGAGTACCGACAATGCCTTCGACGATCGAGCACGTGATGGATCAGCCCCAGCAGAAGAACGACTTCGCAACCCAGCAGCCCCACGCCCCCGCGACGTTCGCGCTCAGTCGGAGCGACGTCGTCGTCATCGGCCTCGTCTGCATCGGCATCGGGGTGGCGCTCGGCTTCTTCCTTCCGGCCCTCGGATCGCTTGCCGCAACATTTCCCATTCCTTTCGGTGACGTCATCGAGAAGCTCAGCCGCTTCGACCAGGCGTGGGTCGTCATCGCCCGACCGATCATCGGCGGGTTGCTCGGACTCATCGCCGCCTTCTTCATCGCCGCCTCGACGACTCCCCTGGTCGTCGATGAACACGGAATCACCATCGGCCGAGACGACGACCACCCGCTGCGCATCTCCCGCGCCTCGTTTTCGACCGCATACTTCGCCGACGGCAAGCTCGTCGTCGTCACCGAAGGCGGGCACCAGGCCTTCAAAGGAGATGTCGAAGGCAAGAAGGCTGCTATCGCCGAGGCCTTCACCTCCCGCGGTTACCGGTGGGGAGAGATCTGACCGCGCAGGGTGAGATCTGAGCAGTCCGAAAACGGAGTCTGTGCCTCCCTGACCATCCAGCCAAACGTCCACTCGGCCTGCCGGAACCGGTCCCTTCGTCCCGAGTTCGCGACACGTTTGGCCGCCCGTCCTCACCTGCACGTCAGCCGTGGAATCGTGACTCGGCTCACGCCACCATGGGGCCATGACCATTGACGTTCCCACCACAGGCCGTTCACTGCCCCAGCTGCAGCCGATCAGCTTCATCGGCGCAGATGGCCGGCTCACCGACACTCCGACCGAAGGGCTGCGGATCCCCAGCGATGCCACCCTCACCGGTCTCTACCGGCAGATGGTCCTCGTCCGCCGGTTCGAAGCGCAGGTCACGCACCTGACCAGACAGGGTCGACTCGCGACCTATCCCTCCGCGGCAGGTCAGGAAGCCGCCGAGGTGGGGGCCACCACCGCGCTGGCCCCGAACGATTGGCTCTTCCCCACCTACCGCGACTCGGCCGCGCTGCTGACCCGCGGAGTGCCCGTCGCCGAGATCCTCGCCGCCTTCCGCGGAGACTGGCACTGCGGTTTCGATCCGCACGAGTATCATGCCTCACCTGCGGCGACACCGCTGGCGACGCAGACTCTGCATGCCACCGGATTCGCGATGGCCGCGAAGCTCAAGGGCGAGGATGCAGCGACTCTGACCTTCCTCGGCGACGGCGCCAGCAGCGAAGGCGACACCCACGAGGCATTCAACTTCGCCTCCGTCTGGCAGACGCCGACGGTCTTCGTGCTGCAGAACAACCAGTACGCGATCTCCACTCCCCTGCGGGAGCAGACGAACGCGACGATGCTCGCCGACCGAGCCGCCGGCTACGGAATGCCGGGCCTGCGCGTCGACGGCAATGACGTCGCCGCCGTGTTCGCCGCCGTCGCCGCCGCCCTCGAACGCGGTCGGAACGGGGACGGTCCGACCCTCATCGAGTGCCTCACCTACCGGATGGAGTCGCACACGAATTCCGACGATCCGACGAAGTACCGTGACACCGAGGAAGTCGAGCACTGGAAGCAGTTCGATCCCATCGACCGTCTCGAGAAGTATCTGCGAACGACCGGTGCCCTCGACGATTCAACAGTCGCAGAGGTCGCCGAGGCGGCTGAGTCCCTGGCCGCGTCCGTCCGCGATGCGATGAACCAAGAGGCCGAGATCGACCCACGCGAACTCTTCGCTCACGTCTACGCGACCCCGCGCACGGCCCTTGCCGAACAGCAGCAGGTCCTCGAAACCGAACTCGCCGCGGCAGGCCAGGCATGAGCGTCGAAACCGGCACCACCCCGACCACGGATCCGACCACCGATCCGACTGCGGTGAACGACGAAACGGGCAGCGCCGCCTCGGCGAACGATGGGGCAAGCACGGCGACCGCGAACGGCACAGCGGCATCGGACGCCGCACCCGCCCCGTCATCGGTGACGATGACGAAGGCCCTCAACCAGGCGCTGCGGGATTCCCTGGCCGACGACGACACTGTGCTCGTCTTCGGTGAGGATGTCGGCCGCCTCGGCGGGGTCTTCCGTGTCACCGAAGCACTGCGGGCCGAATTCGGGTCGAATCGGGTCTGGGATTCCCCGCTTGCGGAGTCCGGCATCATCGGCACCGCGATCGGCATGGCGATGAACGGGATGCGCCCGGTCGTCGAGATGCAGTTCGACGCCTACGCCTACCCCGCGTTCGAGCAGATCGTGTCCCATGTGGCGAAGATGCGGAACCGGACGAAAGGCCGGGTCAGTCTGCCGATCACGATCCGGATTCCCTATGCCGGCGACATCGGCGGAGTCGAGCACCACTCGGATTCGTCCGAGGCCTATTGGACGTCGACGCCGGGTCTGACCGTCGTCACGCCGTCGAATCCGGCCGATGCGTATTCGCTGCTGCGCGAGTCGATCGCCTCCGATGACCCGGTCGTGTTCATGGAGCCGAAGTCCCGCTACTGGATGAAGGAGACGCTGAGCCTGCCCGTGACGACGGCGCCGATGAATCGGGCGCAGGTCATCCGTGAGGGCACGGACGTCACCCTGCTCGCTTATGGTCCGACGGTGCGGACGGCGCTCGATTCCGCCGAGGCGGGAGCCGAGCACGGACTGTCCATCGAGGTCATCGACCTGCGCACGCTCTCCCCGTTCGATGATGAGACGGTGTCTGAGTCGGTGCGCAAGACCTCGCGCGCGGCGATCATCCACGAGGCCGCGCAGTTCGGCGGATACGGCGCCGAGGTGGCCGCGCGTCTCACCGAGCGCAACTTCACCTACTTGTCGGCCCCGATCCTGAGGGTCGCCGGGTTCGATGTGCCCTATCCGTCGCCGAAGCTCGAGGAGTTCTACTTGCCCACCGTCGAACGCGTGCTCGATGCGCTCGAGTCCTGGGATTGGGAGCTGTGATGAGTGCTGATCTGAATACCGGGATGCGCGGGACTGGCACGCGCGAGTTCATCCTTCCCGACCTCGGCGAAGGCCTCACCGAGGCGGAGCTGATCTCCTGGAAGGTCGAGATCGGGGACGAGGTCCACGTCGATCAGATGGTCGTCGAGGTCGAATCCGCGAAGTCCGTCGTCGAGCTCCCCTGCCCGTACGCCGGGCGGATCGTCAGCCTTCACGCGAACGCCGGAGACACCGTCAGTGCAGGCCAGGCCCTGCTCTCTGTCGCCGAGGCGGAGAGTGCGGCGGCGAGCGCGAGCGCAGACGGCAGCGCCGGCGAATCGAGCGGCGCGAACCTCATCGGCTACGGTACATCGGAGCCGAAGACCCGTTCGACGAAGAAGCGCTCGTTCGGCGGCAAGCACGCGGCTGTTCCGGACGCGACATCCACCGTGACCCCGAGTGCCGCCCCAGCCGTCCCGACAGTCATCCCGGATGCTCCCCTGCAGCCGCCGACAGAGACACAGACTCCCACCGAAGACTCGTCGAAGATCGCCATCGGAGAGTCGGCAACGGCCGCCGGCGAGCAGGTCTCCCCCGTGTCCTCGCCGCTCGTGCGCAAGCTCGCGAAGGATCACGGCATCAGCGCCAAGCACCTTCCCGGCACGGGGCACGGTGGGGTCGTGACCAGGGCCGATGTCCTTGCCGCGGTCGAGTCGGGCGCAGGTATGAGCGTCGAATCCGAGAGCGCTCACGCCCCCGCGGGGACGTCACGAGCCGGCGAACCTCAGTCGATCACGGAACGCAGCGCCACCTCGGCGGGGGCACCTTCGCCTGTCGGGCGGGCCGACCGCGATACCCGCACCCCGATCACGGGGCTGCGGAAGATCGTGTCCGAACGCCTCACGAAGTCGCGGCAGGAGATCCCCGAGGCGACCATCTGGCTCGACGTCGATGCCACCGAGCTACTGGGCACGAAGCGCGCGCTCGAGGCGCGCACCGGTGAGAGATATTCGCTGCTGTCGCTCGCCGCCCGCTTCGTCGTGGCCGGATTGAAGAAATATCCGATCATCAACTCGTCGATCGATACAGCCGCCGGAGAGATCGTCACCCATGGTGACATCAACCTCGGCTTGGCCGCGCAGACCCCGCGCGGGCTCATGGTCCCCGTCGTCCACGGGGCCGGCGAGATGAGCCTGCGGCAGTTGCGCGACTCCGTGTCCGAAACCGTCGGGAAGGCCGCCTCGGGCAGGTTCGATCCGTCGGAGCTGTCCGGCGGTACGTTCACCTTGAACAACTACGGAGTGTTCGGCGTCGACGGTTCGGCCCCGATCATCAACCTCCCCGAGGTGGCCATGCTCGGCCTCGGTCGGATCAAGGACCGCCCGTGGGTCGTCGACGGCGAGCTGACGGTGCGCAAGGTGATGTATCTGTCGTTCGTCTTCGACCACCGGGCGTGCGACGGTCAGGAGCCGAGTGAGTTCCTCACCTTCGTCGCCGACTGCATCGAGAACCCGATCTCGCTGCTGCCCGAGCTCTGAGGGCCGGCCCGGTCGAAGCGTCCAGTTCGGAGCCGACACGACGCTCGTTCAAGCGGCAGCGCACTTGTCGATAGGTACACCGTTCGACAAGTGCGCTCCGCCTTGAACGACGCTTCCCGCATTGCACTTCCTCGTTGCAGTTCCACACTTCGGACGGCCATTCCGTCTGTGACTCACAGCACTAACCTTGCCGAGTCCGCTCACCGCGGACGCGAACGCAAGGAAACGAGGTTGAGCATGTCACGGAACCCCAGTTCGGTTCGCCAGGCGGGGTCGCCTCGGCGGCGGTATTCGCTGGTCCTCCTCATCGTTCCCGTGGTCCTCTACGCCCTCACCCCGGTCGTGGCGAACTCGGTCGAGCCGCGCATCGCCGGATTGCCGTTCATCCTCGCCTATACGATCGCGGTCACGATCCTCACCTGGTTCTTCGTGTGGATGACCGCTCGCGGCGACCGGTACTACCGGCACGATCTGCCCGAGCACATCCCTTCCGATGTCGCATTCGGTGAGGACCACGAGATCGAGGAGGCCGGGAAATGAGCACCTCCGCGATCATCGCCTGCATCATCTTCGGCCTCGCCATGCTCGCGACCATCGGCATCGGCATCTGGTCCGGCCGCGGCCGGGAGAAGTCGCTGGATGAATGGTCGGTGTCCGGGCGGGGGCTCGGCTTCGTCTTCATCCTGCTGCTCATGGCAGGCGAAACGTATACGAGCTTTTCGTTCCTCGGCACGGCCGGCTGGTCCTACTCCTACGGTGTGCCGATCCTCTACCTCATCGGCTACCTGAGCATCGGTCTCGTCGTCGCCTACCTCGTCGGCCCACTGTTCTGGACCTATGCCGCCCGGCACAAGCTCGTCAGTCTCTCCGACATCGTCGAACACCGGTTCCGCTCGCGCGGGCTGGCGATCCTCGTGGCTGTCCTCGCAACGATCTTCATCGTTCCCTACATCCAGCTGCAGATCCAGGGCATGGGTGCGGTCGTCAACGCGATGAGCTACGGCGCGATCGACCTCAAGATCGCCGCCATCGTCTCCTTCATCGTCGCCGAGGCGTTCATCCTCTTCTCCGGACTGCGCGGTTCCGCCTGGGTCAGCGTCCTCAAGGACGGACTGGTCATCCTCGCTGTCGCGTTCCTCGCGATCTACGTACCGCTGCACTATTTCGACGGCCTGGCTCCTCTGCTTGACCGCGTCGTGAGTGAGAAATCTCAGTGGCTGACCTTCCCCGGCGCAGGCGATGGCATCTACGGGGGTGCATGGTTCATCTCGACGATCATCCTCAACGGGATCACGATCACCGTGTTCCCCACGTCGATCGCCGGCTATCTGTCGGGCACCTCGGCGAATGCTCTGCGACGCAACTCGATCATTCTGCCGTGGTATCAGCTGCTGCTCCTCGTGCCGATGATGGTCGGTGTGGCTGCACTCTTCGTCGTCCCTGCTCTCAAAGACGCCGACCTGGCCCTGTTCTCCGTGGTCATCGATTCCCTGCCCGCGCCGATCGTCGCGATCATCGGCGTCGCAGGCGCGCTCTCGGCGATCGTGCCGATGAGCGTGTACATGCTCTCGATCGGTTCGATGTGGGGACGGACTGTCTTGGGCGGCGGCTTGGCCGGACCGAAGAACGCCGCTTCGATGACTCCTGAGCAGCTGAACGCACGGGGCCTGCGGCAGAAGACACTGTCCCAGTGGGTGTGCCTGGCCGTCGGCATCATCGCCCTGATCATGAGCCTGCTCATGCCGGATGCGCTCGTCGAGCTCTCCGTGCTCAGCTACGAGGGCCTGGCACAGGTCGTGCCGGCCGCGCTGCTCTCCCTGTACTGGCCGCGCATGAGCAAGCAGGCGGCGGCTGCGGGTCTCATCGTCGGCTCCGTCGTCATGGTCGCCCTCCACTACACGGGACTCGACCCGCTGCTCGGAATCAACGGCGGACTGTGGGCGGTCGCGGCGAACCTCATCGTGGTCGTCATCGTCACTCTGGCGAAGCCGGACCCACGGTGGGTGCCGTCAGCCCAGCGGCAGACGCGCACCGAGGCGGCAGCGTTGTAGGCGCGAGCCCTTCGATCAGCGCGACCTCACCCGTCGAGCAGTGCAGCCGCGTACATCGGGCGGGCGGCGTCGGCGCTCGGCGGGTGGAAGAGCCCGGCCGTGGCATCGCGGAAGAGGCGGGAGAGTTCGTGCTTGTTGCCGAACCCGTTGCCGCTCGTGCACATCAGCGCGGTCTCAGCGTTGCGGCGGGCCGCCTCGGCGGACTTGATCCTCGCCCCCACCAGGCGCAACGGCCAACCGGCACCGTGGTCGATGAGGTCATCGAAGTCCCGAGCGTAGGCGTCGATCATCGCCGTCACTGGTATGAAGTCGAGATGCGCATCGGCCAGGCGCGTCCGGGCCTCGGGCACCTCGGCGAAGGTGACGCCGGCCTTCGCGGACTTCCGCTTGTGCAGACCGGCAGCGCCCAGCTCGAGCGCACGGGCCGCTACTCCGGCATAGACGGCGGCGATGAGCAGCTGGAAGTTGCTCGTGATCGCGAACGTGAGCAGGTCGGGGTGCTTGCCGGCGGGGATGACGCGTGAGACCCGCTCGGGTTTCATCGGCACGTGGTCGAGGATCGTCGCCCGCGACTGCGAGGCCCGCATTCCCAGCACATCCCATTCGTCGGAGACCGTGATCCCGGGGGCATCGCGTTCGATGAATCCGTAGACGAGCTGCCCTTCGGCCGGCTCGTCCGCATCGGGACCGGCGATCCCGTCGTCGTCGGAGGCCACGGCACCGTGGACGATGAGCCTGGTCCACACGGGAGACAGCGAGGTGAAGATCTTCACCCCGGTCAGTTCGTATCCGCCGTCGGCCGTCGGCACCGCCTCGGTGTTCGAACCCTGCAGGACCCAGTCGTTCGACGGTTCCGAGATGCCGAAGGCGAAGATCTCACCGGCCCTGACCTCGTCGAACACCCAGTTCAGCGAGTCGTCGCCGCGGTCGGCCAGCGCCTTGACCACGCCGGTGGTCATGAGGTGCATGTTGATCGCCAGAGCCGTTCCGGGCGCCGCCGCTGCCAGCCGCTGCTGCAGTCGGCTGACCTCGAACAGGCTCAGCCCTGACCCGCCATGCGACTGCGGGACGAACAGCTGAAGATAGCCGAGTTCCTTGAGCTCGGCGAGATCCTCGTCGAAGAACCGGTTCTCCCGGTCATAGACGTCGGCTCGTTCGCGGAATCGTTCGAGCACATCATCAGGCAGGTACTGCGCGGCGAGCTCGCTCACGCGTGTCTCACGGTCGGTCATCGTCTCTCCTTCGTCGAGGGATCGTCTGCGTCCGTCGAGGGGTCGGTCGCGTCTGTCGAGGGTGTCGCGGGCCGCGCGGTGCGGCGCAGGATGATCGCGCCGTTGTGCCCGCCGAAGCCGAACGACGTTGACAGCACAGTGTCGACGGCCGCCTCGGCGGGGTTCGGTCCACCGCCCATCTCACGGGCGTGACCTGCGACGATGTCCCAGTCGGGGAACTCGTTGTCGTCGAGGTTGAACGTCGGCGGCAGCGTCTGGTCACGCATCGTCAAGGTCGCGATGATCGCCTCGACGACCCCCGATGCGCCGAGGAGGTGCCCCGTCGTCGATTTCGTCGCCGAGATCGGGATCGTCCGTCCGTCCTCCCCCAGGGCGGAGTCGAAGGCTGCGAGTTCGGCTCGGTCGCCGGCCGGTGTGCCCGTGGCGTGGGCGTTGATGTGGTCGATATCGCCGGGTTCCAGCCCTGCGTCTCTCACAGCCTGAACCACCGCCGAGGCGGCTCCCCGTCCCTGCGGATGCGGATTCGTCGGGTGGTGGGCATCGCTGGCGGCGCCGAATCCGGCGAGCTCGGCCAGCGGCGTCGCCCCACGTGAGGCCGCCGAGTCGGCGGATTCGAGGAGGATCGCGGCCGCACCTTGGCTCATGACGAAGCCGTTGCGGGCCCGGTCGAAGGGGCGGCTGGCGGCGGTCGGATCGTCTTCGTATCCGGCGGCGAGCGCGCGCATGTTCGAGTTCGAGGCGAGATTGACCGGACCGAGGCAGTCCTCCATGCCGACGACGAGCACCGCGTCGGCGTAGCCGTGGCGGATGCGGCGCATCGCCGCGCCGAGTCCGATCGCCCCGGAGGCGCACGTCGCCGAGACTCCCTGACCGGGACCGCGCAGGTCGAAGCGCTGGCTGATGAGCGCCGCCGCGGAGTCCGGTGCTCCGTGGATGGACAGGGTCAGCGGAACGCACCTGGGGCCGTCGGCGTCGAGGCGACGCGTCGCCTCCTGCATGGCGTCGACGGGTCCGGAGCCGGTGGCCGCGATGACGGCCGTGCGGTCGCGGTCCCAGGGCAGATCGTCGGCGGCGGATTCGATTCCGCCTGCGCGCAGCGCTTGGTCGGCGGCGGCGATGGCCCAATGCTGGACGGGGCTGAGTCGGCGGGCGAGCGCTCGGGGCAGAACCGCCTCGGCGTCGAAGTCCTTGATCTGCCCGCCGATCCGCACGGCGAGGTCGTCGAACTGCTCACCTGCGAGGACGTCGATGGCGCTGGTGCCGCTGCGCACAGACTGCCAGAGGGTTTCGGGATCCTGGCCGCTCGGGGTGATGGCGCCGAGTCCCGTGATGACGACCTCGCGCACGCCATCTGTCCGGTGCCGATTGCTCCGGGATGCGTTCACAGCCGCTGTGCCTTTCCGCTCATGACCAAGTCAACGGTTTCGAGGCGTCGAATCTTCCCACCGACGGTCCGCGGCAGCCGGTCGAGTAAGTAGAACCGTCGCGGCACGAACTGCGGGGCCAGTTCCGCCCGGGCGTGGTCGAGCAGTTCCGCTTTGTTGGGCGCAGTCGATTCGCCATCCCCGGCATGGCTCCCCGAACCCAGGGCGCCTGGTTCGATGACGAGGGCGACGATGTTGCCGAGACCGCCGTCGGGCAAGGCGATCGCGCAGACCTCGCCGAGGCAGCCCTGCCCCGACCGCGGATCCGCGCGGTCGAATCCCTCGAAGGCTCGTTCGACCTCGGGCAGGGACACCTTGTGCCCTCCGGTGATCGCGATGTCACCGGCCCGTCCGGCGAGTTGGAGGAGTCCGTTTTCGATCCGTCCCTGGTCACCGACCGTGGCCCAGCCGTCGGGGCGTCGCAGCCGAGCGTCGGTGGTGCCGGTGACATAGCCGTCGGAGCAGGCGGCGGCTCTGATCCAGACCGTGCCGATCTCTCCGTCGGGCAGCCGGGCACCGGATTCGTCGCGGACCTCGACGCCGATGGTGTCGTAGATCGAGATCCAGGTGCCGTCGCCATCACGACTGTCGCCGATGAATCCGATCTCGGCGGCACCGTAGTAGCTGATCAGCCGGGCGTCGGGGAGGACGTCGGCGAGTGCCGAGCGGATGGAAGCGGGCAGGTTCGCTCCTCCGGTGACGACGAGGTCGAGGCCGTGGAAGTTCTCCGGCGTTCGACGGGCCGCCTCGGCGAGAGCCTTGACCACGGCGGGCACAGCGACGACGCGGGTGATGGCCTCGTCGGTAATGCGCGACCCCATGGTGAAGGGGTCGAAGTCGTCGGCGACGTGGACGCTGCCGCCGGTGGCGAGGCTTTCGATGACGGCATAGAGGGTGAGACTGTAGGACACGGGGCCAGGTGCCAGGGTGGCCACTCCGGCGAAGGGTTCGAGGTGGGCCGAGGACACAGCCACGTTGTCGCGGTACTGCTGGCGGGTCTTGATGAACGCCTTCGGGTTGCTCGTCGTGCCCGACGAGAAGAGCATGAGGAACGGCTCGGACGCTTCGCGAACGCTCGGCGGTGCGGTGTCGGCGGGGTCGATGGCGTCCTCGCGGGCACGGAATTCGGTCGCGGTGATGACGGTTCCGGTCCAACCGGCGGCGGCGAGCGCCTCGGCGAGGCGGGTCGAGTCGGAGATGACGAGGCCGATTCCGGTGGTCGTGATGACTCCGACCTGGTGGTCGAGCGGCCAGCGGGGGTCGATCGTGGCCGAGACTGCGCGGAAGCCGGCGAGGCCGGCGATGATGCGGGAGGTCTCGAACGCCGAGGTGAGGCTCACTGCCGTGATCGGGGTGCCGTGGGTTTCGGGAGCAGGATTCGGCGGGTCGGTCTGGGCACTGTGGAGGGCGTCGACGGCGGCGAACATCGTGGCCGAATCCCGGACGAGCTGCGCATAGGTGAGGGAACGTGGGGCTCGCACGTCCGCGGCGGGGTCGGCGCTCTCATCGGGGGCAGGGCTGCCAGAGTGGCCGCCGACGATGGCCAACTGGTCCGGATCGGTGGCCGCGACCTCGAGGATCCTCGACGTGATGGGCAATTCCGTCCTCCTCGAATTCGTTTCTCACGGGCCCAATTCCGGGCCGGCATGTGCCCGATCCTCGACTGACATCACCAGACCCCGGGCACCGATCCTCAGTATAGGAGCCCTGCGATACCGCCGACTGCTCACGGCTCACGCTCACCCCGGTCCGGGACAATGAGAGCATGAGCGGAGCAGGGAGCCAGTACGAACGGGCAGACGAACCACGCTGGCGATACGGCGACCAGATCCTGTGGACCTACACCAACCCGGCACACCCAGGGCTGTACGACCAACGCCCTGTCACGGTCATCGCCGATGACGAGAACCACCTGGCCGTCTGGCTGGAGTCGGGGACGAGGATGCTTCATCATGTGCTCGCCGACGGCTCGGGAATCCGCACCGCTGACGGACCCGCCCGCTTCGGTGCCCCACGGGCACAGGGCCTCAAGCGGTGGCAGGGACCGGGCATCGTCGCCGTCTTCCAGCCGGGAGCAGCCTATTCGGTGTGGTTCTTCGAGAACCTGGACTCGGCCCGTCGCGATTCCTTCTACGTCAACCTCGAGGACCCCTTCACTCGCTTCGACAGGGGCATCCTCACCTCCGACCACGTCCTCGACATCGTCGTCGACTCAGATGGCACCTACCGGCTCAAGGACGAGGACGAACTCGAATTCGCGCGCGAAGCCGGAATGTTCTCCGACGAGAAGGTCGCACGCATCCGCGCCGCTGCGAACTCAGCCATCGACGACATCCGCGCTTGGGCCTTCCCCTTCGACTCCGACTATCCGGACTTCCAACCGGACCCCGACTGGCCGATGCCTGACCTCCCCACCGAGGCGACCTGGGACTTCGACGCGAGCTGAGCCGCCCGGTGACCGTCACGGCCCAGCCGACCGACCAACCTCACATCTCGAACTCGACGGCCTCCCCCGCCTCGGCGATGGCTCGGATCCGCTTCCGGCAGACGAACCAGCCGATGACCATGCACACCGAGGCGATGATCGTCACGACCAGGGTCGGCGGGGAATCGGCGAAGACCATGACGAGGATGACAGCGAGGAAGAGCAGCGTCGCATATCCGGTATAGGGGGCACCGATCATCCGGAAGGAGGGACGCTCGAGCAGTCCGCGGTCGGCCCACCGCTTGAGCCGCATCTGACACAGCACGATCATGCCCCACGTGAGGATGATCCCCACCGAGGAGACACTGAGGACGATCTCGAACGCATCGCTCGGCAGCAGGTAGTTGAGCGGCACGCCGAGGAGGGCGACCACTGCCGTGATGACGATCCCGCCGTAGGGCACGCCGCTGCGGTTCATCCGCTGCGCGAACTGCGGGGCCGACCCGGCCACCGACATCGACCTGAGGATTCGCCCGGTCGTGTAGAGCCCCGCGTTGAGTGAGGACAGGGCTGCCGTGAGCACAACGAGGTTCATCACGGTGTCCGCGCCCTTGACCCCGATGAAGGAGAAGAAGGTGACGAACGGGCTCTCCCCGTCGACGTAGTCGGTGAAGGGCAGAAGGAGGGCAAGCAGGGTGAGCGATCCGACGTAGAAGACCGCGATGCGCAGGATGACGGAGTTGATGGCCTTGGGCATCACCTTCTCCGGGTGCTCCGTCTCGCCGGCGGCCGTGCCCACGAACTCGATGGAGGCATAGGCGAAGACGACGCCCTGCATGAGGATGATCGCCGGCAGCGCACCGTTGGGGAAGAGTCCGCCGTTGTCGAGGATCATCGACAGTCCGGGATCGTGACCGGCCACGGGGGTGCCGAAGATGAGGAAACCGACCCCGACGACGAGGAAGATGATGAGGGCGGCGACCTTGATGAGCGCGAACCAGAACTCGAGCTCTCCGAAGACCTTGACGGAGATGACGTTGAGTCCGAGCACGAGGACGAGCGCGATGAGCGCCCACGCCCATTGCGGCACGGTCGCGATCCAGGCGACGTAGCGGCCGAAGAAGCCCATATAGAGCGCGGCCGCGGTGATGTCGACGATCGCGGTCGTCGCCCACACCAGCCAGTAGAACCACCCGGAGATGAACGCAGCTTTCTCGCCGAAGAACTCACGGGCGTAAGAGACGAACGACCCTGTGGTCGGACGGTGCAGGACGAGTTCGCCGAGCGCGCGGAGGATGAGGAACGCGAAGAACCCGCACACCGCGTAGGAGAGCACGATCGAGGGTCCCGCCTCGTGGAGGCGACCGCCCGCACCGAGGAAGAGCCCGGTGCCGATCGCCCCGCCGATGGCGATCATCTGCACTTGGCGCGGGGCCAGGTTCTTCTGATACCCGGAGTCCTCGGCGGTGAGGTTCGGTCGGGTCGGGCCCGAGCCCGGTTCTGCGGGTGCGACGGCGGCGCTGCGGTCGGAGCCGAGATTGTCAGTCATGAGTGTCCTCGTTCGTTGAGTACAGATGGTCTTGTCAGAAACAGGCGGTCAGGTGGTCAGGTGGTCGATTGCAGGCGGCCCGGAGTCGGTTCGCTCACACGGTCGTGAGGTTCGCCAGCCGTTCGGGTCGGAGCAGACGTTCGAGTTCGGAGGCGGTCATCAGCCCGTGTTCGAGCACGAGTTCGGCGACGCCGCGGCCGGTCTTCAGCGCCTCCTGCGCGATCATCGTCGCCGCCTGGTACCCGATGGTGGGGTTGAGTGCGGTGACGAGTCCGATGGAGTGTTCGACGGCAGCGCGGGTGAGTTCTGGATTGGCGGTGATGCCTGCGATGCAGCGGGTCGTCAGCGTCCGCGACGCCGATTCGAGGTGGGAGATCGACTTGTGCAGGCTGTGCAGGATGACGGGTTCGAAGGCGTTGAGCTGCAGCTGCCCGGATTCGGCGGCCGCGGTGATCGTGACATCGTTGCCGATGACTTCGAACGCGACCTGGTTGACCACCTCGGGGATGACGGGGTTGATCTTGCCCGGCATGATCGACGATCCCGACTGCACGGCGGGCAGGTTGATCTCGTTGAATCCGGCTCGCGGACCCGAGGACAGCAGCCGCAGATCGTTGCAGATCTTCGAGATCTTCACGGCGATGCGCTTGAGCACCCCGGACAGGTGGACGAAGGATCCGACGTCCTGGGTCGCCTCCACGAGGTCGGGCGCGGTGACCAGAGGCAGCCCGGTCAGCTGCGCGAGATGGTCGCGGACCGCCTCGGCGTATCCGGCTGGTGCGTTGAGGCCGGTGCCGATGGCGGTGGCGCCGAGGTTGATCTCGTGGACCAGCGACTCGGCCTCCCCGAGGCGCTCGCGGTCCTCCCCGATCGTCACCGCGTAGCTGCCGAAGGCCTGGCCGAGTGTCATCGGCACGGCGTCCTGCAGCTGGGTGCGTCCCATCGTGACGATGTCGTGGAATTCGGACGCCTTCACGGCGAACGCGTCCTGAAGTTCCCCGAGGGCGGTGAGCAGCCGTTTGATCGCGAAGATCGTACCGAGCTTGACAGCCGTCGGGTAGGCGTCGTTCGTCGACTGGCTGAGGTTGACGTGGTCGTTCGGGCTGATCCGCGTGTAGGTTCCGCGCGGTTGCCCGATGATCTCGAGCGCCCGGTTCGCGATCACCTCGTTGGCGTTCATATTCGACGAGGTGCCCGCCCCACCTTGGATGACGTCGATCGGGAACTGGTCGTACAGCTTCCCGTCGATGATCTCCCGGCAGGCTGAGACGATCGCGTCCCGCCGCTGCTCATCGAGGAGGCCGAGGTCGTGGTTGGCCCTGGCGGCGGCGAGCTTGACCGCGGCGAGTCCGCGGATGAGGTCGGGGTTGGACTGCAGGGTCTGCGCGGTGATCGGGAAGTTCTCGACCGCCCGCAGCGTATGGATGCCCCAGTAGGCATCGCCCGGGATCTCCCGATCGCCGAGGAGGTCGTGCTCGATGCGTGTATCCGTGCTCATGGTTCTCGTGTCGCCTTTGTTCGTCGTTGTTGCTGATGCCTGTCGGTGCTGGTGGGTGGTTCGGCTGCGGAGGCTCAGGAGGCGACCGACCGGGTGCGTTCCCACTCGCCGAGGCGGTCCTCGACCTCGCGGGTCACGCGCAGTCCGCCGACTTCCCGTCCTCCGCCGAGGATGGGCGGGCTGACGATGTCGCCAGCCTTTTCGGTCGGTGCGGGCAGAGCGGAGAGGATCCGGGTGGCGATCGGCAGCCTGGCCCGATCCGAGCCGTCGGCGATCTTGACGGCGATGCCCATGCCGTCGATCCCGAGCAGCTGAACCGCTTCGGCGCCGTCCTTGGCGATGAGTCCGGGGACGGTGCGCATGAGCGCGGTGACGTCGCGCCCGGCACCGGCGACCATGTCCGGGTGGTCGCGCATGGCGGCGGCGACGCGCGCCGCGCTCGTGCCGGTCGAGACGGTGGACAGGCGAGCGAAAGCGCGGGCCATTCCGGTCAGCGAGATCGCCGGCAACGGTGTTCCACATCCGTCGGTCGACACGGTCGCCGGCGTCTCGCCGGTGAGTTCGGCGATGGTGGCGCCGATGTGCCGCTGCAGAGGGTGGGTGGGATCGAGGTAGCCCGCGAGGTCCCAGCCGTTGATCCGGCAGGTCGCGACCATGGCCGCGTGTTTGCCCGAGCAGTTCTGGGCCAAGCGGCTGCGCTGTCCGCCGGCGGCGAGGTGGGCTTCGCGCTCGGGCGCCCCATAGGGAAGGTCGATGACGTTGCCGAGGGCGGTCTCGTCGAGTTCGTACTGATGAAGGATCCGGCGGGCACCGTCGATGTGTTCGGGGGATCCCGAGTGGCTGGCCGCGGCGAGAGCGAGGAGCTCGGTCGGCAGATCGAGGCCGAGACGCAGCATCGCAAGCAGCTGCAGGGGCTTGAGGGTCGACCGAGGATAGAAGGGCGCATCGATATCACCGGCGGAGGTGAGCGGCCGGCACTCGGAGTCGACGACCGCGAAGGAACCGTAGTGCACGCCTTCGACGAGATCACCGCGGGTGACCTCGACGAGTGGGACATGGGCGCGGTGGGTCGCGGTGGGGGTGGCTGTGTGGGTCATGGTCTTCCTGGATTTCGGGCGAGGTCGGTGACGGCGACAGCGACCTGAGCGAGATGTACGGCCATAGCGTCGCGGGCACGGGCGCTGTCGCCGGCTTCGATCGCGCGGACGATCTCCGCATGCTCGACGTCGGAGTCCGGTTGACGGCTGGCGGCGAGGTTGAGGAGCTCGGACTGGGCGGTCAGGGCACCGCGGAGTTCGGCGATGACGCTTTCGAAGACTCGGTTTCCGCTGGCTCGGGCGATGGCGATGTGCAGCTCTCCGTCGAGCTCGACCCAGCCACGGGGACTCGGCTCGGCGCTCATCGACTGCAGCAGGGCGTGGAGACGGACGAGGTCGGCCTCGGTGCGCCGAGTGGCCGCGAGTTCGGCGGCGGGAACTTCGATATGCGGTCGGGCCTCGTGGAGATCCCGGGAGGAGTAGTCGCCGAGGTGCAGTCCGGTCTCCGGAGCGGAGGCGATGACGAAGGTGCCGCTGCCGGTCTTCGTCTCGGTCAGCCCGAGGGTTGCCAGCGAGCGCAGGGCTTCGCGGATGACGGGACGGCTGACGGCGTATCGGTCGGCGAGCTTCGCTTCGGAGGGAAGGCGGTTGCCGACGGGAAAGGTGCCGTCGGCGATCTCGGCACGCAGACTGCGCACGACGCCCTCACCCGCGGACAGTCGTTCTACAGCCGTGCGTCTGGCCGTGGGTTCGGTCGGGCTGTTCGTCCCCATGACCACTCCTCCGGTTCGATCCGATCATTGATCCGGCACACAGCCCACCAGACAAACCTGTCAAGCTGTATGACAGGTTTGAGTGTAATCCCGCTCACCCAACGTGCGTCAACCCACCAGAGAGGCGTTTCAGACTCTGAGATTCACGGTCGCTCGCCCCTGCTGCCCGCGAGCGGATGTCTCCTGCGGGTGGATTCACCGCGACATCCGCGCAGAGTTCGAGGTGGATCCACCCGCAGGGAACACCCCGGCCCATGCAGAAAGGGCTGGCCCACATGAAAGACAGTGAAAAATGGGCTGGGTGTCGAGAAACGCATGCGCACACGCGTTTCTCGACACCCAGCCCATTTCTCGACGAAGGCTGAAGCCAAGCCCCAGTCAGTCAGCCACGTAGTACATGCGCTTGTTGACGAACTCATCCATGCCGTAGGGGCCGAGTTCGCGGCCGAAGCCCGAGCGCTTCGTGCCGCCGAACGGGATCTCCGCACCCTCTCCGGCAGGGGTGTTGACGTTCGACATGCCGACATCGAGGCGCTGAGCGAGCTTCGCGGCACGCTCCTCGTCCTTGGCGAACACCGCGCCGCCGAGGCCGAAGCGCGAATCATTGGCCAGGGCCAGTGCTTCGTCATCGCTGCTGACCTTGTACACGGTGGCCACGGGGCCGAAGAGCTCTTCGCGGTAGGCGTCCATCTCCGAGGTGACTCCGGTGAGCACGGCCGGCGAGACGTACGCGGATCCGTCGGTGGCGAGCTCGCCGCCGACGAGGGTCGCACCCTGCTCGACGGCACGGTCGAGCTGCTTGCGCAGGTTCTCGGCAGCCGAACGCGAGGACAGGGGCGAGTACTTGCCGTCGCCCGCCTCGGCGGGGGTGCCCTTCTCCCAGGACTGGGCGCGCTCGGTCAGGCCGGACACGAAGTCGTCGTAGATGTCGTCCATGACGATCATCCGCTTGTTCGCGTTGCAGACCTGGCCGGTGTTGTACAGGCGGGTGCCCCAGGCGGTGTCGACGGCCTCGTTCATGTCGTCGGTGTCGAGGATGATGTACGGGTCGGAGCCGCCGAGCTCCAGCACGGCCTTCTTGAGGTACTTGCCGGCCGTGGCGGCCACGGCCGATCCGGCGCGCTCGGAACCGGTCAGGGACACGCCTTCGACGCGGTCGTCGGCGATGATCGTCTCGATCTGCTCGTGCGTGGCGTAGATGTTGGAGTACACGCCTTCGGGGATGCCGGCTTCCTTCATGATCTCGGCGATCTTCGCCGAGGAGCGGGGGCAGATCTCCGCATGCTTGAGGATGATCGTATTGCCGAGCACGAGGTTCGGTGCGGCGAAGCGGGCGACCTGGTAGTAGGGGAAGTTCCAGGGCATGATGCCCAGCAGCGTGCCGACGGGGCGGCGCTGGATGAAGGCCTTGCCGCCGGACATCGATTCGATCGGTTCATCGGCGGCGAACTTCGGTCCGTTGTCGGCGTAGTAGTTGAAGATCGCCTCGCAGAACTCGGCCTCTTCCTCACCTTCGGCGGTGGGCTTGCCCATCTCCTCGGCGATGATCTTCGCGAGCTCTTCCTTGCGCTCGCCGAAGAGAGCGGCGACCTTGTTGACGATCGCGGCGCGTTCCTCGATCGTCTTCTCGCGCCAGCTCAGGTAGCCCTTGTGTGCGGATTCGAGGACCTGCTGGACCTCTTCGTCGGTGGCATTGTCGAACTTCTCGACGACTTCACCGGTGGCCGGGTTCTCGACACGGTAGCCGCCTGCAGCACTGCCTACGTTGCTCATTCCAGACTCCTTTGACTTGTGCGCGCCCGTTGGCGCCGCTGAAGCAATTGCATACCTGTTTGCCGCCCGAATCGACGGAATGCGTATGCCTGCCACCCACGCTATCAATAGGTGACCCGCGCAACAAGTGCCGAAACCTGGGGGAATCCTCAGTCCCCGATCGTCCGTGGTCCCCTCGCCGAGGCGGTGCGGATTCCGAATCGGTCACGACGAAATCCGAACCGCACTCGCGAGGAGAGAACTCCGGCCTCGATCGGGGACCACCCTCCTCGGCGAGGGGCCCGCTCCGGTCCCTGTTCATCGAACCAGAGGACCGAAACGGTTCACCTCGCGTCGCGGGAACTCACCGCCCCACGAGGTCGAGTCCGGCGCGCACGATGGAGTCCGTGTCGATCCCGTGGATCGCATAGGCCTCCCCCACCGAGGATGCCTGACCGAATTCGATGACCCCGAGGTTCCGTGTGCGGTCCCCGCGCACTCCGGAGAGGAACGCGAGAGTGTGCGGGTGCCCGTCGAGGACGGTGACCAGCGGTGCCGGATGTTCTGCGGGGAAGAGTTCGTCGGCGATGGCCGAGCGGACACTCGAGCGGACCCGAGACCGATCCTGCACCGACCGGAACACCTTCGACGGTGAGCTGAGGCAGACGATTCCCGCCCGCACACCCAGGGATTCCAGTCGGGCCGCCGCCGCGATCACTTCGGTCATGATGGCCCCGGCGCCGACGAGGGTGACCTCGTCCTCGGCAGCCGGTCTGGCGGAGAGCCGGTAGCCGCCGGCGATGACCTGATCACGGCGGCGTTCCCGCAGCAGCGGATCTTCGGGCACATCTGCGAGCTCCTGCGCTACCGGTCTCGTCGTCAGTCGGAAGTAGGCGGAGTCGCCGTCCGGGTCGGCGAGTTCGCGCAGCGCTTCGAGCAGGGTCCACTCGAGGTCCTGGGCGAAGGCCGGCTCCCAGCTCGTCAGGCCCGGGATCTCCAAGGTCACCGACGGTGTGTTGAACGACTGGTGGGCCCCGCCTTCGGGCGCAAGCGATACCCCTGAGGGCGTGCCGACCATGATCGAACGCCCACCCGCGTAGAGGCTGAAGGTCCAGGGCTCGAGAGCACGGTTGATGAAGGGATCGTAGATCGTGGCGATCGGCAGCAGCGGCTGTCCCCAGCGCTGCCCGGTCGATCCGAGCTCCCCGGCCAGGGAGACGAGATTGACCTCGGCGATGCCGAGTTCGATGTGCTGTCCGCTCGTGCCTTCCTGCCACCGCAGCACCCGTTCCCGATCGTCGGAGAACCAGTCATGCCGGCCCGCCGGTGACCAGATTCCGGTCTTGTTGATCCATCCGCCGAGGTTCGTCGACGTCGCGACGTCCGGTGACAGGGTCACAACCCGCTGGGCCACCTCGGGGGCGACGTGCTTGAGGTCGGAGAGGAACCGGCCCAGCGCCGCCTGCGTGGAGATCTGCGGTCGCGGAGTGAATCCCAGCTCGGCAGGCACTGCGGCCACGGCATGGTCGGTGACCGGCTCCCGTCGCAGCCGCCGCGCGGTTTCGGCACAGAACCGGCCGGCCGGGGTGTCCGGAGCGAAGGCGACCCACGGATCGTCCAAGTCCATCCCCGAGGCGGCCGCGAGCTCGCGCATCTGCGCTTCGGTCAGCTGCGCGGCATGGTTGCCGGGATGGCCCTCCGTGGCCAGCCCCTTGCCTTTGATCGTGTAGGCGAAGACCACCGTCGGCCGGTCGTCGTCGATCGCGTCGAACGTCGACACGAGCTGGCCGAGGTCATGTCCACCCAGGTCACGGATGAGGGAGGCGAGACCGTCCGCGTCGAAGCCGTCGATGACCGCGGACAGGGCGGTCGCCTCGGTGTCGGTGAGACCCGAGAGCAGCCGGTCGTGGATCTCGGACGGATGGGCGCGCAGCAGCCGCTGGTATTCGGGATTGGGCATCTGCACGAGCCGCTTCTTGAGCGCCTCACCGCCGGGGGCTGCGAACACGGCTTCGAGTCGGCGCCCCCACGGGCAGGTGAGCACCTGCCACCCGGCGGCATCGAACATGCCCTGCAAACGGCGGATCTGGACATCGGGAATGACCCGGTCGAGCGACTGCCGGTTGAGGTCGACGATCCACACGATCTCGCCGAGGCTGCGCACCTCCGGATCGATGATCGCCTCCCACACCGCCCCTTCGTCCATCTCCGCGTCGCCGAGCAGGGAGTAGAACCGGCCGGCTTCCGGGGTCTCGGGGAACCGGTCGGAGACGTAACGGTGGGACAGAGCCGCCCAGATGGGAGCGGTCGCGCCGATGCCCACGGATCCGGTGGAGAAGTCCACGGTGTCCGGGTCCTTCGTCCGCGACGGGTAGGGCTGGAGTCCCCCGCGGCTGCGCAGGGTGTCGAGGAATTCCTCGCCGAGGTCTCCGAGCAGATAGTTGATCGCGTGGAGGACCGGCGAGGCATGCGGTTTGACCGAGACGCGGTCGATGGCGCGCAGTCGGGTGAACCACAGCGCCGTCATGATCCCGGTCATCGAGGCCGACGAGGACTGATGGCCGCCGACCTTGACCCCGTCCGGGTTGACCCGGCCGCGGTTGGCACGGTCGATGATCGAGGTCGCCAGCCACAGTACGCGCTGGGCGATCTCGTCGAGGATCTCATCATCTCCCGAGGTCGAGGCGCGCAGCGGACGGTCATTCGTCCCGGGCGGGCTGACCTGCAGGGAGGTCTCGAATTGGTGGCGGTCCGCGTCCTGTGGTGTTGGCGCCTGAGCCGCCGATTCTTGTGCTGTCGACTCCTGTGCGGTGCTCATCGTCAGAAGATCGAGGAGTAGGCGTTGAGTGCGAGCTGTCCGCCGAGGTGGGCATAGAGGACGGTGGAATCCCTGCCGATCGTGCCGTCTCCGACGAGGTCGAGGAGTCCGGCCATCGACTTGCCCTCGTAGACGGGGTCGAGGATGACGCCTTCGAGCTGGGCGGTGGTGCGGATCGCGTTCACGGTCGTCTCGTCAGGGATGCCGTAGGCCGGGCCTTCCCAACCGGTGCGGATATCGACGTCGTCGGCGGTGATCTCACGCCCGAGGCCGATGAGTTCGGCAGTGGTGTTCGCGATCCTCTTCACCTGGTCGCGGGTCTTCTCGATCGTGGCCGACGCATCGATGCCGATGACCTTGCGGGGGCGTCCGCCGGCGGCTTCGAGGGCGGCGAATCCGGCGATCATTCCGGCATGCGTCGAGCCGGTCACGGTGCACACGACGATGGTGTCGAAGAAGACGCCGAGCTCCTTCTCCTGGTCAGCGACCTCATAGGCCCAGTTCGCAAATCCGAGTCCGCCGAACTTGTGCTCGGAGGCGCCAGCCGGGATCGGGTAGGGCTTGCCGCCTGATTCTTCGACCTCGGCCAGGGCGTTCTCCCAGCTCGAGCGGATGCCGATGTCGAATCCGGCCGAGTCGAGGCGGACGTCGGCTCCCATGATGCGCGAGAGTTCGATGTTGCCGACCTTGTCGTTGACCGGGTCCTCCCAGTCGACCCAGCGTTCCTGCACCAGGCGCGCCTTCAGTCCAAGGTGAGCGGCAACGGCGGCGACCTGGCGGGTGTGGTTGGACTGGTAGCCGCCGATGGACACGAGGGTGTCCGCACCCGAGGCGAGAACGTCGGGAACGATGTACTCGAGCTTGCGGGTCTTGTTGCCGCCGAAGGCGAGTCCTGAGTTGACGTCTTCCCGTTTGGCCCAGACACGGGCCCCGCCGAGGTGGTCGCTCAGTCGCGGGAGCTCGTGTACGGGGCTCGGTCCGAAGGTGAGTGGGTAGCGTTCGAAGTCGGTGATGGCCATGATGTCCTCTGTTCTCTGAAGCGTTCGCTTCGGGGCGATCGCTCTCTCGTGCGATGTGTCCTGTGCGATGTGTCCTGGATCGCAATATGCAATATATTGCATTCTGCTGATGGTTACAATGGGTCAGAGTTCGAGCCCCATCCCGCGGGACGAGACCTGCCCACTCAGAGACAAGGTGACCGAGCGTGCCGATCCCCACGGATTCCCCCGCCCCGCAGCGCAGCCTGCTGCGCGATGACGTCTATCGGTCGATCCGCGACGCCATCGTCCGCGGCCAGCTCGCCCCCGGGGAACAGCTGCGCGATCAGGAGCTCGGTGCCTGGCTCCAGGTATCCAGAACTCCTGTGCGCGAGGCGCTCCAACGCTTGGCACAGGCCGGACTCGTCGTGGCGGAGCCAGGCCGGATGACGCGCGTGGCCCCAGAGGATCCGGAGCTCATCCTCGCGGCGCGGCAGATCGCCGCCGAACTCCACGGCCTGGCGATCGACCTCGCCTTCCCCGCCCTCGACGAGGAGGCGCTGACTGAGATGGAGCAGGCAAACGGGCGATTGAGCGCGGCCCTCGCAGTCGGCGATGCCGAGGCGGCGATCGCCGCCGATGACGACTTCCACGAGGTGGCCCTCACCCGATCCGGCAATCCCCTCATTCCCGATCACCTCGAGGTCGTCACCGCCACTCTGCGCCGCGCGGAGTTCCTGCATTTCGAATCGGTGAAGGGATCAGCCTCACCGGAGCAGCACACCGAGATCATCGCCGCCATCCGTTCCGGTGAGCATGCGCATGCCGTCGCACTGACGAAGGCGAACTGGTCGACCATCGAAGGGGATGCGCCCCAGACGGCCTGAGTCGAACACCTTCCAGCTGCGGGTTCCGGATCGGCAACACCGCTGTCACCTCGACGACGCCACCGTCATCGCCAACTCTTCTAGTCATCTGATGACCTGTGCTAGAGTCCTCACCACGATCACCGACGATCAAAGGACTGACGATGTCATCGACGACGAAACGCATCATGACCGCTCTGCTCGCGACCGCCGCGAGCGCTGCTCTGCTGACGGGCACAGTTGCGACCCCAGGAATGGCCGCCACCGCACAGACCGCACCCGCGCATTCTGCCGCCGCTCACACAACCAGCAAGAAAGCATCGACGATACCGGCCGCCCCGTCGGCCGGCTGCGGCACCGAGCAGAAGCCCGGCAACGACGAGAAGACGATCTCGACGGAAGACGGCGAGCGCAGCTACCGGATCAACATCCCGCGCGACTACGAGCTTGAGACTCCCCTGCCGCTCGTCCTCGGGTTCCACGGCAACGGTTCCGACGGCGCCGAATTCCAGAACTACACGGGGCTGCCGACCCTTCCCGCGATCACCGTCTTCCCCGACGGCGACGAAGGCGACGAAGGCGACGGCAAACGCTCCTGGCAGGGCGCCCCGTACGCCAGCGGTGCCGATGACGTCGCGTTCGTCGCCGAGCTGCTCGATTCGGTCGAATCCGAGCACTGCATCGACCTCAATCGGGTCTATGCCACCGGCAAGTCGAACGGCGGCGGCATGGTCTCCGTCCTCGCCTGTCACCTGCGCGATCGCTTCTCCGCCTTCGCTCCCGTCGCCGGCGCCTACTATCCGCAGTCGACGGAGGGCTGCGATTACTCGACACCCACACCGATGCTCGCGATCCACGGCACCGGGGACGCGACAATGCACTACGAGGGCGGCCACCGTCAGGGCGAGGACTACCCGGGAGTCCGCGAGTGGATCCAGCCATGGGCGGAGGCCTCCGGCTGCGCGAGAACGAAGGAACGCCAGGTCGGCCGCAAAGGCGAAGACGTTGTGCGCACCCAGTGGACGCGGTGCGACGCCTCCGTCGAGCTCTACACCGTCGCCGACGGCGGCCACGTCTGGCCCGGTGAGGTCGTCTACAGCGGAGGCGGATACGTCACGAAGAACTTCTCGGCCACGAGCACGGTCTGGGACTTCTTCCGCAGCCACCCGGGAACAACGCAGGGGCCCACCCAGAAGTGACCAACCAGGCCCGCCCCAGAAGTGACCGTTGACACACATCACTCAAAGTGATTAGATGACTTAAACACTTGAAGGAGAGCACCATGACGTCCACCGTCGGACTCGTCGAACGCCTCACTCGCGAAATCGTCGACACCATTCGCACCGAGAACCTCCAGCCCGGGCAGACCCTGCCGTCGGCGAAGGTCCTCGCCGCACGCTTCGAGGTCACCGTGCCCACCGTCCGGGAGGCTCTGCGCCGGCTCGAGGCCACGGGGTCGGTCGAGCTCAAGCACGGTTCGGGCACCTACGTCCGCGAAGCGATCAACCGTCGCATCCTCGACAACCCGCACTATGTGCCCGTCGATCTCGCCGCGGCCATCGAACTCCTCGACGCCCGCATCGCCATCGAGCCCGGAATCGCCGAGCTCGCAGCGACAGTCCAGAAACCTGACGCCGTGTCCTCCATGGAATCCGCACTCGACAACGCCCTCCAGGTCGAGACCGCGGTCCCGGCCGGCCACTTCCACGTCGAACTCGCTCGCGCCTCGGGCAACCGCGCTCTGCACGAGATGCTCGTGTCCCTGCTGGCCATCCATTCGCGGACCCAGCAGGCGGCGCGCACGAGCTACGACCGACTGCGCGACCACGACGAACACGCGGACATCCTCGATGCGATCCGCCGCGGCGACGGCTTCGAAGCCTCCCACCGCACCCGCAAGCACCTCGAGGCGATCAAGGCCGCCGTCCTCGCCGACTGGGCGGACGATACAGACCAGACCGGTGACGCCGACACCATCGGAGGATCCCAGCAATGAGCCGCCCGACGATCTCCGAGATCCGCCCGCATATCCGCGACTACGCCGAACTCACCTCTTTGGAGGTCGAGCTCGCGAAGGATCGAAGCAGCCTGCTCGTCCTTCCCGTCGGCGCCTGCGAACAGCACGGTGACGGACTTCCTCTGGGCACCGACAACATCCGAGCCGCTCACGTCGCCCGCGCCGTCGTCGACGCGCTCATCGACGGCGATCAGGTTCGGGAGGGCAGCGCCTTCGTCCTGCCGAGCATCGACTACGGGGTCTCCCCGCATCACCGCTTCCTGCCCGGCACGATCAACATCGGTCCGCAGCTGTTCATCGACCTCGTCTCCTCGATCGTGCGTCAGCTCGCCGATGCCGGATTCGACAGACTCCTCGTCATCACCGGCCACGGCGGCAACCTCGCCGCGCTCGGCGTGGTCCAGCAGTCCCTGCTCGCCACCCATCCGGACTTCGTCTTCGCCTATGCTCCGGTCTCAGCATTGGCCACCGAGGCGACCGCCCAGCTGCCGCGCACCGAGGTCAGCGGCCACTGCGGAGAGTCCGAAACCTCGCAGATGCTCGCCATCGACGAATCCCTCGTCGACTCGGGCCACCTCAACCCCGGCGCCACCCGGCTCGACGATCTCGACCCACGTGCCCGACTCTCACGAACGAAAACACCGTCAACAGCGGTGACATTCGACCGCTACGCCGACAACGGCGTCCTCGGCGATCCGCGGACCGCCACGGCCGCGGCCGGGGAGGACATCCTCGGCGAGGTCGTCGACCGACTCGTCGCCTACTGTCAGGAGCTGCAGAGACTGTGACACCCGCTTCTCACTGACCGGCCGCTCGGCCCGCACCCCACCACAGAACACCCGATTCCAGCGCCGTAATCACCGTGCCCTGGTGGACCCTGCCCGAAAATCCCGCCTGGACTCTCAGGAGCTCACAATGAAACCGACCCAGACCACCGATACCGTGCAGACCGACGAGCAGGAGAAGCTGCCGCTGGTCATTCGCGCCCTCAACGTCATCGAAGTCGTCGGCAACAAGCTGCCGAACCCCTTCTGGCTGTTCTGGATCCTCGCGGCGATCCTCGCCGTATTCAGCCTCGTCCTCTCCCTCGCCGGCGCGGGAGTCGACGATCCCGGCACCGGGGACTGGACCCCGGTGAACAACCTCCTCAGCGGCGAGGGCATCGCCATGGCCGTGAACACCGCGCTCGACGCCTATGAGACCTTCCCACCACTCATCACGATCATGGTCGTCATCATGGGCGTGGCCCTGGCCGAACGCACCGGCCTGCTGTCGACGGCGATGAAGGTCTCGATCGCCCGCGTCCCGGCCGGACTCATCGTCTTCACGGTCGCATTCATGGGCACGGTCTCCCACGTCGCCTCGGCAGCGGCCTATGTCATCCTCGTCCCGCTCGGCGGAATGGTGTTCAAGGCCGTGGGCCGCTCCCCCGTCCTCGGCGTCATCGTCGCGTACACCTCGATCGCCTCCGGTTACGATGCCAGCCCGATCCCGACGCCCAACGATGCCATCTTCGCGGGCATCACGACGGCTGCGGCGAACATCATCGACCCCGACTACATCGTCACCCCGATCGGCAACTGGTACTTCAACATCGCCAGCTCCGTCCTGCTGGCCATCGTCATCACGATCGTCACCGAGCTCGTGCTCATGAAGCGCGACAACCTCGAAGCCGACGAGGATGCCGAACACGAAGACCTCGTCATCACCGACAAGGAGCGCAAGGCCCTGCGCCTGGCCATGTTCGCCGTCATCGCTGCGGTCATCGCCATCGTCGTCCTCGTCGTCCCAGACGGCGCGCCCCTGCGCGGCGACGGGCCCTTCGGCGAGTCGCCGTTCCTCACCGGAATCGCCTTCCTCATCGCCATGCTCTTCGGCATCGGCGGCATCGTCTACGGCTTCCGCGAGGGCACGATCGAGACCTGGTCGGACGTGCCGAAGCTCATGGGTCAGGGGCTCGCCTCGATCTCCGGGGTCCTCGTCCTCTTCTTCGCCATCGCCCAGTTCCTCGAGTACTTCGAGTGGACGAACATCGGCATGCTCGTCTCGGTCTCCGTGTCCGAACTCTTCACCGGCCTCGGCCTGCCGACGTGGGTGGTGTTCATCCTCGTCCTGCTCGTGCTCTCGGTCGTCAACGTGCTCATCACCTCCGGCTCGGCGATGTGGGCGATCATGGCCCCGGTCATCGTGCCGCTGCTCATGCTGCTCGAGGTGCCGCCGGAGACCTCACAGGCGATCTTCCGCATCGCCGACTCGGGGTCGACGGCCATCACCCCGATGAGCCCGTACTTCATCCTCGCGCTCGGGTTCATGCAGAAGTATCAGAAGAGTGCCGGCATCGGCACGCTCGCCTCTCACACCCTGCCCTTGGCCGTGTGCATGACGATCAGCTGGAGCCTGCTGTTCTTCCTGTGGTGGGGTCTGGGCATTCCGCTCGGTCCCGATGCGCCGGTGCGCTGAGCGCGTCGACTCCGGCATTGGCCGCAGCCGATTCCGTGCTGAGCAGGACGATGTGCGCGGACTCATCGAGTCCGAGGCCGCCCGGTCCACCGGACGCGGTGAGCGCGGCTCTCAGCCCCGCCAACGAGGCGGCTCCACACGGGCCGACCGCCACACCGAGGTCATGGAGTTCGTCCTGGGCGGCGGCCGCCTCGGTGTCGGTCACCGTGACCGAATCGTCGAGTCCGGACTGGAGGACGGGCCAGGCCAGGGACGAGACGGTCCCGCAGTTGAGCCCGGCCATCGAGGTCGGCTGCGAGGTGTCGACGCTCACCGGCCGTCCTGCCCGCATCGACGCGGTGATGCACGCAGCCGTGACCGGTTCGACGGCGATCACGCGGGCTTCCGGCCCGTGCCTACCCTGGTGGACGACGGCGGCCTGGAGCAGGGAGCCGACCCCGCTGGGCACGAGGATGAGCGAAGCGGGTCCGCCCAGCTGCTCATCGACCTCGGCGAACAGCGTCGAATACCCGTCGACGATCCACCCTGGCACGTCCTCGTAGCCGTCCCATGCCGTGTCCTGAACGAGCAGCTCCCCGTCGCCACAGCTCGCCGCCGCGTCCTCGACGGACCGGTCGTAGATGAGGCCGGTCTCCACGAGTTCGGCCCCTTCGCCGCGGATAGCCTCAAGCGTGCTGGCAGGCAGACCCGCGGGCACGTGGATGCGTGAGCGCAGCCCCAGGCGGGCGGCGATATGGGCGAGCGCCCGGCCGTGATTGCCGTCGGAGGCGGTGACGAGGACGAGCTCGAGTCCCGCGGCGCGGTCACTGAGTTCGGCGAACGTCGCGGCCGGAGGCAGACCGAGGTGTGCGCTGATCACCCGATTGACTGCCCATGATGCTCCAAGTGCCTTGAATGCCGGCAGACCGAAGCGATCGGATTCGTCTTTCACCCGCACCGAGGCGGCCCCCACCTCGACGGCGAGACCGGGCAGATCGATGAGGTCGGTGACCCGATAACCGGGGATCGTGCGGTGGAATTCCTGCGGATGCGTGGATTCGCCGATCATGAGCTCAGTTCCTTCACTGCTGAGGCCAGGACCTCGACACCGGCGCGGCAGTCCTCGGGGGTCGAGTATTCGCGGGGGTTATGACTGATTCCGTGATGCTGACCGCGGACGAAAACCATGGCCGCCGGGGCGATCGCGGCCATCTCCTGCGCATCGTGGCCGGCCCCGGACATCAGCCGCATCGAATCATAGCCGCGTTCCTTCGCTGCGGTCTCGAGCGTGTCCTGCACGGCTTCGCTGAAGGGCACGGCCTTGGTCCGCGCCATCTGCGCCGCCTCCACCCGCAGCCCGGGCTGGCTGTCGGGAAGACGCTCGAGAAAGGCGGCGAGGTCCGCCTCGGCGCGAGCCATGTGCTCATCGTCGGGATTGCGCAGATCGACGGTGATCTCGGCCCGATCGGGCACGACGCTCGGCAGTCCCGGGGAGGTCTCGATGCGACCGACCGTCGCCCGCAGCCGTCCGTAGGCGCCGGAGTCAACCATGCGTCGGACCTCGACGATGATCTGCGCGGCGGCCAGGCCGGCGTCGATGCGCAGTTCGGTCGGGGTGGTTCCAGCGTGGGCTGCACGGCCGTGAAGGGTCACCTTCTGCCAGGAGATCGACTGGACTCCGGTGACGATGCCGATCACGCGGTCCTCCTGAGCCAACACGGGTCCCTGCTCGATATGGCATTCGAGGTAGGCGTGCGGCGGGTC
This sequence comes from Brevibacterium sediminis, assembly GCF_024895295.1. Taxonomy (NCBI): domain Bacteria; kingdom Bacillati; phylum Actinomycetota; class Actinomycetes; order Micrococcales; family Brevibacteriaceae; genus Brevibacterium; species Brevibacterium sediminis. The sequence continues at coordinate 292,201 of NZ_JAHQRN010000005.1, read as the reverse complement.
GATGTGCACGGGACGCTCGCCCTTGAAGCCGATGCGCCTCAGTTCGTCACCGAACCGTGCTCCGGTCTCATCGGTGAGTCCGTAGGCGTAATCGAGGCTCAGTCGCCCCGCCGCGACGGCGGACCCGAGCATATCGGTGCCGAAGCGCACTCCCTCCTCTTCGGTCCACGCGGCTACGACGATGGGGCGACGGGGCTGGAGGCCCGCCTCGGCGAAGGCGCGGATCACGGCCAGCCCGCCGAGCACACCGAGGCAGCCGTCGAAGGCGCCGGCGGTGGCCACGGTGTCGATGTGCGAACCGACGAGCACGGGCGCGAGCTCGGGCCCCAGACCTTCGCGTCGGCCGAAGATCGTACCCATCTCGTCGATCGTGACCTCAAGGCCGAGCTCCTCCATCCAGGAGATGAGCAGTTCGCGTCCCGCCCGGTCCTCATCCGTCAGCGACTGCCGATTGACCCCCACGAGGCCGGTCGCCTCATCGTCATAGGAGCCGATCGCGGCGAGAGCCATGAGGTCGGCCCACAGTCGGTCACCGTCGATGCGAAGGTCTGTGCTGTTCGGGCACGTGGTCGCGGTCATTGAGCGTCCTTTCTCGAGTGTCTGATCTCGAGCCTACGAACGCGGACTCATGAAATCGATAGACTGGTTTCCACCATTACTCATGAACTTTCTTCATCTTTTGAACTCCATCGTTCAGAGTTCACCCTGCACCGGAGGCACGATGTTCAGTCTCAGACGGCTCCGTCTGCTGCGGGAGGTCGCAGCCCGCGGCAGTCTGGCTGCGGCCGCGGCCGCTCTGGGCCAGGACCCATCCTCGGTCTCCCATCAGCTCAAGACCCTCGAGTCCGAGGTCGGCGCACAGCTGCTCGAACGCGTGGGTCGCGGGGTGCGCCTGACGGAGGAAGCGCAGATCCTCGTCGCCCGTACCGAGGCGGTCCTGCGTGAGCTTGAAGCCGCGGAGGCCGAGATCGCCGAGGTCCGGCATCGTGTGGGCGGCACCGTGCGCATCGCCGCCTTCCAGACCGCGCTGCATACGATCGTGCCCGGCGCGCTCGCCCGGCTGGCCCGGGACCATCCCGACCTCACGGTCATCACAACGCACATCCGCACCGAGGATGCCGTCCCGGCGCTGCTCGCCCGGGATTTCGATCTCGTCCTCCAGGAGGACTATCCGTCTCTTCCGGCGCGCCGTGACGAAGGGGTTGAGACCGAGGTGCTCGGCGACGACGAGCTCTGCCTCATCACTCCCGCCGCCGCTGGCTCGAACACTTCGGATCCGCATTCGGTCCTGAGTCTTGACGGGTGCGCCCACCATGCCTGGGCCATGGAGCCGGCAGATACCCGCGCCGGACACTGGTCGCGCGCCGAATGCCGAAGGGCAGGCTTCGAACCCGAGGTGCGCACCGAGTCCTCAGATATCCTCCTGCTCGTCCGGTTCGTCGCTCTCGGCCTCGCCTCGGCGCTGGTTCCGCGCATGTCTCTGCAGGCGGCCGCAGCGAACGCAGGCATCGATTCTGCGACGATCTCAACTCACCGGCTGCCGGAACCTGCGAGCAGGCGGATCTCGACGGCGATCCGTCGCGGCAGCGCCCGGACTCCGCTGATCATCGCCCTGCGCGCTGCTCTCGCCGCTGAGTTCGCAACGCCCTGAGCGTGCCGATCCAGCTGAGTTTTGAAAGTTTTGTTCACGAACTGCTTTTCCTCGGATTCCGTCGTCTCGGGCGGGGCCGCCGGGGCATCATTCGTGGTTCAGATCTCTCCCACGGTCGCCGCTGACGCATCGTCTGACCTGGGCCGATGATGAACGTGATGATCCGACACGACTGCTTGGAACCTGGCCGCACGACCGCTCGCACCCGCGCCCTTGCGAGCCCCGTCGACAAAAGATGTTGACGCTCAAACTTCACCCACGATACTGTCGGGTAACACCCCGTAGTAACTTACGTCACACGCTGATGCCCACCGAGCCTTCGGTGGTCAAGGAGGATCAATGAAGTTCCGCAATCCCAGCCTCATCCGCAGGCTCGTCTCATCCCATGCCGGTCGCATCGCCATGGTCGCAATTCCCACGGGTGTCGTCTCAGCCATGCTCATGGGCGGGGTGGCCCAGGGCGCGGTGCCGGTCTCGTTCGCCATCTCCGGGACTCAGTTCAAGATCGCCTCGTCGCAGCTCGAGGGAACCGGATTCTCCCAGTACAGCGGAGTCGCCAAGGACGCCGAGGGCGGCAAGCACGCCGTCGTCACCGCGAACATCAAGGATGCGACCCTGGAGAACCTCTGCCAGTCGGCCGTCCAGGAGACTCCTCTGGGCAAGGTGGGCATCCTCATCAAGGCCGGCGGAAAGGGCACCCCCGCCTCGGCGAAGGATCTGCAGATCGGCATGACCGGCCTCAAGGGCGATGCGGAATTCAAGAACATCCGCATCGGCGTCGATGCCTCCGACGTCAATACGAAGGCCAAGGGAAGCAAGGGCGACTTCGCCCAGGACTCCGACACCATCTCGATCAAGGACCTCAAGCAGGATTCCTGGTCGACCACGGCCTCGGTCTTCACCCTCAAGGACATGTCGCTGAAGCTCACCGACGGATCTGAGCAGTGCGACTGATGAGGGACTCAGCAGCCAACGGGCAGCCGACCGATGAACGGGGGGCCGCCGAACAGGAGGACACCGTGCAGAAGACGAGCCTGCTTGCGCTGTCCCGGCGGAGTCGACGCGCCAACGAACAGAGCGACCACACCGAATCCGGCGTCGAGACGGCAGAATTCGCAGTCGCGGCGCCGGAGACGGGTGATGCTGACAACAGCGAGGGAGCCGAGATGACCGAAGGCGCCGAGAAGAAGCGCCAGGGGTTCAAGCACTGGCGTCGGCAGCGGCCCTTTATCGGAGGCGTGCTTGCCGTCCTCGGCGGAATCGAGCTCTTCTTCTCCGGTCAGCTGGACCTCGGCAATATGCAGATCCAGTTCGGCATCGAGGGTCTGCAGGCGACGGTGGTTCCGATCGCCATCGTCGTCCTCGCTCTGCTGTCGATCTTCCGTCCCACGCATCATGTGTTCTACGGGATCATCGCTCTCGTCCTCGCAGTCTATTCACTCATCGGAGTGAACCTCGGCGGGTTCATCATCGGCATGCTGCTGTCCACCATCGGCGCGATCCTCATCGTCGCATGGATGGGACCGCGTGGGCCGAAGGAGTCCGAAGCCGCTGAGGGGGAGACTGCATGAGGGCACCCAGCCGCCGCACGGCCTCAATCCTCGCGGCAGCTGTCCTGATCCTCCCGACGACTCTCGGGGCGGGTTCGGTTGCAGCCGCCCACTCGTCACCGCTGTGCTCGCTCGTGGGCACCTGCGATGACGAGGATTCCGCAAAGGCCAAGGACTCCGCACCTGCGGGGAGCCTGTCGCCCGGAATGCCGGTGAAGCCCAGTGATCCACCGACGTCAGACCCCTCGCTGCCCGCACCGGGCCCCACGGATGAACCGAGCGAGGAACCGACGGAGGAACCGTCCGACGAACCTACGGATCCGGGTGGTCTGGGACTCGATGAGCCCAGCGACGACCCGACCGAGGACGAGGATGAAGGCTCGGAGAAAGAGGGCAACGGTGAGTTCCCGTCCGATGCACAGATGGATGAGAACGCACCGGTCTTCACGAAGACTCCGGCCGCAATGGGTTCGGAAGGACTCTCATTCAAGGGCCTGAAGGGCATTTCGTTCGTCTCGGTGCCCACCGCTGACGGCGGGTCCATCGTGACTCTGAAGCTGCAGGCCGAAGAGATCTCGATCGAAGGCTTCTCGCTGACGGTGAAGCCGCCGGACGAGGAGTATGGACTGGTGACGACGGCCGACACGATGACGCTGAAGGGCGATGTCACCGTGTACATCGGCTCGATCACCGCCACGACGAAGGACGGAAAGTCGCTCACCCTGGGACCGGAGACGCCGCCCATGGACGACGTCGAACCCGGATTGCTGCGAGTGACGATGGGGCTCGTCGGCTCGACCGCCGATGGGATCTACTACACCAACACCGATCAGAAGCTCAAGAAAGCCGAAGACTGACCCACCATCGCCGAGGTGGTTCCTCCTTCACCGTGAGGAGGAACCACCCGACGGGGCCGGGCTCAGCCCAGAAAGGCCAGGCCCGAAGGCCGCGGACTCAGTCCGCGGCCTTCGTGCTTTGCTGTCTGCATTCCAGCTTGCATTCCCGGCCTGCCCGACGCCGGCCCTCCAGGAATTCCACGAAGGCACGAGCCAATCGCCTCCCATTGTCGACGAGAGCGGAATCGTCCACCTCGACCTCGGCGATGATCGAGTCCTCGGTCTTGCCGGCCGGCAGGGCCAGGTCGTTGCCGTCTAGCCAGCGAGCGATCTGCGCGGCATCGGTTTCCGGGTGGAACTGGGTGCCCCACGCGAATTCGCCGAGGCGGAAGGCCTGGACCGGGGCGTCGGAACCGGTGACCAGGAGTTCGGCTCCGGGCGGCAGCGCCATCTCCTCCTGATGGAAGAGCACGGAGGGCAGCGACTCCCCTTCAGTCTCCCCAGCACTGGTTGAACCACCACCGGCCAGTGCCCCGAACACCGGGTCGGATGCCCCCGCCGAGGTGACACCCAGTTCGTAGATCCCGATCTGCGGGTGCGAACGCCGCCAGATCGGAGCATCGCCTGCGACGGCAAGCATCTCCCCGCCGAGGCAGATGTTGAGGCTGGGGAACTCCCCCGCGATCGACCGGCGGAGCAGATGCCTGACCTCGGGGAACCAGGGATTCTCATCGTCCTCGGTGGGCCCCGCGGATCCGCCGAGGACGATGAGGGCGTCGAACGAACCGAGCTCCGGTATCACCTCGCCGACGTAAGGACGGGCCACGACCACCTCGGCGCCGGCTTCGATCAGCCATTCACCGAACCTCTGCGGTCCAGTGCCACGTTCGTGTTCGATGGCAAGGATTCTCACGGAAGTCATGGCCCCATCTTCTCACCCTCCGTGCGCCTCTATTCGGCGGTGACGTAAGCCGAGGAGATGCCGCCGTCGACAGTGAAGGTCGAGGCGTTGACGAAGGAGGAGTCGTCGCTGGCGAGGAAGGCCACGGCGGCAGCGATCTCCTCAGGTTCGGCGAAGCGCCCACCGGGGCAGTGGACGAGTCGCCGCTGCGCCTGCACGGGGTCCGAGGCGAAGAGCTCACGCAGCAACGGGGTGTTCACCGGTCCCGGGCACAGTGCGTTGACGCGGATGCCATCCTTCGCGAACTGGACGCCGAGCTCACGGCTCATCGACAGGACTCCGCCTTTCGACGCCGAGTAGGAGATCTGCGAAGTCGCCGCTCCCATGAGCGCGACGAACGACGCCGTATTGATGACCGACCCCGATCCCTGCTTGACCATGTGCTCGAGGGCGTATTTGCTGCAGAGATAGACGGAGGTGAGGTTGACCGTCTGCACCCTCGCCCAAGCCTCGATGTCGGTGGTGAGGATCGAATTGTCGTCGGTCGGGTTGATGCCTGCGTTGTTGAAGGCGACGTCGACGCGTCCGAAGTGCTCGACAGAGCGGGCGAACAGGTTCTTCACCTCCTCCTCATCGGCTACGTTGACTCGCACGAAGAGTCCGCCGAGCTCGTCGGCGACCTCGGGTCCACGCACTTCGTCGAGGTCGCCGATGACGACCTTCGCGCCTTCTTCGGTCAGACGGCGGGCACTGGCGAGTCCGATGCCCGAGGCACCGCCGGTGATGACGCAGATCTTGTCCTTGAGTCGGTTTGCCGCAGTGGTCATGATTCTCCTGATGATCGTGGTGATGAGGTGGCAGGTGGATGGGTCAGCGCGCTGGCCGGGTCGCGAAGAAGACGTTCTTGACCTCGGTGAATGCGGACACGGCGTCGGGGCCGAGTTCGCGGCCGAGTCCGGACTGCTTGAATCCGCCGAACGGGGTTGAGTAGCGGACCGAGGAGTGCGAGTTCACCGACAGGTTGCCGGCCTCGACTCCGCGGGAGACCCGCATTGCCCGGTCGAGATCGTTCGTCCAGATTGAGCCGGAGAGTCCGTATTCGGTGTCGTTGGCGATGCGCAGGGCATCCGCTTCGGTATCGAAGGGGACGACGGAGAGAACGGGGCCGAAGATCTCCTCGCGGAAGTCGGCCGTCGCTGTGTCGGGCGGGGTGAGCACTGTCGGCGGAAACCAGAAGCCCGGGCCTTCGGGGGCAGAGCCGGTGAAGGCCACCTCGGCGGCAGCCACATAGCCGGCGACCTTCTCCCGGTGAGCTGCAGTGACCAGCGGACCCATGTCCGTGTCCTCGCGGCTCGGATCCGCACAGGCGAAGGACCCGACGGAGGATTCGAGTGCGGCCATGAAGTCGTCGTAGATCCCGCGCTGGACGAGCAGCCGGGACCGGGAGCAGCAGTCCTGGCCGGAGTTGTCGAAGACGCCTCCGGGGGCGGCGGCCGCGGCGGCCACGACATCGGCGTCGTCGAAGACGATGTTCGCGTTCTTCCCGCCGAGTTCGAGAGTGAGGTTCTTCACCTGCGCTGCACAGCCGGCCATGATCCGCTTGCCCACCTCGGTGGATCCGGTGAAGACGACCTTGCGTACGGCCGGGTGGGTGACGAAGCGCTCCCCGACGACGGATCCCTTGCCGGGGATGATCTGCAGAACACCCTCGGGCAAGCCCGCTTCGAGGGCGAGCTCGCCGATGCGGATCGCGGTCAGCGGCGTGATCTCGGCGGGTTTGAGGACCACGGTGTTCCCGGCTGCCAGGGCAGGGGCGAAGCCCCATCCGGCGATCGGCATCGGGAAGTTCCAGGGGACGATGACACCGACAACGCCGAGCGGTTCGGCGAAGGTGATGTTCACTCCCCCGTCGACGGGGATCTGCCGACCGAAGAGCCTCTCCGGCACCGCCGCGTAGTATTCGAGGACGTCGCGGACGTTGCCGGCTTCCCATCGGGCGTTCCCGATCGTATGTCCGGCGTTGGCCACCTCGAGCCGGGCGAGCTCTTCGTTGGCCGCGTCGACCTTGTCGGCGAAGCGCCGCAGGAGTCGGGCGCGATCGGCGGGGGCGACGGCGCGCCAGGATTCGAAGGCCCGCGCCGCCTTCTCTATCGCCCGGTCCGTCTGTTCGAGGTCGGCGAGTTCGACGTCGGCGATCGGCTCTTCCGTCGCCGGATTGATGACCGTGTAGGTGCTCACTTCGGTGCTCTCCTTGTTCCTCTGTCTGTCGCGTGTCGTCGTGCCGCTTGAACGAGGGCACGGACGACTCGGTCGTCATCGGGGTCGTGTTCGGGATGCCATTGGACGGCGAAGAGCCATCCTCCGTCAGCCGGGTCTCCTGTCTGATCCACGGCCGGGTCCGGTTCGATGGTCTCGACGAGTCCCTCTGGACTGCGGCCGGTCGCACGCAGACCGGCGCCGAGGCGGTCGATTCCCTGATGGTGATAGCAGGGTGCAGTGGTCGCCTCGCCGAGGATCTCCCTGGCCCGTGACCCTGCTTCCGTGGTCACCGTGACCTCGCCGTAGACGCCGGGGGCCGGCTGATAGTCGGAATGTCCGAGCGACTCCGGCAGATGCTGGATCAAGGTGCCTCCGGCGGCGACGTTGATGACCTGCATCCCGCGGCAGATGCCGAGCACAGGCAGGCGGCGTCGCCGCGCGGCCGCCAGGAGCATCATCTCGCTCGAGTCGCGGAACGGGTGGGACACGGTCGTTTCGTGCGGATCCTGACCGTATTCGGACGATCCGACGTCGGCTCCTCCGGCCAACAGCAGGCCGTCGACACGGTCGAGGGCCGCAGGAGCCTGTCCGTGGGGCGGCAGCAGCACGGGGATCGCCCCGGAAGCGGCGACCATGCGCACATAGTCGCCCGGGATGAGAGCCGCCTCGGTGTCCCAGACTCCCCACTGGGCCTGCTGCATGTAGCAGCTGATGCCGATGACGGGGTCAGAGTCGTTCGAACCCACGGAGCCTCTCCCAGTCGGTGACAGTCGCGTTGTAGGCCTCCAGTTCGATGTCGGCCGCGTGGACGTAGTGGCGGACGACGTAGTCGCCGAACGCGTCCTCGGCGATCTGCGATCCGTACAACCGGTCGCGGGCACCCTGGAGGGTGGTGGGCAGTCGGGAGGCACCGGCGGTGTAGGCGTTGCCTTCCGTGATCGCGGGCAGTTCGAGGCCTTTCTCGATCCCATGGAGACCCGCCGCGATGAGAGCCGCGGTGGCGAGGTACGGGTTGAGATCGGCCCCGCCGACTCGGCATTCCACACGTAGGGAGGGTCCCGAGCCGACGACGCGGAAGGCGCAGGTGCGGTTGTCGAAGCCCCAGGCGACCGCGGTCGGTGCGAACGAACCTTCGACGAAGCGTTTGTACGAGTTGATGTTCGGGGCGAAGAAGTACGTGAAGTCCTCGATGCAGGCGAGCTGACCGGCGATGAACTGCTCCATGAGGGTCGAGAACCCATGCTCGCGGTCTCCGGCCATGACCATATCGCCCTCAGCCGAGCGGAAGCTCAGGTGGATATGGCACGAGGAACCCTCCTTCTGGTCGTATTTGGCCATGAAAGTGATCGATTTCCCGTGCTGGGCGGCGATCTCCTTCGCCCCGTTCTTGTACACCGCGTGGTCGTCGCACGCCTTGAGGGCGGGCTGGTAGCGGAACGTGATCTCGTGTTGGCCGAAGTTGCATTCGCCCTTGGCCCCTTCGACGAAGAGCCCGGCCCCAGCCATCGAATTGCGGATGTCGCGCAGCAGAGGTTCGACTCGGGCGGTGCCGAGGAGGGAGTAGTCGACGTTGTACTGGTTCGAGGGCGTAACTTCGGTGTACTTCGAGGCGAAGGCTTCTTCGTAGCTCGAGTCGAAGGTGATGAACTCGAGTTCGGTGCCGACATGCGCGCTCAGCCCATGGTCGGCAAGGCGGGCGAGCTGGCGCTTGAGGATCTGACGTGGGGAGGGCGCCACCTCGGCGCCGGTGGTCGTCAGGAGGTCGCAGTTGACCATCGCACTGCCCGGCTGCCAGGGCAGGAGGCGCAGGGTCGCAAGGTCGGGCTTCATCACCATGTCGCCGTATCCGGTCTCCCAGGAGGAGACCTCGTAGCCGTCGACGGTATCCATGTCGACGTCGACGGCGAGCAGGTAGTTGCAGCATTCGGAGCCGTGGTCCATGACGTCTTCGAGGAAGAACTGGACGCCGAGCCTCTTGCCCTGAAGGCGACCCATGTGATCGGTGATGGCAACGACCACGGTGTCGATCGTGCCCTCGGCGGCGAGTCGGCGGAGTTCGTCGACGGTGAGCGGTTCGGCCTGGATCGACCCTCTGGAGGTCCTCTGCTCCGAGGTAGGCGAGGTGGGTACCGGAATCTCGGTCATGCGGCGTTCCTTTGCTGTGCGGGGCGGTTGAAGGTGGGTCGTGCGGGCTACTTGAGGCCCTTCTCGGCGGCCTCGATCTGTGCGAACTCCTCTTCCGGTGCGCTCGCGACGAGGTGGTGGCGGGAGTAGAACCAGAAGTAGGCGAGCGCGATGAGGAAGACTCCGGCGGCGATGCCGGCGGCGAGGATGTCGACGAAGAAGGTGGCGATGACGGCTACCGATGCGAGTACGAGGGCGATGGAGGTGGTGACGATGCCGCCGGGAGTGCGGTAGCCGCGGGGCAGATCGGGTTCCTTGACGCGCAGGCGGATGTGGGAGAGGTTGAGCAGGACGTAGGAGACCGTGGCACCGAAGACCGCGACGTTGAGGAGGACTCCGCCGTTGCCGTCGACGGCGATCGCGAGGATGAAGCCGATGGTGCCGGGGACGATGAGGGCGAGGACCGGGGTCTTGCGTTTGCCCGTCAGGGACAGCCACTTGGGCAGGTAGCCGGCGCGCGAGAGGGCGAAGAGCTGACGAGAGTAGGCGAAGATGATCGAGAAGAAGCTCGCAATGAGTCCCGCCAGGCCGGCCCAGTTGACGAAGGTCGCAAGGACGGAGTTCTCGCCGTAGATCGTGCGCAGGGCTTCGGGCAGCGGATTGTCCGATTCCCCCATCGCCGAGGCGCCTGCGAGTCCGGGGACGAGGAGGAGCATGAGGGCGCCGAAGACGACGAGCACGGCCATTGCCGTGATGATGCCGCGCGGCATGTCCTTCTTAGGGTTCGCCGATTCCTCGGCGGCCAGCGGGACGCCTTCGACGGCGAGGAAGAACCAGATACCGAAGACGAGCGAGGCGAGCAGGCCGGAGATGCCCATCGGCATGAATGCCGATGACCCGAGGGCGCCGGTGGGTTCGATGTCGAAGAGATTGCTGGCATCGAAGTGGCCGACCGCGGCGACCACGAAGACGATGAGGGCGATGACCGCGACGGCGGTGATGACGAACATCAGCCGCAGGGCCTCACCGACTCCCCATAGGTGGATTCCGATGAAGACCGCGTAGGCGACGAGATAGATCGTCCAGGTAGGCACCGATTCGGGCAGAATGCCGAGCGCCTGGACGTAGCCGGCGATGAAGGTCGAGATCGCGGCCGGAGCCATCGTGTACTCGATGAGGATCGCCATGCCGGTGGCGAATCCGCCCAGCGGGCCGAGCGCTCGGCGGGCGAAGCCGTAGCCTGCACCGGCAGTCGGCAGAGTGGAGGAGAGTTCGGCGAGGCCGAAGACCATGCACACGTACATGAGTCCCATGAGGAGGAAGGCGATGAGCAGGCCGCCCCAGCCGCCTTCGGCCAACCCGAGGTTCCAGCCGGAGAAGTCTCCGGAGATGACGTAGGCGACGCCGAGGCCTGCGAGGAGGATCCAGCCGGCCGCGCCCTTCTTCAACTGTCGCTTCTCGAGGTAGTGCTCATCGACATTGCCGTATTCGATGTTCTTGCTCATGGCTGCCCCTCGGGGTTCTGGTGAGTCTCGATCTCGTCGTGGTCGAACAGTCGCCCAATGGATCGTTACCAGACCATTAGACTGAGACGAATGTAATCTGACTCACAGACGACTGTCAAGGATTTTCCGCGAGAGTGGAAGAATCAACGAAGACGAGTTGAGTTGCGAGACCAGGAGAGGAGGCAGACTTGGACAGAGCAGAAGAGCCGGGCGGCCCAGGGACCGCGGGCAGCCAACCCCGCCCGGGAGGCAAGCATGCGCGCGGCGGAAATGTGTTCGAACATACGATTGCGGAGCTGCTGCGGGCGATCCGTCTCGGCAAGTACCTCGTCGGCGACAAACTGCCGGCCGAGCGCGAACTCGCCGCCCAGGTCCGGGTCTCGCGGGCGACCCTGCGGCAGGCGCTCATCGAGCTTCAGACTGCGGGCATCGTCACTTCCCGTCGCGGTCGCTACGGCGGCACCTTTGTGACACGACTGCCGTCCGCCGACACCGATGAGCGCATCGACCCCGGCGAGCTCGATGATGCCGTCCGGTTTCGCTTGGTTCTCGAGACAGCCGCGGCCCGCATCGTCGCCGAGCGAGACCTCTCTCCGAACGAGGTCGCTGCCCTGACCGCAGCGGAGACGGATTGTCGTACGGTGTTCGCCTCCGCCGAACAGTTCCGCGTGCTCGATGCCAGATTCCACCTCATGATCGCCGAACTCACGCACATGCCGTCACTCATCTACGCCTCAGCGAGCACTCGCGATCGGGTCAACGCCCTGCTCGACCGGATCCCCTTCATCCATACGAACGTCGAGCACTCCTGCGATCAGCACCGAGAGATCGTCGACGCCATACTCGCCTCTGACCCTGATCGTGCCGCCGATCTCGCCGCACAGCATGCGGAAGGCACCGAGAAGCTGCTGCGCGGATTCCTCGAACAGAGGTGAGACCAGCGGCGAATGCTCTTGAACCTGACACCGTGTCAGGTGGTGGACTGTCGATGACGACGAGGAGAGCACATGAGGATCGGTGAATTCGCGCAGCTGGGGCAGGTATCGGTGCGCATGCTCCGCCACTATGAGTCGATGGGTCTGTTGGCTCCGGATTCGGTCGAACCGTTCTCCGGACACCGCAGCTACACGGTGGCGCAGCTGCCGCGCCTCAACAGAATCATGGCGCTCAACGCCCTGGGGATCTCGCTGCGGAAGATCGCCGAACTGATAGACGCCGACCTCAGCACGACCGAGCTGACCGGCATGCTCAATCTGCGTCGTCATCAACTGCGAGCCGAGCAGTCGGCTGCAGCCGCGAAGCTGGCCGAAGTCGAATTTCGGCTGGCACTCATCGAAGGGACTGCTATGAACCATCCGGACTGCATCATCAAAGAACTGCCTGCAGAGAGGGTACTCGGACAGACGGTCGTTCTCGGCGAGCCGCCGTTCGACACTTCTGAGATCGGACCGCTGTTCGGCACCGTTGCCGGCCGTCTCGCTGAGGCGGGGATCCGACACGCAGCCGGCATCGGCATCTACTCCGACGCCGGACACAGGACCGAGGTCACCTGCGGGTATCGCACGGAAGCAGCTCAGGATCTTGCGGATCTGCAGGTCACAGAGCTGGAGGCGTGCACTGCGGCGACTCTCATCCACGAGGGGTCGATGAGCCGCATCGGCGCCAGCTGGCAGCACCTTTCCAAGTGGTGCATCAGTCAGGGGTATTCCCTGACCGGCCCGTGCCGCGAGGTCTACCTCGACACCGATGACGACACCGCAGACAACTCCGACCAAGCTGGGTGGATCGTCGAGCTCCAGCAGCCGATCATCGCGTGACGGTGACGTCCGAGGGAGCGGGGTTCCATTCCCTCGTTCAAGGCGAACCGCGTCTGTCGATCCGTACACGAACCGACAGACGCGGTTCGCCTTGAACGACGCTGCGGAACCGCCTCGGCGACGGTGTCCTGGTCAGCGCGACGGCGAAGTCGCCTCCGCGCCTTCGGTCACAGCCTTATCGGCTACAGCCTTGCCGACCACGACCTTCTTGCGCAGGGCGAGGAAGAACAGGACGAGGCTGACGGACAGGGCGATGTGGCCGAGGCCGGCGATTCCGGCGATCATGGCGTTCGACTCTTCGCCGAGGACGGTGAGCGAGCCGTGCCAGACCATCATTCCGCCCGTGAGGATCACGCCGACGTTGTAGAGCCAGAAGAACCACGAGAACAGCTTCGTGCCGGAGAGTCCGAACACCTTGTCGAGGGCGAGGACGATGAGGAGGACGATGAAGCCGAGTGTGAGCAGGTGGGTGTGGACGAGGCCGAGCTGCGTGAACTCACCGGAGGGGAAATCGTTGGCCTTGGTGAACTCGCGGTAGAACAGTCCCGAGAGGACGCCGATGATCATGTACGTGAAAGCTGCATTGAATATCTTCTTCATGCTTCCACTTCATCAGCACGCGGGCGCGGTTTCCTGACCCACAGGATTGAACTGCATCCCCAACTTTCGATTGATGTTCCATCACACAGGGTCCTGAGGCCCCGAAAATCGGTTCCGGAGCTCGTGATCCCGCTAGCCTGGAGGCATGGCCATGGAGAACCTGCTTGCAAAGATCGACCGCCTCGCCGGCGGCAGGAAAGCCGGAATCGTCGTGCCCTCGGACGGCCTCGCACACCCGAAGACGAAACGCGCCTTCGCGTGGATCACCTGGCTGCTCGTGTTCGAACTCGTGCTCGGCTTCGGAGCCGTGGTCTACGCGGTGCTCATCGCCAGGGCCGGCGAACCGGTGCCGTTCGCCGTGTGGATGCGCACGATCGTCGTCCTCGGCATGACCGTGACCCTCTTCTACTTCTTCTGGCGCGCAACGAAGGGCTTCTACTGGGGATACCAGCGCCTGCGCCTGTTCACGCAGATCTTCCCCGTCATCACCCTCGTCATGGCCGCGATCCCCGGCCTCTACCCGGTCTGGATGATCACCGAGCAGATCGTGTTCAGCCTGGTCATGATCGGCGTCGGCGACTTCCTCACCGGCGACCACCTGCGCGAGGTGTTCCGCAAACCCGAGGACTGAGCGGGCGGCATCCTCCTCGTGCCCGGGCCCGTACCGGAGGCCCATCGGATGAGGCCCCGGACCACGACCACCGAGGCGGCACCCGCCCACCACGCCATCCGACCTCAGCCGGAACTCACCCTGCAACGAGGCGGCGCGCCTCCTCCTGATGCGCAGCAATGAGCGCTTCTTTGTCGAGCGCGTGCCCGTTCGCGCCGATGGCGTGGCCGTCGACGACCCGCCACTGACCGCCGACCATCACGCGATCGGCCTTCTCTGCACCGCAGAGGACGAGTGCGGGGATCGGGTCGTGCGATCCGGAGAAAGCGAGGCCGTCGAGGCGGAACATTGCGAGGTCGGCCTGCTTGCCCACCTCGATGGTGCCGAGATCGTCGCGTCCGAGTGCCGCCGCCGATCCCTTCGTCGCCCAGTCGAGGACGCGGCCGCAGGTGACCGCCTCGGCGCCGTAGCGCAGACGTTGGATGTAGAGCGCCTGCCGGACCTCGCGGATGAGGTTCGAGGCGTCATTCGACGCGGATCCGTCGACACCGAGTCCGACGTTGACTCCGGCGTCCTCGAGTTCGACAGCGCGGGCGATTCCCGAGGCCAGCCGCATGTTCGAAGTCGGGCAGTGGGCGACGGAGACCCCGGCGGCGCCGAGGCGGCCGATCTCCGAATCGTCGAAGTGCACACCGTGCGCCAACCAGGTCCGCTCCCCCAGCCAGCCGACGGATTCAAGGTAGTCGACGGTGCGCAGGCCGAAGGTCTCGCGACAGAAGTCCTCTTCGTCGATGGTCTCGGCCAGGTGGGTATGGAGGCGGACATCGAGTTCCGCAGCGAGTGCGGCGGATTCGCGCATGAGCTCGGTGGTCACGGAGAACGGGGAGCACGGGGCGAAGCCGATCTGGATCTGAGCGCCGGGCTCACGTTGGTGGTAGGTCTCGACGAGACGGCGGGAATCGTCGAGGATGACCTCCGAGTCCTGGACGGTCTGCTGAGGGGGCAGTCCGCCGTCATCCTCGCCCAGTGACATCGACCCACGAGTCAGCATGGCACGCATGCCGAGTCTCCGGACGACGTCGACCTGGATGTCGATGGCCTCGTCCATGCCGGTGGGGAACAGGTAGTGGTGGTCGGCTGCGGTCGTGCATCCGGATTCGAGGAGTTCGGCCATCGCCACGGTCGTGGCGAGTTCGAGCGCGCGCGGGGTCAGCCTGGCCCAGACCGGGTAGAGGTTCTGCAGCCATCCGAACAGCGGCAGGTCGGCGACGGGCGCCCATGCACGGGTCAGCGTCTGGTAGAAGTGATGATGGGTATTGATCAGCCCGGGAGTGATGACATGCGCCGAGGCGTCGATGACTTCGAGGGCAGCCGTGTCACCGGCGGTTCCGCCGGCCCCGGATGAAGTGGGTTCGCCACCGGCGGGAACGAGTTCCACGATAGTTCCCGTGGCGGGGTCGATGACGATTCCCCGCGCCGCCCGGTTCGGATCGACACCGGCACCGAGGTGGACGGCCAGCGGATCGCGCAGCCACAGTCGCGCGGTCGATGTGTTCCCGGAAGCCGAGAAGCTTCCTGCTGACGGTGTGCCGGTTCCATTGCTGTCGGTCATCGTGTCGCCTTTCCCTCTTGAACCGTGCGCGTCGAGCGCGCACTATTGGTCAGTGGCGACAGAACTGGGGCTGACGCCACCAGCTCAGGTTTTCCGGCGTCTGCTGCTCCGCCGGTCGGTATCCCATCCGGGATCCCCGACTGTACCCACCTATCGGCGAGACGGTACGATGATCCAAAACCATCGAACTGAGCGAACGTTCAGTAGATCGTCGGGGGATGAGTACACGACTGCCGTGAACTCTAGCATGTGCCGCGGGTCACTAAAATGGCTTGCGGCGAAAATGGTATTCCTTTAGAGTTTTGCGATAAGGAAATTTCCTTTCGCATAACGGAATTATGCAACCGATCCCTCGGTCGATCTGATGCCCGCTCGGACGCTACACCGGCCACTGAGGTCGGTCAGTCACAGTGAGGTCTTCGCCCGAGGACGCACTCAATGGAGAGATAGATGTCGGTATCCCATCAGTCACCCAGCAACGACCGCAAGTCCGCGGTCGCGAGCAAGCCGGCCCGTCCGGAGGACGAACGGCTTCCCGTCGGCAGTTCCTTCGCCTACGGTCTGCAGCACGTGCTCACCATGTACGGCGGAATCATCGCCGTTCCCCTCATCATCGGCAATGCCGCCGGTCTCGACGGCAACGGCATCAGCCTCCTCATCGCCTCCTGTCTGTTCATGGGCGGTCTGGCCACGATCCTGCAGTCGGTCGGAGTGCCGTTCTTCGGCTCGCAGCTGCCGCTGGTCCAGGGAGTCTCGTTCGCCGGCGTCGCGACGATGACGTCCATTCTGGCCGGCGGCGACGGCCTGCCTGCGGTCTTCGGATCGGTGCTGGTCGCCTCGGTGATCGGCCTGATCGTCGCCCCCGCCTTCGCGCTCATCGTGAAGTTCTTCCCTCCGGTGGTCACCGGCACGGTCATCACCACGATCGGTCTGTCACTCATGCCCGTGGCCGCAGGCTGGGCCATGGGCGGGGATGCCGAGGCCGCCGACTACGGCAGCATGCGCAATATCCTCATCGCCGTGGTCACCTTGGCCATCGTGCTCATCCTCAGCCGGATTCCCGTCGCGGTGATCTCCCGCCTGTCGATTCTGCTGGCCATCGTCATCGGCACCATCGGCTGCCTCATCTTCGGCTGGGCCGATTTCTCCCATGTGCTCGATCGCGGGATCTTCGCGTTCCCCGAGCCGTTCGCCTTCGGTCTGCCGACATTCTCGGCCGCGGCGATCATCTCGATGTTCATCGTCATCATCGTCACCTTCGCCGAGACTACGGCGGACATCATCGCCGTCGGAGAGATCGTCGATACGAAGGTCGATTCCAAGCGCATCGCATCGGGCCTGCGCGCTGACATGCTGTCGTCGGCGGTCTCGCCGATCTTCAACTCCTTCACCCAGTCGGCATTTGCGCAGAACGTCGGCCTGGTGGCGATCACCGGCGTGAAGTCGCGCTTCGTCGTCACGGCCGGTGGTGCGATCCTCGTCGTTCTCGGTCTGCTGCCCGTGATGGGCGGGGTCGTTGCGGCGGTCCCGACTCCGGTTCTCGGCGGCGCGGGCATCGTGCTCTTCGGCACGGTCGCCGCGTCGGGCATCCGCACGCTGTCGAAGGTCGAGTACGAGGGCAACCTCAATATGATCATCGTGGCGGTCTCGCTGGCCTTCGGCATCATCCCGGTCGTCGAGCCCGACTTCTACAATGCCTTCCCGGATTGGGTCGGCATCATCCTCCATTCGGGCATCTCCTCGGCCACTCTCATGGCCGTGCTGCTCAACCTCGTCTTCAACCACATCGGAGTGAAGACGAAGGACCGTTCTGATCGGTCGGTCTTCGTGGCCGGCACCGGACGAGTCATCCGCAAGGAAGAGCTGCAGCGACTCATCGACAACGAAGCCATCCTCTATGAAGGCGATACCGTCAAGGACGGCAAGATCGTCGATTGCAACGGAGAAGAGGTTCCGGTCGTCACCGAGGAGCAGCACGAGAAGGTCGTCGACGCCGCCCAGAAGGGTGAGGTTCGCACCCAGGAAGACGTCCGCCGCCTCATCGCCGAGGACGGTAACTGAGGCCAGATACGCCAACTGGACCCGGATACACCGAACGGGCCCCGGCCGCCGTCTGCGAAGGCGCGCGTCCGGGGCCTCGTGCGATTTCGGGCTGCAGTCAGATCGGGCTGGTCGTCAGAACGGGCGGGCCGTCAGATCGGACCCGCCGTCAGAACGGGGGAGGATCTCCGGAGTCCCAATAGTCGTTCCACGGGGGCTCCCGGCCGACGCTCGAGACGGGCTTGGCGCCAGCGGTCGGGGCACACTTGTCCCCTCGTTCCCTGGAGCCTGGTTCGGGGTCCCCTGGCTCGGAGGCTACTGGTTCGGAGCCCCCTGTTGCGGTGTGGCCCTCTGGTTCAGGAGGGCGAAATGCATCTGTATTGTCGAGTCGTCCGGCTGGGCCCAGATTTCCGACGTCGCGAAGCTGCTCCGCGTCGACGGGATTCTGCCGGTCGAGCAGATTCGGCAGTTGGTCATAGTTCTCCACCTGTCGAGC
This sequence comes from Brevibacterium sediminis, assembly GCF_024895295.1. Lineage (NCBI taxonomy): Bacteria > Bacillati > Actinomycetota > Actinomycetes > Micrococcales > Brevibacteriaceae > Brevibacterium > Brevibacterium sediminis. Next base: position 274,200 of record NZ_JAHQRN010000005.1, on the reverse strand, counting down.
GTGCTCGGCGTTGATTGGGTTGTCCGGTGGATACATTGTTGCGACGACTCCGCGGGTGAAGGAGTACTCCACTGCCCCGTCCTCGGTCATTCGGACCGCGAGCCTGCGGTCGGTCTTGGCCTGGTGGTCGGGTTTGCACAGCGGGTGGAGGTTTTCGAACGTCGTCTGACCGCCTCGGGCCGGATCGGCATGGTCGAACGGAATGATGTGATCGACTTCCGAGGTCTCCGCTCGTCGGGTGCAGCCTGGAGCGGTGCAGGACTGCCATCTGCCGACCAAGGGCGCGCGCACTTCCGCCGGGATGTAGTAACTGCGCGAGCGGGCATCGATCGGTGTCCCGGTGGCGGGATCGGTGAGGATCCGGTGCCAAGTGGGGCTCTCGCCTGCGAGCGCACGTGCCGCGTCGGGCGGCACCGGGGTGCCGTCGGAGAACGTCCCCGGGAGCTCCGACTTTCCCACCGCGGTGAGGTAGGGAACCGTCACCATCATCTTCGCCTGCTCTCGCACCCACTGCCCGTGGGTGGGCATGACGAGCTTGATGGTGGTCGTCACCTCGACGCCGGTGTTGGCGGTCGCTTCCGCTTCACTCTGCGCCTCCTGCACGGCACGGTCGACCGCGGCTGCCGTGATCGGAGCCGTGGGGTCGGATTCGTCGGCGACCGAGGAGTCCGAGCCGTCGGCGGCTTCGAGAGCAATCTCGTTCGTGGTGGTCTCACCGGTCATGGTGTCGTGCGTCGTCACGGCGATGCTCATCTGCGGGGTCGCTCGAGTGGCGATGTCGAACATGAGGGCGGCGATGCTGTCCTGGTCGGCGACCTCGAGGCCAGCGGTGCTCTCTTCGGAGACCGCCGAGATGTTGCCGTTGCGGATCGCTCGGGCGAATGCTTCGATGCGCAGGTAGAAGGCGTTGAGTTCCACGGCGGGTCCGGACAAGGTCACGGAGGCGGTGCCGTCGGGGTAATTCATGATGTCGACCCGGCGACGCTTCTCGGCCAGTTCGGTCCGGTCGTCGACCGGGACGAGTGCCGCGATCTTGAGGTTGAGCGACTTCTTGAAGGTCTCCATAGTGATATCGGCACGGCGGTCGCCCAGGTAGGCATCGAGACGGGGCAGATATTCGAAGGCGACGTCTTTGATGGCACGGGTCGCTGCAAGTACGTGTTCAATCGTGAATTCACCGGCGAGGCAGCGCTGCAGGAACTTCGGCAGTCCGAACGCCAGTGTCACGGCGTTCGTGATCTCGTTGTAGGCACCGTTGCTCGTCGAGCCGAGGACCGTGGTCAGCTCGGCGATCTCTTCGCGCGTGGCAAGGTCGTGGACCCAGCTGTTGAAGGATTTGTGCAGTCCGAACTTGGGGAAATTCGGAAGCGGGGCTGCCGGCGAAGCCAGTGGCTGCTCGACGATGCTCTCCCCGGTTTCGCTGTCGCCGGCGGCAGTGCCGGTGGAGGAATCAGCATCATCAGACCCGTCGAGAGCGCGGTCTTCGAGAACGAAGCCGGTGGATGTCCACGGGTCCACGAAGTCGTCCTTTTCAGGCAGCAGTCCGTCACGTGCCGTGATGAAGCGGCCGGCCGTTTCGGTGAACGTTGAGTGATAGTAGATCTTGTCGCCCTCGGCGTAACGGAGCTTCTCAATGACATCGGTCAGAAACAGGCCCGCGATGGCCTGGAATTCGGCGAGGCGAACTCCCGTGCTCAAATGAGCCAGACTGACGACCACGGCCATCGGCGAATCGGGTTCGACGTCGAGACGACGGGGTGAGTCGGGGCCGATCAGAGGAACCTGAGGTGATGAAGAGAGGTCTGCCGATGTCGCGGGTGAACCGGAGACTGATTCATTCGAGGCACGCTCGAGACCGTTGTTGCCCGGATCCTGAGGATCCTTCATCGATCTCGCCGCCTTTCACGTCGATGTGAATGCCTTGACTCTATTCTACTCCCAAGGAGAAGATATGAATATCACAATTCGATTACGAAAAGAATCTCTGCGAGTTTGGGTGCTGTTTGATGTATTTTGATGATGGAGTTTTGCCCCAGCCGAGGCTCGGCGAGCCAGGAACTTACTCAGTCAGCAGGCCGGGCAGCTGGTCCATCGCGTTGAAGGTCTCGGCGGCACCCGCTGCCAACAGCGTTTCCGCGCTCTGATGAACCGGAGAATCCGGGCAGAACCCGAGCACACGGGATCCGGCCGCAGCGCCGGCGATCACGCCGGTGGGGGAATCTTCGATCACGGCCGCCTCGGCGGGGTCGATCTGCAAGGATTCGGCTGCTGCCAAATAGACGTCTGGGGCGGGCTTCGAGTTCGGCTGCTCCATGCCGGAGAAGATCCGACCCTCGAAGGCATCGAACAGGCCGATCTTGCGCAGCTGCAGCTCGATCTTCGGACGATCCGCTCCCGAAGCGCAGGCGATCCTGCCCGGGTAGCTCTCGGCGATGCGGTGAACGGCATCGACGACCCCCGGAATCGCTTGGAGGGAGGCCTCGAGCTGGGCATTGCGCCGCCGCCGGAACTCCTCCATCCACTCCGCGCCGATGCGGAATCCGGTGTGCTCCTCGATGACATCGGCCTCGTCGCGGAGCATTTTGCCGACGAATCGCGCAATGCACTCCTCGGCGCTCAGCTGCCAGCCGAGTTCCTGCAGCATCTGGTGGAGGACGCCGTTCGTGATGCTTTCGGAATCGACGAGGACTCCGTCACAGTCGAAGAGGACAGCGGAGAATTTCGGAAGTGGGGCCATACTCCGATTCTGCCACCCGGCACTGACGCGGAATCACGGGCATCCACGCCGGCTCGTCCCTGAATCTCGCGGACCCGATGCTGCCGCTGTCGCACCGTGCCGACCGACACCGTCCCTGCTGCCCCAGCTCAGGAAACGAAGAGAGTCCCAATCACACCGCGCCGACCGCCACCGCCGTATACAGCACCCGCGCGGTGGCGAGCGCGCAGACGATGATGACCAGCGCAAACAGCGTCAGCCAGGCACCGGCGGGCAAGGCCGAGCCCTGCGCGAGGATATAGGCATCGGACTGCTGCACATGGCGCCGGCGCGTATGGACGCGGATGACCTTGACGAGGTCCTTGAGCGACCCGATCGTCAGCGCCGTGCCGAGCGCGGCGACGAAGACCGAGATCCACTCCAGCGGCAGGAAAACGACGACGAGCTGCGCCGCGATCGCCGTGATCACGGCGATGACCGCGCCCGCGAAGTTCCGGATGAAGATGAGCGCGACCAACAGGATCAGCGCGCCCACAGACAGTGCCAAGGGGGCCCAACCGAAGGCCGCCGAGGTGGCCAGGACGAGTCCGAGCACACCCGGTGCCGGATATCCCCAGAAACCCGCCCATGTGGCGGAGAAGCCGACTCGGCCGAAGGAGTTCATCTGCCCCGAATGATCGAAGTTCAGCGAGATCCCCTTGACCACTCGTCCCGTCATGAGCGCGGCGAATGCGTGACCGAGTTCGTGGATGAAGGTCACGAACAGTCCGAAGAACCTCCAGATCCCCGGAGTCAGGGTCACGACCAGGGGCACTCCGATGACGAGCACGAGCCCGAGGACGTCGAGCTCGAGCCCGTCCTGCCGCCCGAAGCCCGAAGTGATGGCGTCCCACCACGTCGCCGTTGCCTGCTTGAAGTCCATAGCGGCCCAGTGTACGAACCGCTCCTGAGCGGGACCCTCAGGACCTCCTCAGCGATTCGGGAGGTCGGGACTCCTATGACTCAGGCAGTCGAGGTGCCTATGGTTCGGGAGATCGGTCGCTTCGAAGGTTTGAAAAGCATCACCTGGTCGATTGCTCAAGTGACCTCATTGATTCGAGAACGCTGCATCGAACGAGGTCTCCGGTCGCTTCCACAGCAATTCGCGGATCCGGCCGACCGCTTCTGCGGCGCCGTGAAGACGGTCCATCCCAGCGTCCTCCCATTCGATGGAGATCGGACCGTCGTATCCGATCGAGGCGAGCGCCCGGAACGCGTCCTCCCAGTGCATATCGCCATGGCCGGTCGAGACGAAATCCCACCCTCGCCGAGGATCGCCCCAGGACAGATGAGAACCGAGGATTCCGCTTCTGCCGGTCGGCGGCCGCAGCCGAGTGTCCTTGCAATCGACGTGATAGATGCGATCGGCGAAATCCGTGATGAAGCCGACGGTGTCGATTCCCTGCCACAGCAGATGGCTGGGATCCCAGTTGAGACCGAACGCCTCGCGATGGTCGATCGCCTCCAACGCCCGGACTGTCGTCCAATAGTCATAGGCGATCTCCGAGGGATGGACCTCGTGGGCGAACCTGACCCCTTCACCGTCGAAGACGTCGAGGATCGGATTCCACCGATTCGCGAAGTCTTCATACCCCTCGTCGATGACCGACGCCGGAACAGGCGGGAACATCGCGACATAGGGCCAGATCTTCGAACCGGTGAATCCGACGACCGTGTCGACTCCGAGACGCCGCGCCACACGGGCAGCGCGCTTCATGTCCTCGGCCGCTCTCTGCCGCACCCCCTCCGCCTCGCCGTCTCCCCACACGTACTCTCTGACGATCGCCTGGTGCCGGAAGTCGATCGGATCATCGCAGACGGCTTGACCCGCGAGATGGTTCGATATCGCCCACGTCTTCAGCCCGTACCGATCGAGGACCTCGAGCCTCGACTTCAGATACGCGGGATCCTCATCGGCCCGAACCAAGTCGAGATGGTCGCCGGAACAAGCGATCTCCAAGCCGTCATAGCCCCAGGAAGCAGCTAGGCGCGCCACCTCCTCGAACGGAAGATCGGCCCATTGCCCAGTGAAGAGAGTGACGGGATGAGAGCTTTCGGTCATGGCTGCTCCTCTGCAGTGCCTGATGAGTGATCGTGACCAGCTGGATGGCCGTGACTGTATGAGTTGTCGTGACCAGGTAAGTGGTCATCGTGGTGTGCTCCTGCCCGCGCCCGCTGCAGCGCAGTGAGAAACTCGGCGCTCGAACGCGCCAGTGCGTCCTGACTCTCTGCCAACGGCCGCCAGATCGAAGCAGCCACGGCAATCGTGTCGTTATCGCCGGTGAAGCTCTCCACCGTGAGCGGTCCGAGGTAGTCGATGTCGTCGAGTGCATCGAAGAACGCCGCCCAATCCGTGTGATCGCCTCCCACCGGTCCACGGTCGTTGCCGCAGACTTGCACCACTCGACAGTGTTCTCCAGCGGCTCGGATCGCAGCGGCCGGGGACCGCTCCTCGATATTGAGGTGGTAGCTGTCCAGGGCCAAGCCGACGCCATTGCCCAGCAGGGGGTCCAAGGCGTCGAGCCCCTGCTCGACGGTGTTGATGAGGCTCGTCTCGTAGCGGTTGAGAGGCTCCACTGCGATCGTCACGCCCCTTTCAGCCGCGAACGCAGCCACAGGGCGCAGAGCCTCCCGAAGTGTCCGAACCACAACTGTCCGTTCCCCGTTGTCCATCCGCCACACCCGGCCGGTCGCTGCCGTGAACGGTCCGGCCACGGTGGGCGAACCGACCTGGACGGCCACCTCGACGCAGCGACGCAGGTAGTCCTGTGTATCCGGCCGGAACCTCGGGTCGATGAGGTCTCGACCGGGCCCCATCGCCCCGACGATCCGCGCGCCCAGACCGAACTCGGCCACCGCCTCGGCGGCGGCACCGGGGTCCCAGTCCCCCGGCACCTCCACCGGAAGTTCGAGCAGGTCGAACCCGAAATCGCGGGCACGGCCGGCGAACTCACCGAGGCGGTCGGTTGTCAGCGGCGACGCCCACACCCAGGTGTTGATCCCGATCTCACGTGTCATGATCCGACTCGTCTCTCACGGATCAGGGAATGACCCTGTCCTGCCACACCTCAGGGAATCCGGACAGGTCCTCGCCGCCGAACTTCGCATAGTGCCCATCGGGCATTCCCTTGTTCCGATCGAGGTACTCATCGAGGTCCTCGGCCGTGACCGGGCTCTGCGGCAGCACCCATTCGGTCGGAACCTCTTCACCGTTGAAGATCATCTCGGCGGCGAGCAGAGGTGTCCGCCACTGGAAGTTCGAGTAAACGGGTGCCAGTGCCGTCATGTCCGTGTCCTTCCATTTGCGCAGGAAGCTGAGCTCGTCCTCGCCGGTCATGACGGGGTAGTCCTTCCCAGCGTCCTCGAAGGCTTCGACCGCGGAGACGGCACCATCGCCGGCGTCCATCCACACGCCCTGGACGTCGCCCTTGGCGAGTTCATCGGAGACGACCTTCTTGATCTCGGCCGGGTCTCCCTCGGTGAAGTAGTCGACAACCTCGATATCGGCTTCACCGAAGAGCTTCTCAGCTGCCGCCCACCGCTGTTCGAGCACATCGACGCCGGGCAGAATCCGCAGTGCGACGACCTTGTCTCCCTTCTCCAGGTTGTCGATGAGGAACTGTGAGGTGTCAATGCCCCATGCGAAGCCGCCGATCGGATGGATGAAGGTCACCGCGCAATCGGTTTCCACACCTCGGTCGAAGACGATGACGGGTTTGTCGGTCTTGCAGGCGCGTTCAACGGCAGGGGTGATCGCCGAGGTCGAGTTCGGCGAGATGATGAAGCCGTCGCAGTCGCCTTCCGAGATGAAGTAGTCGATGTCGGCGATCTGGGTGTCGTCGTTGTCCTGTGCGTCGCGGGTCTCCATCTCGGTGATGACACCGTTCTTCTTGAGATCCTTCAGCTGTTCGTTCATGGTGATCCAGCCGGTCTGCCGCCAGGGGTTCGAGATCGAAGCATTGGCGAAGCACATCTTCTTCCCGCCCTCGGACTTGAACTCCGAGGTGTCGCCCATCTCGGGGTTGATCATCTGCAGGTACGGCTGGTCCTCGGGGCCTTCGGGAACGACGTCACGTTCTTCGAACTGACGATCGTAGAGCTTCTGATCGAACCACTCCTCGGAGGAGTCTTCGCCGCCGCCCTCGCCGCCGCCGGGTTCCACCGTGGGGTCTGTTGTGCACCCGGCCAAAGCGATGAGCGCGGAGGCACCGACCAGCGCGACCGCCGTCCTCAGCACTGGTTTCAGTCCTGTTCTCATGATGGTTTCTCCTCTGTCATTGCCGTACGGCACCATCGCCGCCGGCCGGTGGGGTCGACGGAATGGTCTCCGCCGAGGTGATCAATGAGTTCGTCGAAGTCGGGGCCCGGCCGCGTCTGCGCCGTCGGGCGAAGACCACTCCCGAATAGGCGACTGCGGCGATGATGATCGCACCTTGGATCGCATCGCGCATGGTTGCCGGAACCGCGGTGAAGTTCAGCAGTGTGAACAGGGCTTCTAAAGTGAATGCACCGGTGAGAGCGCCGAGGACAGTGCCTCGTCCTCCTCCGAGGACCACTCCGCCGAGGACGACGGCGGTGATCGCTGTGAATTCGTAGCCCTGCCCGACCGAGGGATGCACTCCGGCGAAACCGACCAGCAGCACGCCGGCGACAGTGGCCGACAGTGACGAGATCACGAAAGCCGAAGTCTTGGTCCACCACACCCGAGTGCCGGCGAAGGTCGCTGCCGCCGAGTTGTCTCCGATCGCGACCAGAGTCCGACCGAAGGGACGACGCGAAAGCCATACTGCCAGAAGAATCACTGCCGCCAGGATGAGCACCGCATAGGGAATGAAGTCGATGAGCGGAATGTCCTCGAACCCGCCCCGGCCGATCTGTCGGAAATTCTCCGCGGGGTTGCTCGTCGCCACGCCTCCGGTCCACCACATGATCGCACCGTGGATGATGAGCATGGTGCCCAAGGTGACGATGAAGGAGGGCACGCGCAGCAGAGTCGTGGCCAATCCGTTGACGAGACCGACGAGGATGCCGATCCCGAAGAGAACGAAGAGCACTGGACCGGTCTTCGACTCATCGACTCCCACGAGATGACCGACGGTCATCACCTGAGCTGTGACGACTGCTCCCATCGACAGGTCGAACTCACCGCTGACGATGACGAAGTACTGCCCGATCGCCACGATGGCGATGGGTGCGACCCGCTGGACGAACCGCATCAGCGATCCGGGCTCGGCGAAGCTCGGGTTGAGCACGACGATGGCAAGGAGGATGACGATGAGGAGGACCACGACGATCCCCTTCGGATCGAGTGCCCGCCGGCCCAACCCGGCAATCCGTTCCCCGACACCGAGGCGGCCCTGCCCCGACCGTGAAAGCTCGGATTGTGCTTGCGCAGACTGTGGGTGCGCAGTTGAGGAGATCACGCCTTGCTCCCCTCTCCGGTGACGGACGCCCTCTCGCCGAGGTTGTCGGTCCGTGGAGTCTCGATGCCGGCGCGGTTCCCGGTGGCGATGTTCGGACCCTGCGGTGCGTGGGCGAACCTGATGCGGCGGGCGATGATTCTGCGCCGCGCGTAGAGTGCGACGGCGACGATGATGACGAGCCCGCGGATGACGTCTTTGAGGAAGGGATTGAACTGCATGACGCTCATGAGGTTGTCGAGGACTGCGAAGATCGCGACTCCGCCGATGGTTCCCCAGATCGATCCTCGCCCACCCATGAGGACAGTGCCGCCGAGCACGACCGCGGCGATGGACAGCAGATCATAAGTGCCTTGTGAGCCGACGGTCGGGCTGCCGACTCCCAGCCGACTGGCCAACAGCAGCCCCGCAAATCCTGCGCAGACCGAGCTGCCGATATGCGCCCCGATGATCGGCAGGCGTTCGCGGACTCCCGAGAGCCGAGCGACCTCAGCATTGCCTCCCGCGGCAAAGAGGTGGTGGCCGAAGGTCGTACGGACGAGGATGAACGCAACGAGAGCGGCCAAAGCCAGCATGACGATCGTCGAAATCGGGACCGGACCGATGCCCGAGGCACCGAAGAGCTGGAACGACCAGGGGACTTCACCCTCGGTGCCCTGATAGTTCGTGTCCAAGTAACCTTTGAGCATCAACCCGACTCCAAGGGTGGCGACGAAGCCGTGGATCTTGAGCACCGAGACGAAGAGTCCGTTGGTCAGCCCGATGAGTGCCGTGATCGCCACGGTGAGCAGCACTGCGGGAATCACCATCCCGTCTCTGCCGTCCATGGTCTGGGCAGCGATCAGGCTCGCCAGGCTCATGACGTAGGGGACCGACAGATCGAGGGAAGCGCCGAGGATGACGAGCGTCTGTCCGATCGCCACGAAACCGAGCACGCTCATACCGGTGAGGATGTCGCGGATGTTTCCGGGACTGAAGAGATTGCGACCGGTTGTGGAGACGAGGATCGCGGCGACGATGAGCACGATGACCAAGGCGATATAGACCAGAGCGGTGGTGTCGAGACGACGCAGACGAGTTCTCACTGTTCTGTCACCACCTGGGCTTCGGTTCCGGTCGCCATCGACAGAACCTCCTCTTCACTCGAACCGGGAGGAAGCTCTCCGGCGATCCGCCCATCGGCCATCACAAGGATCCTGTCGGCCATCCCCAAGACCTCCGGAAGCTCACTCGACACGAGGATGACGCCGACTCCGCGGCGCGCCAGGCTTCGGACCAGTCGGTAGACGGCGACCTTTGCTCCGACGTCGATCCCACGGGTCGGTTCGTCAAGGAGCACGATCCGGGGTGAGGTCGCCAGCCATTTCGCAAGAACGACCTTCTGCTGGTTGCCTCCGGACAGTGCACGCACTTCCTGGTCGAGTCCCCGGCTGATGATCTCGAGCGATTCGAGTATTGACGGGACTTCCGACTTCACCCGGGCAGTTCTCGACGGAAACACCGCACGAATGGCCAACAGAACATTGTCTGCGATCGATTGGGACAGCGCCAGACCTGTGCCTTTGCGATCTTCGGTGACCAGAGCCAGGCCCTGACGAACACCCTGCCGTGCGGAACCGATCCGCCCGGTCTTTCCGGACAAGCGAACTGTGCCTCGAGTGAACGGCTGCGTGCCGAAGAGCGCTTCGAGCAGTTCGGTCCGACCGGAACCTTGGAGACCGGAGACACCGAGAATCTCCCCTTCACGCAGTTCGAGTTCGATGCTCTCAAGCTGTTCGTTTCCTCCGCCGCTGACCTCCAGCAACGATTCTCCGATCGTCGTCCCCGCTTCGGGACCCGGGAAGAAGGCGCTGATGGGTCGACCGACCATGGCCCGCACAAGGCTCGCATGATCGAATTCGTCTCGTGGTCTGCCGGCCACCAGGGAACCGTCCTTCAACACGGTGATCTCATCGCAGAGGTCGAAGATCTCCTGCAGCCTGTGCGACACGTAGATGATCGCCACACCTTTGGCTTTGAGAGTGTCGATCACGCGATAGAGAACAGCCACCTCGTTGTCTGACAGCGCCGCGGTAGGTTCATCCATCGAGATGACCTTCGCATCAACAGACAGTGCTTTGATGATCTCGACGATCTGCTGCTCGGCCACAGTCAGCCAGCCGACTTTCGCCTCGGGGGTGATTCCTGTGACGTCGAGCTCGTCGAGGAGCTCTTGGGTCCGCCGCTTCATCGCAGCGACATCGACGATTCCCCACTTATGCGGTTCGCGTCCGAGGAAGACATTTTGGGCGACGGTGCGGTCCGGCAGCAGGTTGAACTCCTGGAACACGGTAGCGACTCCGGCTCGTTCGGCCTCGACCGGATGAGTGAAGTCGACGAGCTCGCCGTTGATCCGCAGGTCTCCGGAATCCCGCTGGTGGACGCCGGCGATGATCTTCATCAGAGTGGATTTTCCTGCTCCGTTCTCACCGACGAGACCGTGGACGGTGCCGGAGTGTACGTCCAGCGATACACCATGCAGAACTTCGACTCCGAAGAAGCCTTTCGTGATCCCGGTGGCCGAGAGCACCGGCTGGACCGACCCTGTTGTACTCATGTCTGGGCTCCCACGGTGATCACGGCGACTCGATCTCGACCCACGAGCGCTGTTCGGCAGACTTCAGAACGGCTTCTGTGATGAGCAGAGCGCGCAGACCATCGGACAGCATCGGCACTCCTTCTCGGTGTTCGCCGGCGAAGAGCGCATAGGAGTCGGCGACGAAGGCATTGAACGCATCCTGGTATCCCTGCGGATGCCCCGCCGGGACCATGCACAGACGCGCGGCATCGGCGAATAGGGAGTCGGGGTCGCGGACGAGAAGGCGGCTGTCGGCGCGCTGACCGAACCACAGCTGCTCGGGCCGCTCCTGCTCGAAGCGCATGCTCGCCTCGGTGCCGGCGATCTCCACTGTCAGTCCGTTCTTGCGTCCGGGAGCCAGCTGAGACACCAGCAGCGAACCGATGGCGCCGCCGGAGAACTCGACGGTCACGGCCACAGTGTCCTCCGTGGTCACCGCGGTGCCGCCTCGGCGTGGATGAACGGTTCTCGTGGTCGCCACCAGGGACGATATCCGGTCATCGACGATGAACTCGATGAGGTCGACGAGGTGGGAGCCGATATCGGCGAAGGCCCGCGACGGGCCGCCGCGTTCGGAATCGACACGCCAGTTCTCGTCGCCCGAGCCGAGCAGCCAGTCCTGGAGGTATCCGGCATCAACAGTCAGCAGCGTCCCGGCCTGACCCTCGCGGAAGCGCGCACGGGCCTCACGCACCATCGGGTGGTAGCGATAGACGAATGGAACGGTCCCAAGCAGACCAGCCTCGTCGGCGCGGGCCAACACGGCACGCGCGGCCGTCGAATCAGTGGCCAAGGGCTTCTCGCAGATGATGTTCGATCCCGCGTCCAGAGCTTGCAGGGACTGCGAGGCGTGGACGTCATTGGGAGTGCAGATGTGGATCGCGTCGAGGGCTCGCTCAAACAGCTCGGCGCCCGGCGCCGACCGGTCGAATCGCAATTCGGCGGCGACCTCGGCGCTTCTCGATGGGCTGGAGGCCGCGACGCTGTCGAGTACGGCTCCGGCAGACCGCGCGGCCCGACTGTGGACGCGCCCCATGAACCCGCCGCCGAGGAGGCCGATTCGAGGGGCCCGCGAAACCGCATGAGCAACATTGACCATGCACCATTATGTTGCGTGCATCACCCCTTTTGTCAATGCTTTTTCAAAAGCTTTCACACAGTCACTAAGAAGTTGCAATGTGGTTTACTGAATGGATGACATTGGCGACCGATCCGCATACTTTCGACCTGTCTCATGCAGGCGGGCTGTTTCAGCTGCTGCGTGACAGTCGGCCGCGGACTCGTGCGGAGCTGGTTCGCTCGACGGGCTTGTCTCGTCCGACGGTGGCACACAGGATCGAACAGCTGCTGGGTCTGGGACTCATCGCCCCGGTCGATGATGCGGTCTCCACCGGCGGCCGACCGAGCTCGCAGTTCGCTTTCAATCCTCGGGCCCGCGTCGTCATCGCTGCTGATTTCGGGGCCTCACATGCGAGGATCGCGGTGACGAACCTGGCCGGTGAGCTGCTCGCCGATCATCGCGCCAAGCGAGCCATCTCCACCGGCCCCGATGACGCCGTCGACTGGATGACCACCACCGCCCTCCAGCTGCTCGAGCAGACAGGGCGCAGCATCGACGAGGTCGTCGGCATCGGAATCGGTCTGCCCGGTCCCGTCGAGTTCTCAACCGGCAGGCCGATCAATCCTCCGATCATGCCCGGCTGGGATCGCTTCGATCTCCCCGGAGCGCTGAAGAAGACCTTCTCGGCGCCGGTCCTCGTCGACAATGACGTCAATATCATGGCATTGGGCGAGCAGACTGCGGCCTGGCCCGACGCCTCCGACCTGATCTTCGTCAAGGTCGCCACGGGCATCGGGGCCGGAATCATCTCCGGCGGCTCTCTGCGCCGTGGCTCGCACGGTGCGGCTGGCGATATCGGGCATGTTGCGCTCTCCCGTGCTGCGGACATCCCCTGCGCGTGCGGCAACCGCGGGTGCCTCGAAGCAGTCGCCTCCGGCCGAGCGATAGCGCTGAACCTGACGAAGTCCGGGGTTCCCGCTGCTACACCCGGCGATGTCGTCCGTCTCGCCAAAGACGGGGACCTGCAGGCCATTCAGGCCGTCCGCCAAGCCGGACGCGACCTCGGCGAGGTGCTCACCACATGTGTGAGCCTGATGAATCCGGCGCTCATCCTCATCGGCGGGACCATGGCGCAGGCCGCGGAACACCTGGTCGCAGGGGTGAGGGAGGTCGTCTACGCACGGTCGATCCCGCTGTCGACCGAGCACCTCACGATCGCACCTTCGCGTGCGGCCGGAGACGCCGCAATCCTCGGCGCGGCTCATCTGGCCATTGATGCAGCACTGTCGCCCGAGCGGATCTCCGCCGCCCTCCGCGGCTGACACCCCCGCGCCACCGGGGGCCAATCCACCGGCGCTCCGGCCTGGGCCTTTACACTGTGAGAAGCGCCCGCGCAATCCCCCGCTCGCAGCGTGGTCCGCAACTCGTGAAGGAGTGTCATTGTCACAGCACCGCCGATTCGCCCAGGTCGATGTCTTCTCTGCCGTGCCCTTCCACGGCAACCCCGTCGCGGTCATCGTCGACGCCGATGGCCTCGATGAGGAGCAGATGGCCCGCATCGCGAACTGGACGAACCTGTCCGAGACCACCTTCATCCTCCCGCCCGACGACCCCACCGCCGACTACCGTCTGCGCATCTTCACCCCGCATCGAGAACTGCCCTTCGCCGGCCACCCCACGCTCGGTTCGGCCGCGGCCTGGCTCGACGCCGGCGGCGCCCCGAAGCACGAGGACCGTATCGTCCAGGAGTGCGGTGCCGGCCTCGTCGACATCCGCAGATCCCCTCGCCGAGGCGGCCCGACCGACCCGGCCGGCCCCACCGACCCGGCCGGCCCCACCGACCCGACCAGCGGATCCTCCGAGACCCTCGCCTTCGCCGCCCCCGATCGACTGCGCTCGGGACCGCTCGACGATGCCTACGTCGACCAGATCGCGGTCGCCCTCGGCGTCGATCGTGCCGAGATCCTCGGCCACCAGTGGGCCGACAACGGCCCCGGTTGGGCGGCCGTGCGACTGTCCAGCGCCGACCAGGTTCTCGCGCTCACCCCGGACTTCTCGGCCATCCCCGATGCGAAGCTCGGCGTCCTCGGCGCCCACCCGGACGGGGCAGAACACGAGTACGAGATCCGCGCCTTCGTGCCGGGAGTCGGCGTCGCCGAGGATCCGGTGACCGGCAGCCTCAACGCCTCCGTCGCCCAATGGCTCATCGGTGAGAACCTGGCCCCGAACAGCTATACCGCGACCCAGGGAACCGCGCTCGGCCGCTCCGGAGTCATCTCCATCACCGCCGAGGACGACGAGATCTGGGTCGGCGGAGACACTTCCATCTGCATCCGCGGGACGGTGCACACATGAATCGACATCTCACCGAAGTGAACAAACCGAAGAAACGACTGCGCATCTTCCACGGCCGCATGTACTTCGCCCTCCAGGCCCTCGCCGGAGCGGCATGGTGGCTGGGCACCGCGATGATTCCCGGGGTGGCGACCGCGACTCTCGGCAGCATCGACCCGCTGCTCATCGCGATCGTCGACATTCCGCTGTTCGTCATCGGTTCTGCCCTGGCCGCGCTCAACTTCCGCTGGGCGGTGTGGATCGCCACCGGGTGGACCGTGCTCGTGGCGCTGGGCATGGTCATCTACGCAACCGCCACCACCGAGGCGGGGCTCGGCGCCGTCCTCATGATCCTCGCCGCACTCGGCAGCCTCCTTGCCGGTGTGCTCATGATCGTCGGCCGCATCCCGTCCGAGAAGCTCCTGGTCGGGCCCTTCGCGTTCCACAGTTCGCATACCCGCATCCGGTCCCGCCTGCTGATGCGGACCACCATCCAGATCGTCGTGTTCTGGGGCGTCTTCCTCATCATCATCCCGGTCATCATCAATGCCTTCGAAGACCGCTGGAACCTCGCCTACAAGTTCCCGATCCTCCTGGTCGTCGTCGGTTTCGCCCTGCTCGCCATCTCCAGCGTCATCGGCGTCTGGTCGGCCCGCGCGATCGCGAACTTCGGCTCCGGCACCCCGCTGCCCTCGCAGATGGCCCACCACCTCGTCGCCCGCGGCCCCTACGCCTTCGTCCGCAATCCGATGGCCATCGCCGGCGTCGTCCAGGGCATGGCGATGGGCCTGCTCATCGGTTCGTGGCTCGTCGTCGTGTACGCGCTCATCGGCTCACTGCTGTGGAACTGGCTCATCCGCCCCCACGAGGAGACCGACCTCCTGGAGCGCTTCGGCGACGAATACCGCGACTACGCCAAGCGCGTGCGCTGCTGGTGGCCGACCTTCTCGACCGCCGAAACCGCTCCCGACCTTGTCGACGAGGACTGATCGGCCTACGCTCGGTCAAGACCATCCACTCACCGAGGAGGCCGCATGGTCACGTTCACCACTGAACTCCTGAAACTCGGCAACAATGTCGGCATCGAAGTTCCCGAGGACATCGTCCTCGACTTCGGCGTGGGCAAACGGGTCCCGGTCATCGTCACGATCGAAGGCTATTCCTATCCCTCGACGACCGCGGTGATGGGTGGGAAGTACCTGCTCCCGCTCGCCAAGGAGCACCGGGAGAAGATCGGCGTCGCCGGCGGTGAGACCCACGAGGTGACGCTGACTCACGACACCTCGAACCGGGAGACCCCTGTTCCCGATTCCCTCGCCGAGGCGCTCGCCGCCGCCGGTGTCCGCGCGGCTTTCGATGCGCTCGCACCGTCGAAGCGCAAGGAACATGTGCGGCAGGTGACCTCGGCGAAGGCCGAGGAGACCCGGAACAGACGGATCAAGAAGATCGTCGACTCGTTCGAGTGATCACCCTGCGTCGTGCAGGGTCACCGCATAGCCGTCGAGATCGGCGAAGGCGAAGGTCAGCCCGAAGGGGCTGGGAGCGGGCGCCCGGAGGATCTCCACCCCCGCCTCGGCGAGGGAATCATGCAGCGCCTGCGCATCATCGCACCTCAGCCACAGTGCCACCCCGTTTCCCGGACGGTCGCCGGAGTCGAGGTCGACGCCGGGCAGCGGTTCGCGCACGGCGAAGGGGATCGGCGAAGTCGTGAAGACGACCGCTCCGGGAGGGGCAGCCGGGGCACGGGTGAGGCCGAGCCGCGATTCGTAGAACTGTGCGGCCGCTTCCACGTCTCGGACCTGCAAGGCGATGAAGTCCGGACCGCTCACGGTGCCGGTCTCCTCGGTGCTCGTGGTGCCGGCTTTCACTGTATCGGTCGTCGATGCATTCATGTTCGTTCCCTTCTCTCGGCATCCCTCCCTTTCATGGAGAGCCGCCTTTGTCACATGTCAGTATCCTGACATCGATAAATGTATGTCAGAATACTTACATGAGTCAAGGGTCAGAGGATCACAATGCGGGAACCTGCGAAGAGCCGGTGGAACTCGAGTCGCTGCTCGGCTATCAGCTCAAGCATCTGCAGTCGGAGCTGCGGTCGACAATGGACGAGACGCTGCGGCCGCTGGAGCTGACCACCCCGCAGTACAATTGCCTCGAGCAGCTGCGCCGGAGGCCGGGGGCGTCGAATTCCGAGCTCGCGCGCGGCGCCTTCGTCACCCGGCAGACGATGAATACGCTGGTGCGCGGCCTCCAGGAACGGGGACTGATCACGAGGCCGGCCACGGCCGAATCCGGTCGAGTCCTGCCCACACGTCTCACCTCGGCAGGCGTTGAGGTGCTCGATCAGGCCGTCTCCCGCGTCGAGGCGGTCTCCGCTCGAATGGTCTCGCCGCTCGATGATGAGACTCGGACGATGGTCACCGAGGCGCTCGGCCGGTGCATCGCGGCCCTCGAAGAAGCCGAGGACGGCTGAGGGCCGGGAGATCGAGGCCTGGACCGATGTGATCGGACCTACACCGGCGCGAGCTCCTTGTCCGATTCCCTCCTCCTCGACCGTTTCGGCCATGCGGCCAGGCAGCACAGGCCGAGGAGCGCGCCGATGCCGGCGCCGAGAGTGTTCGTGACGAGATCGCTGAGCGTGGCGAAGCGGGACTGAGTGAGCACGGTGCCTTGGAAGATCTCGATGGCGGCGCTGAAACCCGCGCCGAAAAGGAATCCGAGCCACCAGCGTCGGCGCCCGAAGTGCAGGGCCGCGAGGAATCCGAAGGGAATGAACATCGCCACATTGCCGAGCTTCTCGACCCGTTCATAGGTCAGCCAGGCGGTCTCCCGGTGAGCGGCGAAGAGGTCGAGTGCGTGCCCGATGAGAGTGTCCGGACCGGTGCCCATCTGCTGCGGGGTCAGCGTGATGGCGGCGATGAAGAGTGTGTAGAGGACGAGAAGAGCCAGCGGCGCACCGACTGTGCGCTGATCACGATCGGTCATCACCGCCCAACTTACGACCGAATCCTGGGCACATCCTCAGATGCGGATATGACCCGGCTCTCACCGGACCTCACGATCTGTCAACGAACCTCATGGTCGACGGGAACGACGTCCATCCTCGGCGGCCAGATCCTCATGACGATGAGTCCGACCACAGCCCCGATGCCCGCACCGAGGCTGTTCGTGACGAGATCGCTGATCGTGGCGAAGCGCGTAGGTGAGAGCAGGGTCGCCTGAGTGCCCTCGATGAGGCACGTGAAGGCGATGCCCGCGACCCAGCCGACCCACCAGCGGCTGCGGCCGCACTGGAGGGCCACAAGCAGGCCGAAGGGAATGAACATTCCGACGTTCGCGAGCTTCTCGAGGATGTCAAAGCTGATCCATGCGGTCACTCGGTGGGAGGCGAGGAACTCGAGCAGTCCTGCGATGAACGACCCGGGGCCCGTGTCCAGCTGATTCGGTGTGAGCGTGACGAGGCCGATGAAGACCGTGTAGAGGATGAGCAGCGCCAGCGGCACCGTCCGCAGCTGTCGCCTCGTACCCGTCATCGTTCCCCTGTTCCTCGACCCGGTCTCATTGTGCCCGCCTGCAGCATGAGGGTCGAGGGATTCCCGCATCGATTGCGGGAATCCCTCGACCCTTGCGGTCTCACGCCCGGGATTCGGACGAGGCGGATCAGACGAGGCGGATCAGGCGACGGCCTCGACGTCATCGAAGCTCGCGGTGTCGATGACGACGCGGAACTGCACGTCTCCGGCCACGACTCGGTCGTAGGCGGCGTCCGCCTCGGTGACGGGGATCGTCTCGATCTTCGCGGCGATGCCGTGTTCGGCGCAGAAGTCGAGCATTTCCTGGGTCTCGGCGATGCCGCCGATGTTCGATCCGGCGATGGCCTTGGCCCCGCCGATGACGGCACCGAAGGAGAACTCCTGCTTCTCCGGCGGCAGACCGACGACGGCCATGACCCCGCGCGGCCCCAGCAGTCGCAGGTAGCGGTTGACGGGGATATCGGCGCTGATCGTGTTGAGGATGAGGTCAAACTCGCCGGCATGGTCGGAGAAGAAGTTCTCGTCGGTGGTGGCGAGCATCCGCTGCGCGCCGAGTTCCAGTGCCGCTGCTTCTTTCTTCAGTGTGCGCGAGAGGACGGTCACTTGCGCGCCCATGGCCGCGGCGATCTGCACACCCATGTGGCCGAGTCCGCCGAGTCCGAGCACGGCGACCTGCTTGGGAGCGCCGTTCTTCTTCTCACCGGCGCCCCAGCGGTTGAGCGGTGCATAGGTGGTGATGCCCGCGCACAGCAGCGGGGCGGCGACGTCGAAGTCGAGCGCATCGGGGATCCGGCAGACGAAGCGTTCGTTGACGACGACCTTCTGTGCGTATCCGCCCTGGGTGATCGTGCCGTCGACGTCTTCGACGTTGTACGTTCCGACGTTGCCGTTCAGGCAGTTCTGCTCCTGACCGGCCCGGCATTCCTCGCACTCGCCGCACGAGTTCACCATGCAGCCCACGCCCACGCGGTCGCCGACCTTCCAATCGGTGACTTCGGAGCCGACGGCCTCGACGACGCCGGCGATCTCGTGGCCGACGGTGAGCGGGAAGTGCGCCTCGCCCCATTCGTTGCGGATGGTGTGGATGTCGCTGTGGCAGATGCCCGCGGCTTTGATGTCGATGACGACGTCATCGGGTCGGGGATCCCGGCGTTCGATGGTGGCCACGCGGAACGGCTGATCGTGGCCGGTCTTCTGCAGTGCCTTGACGCTGATGCTCATGTGATCTCCTTGGACTTGCGTATCCGTTGCTGGGCCACATCGTCCAGCGCTTGCGGCTCGCAGTCTATTCCATGCACATGGACTTATTCTTCGTAAATCCGCTCAGTCCCTCGTTCGGCGCCATGGTCCCGCTCAGTCCTTCATTCGGGCCCATCGAACGGCTCAGTCCTTGATCGCGCGCTCACCGATGCTCAGATCGAGAGGGAAATCGACGGGGGCATCTCCGAACAGCAGTCGACCCGCCGAGGCGGCCGCCGCCCTGATCGCCTCCGCCGCCTCCTCGGCCTGCTCGGTCGGGGCATGGACGATGACCTCATCGTGGAGGAAGAACACGAGGTGAGCACGGCGGGAGAACACCGGCCCCGAGGCGGTCGCCTCTGATGTCGCCTCGATCTCCGGCAGCCGCGCCAGGCGCAGCCGCAGGTCGGCCAGCCAGGCCAGCGCCCATTCGGCCGCTGTGCCCTGAACGACGAAATTGCGGGTGAACCGTCCCTGGTCACCGGCGGCCCGCCGGGCCCGCTGTTCATCGGCACCGGTGGCATCGAAGCGGTTCGCGGCCCTCTGCAGTCTCTGCCACTCCTCGCCGGGCGGCGGGGAGGTCCGACCCAACCAGGTGGACACGACTCCTCCCTGTCGGCCCGCCTCGGCGGCGGAATCGACGAGGTGCATGGCGGCGGGGAAATTCTGCCGCAGACGCGGCACCAGGGCTCCGGCCTCCCCGGTCGTCGATCCGTACATCGCCCCGAGCACCGCGATCTTCGCCTCCTGCCGGGTGGCCACGACGCCGGCGTCGACGAGCCCGGAGTAGAGATCGCGGCCGAATCCGGCCGCGGCCATCGCCCGGTCTCCGGACATGGCGGCGAGCGCCCGGGGTTCGAGCTGGGCGACATCGGCGGAGACGAGCCGCCATCCCTCGTCGGCACGCAGGGCCGGACGCAGCTGCCGCGGGATCTGCAGGGCCCCTCCCCCGCTGGCCGCCCACCTGCCGGTGACGACCCCGCCGGGCACGTACACGGGTCGGTACCGTCCGTCATCAACCCATTCGTCGAGCCAATGCCACCCGTTGGCACTCAGCAGCCGCGCCATCTTCTTGTACTCGAGCAGGGGCGCGATCGCCGGATGTTCGCTCGTCTGCAGCTCCCATTTCGAGGTCGAGGCGACGTTGATGCCGGCATTGCGCAGCGACGCGAGCAGCCGGTTCGGCGAATCGAGGTTGACCCGCGGATCCTCAAGGGCCGCGCGGACCTCCTCGGCCTTGGCCAGCATCTTCTGAGGCTTCCCGTCGCGGATCGGCCGGGGACCGAGCAGTTCGGTCAGTATCCGATCATGTTCGGCTTCGTCCCAGGGCACGCCTGCCGCGCGCATCTCTGCGGCGACGAGTCCTCCCGCCGATTCGGCGGCCAGCAGCAGCCGCAGTCGGCCCGGATCGCCTGCGGTCTCGATCGCCGCGGTCTGACGGGCATATTCGGCCAGGGCCGCCTCGAGATCGTGCGGAACCTGTGGGATGAATCCGCGCCCGGCATCGACGTCGAAGAGAGCGGCCGCCTGTTCGGGTGCGGCGGCGTCGGCGGGCGCGGCGTCCCATTCGGAGGCGGCGCGCACCGCCTCCGGTGCGGTGACGAGTTCGGAGCGGGCGAGGATCGCATGAGCCAGACGCAGATCATGGCAGCGCTCGAGGCTCACCCCGGCCGCGAGCAGCGGGGGGCACCATTTCGCGGTGTCGCTGAGGACCCAGCGAGGGCGGGCTCCGCCCGGTTCGCTCGGATCTCCCCCGGCCCCGTCCTCACGGTCACGGACGAAATCGGGCAGGGCCGCCTCGGCGAGGTCGATCCGACCGATCTCCTGACCTGCGCTGTCGAGGTCGACGATCCCGATCCGCTGCCCCTCGAACCCGGTTCCGGGCACGGCTCCGAGCACGCAGGCGGCAGGCCGCTGAGCGGGGGCGGAGGTCATGGATCCAGCCTACGCCGCGGGCCCGCTCGGACGGTCGCTCGGACGATCTCCCGCTCGCCTGTCCGCACCCTGGCCCTGGCCGCCTGCGGCGAACGTGATCCTGGTAACGTCGAGAGCGAACTCCGGGTGCCGAACTCCGCTCGAAAGGTCAGACACACAACATGGACGTTGTCTCCTCCCTCACCTCCGCTCTGCCGGCCGAAGCCGTCATCACCGATCCCGATTCGATGGACGCCTACCGCTGGGACCGTGCGAACGACCCCGATGCCGGGGTGCCTGCCGCCGTGGTCCGGGTGAGAACCACCGAGGAGGTGCAGACGGTGGTGCGCATCGCCGCCGAGGCGAAGGTCCCGATCGTGCCCCGCGGCGCCGGATCCGGCCTATCGGGCGGCAGCTCCGCGATCGCCGGCGGAATCGTGCTGTCCCTGGACAAGATGCGCGAGATCAGCATCGATCCCGTCACCCGCATGGCCACGGTCCAGCCGGGCGCCTTCAATGCCGAGGTCAAGGCCGCCGCGGCCGAACACGGCCTGTGGTACCCGCCGGACCCCTCGTCCTTCGAGTTCTGCTCCATCGGCGGCAACATCGCCACGAACGCCGGCGGCCTGTGCTGCGTGAAATACGGTGTGACAACGGACTATGTCCTCGGCATGACCGTCGTCCTCGCCGATGGACGGGCGGTCAAACTCGGCGGCCCGAGGCTCAAGGACGTCGCGGGTCTGCCGCTGACGAAGCTCTTCGTCGGTTCCGAGGGGACCTTGGGCGTGATCACCGAGGTGACCCTGCGGCTCATTCCCGCCCAGTTGCCCCCGACGACTGTCGTCGCGATGTTCCCGAGGCTCGCCGATGCCACGAACGCCGTGCTCGAGATCGCGAAGGCCATGCGACCCTCGATGCTCGAGTTCATGGACAAGCCCTCGATCAACGCCGTCGAGGATGAGCTGAAGATGGGGCTCGACCGTGAGGCCGAAGGCATGCTCGTCATCCAGTCCGACGAACCCGGCGAGCACTGCACTGTGCAGGCGAAGATCATCGAGGAGATCTGCAACAGCAACTCTGCCTCAGAGTGCTATCTCACTGCCGACCCCGACGAGGGCGAAGCCTTCGTCACGGCCCGCCGGATCGCGATCCCGGCCGTGGAGAAGAAGGGTGCTCTGCTGCTCGAGGACGTCGGGGTTCCGCTGCCGAAGCTCGGCGACCTGGTCCTCGGCATCGAGAAGATCGCGGCCGAACGCAAGGTGACAATCGCCGTCATCGCGCACGCCGGCGACGGCAACACGCATCCGCTGCTCGTCCTCGATCCCAAGGATGAGGAACAGCAGAAGCGCGCGCAGATCGCCTACGGCGAGGTCATGGATCTGGCCACGGGGCTGGGCGGGACGATCACCGGTGAGCACGGCGTCGGCCGACTCAAGGCGCCGTGGCTCGCGCCCTACCTCGGCGAGGACGTCATGGAGCTCAACCACCGGATCAAACAGGCCCTCGATCCGGACAACATCTTCAACCCGGGATCGGTCTACACCGGACTCGTCTGAGGGTTCGGCTGGGTCGGGACCGCCTCGGCGGAGGGGATTCGTGGAAGAATTCTGCACAGCTGTCGAATCGGCGTCGATTCGATCGTCTTCTCTGTGAGCGGCCGAAATCCGGCCGCCGCACACAGAACGGAGCGAACCATGCGCTATTCACTGATCTTCCACGCACCCGAGCCCGGAGCCGACGGCCCTGCCCCCACCGAAGAGGACTTCCAGGAGATGATGCGCCTCATGGACGACTTCGGCCAGGCGCTGACCTCGGCCGGGGTCGTCGTCGCCTGGGAGATGCTCGCACCCCACTCCGAGACGAAGACCGTGACCCGCAGGACCGGAGAAGTCGTCATCGAGGATGGGCCCTTCGCCGCGGCGAAGGAGGCCCTGGCCGGGATCGTCGTCATCGACGTTCCCGACATCGAGGCGGCCCTGGCCTGGGCCGAGAAGTTCCCCGGCACGAGCTACGGCACCATCGAGGTCCGACCCGCGGCGACTTCGTTCGTCGACGGCGCCTGGACCCGACCGGGTGACGAGCCGACCCGACCCGGCGACTGCCCGTCCCGCCCGGGCGGCTCCTCCTGATCGCTCGCCGATGATCGAGTCTGCCGATCCTGCCGAGCGCGCGATGATCCTGTCCCAGGACGGCTGGGGCAGGATCATCGCGCTCATCGCGGCCGCCGACGGTGATATCTCCGGCGCCGAGGATGCGCTGTCCACCGCCCTCGAACGTGCCGTGACCGCGTGGCGGGCCCACGGTCCGCCCGGGAATCCCGAGGGCTGGCTCTACCGGGTGGCTCTCAACGCCCGGCGAGACGTGTGGAGATCGGCGGCGGCACGGACCTCGACAGCCCTCGACGAGGAGACGATCGACCGCATCGACGCCGGCACCGACCCTGCCCATCACGACCCTGCCGCCCTGCCCGACCGCCGGCTCGAACTCCTCGCCGCCTGCGCCCACCCGGACATCGATCCTCCCGCCCGGCCGCTGCTCATGCTCTCGGCGGTGATGGGGATGACGGCAAAACAGATCGCGGCGGCCATGGCCCTGTCCGCCGCCACCGTCTCTGCCCGTCTGACCAGGGCGAAGAAGCGCGTTGCCGGTCTCGGCGTCGCCTTCGGCAGTCCCGACCGCCTCGACCTCGAGTCCCGCCTGCCCGATGTGTTTGAGGCGATCTACGAGGCCTTCGCCATCGAATGGGCTCAGGCGGCCGCTCAGCCACGGGAGGGCATGATCGGCGAGGCCCTGTACCTGTCCCGCCTCGTGGCCGAACTCTGCTCCGGTGACGGCGAATCCCACGGACTGGCAGCCCTCATCCACCTCTCCGCCGCCCGGTTCCCCGCTCGTCGCAGCGGCGACGGACGATTCGTGCCCCTGTCCGACCAGGACCCGGACCGCTGGGACGGAACTCTCACGGAGGCGGGCGAGCGCCACCTCGTCGAGGTCCACCGCTGCGGCCACGTCGGCCGATTCGGACTCGAGGCGGCCATCCAACTCCTCCATATGGCCGGAATCCGCACCGGATCCACGGATTGGCCGATGCTGCTGCGCCTCCACGACGACCTCGCGCAGGTAGCCCCGAGCCTCGGCGGTGCGGTCTCCCGGGCGGCCATCCTCGCCGAAATCGAGGGGCCCGAGGCGGGACTGGCCGCACTCGACGCGCTGGGCTCCGACCCGGACGGCCAAGACGATAAGCGCGTCTCCGCCTTCCAACCTGCCTGGGTGCTGCGGGCTCATCTGCTCACCCGCCTCGGCCGCACAGACGAGGCGGCCACCGCCCGCCGGCGGGCGCTCGACCTGACCACCGACCCGGCCGAACGCGAGTACCTCTCGGCAGGACCCACCTGAGACGGACGTCACCTCGTCTTCGGGATGGGCGGGGGTACGGCATATGATGGTGAAATCAATCCACAGACTCCGAAACCATCCTGCATGCACAATTCCTCTCAGACCGAACCCGCCCAGGGCACATCCCAGGGCTTCGCCCACGCAAAGGCGATCCTGTTCGGCGAACACGCGGTTGTCTACGGCTCTCCGGCCGTCGCAGTGCCATTGCACGGGCTCGGAGTCCAGACCGACATCCGCCGGTCCCCGCACCAGGAGACCCGGATCGAGAGCCAGCTGTTCTCCGGAAATGCGCAGACCGCTCCGGAGCCGATGGGCCCCGTCGTCGCCGGTCTCAACGCCGCGCTGAAGGCCGTGGGAAATCCCGACGCCGAGGTGGAGCTGCTCATCCGTTCGGCGATCCCCCACAGCCGGGGCTTGGGTTCGAGTGCAGCCGTGGCCACCTCCGTGGCCCGCGCGGTCGCGAACCTGCATGCGACGGTCTTCGACGAGAACACCCTCCACGAGATCGTGCAGGCGGCCGAGACCGTCGCCCATGGCCGACCCAGCGGAATCGACGCCTGGGCCGTGGCCAAACCCGCCCCCATCCGCTTCCAGACCGGGTGCGCCCAGACCATCGACGTCGGTCAGCGCCTCGTCTTCGTCCTCGCGGACTCCGGTCATCACGGGTCCACCGCCGAGGCGGTCGGAGGAGTCCGTGCCCGCCGTGACGCCGATCCTGTGCGCATCGGGGGGATGATCGACCGTCTCGCCGAAATCACCGACTCCGCCGTCGACAACATCCGCTCCGGTGATCGTGGGGCGATCGGCACGCTGATGAACGAAGCCCATGGACTGCTCGGCAGCCTCGGTGTGTCGACCCCGACTCTCGATTCCCTCGTGGATGCCGCCACGGCGGCCGGAGCCCGGGGTGCCAAACTCACCGGCGGCGGACTCGGCGGCTGCGTGCTGGCCCTGGCCGATGACGATGATTCGGCCGAAGAGCTCGCCGAGGCCCTGCGCAAGGCGGGAGCACCCCGCACCTGGACGACGGAGGTCAGACCGACATGAGAACGACGACGGCGCGGGCCTACCCGAACATCGCCCTGGTCAAGTACTGGGGCAAGGCCGATGAGGAGCTCATCCTGCCCGCTGCGGGCAGTCTGTCGCTGACCCTCGATCACTTCGAGACCACGACCACCGTGGTGCCCGCCCCGGACGCCGAGACCGATGTCCTCGAACTCGACGGCGCACTCGCCGATGCCGGTCAGACCGACCGCATCTCCACCTTCCTCGACCATGTCCGTGACCTGGCCGGACGCGATGATCGGGTCCTCGTCCGGTCCCGCAACTCCGTGCCCACGGGTGCCGGACTGGCCTCCTCGGCGTCGGGCTTCGCAGCTCTGGCGACGGCCGCCGCCGCGGCCTTCGACCTCGACCTCGCACCCCGCGATCTCAGCCGGCTGGCCCGCCGCGGTTCGGGGTCGGCGTGCCGCTCGATTCCCGACGGCATCGCCGTCTGGCACGCCGGCGACGACGCCGCTTCCTTCGCCGAGACCGTTCCCGCCCCGGATATGCGGATGATCATCGTCACCGTCAACCGGGCTAGGAAGGCCGTGTCCTCCCGCGAGGCGATGCGCCTGACCGCCGCCACCTCTCCCTTCTACTCCGGCTGGGTGTCCTCGACCGAGGACTACCTCGAGCAGATGGTCGCCGCGTGCGCGGCCGGGGACTTCACCCGCATCGGCGAGATCACCGAATCACACGCCCTGCGCATGCACGGCCTCATCCAGTCCACCGTGCCGCCGATCCGGTTCCTCAATCCGACCAGCCACGCGATCTTCGACGCCGTGGCCGAAGCCCGCGAGTCGGGGATCGAAGCCTATTCGACCGCCGATGCCGGCCCGAACGTCGCCGTCATCGTCCGCCCCCATGACGCCGAGGCACTCGCCGAGAAGCTCTCCGGCTTCGGCGACGTCCGCATCGTCGGACCGGGACCGGGAGCCCACCTGCTCACCGCCGCCGACGCAGTCCCGCCCGCAGACGCAGTGAACCCGGCTGCGGGTGAGGGCAGCCGGGCATGATCGAGACCCGGGCGCCCGGCAAGCTGTTCATCGCCGGCGAGTACGCCGTCGTCGAACCCGGACAGCCCGCCGTGCTCATCGCCGTCGACCGGTGCATCACCGTCCGGCTGACCGAGAGCGAAGGCGCCGGCCGCATCCATTCGAGCGAATACGGTCAGGCTCCCGTCGTGTGGCGGCGCGAAGACGACGGTGAGCACATCATCGTCGACGAGCGCCCCTTCGACTATGTGCTCTCGGCGATCTCCACCGTCGAAGAGCTGCGCTCCGGCCGGGGCGCCAGCCCCCGCTACTTCGATCTCGAGATCTCCAGCGAGCTCAATGACTCGGACGGCCGGAAGTTCGGTCTCGGCTCCTCAGCGGCGGTGACGGTGGCGACGATCGCCGCGCTCGATGAGTTCTATCGCCTCGGGCTGACCCTGACCGAACGCTTCAAACTCGCCGTCCTGGCGACCATCGCGATCTCCACGAAGGCCTCGGGCGGCGATCTTGCCGCGAGCACCTTCGGCGGCTGGATCCGCTACTCCTCCCCCGACCGTGCCGCCCTGCACGCTCACCGCGAGGCCCACGGGGTCGTCTCCGCCATGAGCTGCCCGGAATGGGCCGGCTGCTCGGCCAGGCGGGTCACCCCACCGAGCTCGCTCGACCTCCTCGTCGGCTGGACCGGATCACCGGCGTCGACCGAACATCTCGTCACACGCGTCCACTCCCCGCGTGAGCGGGCGGACGAAACCTCCTCCGAATCGTCCCCGGCAGCGCAGAAAGCGCGCCCGCTCGTGTCCTTCGCCGCCGAGTCGCACACGCTCGTCGACGATCTCGTGGCGGCCTTCGACGCCGACGATGCCGAGGCGAGCCTGACCACGATCCGCTCCGTGCGCGCCCTGCTGCGGCGACTGAGCGACTCGACGGGCAGCCTCATCGAAACCGAAGCTCTGCACGACCTGTGCGAGATCGCCGAAACCCACGGAGCCGCAGCGAAGCCCTCGGGAGCCGGCGGCGGTGACTGCGGAATCGCCCTCGCTCACCCCCACACCGAAGCACAGACCATTCTCAGCGGCTGGGAAGCCGCCGGAATCCGACCCCTGGACCTCGGTGCCCACCGAGAGGAAGGCGAGATCGATGAGTTCTGAGACCCCGGCATCAGTTGAGACACCGGAGACCAAGGCCTCACGGGCCTCCCGCAAGGACGACCACGTGCGCCTCGCCTCGGCACAGCAGACGGAAGGCCCCCGCCGCACCGACTTCGACGACCTCGAATTCGTCCACCATGCGCTCTCGGGCACGAACCCCGAACTTGTCGACCTCAGCGTCGAACTGGGCGAGTGGACCTGGCCGACGCCCTTCTACGTCAACGGCATGACCGGCGGCACGGAGACCACAGCGAAGATCAACCGGGACCTGGCCATCGCCGCCGCCGAGACCGGTCTGCCCATGGCCTGCGGATCGATGAGCGTGGCCCTCGACGACGCCGAGGCAGCGAAGGGCTTCACCGTCATCCGCGAGGAGAACCCGGACGGCTTCGTCATGGGCAACCTCGGTGCCGGTCGCAGCGCCGATGATGCCCGACGGGCCGTCGAGCTGCTGAACGCCGATGCCCTCCAGCTGCACATCAACCCGGTGCAGGAGACCGCGATGCCCGAAGGCACCCGCGACTTCTCCACCTGGCTGTCCGGACTCGAGGACATCGTCGCCGCCTGCCCCGTGCCCGTCGTCGTCAAGGAGGTCGGATTCGGACTCAGCCGCCGGACGCTCACCCTGCTCGCCGATATCGGAGTCCAGTACGCCGATGTCTCCGGCGCCGGAGGCACGGACTTCCTGCGCATCGAGAACGATCGCTCACCGGCCGATGACTTCTCCATGCTCACCGGCTTCGGCCAGTCCGCCCTGGCCTGCCTGCTCGACGCCCCACCCGAGTGGACGACGGAGACGACGATGGACGACGGCGTCTCGAACCGCGTGCTCCTGGCCTCCGGCGGCGTGCGCAACCCCTATGATGTCGTGAAAGCACTGGCCTGCGGTGCTCGGGCCGTCGGCGTCGCCGGCACGTTCCTGCAGACCGTGCTCGACCACGGTCCGGACGGGCTCGTCGATCTCGTGCGCACCTGGCAGACTCAGACCTCGGCTCTGTTCGCCCTGCTCGGGGCGCAGCGGTCCACGGACCTCACGGCCACGGACCTGCTCACGCGGGGCCGCCTCGGCGAGTTCGCCCGCCTGCGCGGAATCGACGTCACCGCGCTCTCGCACCGATCCGACGTCCTTTCGAGGAGGAATCAGCTGTGAATCAGCAGACCACGATCACCGGGATCCCCACCACGTGGGTCGGTCCCCTGCGGGTCAGCGGCGAAGCGCTGGCGCCGAGTGGCACCCACACCGAGGTGGCTGTGCCCCTGGCAACGTACGAGACCCCGCTGTGGCCCTCCGTCGGCCGCGGGGCATCGATCTCCCGTGAGATCGAGGGTGGGATCCGCACCGTCATCGTCGATGAGCGGATGACCCGATCCGTGCTGTTCGTGGCCGAATCAGCGATCGGCGCTTCAGCCGCCGCGCAGGCCATCCGTCACCGCACCCGCGAACTCGAAGCCGTCGTCGAAGCCGGGTCCGGCCACTGCCGGCTCATCGAGATCCACCCCGAGATCGTCGGGAACCTGCTCTTCGTCCGCTTCGCCTTCCGCACCAACGACGCCTCGGGCCACAATATGGTCACCCAGGCTTCGGATTCGCTCATGGACACCATTCTGTCCTGGCAGCTGGGCCTCGACTACGGCTCGGTGTCCGGCAACTACTGCTCGGACAAGAAGGCCACCGCGGTCAACGGGATCCTCGGACGCGGACGCAATGTCGTCGCCGAGATCGTCCTGCCCCACGAGGTCGTCGATCGTCGCCTGCGCACGAGCGCTGAGAAGATGGTCGAACTCGTCGTGCGCAAGAACCTCGTCGGATCGACGATCGCGGGAGCCCTGCGTTCGGCGAACGCGCACTATGCGAACATGCTGCTCGCCTTCTACCTGGCCACCGGTCAGGATGCGGCGAACATCGTCGAAGGTTCGCAGGGCATCACCTATGCGGAGAACCGCCCCGAGGGCCTGTACTTCTCGACGACGCTGCCGCACCTCATCGTCGGCACCGTGGGCAACGGCAAGGATCTGCCGCATGTCGATGAGGCGCTGGAACGGCTGGGCTGCCGGGAGGATCGTGAGCCGGGAGCGAATTCGCGTCGTCTGGCCGCACTCATGGCCGCGACGGTGCTCTGCGGGGAGCTCTCGCTGCTCGCCGCTCAGACGAACCCCGGTGAGCTGATGGACACTCACCGTCAGATGGAACGCAAGGCTGATGAGCAGCGCGCTGCCGAGACTCAGCGAGAGGACGGCGAGGCCGCATGACATCACACACTGCTGCGGGCACTGTACCGATCGGCATCGACGACATCGAACTGGCCACGAGCCATCATGTCGTCAGGCTCGATGACTTCGCCGAGGCGAACGGCACCGATCCGAACAAGTTCCACCTCGGCCTCGGCCAGGACGAGTTCAGCTTCCCGGCACCCGATGAGGATGTCGTAACCATGGCCGCCGCGGCCGCCGCGTCCATCATTCAGCGGTGCGGGACGGAGGGCATCCGGACGATGCTCTTCGCCACCGAATCGGGAATCGACCAGTCGAAGGCCGCCGGCATGGCCGTGCACTCGCTGCTCGACCTGCCGTCGCAGATGCGCGTCGTCGAGGTCAAGGAAGCGTGCTATTCGGCGACCGCCGCCCTGCAGGCGGCCGTCGGCATCGTCACCCGGTCACCGGGTCAGCGCGTGCTCGTCATCGCCTCGGATGTGGCCCGCTATGCCCTCGATTCTCCGGGTGAACCGACCCAGGGTGCCGGTGCCGTGGCGATGCTCGTCTCGGCGGATCCGAAGCTGCTCGAGATCGAACCGGTCTCGGGCCTGAACTCGGCCGATGTCGATGACTTCTGGCGCCCGAACGATTCGACGACCGCGATCGTCGACGGGGCCCTGTCGGTCACCGCGTACCTCGATGCGCTCACCGGAGCGTGGACCGATCTGGCCGCGCAGGGCGGACCGGCCATGGCCGAGATCGACCGTGTGCTCTACCACCAGCCGTTCACGAAGATGGCGAAGAAGGCACAGGTCCATCTCGCCGGACTCACCGGTGAGGATCTCGACACGGAGATCGTCCCGGGTGCCTCTGGTGCGGGCGCCGCTGCTGTCAGTCCCGGCCCGGCTGCCGCCCACTCGGCCGCCGCCACAGACTCGGCCACTACCGGCTCTGCCGACAGCTCCGTCGCCACCGGCCCGCGCGATACGGGGCTGGCCACGAGCACTCTGTACAACCGGCGCCTCGGCAACTCCTACACCGCTTCGCTCTATGCCGGACTGTGCTCACTGCTCGATCACGATGAGGATCTTGCCGGCAAGCGCATCGGACTGTTCAGCTATGGGTCGGGCAGCGTCGGCGAGTTCTTCACCGCCCGCGTCGTCCCCGGCTACGCACAGCATTCGCACCGACTAACCGTCACCGAGGCCCTCGACGCCCGGGTTCCGCTGTCCATCGACGCGTACCGCGCGCTCCACGCCGCCGAGCTCTCCAGCGCCGAGGACGTCACGACCCCGAAGGTGACCGCGGGACCGTTCCGCTTCGCCGGAATCAAGGGCCGCGCCCGCCTCTACGAGCGCGCCTAGGCGGCTCACCCGACACTTCACGCACTGCGTTCGGCCCAGTTTGGGGCGAACAGCCCATGTTTGAAACTGGGCTGCTCAACTCAAACTGGGCCTTTCGCGAGTTTTCAACCGACCGCAGGCACGAAGAAGCCCCTCACCTTGACCCTGACGGGACCCGGTGAGGGGCTTCTCGTTCGCTGTGCGCGAGGGGGGACTTGAACCCCCACGACCTTGCGGCCACTGGCACCTGAAGCCAGCGCGTCTACCAATTCCGCCACTCGCGCGAACAAGGTAAAACTCTAGCATCGGAGGCGGCGAAACTGAAAACCGAGGAAGCCGAATCGAGGCAAACGTGTCCACCTTCACATTTTCGCCCCGCGCGGTCACTCACGCTGTGTCGCCCGCGCGGACCACGTCCATTCCGCACGGTCACTCATCGCGCATTCCACGTGGCCACTGATCTTCGCCCTTTGCAGCCATACGCCCTCGCCCCTCGCAGCCCCACGTCCTCGCCCTTCCCAGCGCCCGCCCTCGCCGCACACGGCCCCACACGCTCGCCCCGCGCTCACCCCGCGCAGCCACGCACGCTCGCCCCGCGCACGGGCCCACCTGCACCGCGTGCACTGCCTCGATCTTCCCTGGACGCACGCAGGGAATCCCGGCACAGCTTCGCCCCGCGAACACGCGTGACGTGAGTTGAGAGCCACACCGCGTTAGGATTGGGTGTTGATGTGCCCAGAGTGCACGTGATCAGGACCACCTGGTCAGAGCACTCAAAGACGCTAGGCGAAGAGTTCGTCCGGCAACGGCAACACCTGATGAGGAGGTGCCATGGGGTTACTCGATCGCTTCGAGAAGGGGCTGGAGAACGTCGTCAACGGCGCCTTCGCCAAGGCTTTCAGATCCCAGGTAGAACCCGTCGAGCTCGCCGGAGCCCTGCGCCGTGAGGCCGACAACAAAGCCGCCGTGGTCTCCCGCGGTCGCACCCTGACGGCCAACCACTACGTCATCGAGCTCTCGCAGACCGACCACGACCGACTCTCCGGACTCGAGTCCGAACTGCGCTCCGATCTGCGCCAAGTCGTCGGCGACCACGCCGTCGAACAGGCCTACAGCTTCGTCGGTCCCGTCTCCGTCGAATTCGCTCTCGCCGACGATCTCGACACGGGAATGTACCGCGTCGTGTCCTCGACCCAGCGTCCCGACGGTTCCCCCGCCGCTCAACCGGCCAACCGCGGCGGCTACGACCCGATCTCGCGGGCGAATCCGATCGTCGGCGAGTCCCCGAACTCCGGTTCCCGACCCGCGACACCGCGCCGCACCCCCGAACCTGCCCGTTCGGCTCCGACCCCCGCCGCGACCTCGCGACCGAACCCTGCCGCCCGACCCGCACCCGCACCGGCTCCCGCGCGCTCCATCGAAGCCAGCGTCACCATCGACGGTCGCACGCAGATGCTGCGCCAGGGCACGAACACCTTCGGCCGATCCTCGTCGAGCTCGGACATCGTCATCGACGATCCCGGCGTCTCACGACGTCACTTCGAGATCGTCGTCGAGGGCGACCGTGCCGTGGCCAATGACCTCGGTTCGACGAACGGCACGCTTCTGCACGGACGCAAATTGACATCGGCGACCCTGTCCGACGGCGATGTCCTCCTCGCCGGAGAGGCCGAGGTCCACTACAACGAGCGGGATGCCCAGTGAGCGAATTCACCGTCACCGTCTTCCGGTTGGCATTCTTCGTCATCCTCTGGCTCTTCGTCCTCGGAGTCGCCGGAGTCCTCCGCCGCGACATCTTCGGCCCCCGGAAGGCCCGCGCCGGAAAGAAAGCTCGCCGAGGCGGCTCCAAGTCCGCCCCGCCGCCACCGTCGCGTCCGGCTCCCGCACCTCGTCCGGCGGCCGCCCCGGTCGCCCACGCCCATCCGGGCACCATCCGCATCACCGACGGCCCCTTGGCCGGGCAGACGCTGATGCTCTCGGGAGCGCCAGTGACCTTCGGCCGAGCCCCCGACAACACGATCATCATCAATGACGACTTCGCTTCCAGCCATCATGCGCGGATCTCGGCGAAGAACGGAGCCTGGATGCTCGAAGACCTCGGGTCGACGAACGGCACCATCGTCGACGGCTCGCGCATGACCGGGCCCATCCAGTTGGCCATCGGCACCCGGATCACCATCGGACATACGACCCTGGAGACCCAATCGTGACGACCGGCGGTACCATCACTCTCCGTTCGGCAGCCCGGTCTCATACCGGGCTGGTTCGTAAGAACAACCAGGACTCCGGCTACGCGGGACCCAATTTCCTGCTCATCGCCGACGGAATGGGCGGTCACGCCGGCGGAGACGTCGCCTCGGCGATCACCGTGTCCCGCTTGGCCGAACTCGATCACGAGCCCGGAGGCGAGGACGCCCTCGAAATCCTGCGGACCTCGATCCTCGAGGCCAATGACCGCATCTGCCGCGGCGTCGGCGAACAGCCCGAACTCGCCGGGATGGGCACCACCGTCACGGCCGTGCTGCGCGCCCCCGGCAATCGCTTCGCTCTCGCCCATATCGGCGACTCCCGCGGCTATGTGCTCCGCGACGACAGACTCCAGCCGATCACCCACGACCACACGTTCGTGCAGATGCTCGTGGATGAGGGCCGGATCACCGCTGAGGAGGCCGAGACCCACCCGCAGCGCTCGGTCGTGATGAAGGTCCTCGGCGACGTCGGGGCCTCCCCAGACCTCGATCTGTCCCTGCGTGAGGCCCAGGTCGGCGACCGTTGGATGCTGTGCTCGGACGGTCTGACCGGATTCGCCGATATCGACGACATCACCCGCGTGCTCAAAGAGGTGGCCGACCCCGACGAGGCCTGCCGTCAGCTCATCGACCTGGCCCTGGCCGGCGGCGGAGCCGACAATGTCACCGTCGTCGTCGGCGACGTTCTCGAAGGCGAGGTCGAGACCACCGAAGGCGTGTCCGTCGGCTCCGTCCACCTCAACCCCCGCTACGCCGCGATCGGTGCGAACCCCGACGCCGAGGCGGCCGTGGACACCGAAGCCCATGCGACCTTCGCCGAGGACGACGTGTCCGCCGACACCGCCCCGATCCAGACCGTGGACGGCGAGGACGTCGAAGCACGGGACGGAACCACTCAGCAGCTGCAGACGAACACCGCGGCAGACGAGGAGGCCGACCTCGACGATGAGGTCGAGAAAAGGTCCTACCTCGGATGGATCATCACCGCCATCGTGATCGTCGCGCTGGCCGTCGGCGGATTCTTCGCCTTTAACTACGTCAGCCACCAGTACTATGTCGCCGACGACGACGGCAAGGTCTCCCTCTACCGCGGTCTCGACACGACGCTCGGGCCCATCGAACTCAGCCGCCTCGTCGACACCACGGACATCGAGGTCGGCAGCCTCAACAGCTACTCCCAGGACCGTCTGCGCGGATCGATTCCCGCCGGGTCACGCGATGAGGCCGATCGCATCATCGACAATCTGCGCAAGGAATCCGATCGCTCCTCCGGCATGTCCGGCGATGTCGAGGACTCGACGAGTCCGAGCGACCCGGCTCCCTCACCTCCGGATTCGAAGTCTGCCGACCCCAGTGATGCCATCACCCGGGAGTCGCAGTGATGAACCAGGCTCCCTCGCAGACCGCGCGCCCCAGAACCTACCGGTTGGCCGAGCTCGGTCTCCTGATCCTGGCTATTGCCGTCGCCACCACCGCCTACGCCCTGGTCGGTCTCGGCGTCGAAGACACCATCCCGGCCAATGTCTACGGCTATGCCGCATGGCTGGCGGCCCTCGGCGTCATCCTCCACATCATTGTGTGGATCAAGGCGAAATACGCCGATCCCGTGCTCGTGCCGATCGCGGTGCTGCTCAACGGCCTCGGCCTGGCCATGATCTACCGCGTCGACCTCGGCCGCGACGAATACCTCGGTTCGGCGATGACCCAGCTGGTGTGGATGACACTCGGCGTGGGTCTGGCCATCGCCGTGATCTTCATTGTCCGCGACCACCGCTGGCTGCGCCGCTACACCTATGTCTCGGGCTTCGCCGCCCTCGTCTTCCTTCTGCTGCCGCTCATCCCCGGCATCGGCAAGACCATCAACGGCGCCCGAATCTGGATCGGCGTCGGCCCTCTGTCCTTCCAGCCCGGCGAGATCGCGAAGATCCTGCTGGCCATCTTCTTCGCCGGCTACCTCGTCACCTACAAGGACCAGCTCGTCGCCGCCGGGCCGAAGATCCTCGGCATCCGCTTCCCCCGTCTGCGCGACTTCGGCCCGATCGTCGTCGCCTGGGTCGCCAGCGTGGGCGTGCTCGTCTTCGAACGCGACCTCGGCACCTCGCTGCTCTTCTTCGGCCTCTTCGTCGCCATGCTCTACGTGGCCACCTCAAAGGTCTCGTGGATCATCCTCGGCCTCGGATTCTTCTCCGCCGGCGCGATTGCGGCGACCTTCCTCTTCTCCCACGTGGGACAGCGTGTGTCCGGTTGGCTCAATGCGCTGACCGCCGAGGAGTACAACAAGACTCCCGGTGGTTCCTACCAGCTCGTGCAGGGCCTGTTCGGCATGTCCAACGGCGGACTCATCGGCACCGGCTTCGGCGAAGGCCGGCCGAATATGGTCCCCTACGCCGAATCCGACTTCATCTACGCCAGTTTCGGAGAGGAGATCGGCCTGGCCGGGCTCTTCGTCATCCTGCTGTGCTACCTCTTCATCTTCCAGCGCGGAATCCGCACCGCTCAGCAGCTGCGTGACGGCTTCGGCACTCTGCTGGCCACGGGCCTGTCGTTCACGATCGCCCTGCAGGTCTTCGTCGTCGTCGGCGGCGTCACGCGCCTCATCCCGCTGACGGGTCTGACCACGCCGTTCCTCGCACAGGGCGGTTCCTCGCTCATCGCGAACTGGATGATCATCGGCCTGCTGCTGCGGATCTCGGACAATGCCAGGCGCCCCGTGGAGGAATTCCACACCGGAGTGCTCAGAATCACAGAGGATCCCGAACCCGTTCCCGCAGGTGCTCGCGCCAACGACACGGCCGCCTCGGCGCTCACGGTCGACGAGGATGCCCCCACGACGAACCTGCCGCCGGCGGATTCCCGCGTGTTCGATGACGAAGCCCCGACCACGAATCTGCCGTCCGCAGGCGCACGGCCCCGCGGCCAGGCACCGAACGACACCGATGCCACCGACCAACGACCCACCGGAGGTGAACGATGAAGAAGCCATTGACGCATATCGCCGTCGTCGGATTCGTCATGTTCGCGCTCCTGTTCGGGTCGACGAGCTGGGTGCAGTACGTAACTGCGGATTCGCTGAACAACAATCCGCTGAACAACCGGCGGATTCTCGACCAGCTGGCTCGTGATCGCGGTCCGATCCTCGTCGACGGCACCCCGATCGCCTATTCGGAGCCCGTCGACGACAAGTACAAGTACCAACGCAAATACGGTTCGGACAACCTCGATCCGCGTGCCTACGCCTCGCTGACCGGCTACTACTCCGTCGTGTCCGGCGCTTCGGGGATGGAGCGCGCCTCCGGCGACTACCTCTCCGGCGATTCCGACGCCCTGTTCTATGACAAGGTCGGCAGCTTCTTCACCGGTGAGCAGCCGCGCGGCGCCGCCGTCGAGCTGACGATCGACCCGAAGGTGCAGCAGGCTGCGTGGGACGGGCTGGGCAACCAGAACGGCGCCGCCGTCGCTCTCGACCCGAAGACCGGGAAGATCCTGGCCATGGCCTCGACCCCGGGCTGGGACCCCAATGCCCTGGCCAGCCACGACTCGACCGAAGCCAGCCAGGCCTTCAAGAACCTCGAAGCCGCCGACGGCAAGCCCGCCTACAACCGCGCTATCGGCGGCAACCTGTACCCGCCCGGCTCGACGTTCAAGGTCCTCGTCGCCGCGGCCGCCCTGGAATCCGGCGACTACGAGCCCGATTCCCAGCTCAACGGACCCGCCACGCTCGATCTGCCGCAGACGACGGCGACGATCGGCAACTCGCATCCCGGTGCCTGCCGCAACGGGGGCAAGCCGACGCTGGCCGATTCGCTCGCCGAATCCTGCAACACCTCATTCGCCTCCTTGGGAATGGACCTCGGAGAAGACGCAATCGCGAAGCAGGCCGAGAAGTTCGGCTTCGGCGAGGATCTCGAGATCCCTCTCAATGTCACCCCGTCCTCGTTCCCGTCCGACCTCAATCCGCCGCAGCTGGCTCAGTCCTCGCTCGGTCAGTACGAAGTCAGGTCGACTCCGCTGCAGATGGCGATGATGACCGCAGGAATCGCCAACGGCGGCAAGATGATGAAGCCCCAGCTCGTCGACAGGGTGCTCAATGCGAACACCCTCGAGCCGATCTCCGAGACCCGCCCGAGCCAGATGTCCCGCCCCGTGTCCGGATATACGGCCGACAAGCTCACCGACATGATGACCGGTGTGGTCGAGAACGGCACCGCCTCGGTGGCGAAGATGGGCGATACGAAGGTCGCGGCGAAGACCGGCACCGCCCAGCACGCCAAGGGCGCGGCACCCCA
The DNA here is from genome assembly GCF_024895295.1 of Brevibacterium sediminis. NCBI lineage: Bacteria > Bacillati > Actinomycetota > Actinomycetes > Micrococcales > Brevibacteriaceae > Brevibacterium > Brevibacterium sediminis. The sequence goes on along the minus strand of NZ_JAHQRN010000005.1, from coordinate 236,677 downwards.
TGCCTGGTTCATCTCCTTCGCCCCCGCCGACGACCCTCAGGTCGCGGTCGCGGTCGTAGTCGAGAACGGTGGAAACGCGGGCAACGAAGCTTATGGTGCGACGGTCGCAGGACCGATCGCGAAGAACATGATGGAAGCGGTGGTCGAGAAATGAGACCCGTCGAAGGCACCCTGTTGGGCAACCGTTACAAACTCACCTCCCGCATCGCCGTCGGCGGCATGGGCGAGGTCTGGAAGGGTGTGGACTCCGTGCTCGGCCGCGAGGTCGCGGCGAAGATCCTCAAGGACGAGTACCTCTCCGAATCGACCTTCCTCGCCCGGTTCCGTGCCGAAGCCCAGAACATGGGCCGAGTCTCCGACCCGGGAATCGCCGGCGTCTACGACTACGGTGACGAGCAGGGTTCGCCCTACCTCGTCATGGAATACGTGCCCGGTGAGGCTCTGTCGGCCATCATCGAGCGCAGTGCTCCCCTGTCCGAGACCGATACGCTCTCCATCGTCACGCAGGCCGCTCAGGCCCTCGGTGCCGCACACAAGGTGGGCGTCATCCATCGTGACATCAAGCCCGGCAACATCCTCATGACCCCGGACTTCCGGGTCAAGATCACGGACTTCGGCATCGCCCGAGTCACCGATCAGGCACCGCTGACGAAGACCGGGCAGGTCATGGGCACCGCCCAGTACCTCGCCCCCGAACAGGCCACCGGAAAGGGTTCGGGACCCGGTTCCGACCTCTATGCACTGGGCATCATCGCCTATGAGGCCCTGGCCGGTCAGCGTCCCTTCACCGGAGACTCGCAGGTGGCCATCGCCATCGCCCAGGTCAATCAGCAGCATCCGCCGCTGCCGGACACGGTCTCCGAACCGCTGCGCCGCTTCGTCGACTGCCTGCTGGAGAAGAAGCCCGAACGCCGTCCCTCCGATGCCTTCAAGGTCGCCAAGGCCGCCGAGGCGCTCTCGGCCGGGGACATCGCCGGGGCCGAGGAGCTCGTGCCGCAGATGCGCCACGGAGCCGCGGCGTCCGAAGCTCTGACCCAGGTCTTCAACAACCCGGAGCCGGCAGCCACGACGAAGACCCTGCCCGTCACCTCCTCGAACGATGCGACCCAGGTGTATCCGAACGGTGCCGCCGCCGGAATCGTCGGCGCTGGTGCCGCCGGTGCCGGAGCAGCTGCGGCGAATACGGGACAGATCGATCCCAACGATCCGCAGAATCAGGATCTGGAGAAGGACAAGCAGTCGAACAAGGGCCGGGTCCTCATCTGGATCCTTGCGATCATCGCCCTCATCGCGGTCGGTTCCCTGCTGTGGTTCTTCCTCGGCGGAGGCAATGCCGAACCCGAACCGGAGCCATCGACCTCGGCGCCCACCTCGGAGGCGGCGAAGACGATCGAGATCGATAAGAACGATTACATCGGACTCACGGAATCCTCGGCGACGCAGAACCTCGAGAACAAGGGACTCGAGGTCGAGACGACCGACATCAACTCGGATCGGGCGGCTGGAACCGTCGCGGACGTCGGCGAGGGCGACAACGGTTACACCTTCGAAGAGGGTGACACCGTGACCCTCTACATCTCCGCCGGTCCCGCCGAGCAGCCCGAAGAGCCGGCCTCGGACTCCGGATCCGATTCGGGGCTGGGCAATGACTCGGAGTCGAGCTCGGATTCCGGTTCCTCATCCGATTCGCAGGATCAGGGTTCGAACTCCGGTGACAACGGTTCGTCCTCCGATCAGGACTCCTCGAGCTCGTCGAGTTCGTCGTCGGACTCCGAGACCTCGAGCGAATCGGACTCCTCATCGTCGACGGACACGTCAGGCGAGTCGGATACCTCGAGCTCCGGCGATTCGGCCGACACCTCCGGCGGCTCCAACCCGAACAGCGGCAATAACGGAGCGGGCAGCAATTCCGGCTCGGCGAGCAGCTCGGAGGCCGGCGGCAACCAGAACGGAAACAACGGCAATGACTAGACAGTGATCGATACAGAGCAGCGATTACGAGAAGCGAAGAGTTTGAGATACTGAAACTCGACCCGGTTCAGGTGAGAATGAAGCCTGAAGCTCGGGTGAGACAAGCGGAGGACATACATGAGTGAACCCAAGGTTCTGTCGGGGCGTTACGAAGTTCGTGCGCTCCTCGGCCGTGGGGGCATGGCAGAAGTGCATGAGGGCGTCGACAACCGTCTCGGCCGTCGCGTGGCCATCAAACTTCTGCGCTCCGATCTCGCCCGCGATCCGTCGTTCCACACCCGACTCAAGCGCGAGGCCCAATCCGCGGCCGGTCTCAACCATCCCGGAATCGTCTCCGTCTACGATTCGGGCGAAGAGGAATTCGTCGAATCCGGCGGCTCGTCGGTGTCCGTTCCGTTCATCGTCATGGAATACGTCGAGGGCCAGACCCTGCGCGAAGTCCTCAATGAGCACGGCACACTCACCGTCGACGAGGCGCTGAACGTCATCGCCGGGGTCCTGGCTCCGCTCGAATACTCCCACCGCAACGGCATCGTCCACCGCGATATCAAACCCGCGAACGTCATGCTCACCCCTGAGGGTGACATCAAGGTCATGGACTTCGGCATCGCCCGGGCGCTCAAGGACAATTCGGGACTGACGCAGACCCAGTCGGTGGTCGGCACCGCCCAGTACCTCTCCCCCGAGCAGGCCCGCGGCGAAGTCGTCGACGCCCGTTCCGACCTGTATTCGACAGCCTGCCTGCTCTACGAGCTGCTGGCCGGTCGTCCCCCGTTCGTCGGCGATTCCCAGTTGGCCGTGGCCTACCAGCACGTCGGGGAGACTCCGCAGCCGCCGAGCTTCTACAACTCGAACATCCCACCGGCCGTCGACCGGCTCCTCCTCCACGCTCTGCTCAAGGACCGCGACGCCCGCTACCAGGACGCCTACACCTTCCGCGAGGACGTGCTCGCCGCCCGCGACGGCCGTCCCATGAGCTTCGAGGACGATGTCGAGGCCACGCAGGCGTATCCGATGATGGCCCCGCCCATGACCGCTCCGATGGCTCATGCCAACGAGGCCGAGCCCACTCCCGAAACCGGGCCCGTATCGGCGATCATGACCAATCAGGAGGAGCGTCCGCCGCAGAAGCGGTCGCGCGCCTGGGTCTGGATCGGCAGCATCTTCGTCCTCCTCGCCCTGGCCGCCGTGGCCCTGTGGGTGTACGAGATCAACAAGCCCGAGCCGATCGTCCAGGTCGAGGTCACGGATGTGGCGAACATGGACGCCGATGAGGCCGAGGCCGCGCTCATCCAACAGGGCCTGCGGGTGGACACGGACGAGAAGTACAGCGCCGAAGTCGACGAGGGCAAGGCGATCGAGACCGACCCTCCGGGCGGTCAGAAGGTCGACAAGGACAGCGTCGTCAAGCTGATCATCTCCTCGGGCCCCGAGTCCGTGAAGATCCCCGATGTCACCGGCAAGACCGAGGAGCAGGCGCGGAAGATCATCAACGACGCGAAGCTGCAGGCCGGCACCCATATCTCCCAGAATTCCCCGGATGTGGAGAAAGGCGTCGTCATCGAGACCAAGCCCGGTGACGGTCAGGAGGTCGACGTCGATTCGAATGTCGATCTCGTCGTCTCCTCGGGCATGGTCGAGGTCCCCGACGTCACGGGTCAGACCGCCGAGGAGGCCTGCAAGACCCTCGAGGGCGATGAGTACCAGCTCACGTGCAAGACCGAAGAGGTCGAGACCGACGAACACGATGAGAAGAAGGTCTTCGAACAGTCAGCGACCGGCGGAAGCGAGGTCAAGCAGGGCTCGGAGATCACTGTGAAGGTGGCCAAGAAGCCGCCGGAGCCGTCGCCGTCGATCCCGTCGGTCCCCGGTGGAATCCCGACCGCTCCCGGCGACGACGGCGGAGACAACGGAGACGAAGGCGATCAGGACAAGGACAAGAAGGACAAGGATTCGATGGGTGGAGGGCTCTTCGACAACTGGTCCGAAGGCATCATCGGCAACTGAGCTCTCAGCGCACAGCGGCCGGGTCAGTCATCGACTGACCCGGCCGCTGTCGTCTCCGGTGTGTGTCTGTGGGCGTCGGTGACGCCGTTCCTCACTCCAAGGTGAGGAACAGGTCGGTGCGCATATCGGCGGGATCCGCCTCGGGGCTGGGTTCGGTGACATAGAGTTCGATGAACGGCAGTCCCGGACGGTGGCCGGCCGCCACCGCGTCTTTGAGCAGCTGCGCCCATGACTCCCCGAGGCCGTCGTATCCGCCGAGGTGGCTGCGCACGGCCATGGAGCCGCCGGGCAGCTCCGCAGGGATGACGATATGACCGCCGGCGATCGGCTGCGCATTCGTCAGCCCCGCCGAGGTGGGGATCCCGACCTGCAGATCCACCGTTTCACTCGGCTGTCGAGTGTAGAGGGCGAAGGCCGGTCCCGCGGGTTCGAGGCCCGCCTCGGAGAGCACGGGGAAGAGACCGGAGAACGTGGCATCGAAGAGTTCCGGCAGGTCTGACATGTGCACTTCACGCGCTTCGACGACCGCCGCCGGAGTGGCAGGGACCTCGATGACGGTGAGTTCGGTGAACGGTTCGTCGCGCAGATAGGTCGGTTCTGACATCGTCGCTGTCTCCTGTTCGTCGGCAGTGCACGGCCCTTGAGGTCGTGCACGGATCCCGGCGCTGATTCGGATCATCTGAGCACGGGGACCACTGTGCTCACGATCATAACGATGGGCCGCCTCGGCGAGAACCCTGAGAACAGGGATCGGCGGGAATTCTCAGGCGATCGCGGTCGCCAGCGGCGACATGCCCGCCGCCGCCTGCGCAGCGCCTTCGAGACCGCACACCTCGAGCCAGTTGCCGAGCATGAGGTATCCGCACTCCGTGAGCACGGATTCGGGGTGGAACTGGACCCCGAACAGGGGCTTCTCCCGGTGTTCGATGGCCATGACGATGCCATCGTCGGTGCGGGCGGTGACGGCGAACTTCTCGAGGTCGAGGGTCTCGTCGACGATCGCCAGCGAATGGTAGCGGGTGACCGTCAGCGGGCTCGGGCAGCCGAAGAAGATGCCTTCGCCGTCGTGGGTGATGACCGAGGTCTTGCCGTGCATGAGCACGGGAGAATGGGTGACCTCGGCGCCGAACACCTCGCCGAGTGCCTGATGGCCCAGGCAGACGCCGAACACGGGCATGCCAGCCTTCTCCGCCCAGGACAGAAGGGGCGGGCAGACTCCGGATTCTGCGGGCACGCCGGGGCCCGGGGACAGGAGCACGCCGTCGTAGGCGCTCACGGACTCCGCGATCGCGGAGACGGGGATGTCGTCGTTGCGGACGACGTCGACATCCGCGCCGAGCTCACGCAGATAGGACACGAGCGTGTAGACGAAGCTGTCGTAGTTGTCGATGACGAGGATCTTTGTCATTGTCCGCCTTCGGTCACTGTGGCGTTGTTGAAGGGCATGTACGGGGCGATCACGGGGAAGACGTACTGCATGAGCAGCAGCACGACAGCCGCAATGAGGATGAGGGCGAGGATGAGCTTGACCACCCAGTTGCCCGGGAGGATCCGCCAGATGAATGCGTACATATCAGGCACCGCCGTTCTTGCTGACCTTGTCATAGGCCTTCGAGTCCTTGATATTGTCCGGTGCTCCGTCACTGGCCGGCGTCCAGTCCGTGAGTTCGGCGTAGGCGACGTAGCGTTCCCGGGCGGAGAACATCGGGTTGCAGGCCGTCATCGTCAGGATCCGGTCCTTGCCCTTGAAGTCGGGTGCGTCGGGCACGGGCGAGAGCACTTCGACGGCGTCGGGGAGGATGATGTCGAAGTTGCGGAAGGTGTAGGTGTAGAAGCCGTCCTTCGTCTGGACGATGATCTCATCGCCCGGGCGCAGGTTCGCGATCTGGTTGAGCGGCTTGCCGTAGGTCACGCGGTGGCCGGCGATGGAGAAGTTCCCGACTTCGCCCGGCATCGCCGAGTTCGGGTAGCGGCCCACGCCCATCCGGTTGAGCACGGGTTCGAGGTCGACGCCCTCGGCGACGGTGCGGTAGTAGTCGTCGCCGAAGCGCGGGATGTAGAAGATGCCGAAGGCCTCGTTCTTGCCCACGGGATCGGAGACCACGGGTTCGTCCGGGTCGTCGGGCAGCTCGTTCGGGTCCTGGTTCGCCCAGTCCTGGGTGAGTTCGTCGGCGAGCACTTCGTTGTCGCGGTTGGCCTGGATGTCCGTCCACCACAGCTGCCAGACGACGAAGAGGATGAGGACGAGACCGGCCGTGATGCACAGTTCGCCGAAGGTGCGCACGGTCCCGCGGATCGGACCGAGCGGTTCCTTCTCCACGGGCTGACGTCGCCGCTGGCGGCGGGTCTGAGGCCGGCCCTGAGGTTGGGGTGCGGCCTGAGGTTGGCGTGGATCCTCGCCGAGGTGGCCGTGCGCAGCATGTCCGCCCTGCTGGGGTGCGGCCGCATATCCGTTGCCGGCCGCGCCACCGGCGTTCTGTGCCGCATTGGGAGCGTTCTGCGGGACCGCGGGCATGGCCTGGGTCGCCTGAGCGTGCGTCGAGTGGGGCTGTTCGTAGACAGGCGGGGCGTCGGAGTAGACGGCGGTCGGTTCGCCCTGGGCCGCAGCGGCTTCGGCTTCCCTGCGTCGCAGCTCGCGTCGGCTGGGCAGCGGCTGATCGCCGCCGGCACCGGAACCACCTGCAGACTGATCGGCGGAGTAACCGAGCTGCTGGTCACCGTAGTCAGATGGAGCCTGCCGTCTCTGAGCAGGACGGATAGTGGGTCGCGAGGGCGGATTCACGCCCGGCTCGTTACCCGAGGAGGAACTATTCACCACTTCTGCTCCGTGACTGTCACTGCATTGTCGGGGGCCGTCGAAGAAGACAGGCGGGGACACCCCTATGCACTTTATCCTATGGGAATCATCGTTCGGGGCGCGCTCGGGGCGCTTTCAGGGTAGTCGGAGTTTTTCGCTGTGACCCCCGCCCCGAGTAGACTGGTCTGCGATCGTCCCCAACCATTCATTCGGCGACCCCAAAGACGGTCGGCCGACAAAGGAGTACTTGTGGCCAAGTCCAAAGGACGCCCCCAGCGCACTTCTCGCACTTCGTCGGCGGCCAAGGCGAAGCAGGCCGAATCCGCAGAAACGGTCGAAGCGACCGAGATCGAGGAACTCGAGACCGAATCGCTCGACACCGATGTCGCCGAAGCTGCCGACACCGAGTCGGATGCGACGGAGTCTGCTGCGGATGACCTGAAGGACGATTCCGCGGATGAGGACGCAGAGAACTCCGAAAAAGCTTCCGCGAAGGACTCAGCGACCGCGGCCGCCGGAAAGAAGGACAAGGCGTCGACGGACGAGAAGTCGGCCACGAAGTCCGACTCGGCCAAGGACGCGAAGTCGGCCAAGGATGCGAAGTCGTCGAAGACCTCGGACTCCAAGACCTCAGGATCGAAGGCCTCTGATTCCAAATCATCGGCCTCCAAGACAACCGGCTCGAAAGGTGCGGCCGCCAAGCGCACGGCCCGGTCGGGCAATCCCGCCAAGCGCCCGCAAGGTCGCAAGACGGCGAGCTACACCTCGACCTCGGGGCAGCAGACCATCAAACCGAACCCGAGCTGGTTCCTGCCGGTCCTCATCGGCCTCCTGCTCATCGGTCTGATCTGGCTCGTCACCTTCTACATCACCCAGGGCGCTTTCCCCGTCGAAGCGTGGGGCAACTGGAACATCCTCATCGGCTTCGCCTTCTTCGTGGCGGGTCTGATCATGTCCACACGCTGGCGGTAGCCGACCCCGGCCGCAATCGCTGACGATTGTCTGGTCGATCCGCGGTGATTCTGAGCTCGGAATCACCGCGGATCGACCAGACAATCTGCATTCACCGGTCCACGCTCGCACCGGCAACGGCGCTCCGCTCGCTCCGGCAGCGGCGCCCCGGCATCAACAATCCACAAGCGCCGAGTTATACCCAAGCCGGGTGCGTCGCTTGTGGAAAACTTAATTTAAGCCTCTGACCAGGCTAAACACACAGGTGTAAGTTATCCACGTTGTGGATAGAGCTTGTGGACAAAGAATTTTCCACTGCAGAGTGCACACAAAACGGCTTTTGTCTGGTAAAAGCCTGATAGCGCCTGTGCGACTTCGCTCAGCAGACGAAAACGTCGCACTCTGCGACTGAGTCCAGGGCCTCAGCCGAGTTCGGAATTCGAGCTCCTAGCTCAGGGCAGGGCTGAGAGGCCGGCCAGCTTCCACGCTCCGCCGGCCGCCAGGAGCACCACCAGACCGACCGCGGTCGACGTGAACACGAGCGTCCGTGAGCGCTGTGGCCCGAGCAGCCCCGCACACCCGAGCACGAACCCGGTGAGCAGACCGCCGAGGTGGGACTCCCAGGACACGCCCGCGACGAGGAATCCATAGCCGAAGTTGAGCGCCACGAACACGAGCACCCCGGCGATGTTCCGGTCGAGCCGACGGGTCGGGGCCAAGAGGACACCGACGATCGCGAACACCGCACCCGAAGCACCGATATGATGCGTCACCCAATCGACGCCGAGGGGATCGGCCAGCAGGAGCACCATGGCCGAACCACCCGCAGTGCCGATGATGTAGACGGCCAGGAACTTCCAATGCCCCAGCGCCCGCTCGACGAAGGATCCGAAGAAGAACAGTCCGATCATGTTCGCCAGCAGATGGAACGGTGAGGGCTCCTCGTGGACGAGGGCGACCGTGAGCACCCGCCACGGCTGTTCGAGCGTGAGCGCAGGCACGAAGCTCAGTCGGCGCAGCAGGTCGAGGCCGGGAATGAGCTCCGCGAGGAACGCCACGATGGTGACGATGAGGAGCGTGCGGGTGATCAGCGGCGGGGATGCAGAGAGGGCCCGGCCGGTTTCCCGTGCCGAGCCCTCCTCAGGTGTGTCCATCACACCATGGTACTCAGTGGTCCTCTACGGACAGTGACTCACTTCGCGGTGACGTCGACCTTCTCGATGACGACCGGCTCGACCGGCTTGTCCATCGCAGCGGTGCGCACACCCTCGATCTCGTCGACGACCCGCTGCGAGGCTTCATCGGCAACCTCACCGAAGATGGTGTGCTTGCCGTTGAGCCAAGGGGTCTCAGCGGTGGTGATGAAGAACTGCGAGCCGTTGGTGCCGCGTCCCATCTGCTTGCCGGCGTTGGCCATGGCCAGCAGGTACTTGCGGTCGAACTGCAGTTCGGGGTGGATCTCGTCATCGAAGGTGTAGCCGGGTCCGCCGGTGCCGGTGCCCAGCGGGCAGCCGCCCTGGATCATGAAGTTCGAGATGATGCGGTGGAAGCCGAGTCCGTCGAAGAACGGGCGCTTGGTCGGCTCGCCGGTCGAAGGATCGGTGAACTCACGCTCACCTTGGGCGAGTTCGACGAAGTTGGCCACGGTCTTCGGAGCATGATTGCCGAAGAGGTTGATGGTGATGTCACCGTGGTTGGTGTGCAGGACTGCGGTATGTGTCGAAGCTGTAGTCATGCCTTCATTCTTCCACGCCGAGACGGCGAATGCAGTTTCGCACCAGGTCCATTGCCCAACCTGTCAGGCGATCCGCAGACAATTCGATGACATCCGCTGTCCACAGGGTTGCCCCTAGGCCGTAGACTGGTCAATGATCACCTGACCACCGACATCTAAGGATTGGGAACTGTTTATGTCGAAGAAGCCCACTCGAGATCAGCTCACTTCGAAGCTCGATTCCGCGAAGCAGACGTCGCTCCGAGTCCTGGCAGATGCCAGCGAGAACGCCGCCCCTAAGCTGCGTGAGGCCGCAGACAAGGCTCGCCCCCAGGTCGAGGCGCTGGCCGGCAAGGCCGAAGAGTTCGCTGAGAAGGCGCGTCCGCAGGTCGAAGCTCTCGCCGACAAGGCCAATGATCGGGTCCACGACTGGGCCGACAAGCTCGAGTCCTACCGACCCGAAGCCACCGAACGCGCCGGCAAGTTCGCATCGAACGCCGCGACTTCGCTGTCCGCTGCCGAGACCCCGAAGCTCATCGATGACCTGGCTGTCCGCCTCACCGGCGACAAGAAGGCCATGAAGAAGGCCCGCAAGGCTCTCGCCAACGCCGGAAAGCGCATCGAGAAGGACACCGCCCGCAAGTCCGGTGGCGGAAAGGCCGCACTTGTGTGGACCCTCGTCATCGGTTCGGCCGCCGGAATCGGCTACTACGTGTGGAAGAAGGCCCAGCCGGTCGAGGATCCCTGGTCGACCCCGCTGCCGAACAACCGTCCCGCCGATGCCCGTCCGGTCGGTTCGACCCCGGCTTCGCGCCAGGCAGCGGCCACCGAGGTCTCGCAGACCGCTGTGCCCTCGACCAAGGCTGAGGCCGCGGACGAGGTCCCCGCACCGAAGCCGGCCGTCAAGCCTGCCGAAGGCTCCGACGCCAAGCACTGAGTCACTGACGACTGATCAGTGACGCTGTTCAGTCACCAGGCGAATCCACGGATTCGCATGACCGTCACCGAGGCGGCCCACCGTTACGGTGGGCCGCCTCGGTGTTTCTGTGCGCGCCGACTCCTTATTGCTACCTGACGGCGGCCCAGCAACCTCGCGCCAGGTTGCTGGGCCGCCGTCAGGTAGTAATTAGGGAGGGCGAGCCTATTCGGGTTCGAGGACCTCGCGCCCGCCGCGGGGGAAGCCTCCGGCACGGCGGGCGGCCACGAGACCGGTGATCGTGAATGCGAGGGTTGCGGTGAGGATGAGCAGCAGCGGTGCCGTCCACCCGCCGGTCGCGGTGTTGAGCCAACCGGCGAACGGCGGAGCCAAGGTCGCTGCGAGGTAGCCGCCGAACTGCACGCGGGCCGATGCTGACGCGGTCTGGGCGTCGCTGCCGGCGGTGCGGGCGATGATCGAGAAGATCGCGGTGAACCCGCCGCCCTGGGCGATGCCGCCGGTGGTCGCCCACAGCCAGTACGCGCCGGGGGCTGCCAGCAGGCCCACGGGCAGGGACAGCCAGAGGACTGCGACGATCGCCACGGGCACCCACGGCTTCGTCTTCACTGCCAGCAGCGGCACTCCGAAGGCGCCGAGGATCGCCGCGATCTGGAACAGGGACGCTGTGCCTCCGGCGGCGGTGGGGGCGAGCCGGATCGTGTCGCCGAGGTAGCTCGGCAGCCAGGTCGTCGTCACGTAGTAGGCGGTCGACTGCCCGGAGAACGTGATGATGAGCAGGGCGATGATCATTCGGAAGGAGGCGGGAGCCTCGGCCCACGACTGCTTCGCGGCGGGGGCGGCCGCCTCGGCGAGGGACGGGTCAGTCGAATCGACGGCCTCCGCGGCAGCGCGGGCGGCCTCCCCCTCGCGGCGCACGCGCACGCGGATGAGCACCATCCAGAAACCGAGCCCAGCGAGGGCGAGAACGCCCCATGTGGCCAGCGCCCAGCGCCAGCCGAAGGCTGCGGCCAGCGGGCCGGTGCCGATGAGGGTGGCCATCGAACCGACGTTCATCATCGCCGAGTACAGGCCGGTGACCATCGACACCTGTTCCCACGGGACCTCGCGGCGGATGAGGACGGGCACGACGATATTGCCCAGGGTGATCGCGAGGCCGATGATTCCGGTGCCCACGAGCACGAGCCAGGACGGACCGACCGACCGCAGCACGGTGCCCAGCAGGACACCGGACAGACAGGCGAGAACCGTCGTTTCGGCCCCGAGGCGGGTGATGAACTTCCCCGCCAGCGGCGTGGCCAGCGCAAACAGCAGAACCGGCAGACCGGTGAGGAGACCGAGTCCGGCCGCGCTGAATCCCGTGCCTTCCTGGATGTCGGGCAGGATCGCCGTCGGCGCGATGATCGGGGTGCGCAGGTTGAGGGCGAGGATGACGATGCCCAGAACGATCCAGGGCAGCATCCTCTTCGCGGAGGGCAGGTGAGGTGAACTCACATCCGCTCGGGAACGCGGATGCCGAGCACCCCGAGACCGGCCTGGAGGACCTCGAGCACGATCGCCGAGAGCCGCAGACGGGAATCGCGCAGCTCTTCGGTCTCGGCGATGAGCACCGGGCACTGCTCGTAGAACGAGGTGAATGCCTGGGCGAGATCGAACAGGTAGGTGCACAGGCGGTGGGGCGTCGACCCGGCGGCCACCTCAGTGACCACATCGGCGAAGCCGAGGATCGACAGGGCCAGCTCACGTTCGGCCGTCTCGCCGAGGCTGATCGCAGCGTTCGCGACCTGGGAGGCATCGACGCCTTCGGCCTCGGCTTTGCGGCCGATCGAACGGATGCGGGCACCGGCGTACTGGAGGTACGGGGCGGTGTTGCCGATGGGGGCGAGCATCCGGTCGAGGTCGAAGGTGTACGAGGTGTCGTGGGCGACGGAGAGGTCGGCGTACTTGACCGCACCGATGCCGACGATGCGCGCAACCTCATCGGCCTCCTCGGGGCCGAAGTCCACGTGTGATTCTGCCAGAGTCGTCTTCGCCCGGGTCACGGCCTCTTCGAGGAGTTCGGCCAGGCGCAGCGGGGCACCGGAACGGGTGCGCAGGATCTTGCCGTCGGATCCGAGCACATTGCCGATCTTCACGTGTTCGGGGCTGAAGGTCTCCGGCAGCCAGCCGGCCGCGCGGGCGACGGTGAAGACCATTTCGAAGTGCATGGCCTGCGGGGTGCCGACGACGTAGAGCGCCCGGTTCACACCGAGGTTGATCGCCCGGTTGCGGACGGCCGCGAGGTCGGTCGTGGCGTAGCCGTAGCCGCCGTCGGACTTGCGGATGATGAGCGGCAGGGGTTCGCCCGCACGGCCGGTGAAGCCTTCGGGGAACACGCACAGCGCTCCATCGGAGATCGTGGCCAGGCCCTTCGCCTCGAGCTCGTCGCAGACCTCGGCGAGCATGTCGTTGTAGGTGGACTCTCCGGCGAGGTCGGCGTCGGTGAGGGTGACGTCGAGGAGGGAGTAGATGCGGTTGAAGTACTCGCGGGAGTAGCCGACGAGCGTCGTCCACAGGCCCAGGGTCTCTTCGTCGCCGCCCTGGAGTTTGACGACGCGGGACCGGGAGCGTGTGGCGAAGGCTTCATCGGAGTCGAACTTCGCCCGGGCCGCCTGGTAGAAGGCGTTCGGGTTCTCGGACACTTCGGAGGCCTCGTCGGAGTCGACTCCCACATCGAGGAGGTGTTCGATGAGCATGCCGAAGGGGGTGCCCCAGTCGCCGATGTGGTTCTGGCGGATGACCGTGTTGCCGAGGAATTCGTGGGTGCGGGCCAGGGCGTCCCCGACGACAGTGGTGCGCAGGTGCCCGACGTGCATCTCCTTGGCCACGTTCGGGGCCGAGTAGTCGATGGCGATCTTCTGCGGGGCATCGTTTGCCGGTGCCTCTGCGGCGCCTCCCGCTTCGAGGGTGGAGGCGAGGAATTCGGGGGTGAAGGTGAGATTGATGAACCCGGGTCCGGAGATCTCCGGGGTCTCGCACACACCCTCGAGGTCGAGGTTCTCAACGATCTGTGCGGCGATATCGCGCGGCTTCGACTTCAGCTCCTTGGCCAGCGGCAGGGCCACATTGGCCTGGAAGTCTGCGAACTGGCTGCTGCGGATGACGGGATCACGTCCGGCGAAGTCCTCACCGAAGGCCCGGGTGAGGGCGGCGGCGAAACGGTCCGTGAGCACAGAAGTCAGAGATGGCATGTGCCCATTCTATTGCCGGGTGCAAGTTGCCTGGGCATCGGTTCCGGCCCGCGGTCGCCGCACTGTCGAGCTTGTAATGTGGGTCACGTGACTTATCTTCGCTATCCCCATATCCAGTCCGATCTCATCACCTTCACCGCCGACGACGATGTCTGGCTCGTTCCCTCCGCCGGCGGCCGCGCCTGGCGGCTGACCTCCGATCATGCGCCGGTCCGGTCACCGAGGATCTCACCCGACGCAGCGCACGTCGCGTTCGTATCCTTCCGCACCGGCCAGGCGGAGCTCATGGTCGCCGAGGTGGCCACCGGGTCCCTGCGTCGGCTCACCTGGTTGGGGTCGAGCGCGATGACGATGCTCGGGTGGGCCGATGCCGCCCATGTCCTCGTCGGCGCGAATGCCGGGGAGTTCGAGGTCCGCAACCATGTCGTGAAGTCCGTGAGCCTCGACGGCGAGGTCGATCGGCTGTCGTTCGGTCGTGCCTCGGGTCTGGCCCGGCACCACACGGGAGTGACCGCTCTGTCGACGCCGTTCTCCCGTCCACCCGCGCACTGGAAGCGCTACCGGGGTGGGACTGCGCCGAGGCTGTGGCTCGATCGAGTCGGCAGTACGAACGCTGCCGGCATCGGAGATGGATCCGGGGCCCGGTGGCAGCGGCTGCTGCGCGAGGACGAGGCCTCTCTGACCGACCCGCTGTGGGTCGGCGATTCGCTCGTGTTCACCTCGGACCGGGCCGCGACCTTCCCTCACCATGCCGATGAACAGGCGAACCTGTGGATCATCGACGGACTGGCCGCCTCGGCGAGTTCGGGTGATGACTCGGTCGAACCACGGCAGCTCACGCACCAGTCCGAGGCCGAGGGCTATGTCCGTGACGCCACGACCGACGGCACCCGCATCGTCTGGCACTCCCGTGGGGAGATCAGGATCCTCGACAGCCTCGACGCCGAGGTCCGCACCCTCGCAGTAGCTCTGCCGGGCACCCAGGTGCAGCCGCTCAGTCTCGACCCGAAGACCGGGCTCAACCACATCAGCCCCGACAGAGAAGGCAATGCCTCGGTGGTGGAATGGCGAGGCAAGACCTTCTGGCTCGCCCACCGCGAGGGCCCGGCCCGGGCGCTGTGCGCGGATTCGTCGATCCGCACCCGCGAACCTCTCGTCCTCGGTGACACCGGGTTTGCCGCGTACATCACCGATGTCGAAGGGGAGGACGCGATCGAGGTCGCGTCCGTGACCGGGGACAAGCCGCCTCGGCGAATCGGGGCCGGAGCCCTGGGACGGGTCCTGCACCTGAAGGCGGATCCGGCGGGGAAGATGCTCGCCACGATCTCCCACGACGGGTCGATCCGGACCGTCGAGGTGGGCAATGGTCGGACGCGCCTGGTCGGGCATTCGGGACACGGCGAGGCGCGCGATCCGCGGTTCTCACCCGATGGGAAGTACCTCGTGTGGTCGCAGCCGACGCAGGGTGAGGAGCTGCTCGCGCAGCTGATGATCGCCGAGGTGAAATCGGATCGCGAGGCCCAGCCGCTGACGACGGGCAAGTTCAATGACTTCTCGCCGACGTTCACCCGGGACGGGAAGTTCGTCGCTTTCCTCTCCGATCGCACCTTCGATCCCTCGTACAACCAGCATTCCTTCGATCTGTCGTTCAACGGCGTCACCCGACCGTGGCTGCTGCCCTTGGCCGCCGATGAACCTGCGCCCTTCGGACCGAGCGCCGGCGGATGGGCGATCAGCGAGGTCACCGAGGAGGCGAAGTCCGAGCGCGGTCGCGGGGACAAACCGGCCGCCACCGTCGAGGTCGAGCTCGAGGGCGCCGAGGAGCGCATCGTGCCGTTCCCGGTCGCCTCGGGGGTCTTCCGGGATCTCGAATCCGCTGAGGGAGGACTCGTCTGGCTGCGCACCGGCGACGTCGAAGCCGGTGAGCTCGGCACCGGACGGGCCGGAGATGCCGGTGAGAAACCCGCCGAGGTGGTCCAGTACTTCGACTTCGCCAAGCGGAAGGTCAGCACCGTCGTCGACAAGGCCGACGAGTATGAGATCTCCGGAGACGGCAAGCTGCTCGTCGTGCGCAGCGACGATGCGATCAGCGTGGTCCCGGCGAACCGGAAGGTCGAGGCCGACGATGATGACAACATCTCCGTCGATCTCTCACGTCTGCGATTCGAGCTCGACCGCCGGGCCGAGTGGCTGCAGATGTTCGAGGAGAACTCCCGGATCATGCGCGACCACTATTGGCGCGAGGACATGAACGGGGTCGATTGGGAGTCGGTGACGCTGCGCTGGCGTGCCGTGGCCGCGAAGGCGCTGACTCATGACGACCTCGTCGACGTGCTGTGGGAGACCGTGGGTGAGCTCAACACCTCGCATGCTTATGTCACGCCGTCTGGGCTCGGCGATGGGTCGAAGAAGCTCGGATTCCTCGGTGCGGATCTTGAGCGGAGCACTGAGGGTTGGACGATCTCTCGCATCCTTCCCGGTGAGAGCAGTGAACCGGGGGCGAGGTCGCCGCTGCGCCAGGCCGGAGTCGGAGCGCAGCCCGGCGATGTCATCGTGGCTGTCAATGGTCAGCCCGTCGACGAGGCGGCCGGTCCCGCCGCTCATCTGCAGGGGGCCGCGGACACGATCGTCGAGCTGACTCTGCGCCGCGGACGCAAGGACCGCACGGTCGCCGTGATTCCGCTGCCCACCGAGGAGAAGCTGCGCTATCAGGATTGGGTGCGCTCCCGCCGGGAGTATGTGGCCGAGAAGTCATCCGGCCGCATCGGCTATGTGCATGTCCCGGACATGACCTCCTACGGGTGGGCGCAGATGCACCGGGATCTGCGGCAGGCCATGGGCTGCGAGGGCGTCATCGCCGATGTGCGGTTCAACCGAGGCGGGCACACGAGTGCTCTGGTGGCCGAACGCTTCGCCGATCAGGTGGTTGCCTGGGGTGCGGCTCGCAGCTATGACCAGATGGACCGGGACCCCGAGGATGCTCCGCGCGGCCCGGTGGTGTTCGTGGCCAATGAATTCTCCGGCTCCGACGGCGACATCATCAACGCGCGCGTTCAGGCCAAGGGCATCGGCCCGGTGATCGGCGTGCGCACGTGGGGCGGAGTCGTCGGCATCGACGGTCGCTACGATCTCGTCGATGGCACCGGAGTGACGCAGCCGCGCTATGCCTTCTGGATCGAGGGCAAGGGCTGGAGTGTGGAGAACTATGGAGTCGACCCCGATATCGAGGTCGAGCACGATCCCGGTCAGCTCTTCGCCGCCGACGATCCGCAGCTCGACCGCGCCATCGCCGAGGTGTTCGCCGGGCTGGAAGCCCGTCCCGCCGCCCAGGCTCCGGAGTTCCCACCCCCGCGCGTGCAGCCGCTGAAGAAGGACGGCGCCGGGGTCCCCGAAGCCCCCGCCGAGGACTGACCAACCAACCCCTCCACCTGCCGGTAGGGCCTGGCCCAGCCACCGCGTGCGGAGTCATCGACTTTTGATCCAGTCATCGGGAGAAAACTCGATGATTGGATCAGAACCCGATGACGAACCGAACGAAACTCGATGCGTGCCGGCTCTACCGCTCGGTCGGGGTCAGGGCCCACACGGCGAAGGCGAGCAGCACGAATCCCGAGATGATGCCGCTGATGACCGGGATGAACGCCGGAGCCGCCGCGAAGAAGGCGATGAACCCGCCGATTCCGCAGAGGGTCACGACGGTGGCGAGCACATGAAAGCGATTGAGCTCGAACACCCAGCCGAGCGCAAAGAAATGAGTGCCGACGACCACGGCCACCCATGCCACTCCGAGTTCCGAGTGGCCGAGGCTCGCCAGCAGCCGGGTTCCCGCGAACAGGAGGACCGCCTCGATGAGCACGATGATCCAGTAGGCGCGACCGAACGGCGGTTCCCGACGACCACGGGTCCCCGATTCGCCGAGGCGGCCGCCTCCACCACGGTTCCGCAGCAGTCCGCGAACCGCGAGGACCGCGATGCCGGCGAAGACGATGACGCCGACCGCGATGACAAGCGTGCGCCCCAGGGTCGAGAACTGGCCGGTGTTGATGATGAGGAACAGCAGCCCGAAGCCGGCGCCGATGAGCGCCCCGATCTCCGCACCGGCAGCTGTCTGCCTGCCCCTCGGTGACGTCGAGCCGTTCGGCCCAGGTTCTACAGCGGTCATCATCGTCCGTCTCTCGTCGTCATCGTCGGTCACTCCCGACCCATTGCCGGGAGTTTGGATCGGCCGACACCTGATCAGTGCATTATGTCGGCACCCTTGCCGGCAACATTCTTCCACCAGTGCACCGTCGCTCCGATGCGGACGGACGAAACTCGGCGAACTCACAAGAATCTTCCGGCACCGCGACTCTTGACCTCATTCATGAACTAATGTTCACTAGATGTGAACATAGATTCATTTTTCGTTCGAGGAGGCAACGATGCCAACATCCACCAGCCCGACTCAGCAGACCGCAGCCACGGATTTCGACGACATCCTCTACGTGGTGGAAAAGACCTTCGCGGTCATCACGATCAACCGACCCGATTCCTTCAATTCGTTCCGGTCGCAGACCGTCGACGAACTCATCGAAGCCTTCACTCTCGCCTGGGGCGACAACCGCGTCCGTTCGATCATCCTCACCGGTTCCGGGCAGAAGTCCTTCTGCGCCGGCGGCGACGTCAAACAGAAGGCGCGGACCGGCGACTACGGCCCCGGCCGCTACGGCATGTTCCGCATCTCCGAACTCCACAAGGTCATCCGCTCGGTGCCGAAACCGGTGATCTCCGCGGTCAACGGTGTCGCCATCGGCGGCGGAAACGTGCTCACCACCCTCTGTGACATCACGATCGCGGCCTCGCACGCGCGCTTCGGCCAGGCCGGCCCCAAGGTCGGATCCTTCGACGCCGGCTACGGTTCGGCTTTCCTCGCCCGGGTCATCGGTGAGAAGCGCGCCCGTGAGATGTGGTACTTCTGCGAACTCATCGACGCACAGAAGGCCGAATCCTGGGGCCTGGCCAACGAAGTCGTCGACGCCGACGAACTCATGCCCCGCGCCAAGGAACGCGCCCGGGCCCTCGGTCTCAAGGCACCGACGGCGCTGCGCTTCCTCAAGCAGTCATTCAACGCCGATTCCGAGATGCAGACCGGCTTCACGAACCTCGCCATGAGCGCCCTCGACCTCTACGCGCACTCCCCGGAATCACACGAAGGAGCGGCCGCCTTCGCGGAGAAGCGTGATCCGGACTTCAGTCGCTTCGACGGCGCGTACTGACCCCCGGCGCCCCGCCGGCACAGATCCCACCCGCACAGACCCTGACAGCACAGACCCTGACAGCACAGACCCTGACAGCACAGAGGATTCCCGTGGACACGACTCTCACCCCCGATACCCAGACCCTGCTCGATGCGGCGGCCGGATTCGAGGAGCGGCTCATCAGCGAGGCCCGCGAACGCGAAGGCGCCGGCCGCATCGGTGCCGATATCACCCGGGAGATGGGCCGCGCCGGTCTCATCGCCCCCGAACTGCCGACCCACCTCGGCGGGACCGGGCTGACCAAGGTCACCGCGGGTCTCGTCACCGAGGCCATCGCCCGTGGAGACCTCACCGTCGCCTATGTCCAGGTCGTCGGATCCCTCATCGGACAGGTCATCGCCCGCAATGCCAGCACCGAGGTGGCCTCCCACTACTGCCGCCTCATCACAGCCGGTGACGAAACGGTGGCCATCGGACTCTCCGAACCGGAGGCTGGTTCGGACGCCGGAAACCCCTCGACCACGGCTCGGCGGGACGGCGACGACTGGATCGTCAACGGCACGAAGTCGATGTCGCTGGCCATGACCTCGACGGCAACGGTGATCTTCGCCCGCACCGACCCCGAGGCGGGGCGCGGAAAGGGCATCTCGGCGTTCCTCGTCGACCTCGACGCCCCCGGAGTCACCCGAAACCCCATCATCGACATGGGTCAGGCGGCCGTCGCTCGCGGCAGCGTGGACTTCACCGATGTCCGCGTGCCCGCCGACCACCTCCTCGGCGAGGTCGGTGGAGCATTCACCCAGGTCATGCAGGGATTCGACTTCTCCCGAGCTCTCATCGGACTGCAGTGCACGGGGACTGCGACGCGCGCGATCGAGGACGCCTGGGCCTACGTCAAGGGACGTGAGGCCTTCGATCAGCCGCTGTCGAAGTTCCAAGGGGTCTCCTTCCCCCTGGCCGAGGCGGAGACGAAGATGGCGGCGGCCCGACTGCTATGCCTGGACACTCTGCGCCTCGGCGACGAGGGCCACCCGCACACCTCTCAGGCTGCCATGTGCAAGTGGTGGGCCCCGCTCGAGGCCTACCATGCGGTCCATCAGTGCCTGCTTCTGCACGGACAGAACGGCTACAAACAGGACCGGGACGTCGAGAAACGACTGCGCGACGTGCTCGGCATGCAGATCGGCGACGGCACCGCCCAGATCATGAAGCTCATCATCGCCCGCAACTCCGCCGGTCGCGAATACGCCCCCTGACCGGGAAGAACACAAACCGGTCCCACCCATAGCTTCTCCACTGGCACTCCTCTCGCACGGCTCACATTCCAACCGCAGCATCAGACACACGACTGGAAGGACACCACCATGTCAGCACCCACTCAGACCGCACCTCTGACCGATCGCATCATCATCGTCACCGGTGCCGCCTCCGGAATCGGCAAGGGAATCGCGACCCGCCTCGCCGCCGACGGCGCCACCGTCGTCGTCGCCGACCTCGACGCACAGACGGCCGCGAACACCGCCTCGGCGCTGGGGCATGATTCGATCGGGCTCGCCGCCGATGTCACCGACCGTGCGGCCGTGGACGCCATGATCGCCGAGGTGGTCGAGCGCTTCGGACGCATCGACGTCCTCGTCAACAATGCCGGCTGGGACAAGGTCGAACCGTTCATGGAGTCGACGCCGGCGACCTGGCAGCGGGTCATCGCGATCAACCTCCTCGGCACGCTCAACTGCACGCAGTCGGCGGCCGAGCACATGATCGCAGCCGGATCGGGATCCGTCATCAGCATCGGCTCGGACGCCGGCCGGGTCGGATCGAGCGGGGAGGCCGTGTACTCGGCGGCCAAGGGCGGGATCATCTCGTTCACGAAGACCTTCGCCCGCGAGGTCGCCCGTCACGGGATCTCCGCGAACTGCGTGTGTCCCGGACCGGCCGACACGCCGCTGTTCGCTGAGATCTCCGCGGACAATCCGAAGCTGCGCACCGCACTGGAGAAGGCGATTCCGATGCGTCGACTCGCCCAGCCCGAGGACCTCGCGAATGCCGTGGCCTTCTTCGCCCGTCCCGATTCCGCCTATGTCACCGGCCAGACACTCTCCGTCTCCGGCGGACTGACGATGGCCTGAGCATCACGGCCGTCTCCCGTCGGCGGCAGTTGTCAGCACGACTACCGGCACCACCCGAGTCACAGGCACGAAACCAGAGCAAAGGAGCCCTGCTATGCCCACCCGATTCGAGACCATCCTGACCGACTCCCTCATCAAGGAATTCACCTCATCCGGGGACTGGAAGAACCAGACCCTGCTCGACCACCTCGAGCACTGGAGTGCACAACGACCGGACGCGGTCGTCACCCGCGATCCCTACGGTGCTCACACCTATGCCGAGCTCAGCTCGGATGTCGACAGCTGTGCCCAGGCGCTCGTCGACCTCGGGGTCGAACCCGGCGACGTGGTGGGTGTGCAGCTGCCGAACTGGTATGAATGGCTGGTCATCCACCTCGGCGCGATCAAGGCCGGCGCTGTGACCAACGGCCTCATCCCGATCTATCGGGACCGCGAGATCGGGTATATGGCGAAGAAGGCGTCGGTCTCGGTGCTCTTCGTGCCCAATCGCTTCCGAAAGTTCGACTATCCCGATATGGTCGACCGACTGCGTCCGAACCTGCCGGAGCTGCAGCACACGATCGTCCTCGACACCCCCGGCGAGGCGACCTTCGACGGTCGGGACGGCTTCGAGAGGTGGACGGATTTCCTGGCTCGAGGGGAACGCGACTCAAGCTCGGACGGTTCACGGTGGGCCGCCTCGGCGATCGAATCCATCGCTTGGGACGGCCGGCGCCCGGACCCCAATGATGTCGGACTCATCCTCTTCACCTCGGGGACGACGGGCAATCCCAAGGGTGTGATGCACACGCACAACAACGTGCTCGCGGCCTCGCTGCCGTGGCCGGATCACCTGGGCCTGGACGAGGATTCGGTCATCCACATGGCCTCGACCTTCGGCCATCTCACCGGCTACATGTACGGAGTGTGTCTGCCTCTGCTCATCGGCGGTTCGGGCGTGTTCCAGGACGTGTGGAACGGCGAGGAGTTCGCCCGTCTCGTCGCCGAGCACGGAATCCAGCACACATCGGGGGCGACTCCGTTCCTCCACGATCTGCTCGAGGTGGCGAAGTCGACGCAGCACGACCTGTCCGCCCTCAAGCACTTCTGCTGCATGGGCGCCCCGATTCCACGCGTCATGGTCAATGAGGCGCGCACGCTGCTTCCGGAGCTCAACGTCTTCGGCGGCTGGGGACAGACGGAATGCGGGCTGGTGACGATGACGGCGCCGGGCGATTCGGAGGAGAAGGTCACGAGCACCGACGGACGAGCACTGGGCTCGATGAAGGTCCGCATCGTCGATCCCCTCGGGGAACCCGTGCCCGCGGGCGTCGAAGGAAGAATCCAGGTCACGGGCCCATTCCTGTTCGTCGGCTACCTCGATGAACCGGAGCAGACGGCAGACGCCTTCGCAGGCGTTTGGCTCGATACCGGAGACCTCGCCGAAATGGATGCCGAAGGCTTCATCCGGATCGCGGGGCGGTCGAAGGACATCATCATCCGCGGCGGCGAGAACATCCCGGTGGCCTATATCGAGAACGTTCTCTACGAACATCCCGCGGTCTCCCAGGTCGCCGTCGTCGCGGTGCCGCATCCCCGGCTGCAGGAGATCGCGTGCGCGGTCGTGACCCTCAATGAGGGCCACAGCCTGACGATGGACGAGCTGCAGGAGTTCTTCGACGCGAAGGGAGTGGCCAAGCAGTACTGGCCCGAGGCCCTGCAGTGCCTCGACGAGTTCCCTCGCACGCCAAGCGGTAAGATTCAGAAGTTCAAGCTCAGAGAGGAAGTCGCCGCCGAGCATGTCAGCTGAATCCGAAGACCTCAACGCGATCGTCCGCGGTGCCCGCGCGGAATTCCGAGAGCGGCAGATCGTCGACGCCGCCGTGCGTCTGATGCAGGAGAAGGGCACTCATTCGGTGTCCATGCAGGCGATCGCGAGGTCCGGCGGGGTCAGTGTCGGACTGCTGTACAAGTACTTCTCGGACAAGGAGCAGATCGTGCTCGCCGCGATCACCCGCGTCCTCGAGGAGTTCCGTCTCCGTGTCCCCTCCGCCATCGCCGAGGCGGCCGAACCCGTGGACAAGGTCATCGCCGCGTTCACGGAGTTCTGCCGCATCGTCGGTGAACAGAGACATGCGGTCGTGCTCACCTATCAGGTCTCCAGGGCACTGTCGAAGGACGGACTGAAGTCGATCCAGGACCAGGAGCTCGAGACCCTCCAGCCCCTCGTCGACGTCGTCACCGCCGCCGTCGAGGCAGGCGACCTGCGTGATGTCGATGCGCAGGTGCTCGGGCACGACCTCATGTCGATCGCCCATATGTGGGCGCTCAAGTACTGGTACTTCCAGCGGATCGGGCTCGACCTGGAGACCTATATCGACCGGCAGGTGCGCACGCTTGTGCTGAGCAACCTCAGCGAGGCTGCCCGCCGCTAGGCCACCTCGTGGGGAGTCATCGACTTCTGATCCAGTGATCGCAATATAACTCGATGACTGAATCAGAACTCGATGTGCAACCGTACAGAACCCGATGATTCAGGGAACAGAACCCGATGCCTAGGCAACTGCGGCCCTCTGCTGTGCAGCGCGACCTGGGGGCTGCGCCGCGACTCCGCAGGCGCAGCAGTTCACCGAGCCGGGCTCAGGGGTGCAGGGGGACGCTCGATTCGTCGGTGAGCGCGAGGAAGCCGAATGTCTCCTGCAGGTACAAGTCGACGGTCTCGCTGTCGTGGCCGCTGTAGCCGATCGACAGGTCCTGGCCGAGGTGGAGTTCGTAGTCGCCGCCGCGGGTGGACACGAGCAGGGCACCTTCGAGCGCCGGCGCCCAGACGATCTCCCCGGCGCCGAGCTGGCGGGAGAGGTGATCGCGGATCGGGAAGCCGTGGTCGGTCGACTCGGAGACCTTCGTGTATTCGGCCTCGGACAGCAGCAGGCTGTAGGGTCCGTCGACACCGGCCGTGCGCAGGCTCGACAGCGCCTGCGCCACCGCGTCCGCATAGTCCTCCACTGCATCGGGCAGGGTCACGGCCGCGTTCGACGAGTTCGGGACGATTCCGCCGATGCCCGCGGAGTCGAGTCCGTGGAGGATGGCCCGGTCCTCGGCCAGGGCGATCGTCGTCGCTGCGTCCTTGACCGGCTGCCAGTCCGAATCGCCGGAGCCGCGTGCAACATCGTCGATGGCCTCACGCGTGACAGTGAAGGGGGCGCGCAGTTCGACGAATTCCTGCACGATGCGCTGTCGAATGTGCAGACCCGACGAATAGGACTGCACATCCTTGATATGTCCCGTGGTCACCGAGGAGGTCTCGAAACCGGTCGGCCCCTCGACGTCGACGATGCGCCGACCGGCGATATTGCGCTTGAAGGTGCGCCGAGCCTCCTCCTCGATCTCCGCCCAGGCCGGGCCGGTGATCGGGGCGAGTTCGCGATAGAGATTGTTCACTGTCGTCTCCTGTTCAGGCTGCCGATTCCCAGGCTGCCGTCCGTGGGTGCTGAGGGGTCCGAATCTGTCGGGTCGTCGCTGTCTGTTGGTTCATCAGCGACCGGATCGTCGTCCGATCCGTCGTCGATGTCCGGTCCATCGACCTTCGCCGAGGCGGCTCCGCCGATCCCGAGTCCCGCCTCGGCGAGTTCCCCATCGGGATCGTCGAGGAAATCCTGGGACGGGACGAAGAACAGCCCTCCGGTCACCGCGGTCGAGAAGTCGAGGATCCGGTCGTAGGTGCCCACCGGGTCTCCGATGAACATGTTCGTAAGCATCTGCTCGGTCGTCGTCACGTCTGCGGCATAGGCGATGAAATAAGTGCCGTACTCCTCGGAGCCGACGGATCCGAAGACCATATTGTCGCGCACGATCTCCCGGTCGTTGCCGTCCTCGTCCTCGATCGAATTGAGCATGAGGTGCGAGTTCGGTGCTTTGTCTTCCTCGGCGAATTCGACGTCGGAGAGTTTGTGCCGCCCGAAGGCCGCTTCCTGCTCCTCGACGCTGAGTGCGTCCCAGGCGGCCATGTCGTGTGTGTACTTCTGAACGATCACAAAGGTGCTGCCCGGATAGCCCGGGGCGCCATCGCCGGGAACGGCTCCCACCTCGGCTCCTGCCCCGGCGGCGGCAGCGACATCGGGTCCCGCCTCGGCGGAATCCGGGATGGACTCCGGGCCGGAATCCTGGGCAACGTCATCGGGGTGGCGGAACACGGCGTCGACGGCACCCTGGTCCTCGGGGTTCTCGGTGCCGTCGACGAAACCGAGGATGTCGCGTTCGTCGAAGTAACGGAAGCCGTGGACTTCGTCGGCTACGTCGACGGCGCCCTGCAAAGCATCGCCGATGAGTCGGGCGAGTTCGAAGCACATGTCGATGCGGCGAGCGCGGATGTGGAACAGCAGATCACCCGGGGTGGACGGTGCCGTGTGGACGTCTCCGCGCTGTTCGATGAAGGGGTGGAGACCCCGGGGGCGGGGTGCGGTGATCATGCGGTCCCAGAGGTCGGCGCCGATGCCCGTGACACAGCTGAGGTCGGCTTCGCGGGAGCGGAAGCCGACGGTTCGAGTCAGCCCTGCGATCTCGGACAGGAAGTCCTTGACTCTGCTCTCGAATCCGGGGCGGACCGTGAGGACGAGGAAGATCGCAGACGGCGACGGCGGGACCAGCACCCGTTGCGGACTCTTCCCATTGGGGAATGCCTGTTGCCAGACGGTCACTTCATCATCTCCTCCGCTCGCGGCTTCGGCGCGGTGCACCTCGGGACACCAAGGTGACCTACGTCTCGGAGTCTACGCCTCACCAGGCGCGATTGGCCACGGTGCCCATACCGACTGTCGTTGAGAGCAGCTGTCGTCAGAAACAGCTGTCGACAAGACCGGCAGAGGCAGACGGGCACTGCCGCTGCATTCGCGTCGTAGACTCGAAGGGAAGCGAGCGAAAGGAACATCCTCCGATGTCCGGGAAGAAGAGCTCCGCAGAGAGCAGCGCACACATGGTCCGGGTCCGCCGCATCTACGACGAAGCGCAGACCTCCGATGGGACCCGGATCCTCGTCGATCGAGTCTGGCCGCGCGGTGTGAGCAAGGACAAGGCCGAACTCGACGACTGGGTCAAGGACGTCGCGCCCTCGACCGAACTGCGCAAATGGTATTCCCACGACCCGGAGAAGTTCGACGAGTTCGCCCGCCGCTTCCGCGAGGAACTGAAGAGCGATGAAGCCGAGCAGGCCCTCGATGAACTGCGCGAGCTCGCGCAGAAGGGGACCTTGACCCTGCTCACGGCGGCCAAGCGCGATGACATCAGCCAGGCCACCGTGCTCGCCGAGATCCTCACCGACGGCAAGAAGACGAGTGGCAGGAAGGCGAGCGGCAAGACAACCGGAACCACCAAGTCCGGAAGCAAGAAGGCGAGCTCCAAAAAGGACAGCGAATGAGCGAGATCACCCCTGACACCCGCGACTGGACCGATGTCCTCGCCGCGGGCTGTTCCGACTGCGGCTTCACCGGCACCGAGGACCCGACCGGCGTCCCGACCACCCTCACCGAGGCGGCCGCCACCTGGCAGACGGTCCTGACCAGGGATGACGCTACCGAACGGCGCAGTCCGGACCGGTGGTCGGACATCGAATACGCCGCTCATATGCGCGATGTCCTCGACGAATTCCGCCGTCGCACCGAGCGCATGCTGGCCGAGACCGACCCGATCTTGGACAACTTCGACGGCGATGCGGTCGCCGTCGAATCCGACTATGCCCACGCCGATCCCGCCGAGGTGGCCCCCGCCGTGCGTACGGCCGCGGAGTCCTACGCCGGCCTCCTGTCCCAGGTCAGCGGGGAGGAATGGGAGCGTCAGGGTTTCCGCTCCGACGGTCACGCCTTCACCGTCGCCTCGCTCACGCTCTACGGACTCCACGAAATCCGGCACCACCTCGGCGACGTCGGGGCCTGAGGGCACAACCGAGACAACTGTCGAAAGGTGAAGCCATGTCATTGGAATGGGAACAGATCGTCATCGATTCGCCCGACCCATTCACGCTCGGGCGCTGGTGGGCTCGAGCGCTCGGCTGGGTGATCGTCGACGAGAACGACACGGAGATCGAGATCCGGCAGAATCCCGATCGCCTGCCGGGAATCATCGTCGGCATCGACCGGGAAGAGAAGGTCGTGAAGAACCGACTCCACCTCGATTTCCGGCCCGATGACCGTGACGCCGAGGTGGCCCGCCTCCTCGATCTCGGAGCACGCCGTGTCGAAGTGGGTCAGACCGGAGACGAACCCTGGGTCGTCCTCGCCGACCCCGAAGGCAACGAATTCTGCATCCTCAACTCCTGATCGGGCCGAGAACGGCCGCAACACAGACCGAAGCCGGGCCGGAGACCAGGGCGTCGAAACCGTCACCACTGTTTTATTGGACACAGGTGTCCAAAATGCTTTAGTCTCGTCACATGGGCAGGAAGAAGAGCTTCGACGAGCAGTCCGTCATCGATGCCGCCATCGCCGTGTTCAGCGAGCACGGCTATGCGGGAACCGATGTCGGACTGGTCTGCGAACGCGCGAACATCGGCCGCTCGAGCTTCTACAACACCTTCGACAGCCTCGACGCCGTCTTCCTCCGCGCCCTGCGTGACTACACGGCCACGGGCATCCCGCTCAGGGAGGAACTCGAGCACAGCCTCGAACCCGCGCCCGTCCTGCTCATGCACCGCCTCGGCGGCGAGCTGAAGAAGCAGTGCGACGACGAGAACCGGACCGGGTGCCTGTCGGCGAACACGGCGGCCGAGCTCGGCCGCGAAGTCGATGCCGTGTGCTCGATCCTCGACCCCGACCGCGACGCGTGGCTCGACACCTACTCAGGCATCATCGAGCGCGGTCAGACCGCGGGCCATATCCTCGCTGACCTCGACCCCCGAATCCATTCCCCACTCATCCACAGCGTGCTCGCCGGCCTGCGCATCGCCGCCCGCGTCATGACCACAGAGGACGTCCTCGCCCAGGCCCGAGCCTTCGTCGCGGGACTGTGCACTCCGGCCGGCAAGGCCACCCTCGAAACCGGAGGTGCTCCAGGCGCCTCGACGAAAGGCAGCCCCACCCCATGACCACTTCAACACCGCCCTCCCTGAAACCTCGGGTCCCCGGTCAGGTCTATCTGCTGGCCGCCGTGATCTTCTGCCTCGGCACCAGCGAGTTCATGATCGCCGGAATCCTCGAACCCTTGAGCGCTGACCTAAGTGTGACGATCCCGCAGGCGGGCCTGCTCATCACCGGTTTCGCCATCGGCATGATCGTCGGGGCACCGGCCATGACGCTGCTGACGCTGACCCTGCCCAGGCGAGCGACGATGATTGTCATGATCATCGGCTTCTCCGCCCTCCACATCCTTGCGGCGCTGTCACCGAGCTACGGACTGCTCATGGTCTCAAGGGTGCTGTCGGCCTTCGCCTGCGGCGGGTTCTGGGCCGTTGCCGCCGTCCACACCTCGGCCATCGCTCCCGCCGCCGTGCAGGGCCGCGCACTCGCCAGCCTCGTCGGCGGACTCACCGTGGCCAACCTCGTCGGAGTGCCGATGGGAACATGGATCGGCACCCAGTTCGGGTGGCGATCGACTTTCTGGGCGGTCGCCCTCGTCACCGCCCTGGCCGCCGTTCTCATCGCCGTGGCCACCCGGTCGAGCGCGAAGTCCACCGACCCATCGAAGTCCAGCGGCCCAGACGAAGCAGAATCGCCTGCTCCCGCCGAGGCGGCCCCCAGCCTGCGTACGCTGCTGCGTGCCGAGATCGCGGCGTTCAAGGGACCCCGAATCTGGTTGGCCCTGGGCACGACGGCGCTGTTCCAGGCTTCGGTGTTCGCGTCCTTCTCCTACTTCTCCCCGCTGCTCACTCGGGTGGCCGGCCTGTCCGCGGACCTCGTTCCCGCAGTCCTCGCTGCCTTCGGCGTCGGTGCCTTCGTCGGTGTCGTCGTCGGCGGGCGCTTGGCCGACAGGAATATCTTCGGCAATATCGTCGGCAGCCTCACGGCTTTGGCGCTCAGCCTCGGTGCCCTGTGGCTGGTCGCGGACAATGCGATCCTTGCCGTCATCATGATCGTCCTCGTCGGCGCCAGCGGTTTCTCGATCGCCGGGGCGCTCAATGCCCGCGTCTTCCAGATCGCGACTCAGGCGCCGACCCTGGCCGCCAGCGTCAACACTTCGGCCTTCAATGTCGGCAATGCGGTCGGACCTGCCGTCGGCGCCTGGGTCATCGCCGCCGGGTTCGGCTTCCCCTCCACGGTCATCGCCGCCATCGTCCTCGCGCTCGCTGCACTCGTCATGGTGGCCGTGGCGATCCGCGTCGAACGGGCGTGGGCACGGCGATCAGAGCCCATCCTCGCCGAGGCGGCCTGCTAGTCCCAGCGGACCGTGCAGTTTGTCCCAGCGGACCGTACAGTCCGGTCAGTGCTCACCTCAGAGTCCCAGCCGGCTGCAGCCGTTCGCGCGCGTCCTTCCATGGCTTGACCCAGGTCATCTGTTCGGGAACCAGAGTCTCGCCGCAGGCGCTGCACACCTCGCCCTGAGTCGTCTCCTGCCCGCAGGCTTCGTGGATGAGTCCCATATGGCCTCCGCCGGCAGGCAGTTCGGTGTGTTTCTCTGCCCACAGCGACAGCTGCTGCAGGATCGGCAGCAGATCGGCCGCGGCCTCGGTGGCCGCATAGCCCTGCCGGATCCGGGCCCCATCGGCGTAGTCGACCTTCGTCAGCAGCCCGGCCTCGAGCATCCCGGACAACCGCCGGCTGAGCACGGCTTCGGAGATTCCGAGATTCTCACGCAGCTGATCGAAACGCCCCCGACCATGGAGGACGTCGCGGACGATGAGCAGCACCCACGGATCGCCGAGCACGTCGAGGGACCGCTTCACCGGACAGAACTCCTGCGACCAATCCGAACGCAAAGCCATCTCGACTACCTTTCTTCGACGAAGTCTGCTTATACTTCCCCCAGTATAACTTCTTTGAAGAAAGTTCGAGGGATCGATGTCGACCACTCCACCCGCGCAGCGGCGGCACCGCCGCATCCACCCCGCCTGGTGGGTCGCTGCCGTCGCCTTCATCGCCCTGCTCGCCGCCGCCGGATTCCGGGCTGCTCCCGGAGCACTCATGGTCCCGCTCCATGCGGACTTCGGGTGGTCGATGAGCAGCATGTCCCTGGCCGTGAGCGTCAACCTGCTGCTCTACGGACTCACGGCCCCCTTTGCCGCGGCACTCATGGATCGCTTCGGCATCCGCCAGGTCGTGGCCGCGGCTCTGGCTCTCGTCGCCCTCGGCGCCGGAGGCAGCGTGCTCATGACCGCGTCGTGGCAGCTGCTCATATTCTGGGGAGTGCTCATCGGGCTGGGCACTGGTTCGATGGCCCTTGTCTTCGCTGCCACCATCGCCGATCGCTGGTTCGTCGCCCGCCGCGGGCTGGTCATGGGCATCCTCACCGCCGGATCGGCCACCGGTCAGCTGATCTTCCTGCCGCCGGTCGCGACGATCGCCGAGTCCACGGGGTGGAAGCCGGCATCCCTGCTCATCGGCATCGCGGCGATGGCCGCCGTGCCGCTGGTCTGGTTCGTCCTCCGCGATCATCCCACTGACCTGGGCGTCCTGCCCTACGGTGCGGCTGATGCGAGCACGGATCGCCCGACCGACTTCAACGACGAGACCGAGCCTGAGGGCGACACCCCGACCACGGCGGAGTTCACCCCGACCACGCCCGCCGAACGCCGCGGCACCGGTGCCGCCCGACGCGCCTTCGCAGGTCTCTTCTTCGCCGCCCGTCATCGCTCGTTCTGGGCTCTGGCCATCGCCTTCGCGATCTGCGGCGCGACGACGAACGGACTCATCGGCATCCACTTCATCCCCTCGGCCCACGACCATGGGATGCCCGCGTCGACGGCGGCCGGCCTGCTCGCGGTCGTCGGGATCTTCGACATCGTGGGCACCGTGTTCTCCGGTTGGCTGACCGACAAATTCGATGCCCGGATCCTCCTCGTCGCGTACTACACGTTCCGCGGGGTCGGCCTGCTGCTTCTGCCCTGGCTGCTCTCGGACACGGTCCACCCGAGCATGATCCTCTTCATCGTCGTCTACGGCCTCGACTGGGTCGCGACGGTCCCGCCGACGGCCGCTCTGTGCCGGGAGATCTTCGGCGACAACGGCACCATCGTCTTCGGCTGGGTCTTCGCCGCCCATCAGATCGGGGCCGCCGCCGCGGCCTTCGCCGCCGGCGCCGTCCGTGACGCCTTCGGTGAGTACACCTACGCCTGGTGGGGCGGGGCGGCCATGTGCGTCATCGCCGCGGTCCTGTCGTTCGCGGTCAGACGCCGTCTGATCGATGATCGCAGGGAACCCGCCACCGCCGAGGCGGCCGCCTAGTCCCAGTTCAACCGAGATTCAGTCCTGTTCCTCCGGTTCCCACAGCTCGATCCGATTCCCTTCGGGATCGGTCACCCAACCGAAGCGTCCGATTCCGTCCATCTGCTGGGTCTCGTCGTCCACCTCGGCGCCGGCAACGCGGAGCTGCGCGATCATCGCGTCGAGGTCGGCGACACGGAAGTTCAGCATCGTCTGCTGCCGGTCCTGACCTTCCGGTCGCGTCCCGAAGTAGTCGGTGTCGGCCTCGAAGAGTCCGATCACGGTCGGTCCGGCCGGCTGCTGCCACAATCCGTGATCACCGAAGTCGACGCCGAGGACGTCGCGGTACCAGGCCGTCATCGCCTCGGGGTCGGCCGCCCGCAGGAAGTATCCGCCGATTCCATTCACTCTCTCCACGTCCGAATCCTATGCCCGATCCCAATCCCAGGGATGGACTCAAGTGTCGCGGAATGTCGGGAGACTGTAGTTTGTTACAGGGCACAGATCGTCAACCCGTGAAAGGACGTTCCATGAGCAAGTTCGCTGTCACCAATGCCAACACCGGCGAAGTCGAGGAGGAGTTCGCCTCGGTTCCCAAAGAGGAGATTCCTTCCTACATCGATCGTGCCCACGAGGCACATCTGGCGTGGAAGGAGACGCCGCTGCATGAGCGCGCGGCGATCCTGCGCAAGTTCGCCGATCTCGTCGATGAGAATGCCGATGAGATGACCGACATCATCGGTCGTGAGATGGGCAAGATCAAGAAGCAGGGCCTCGGCGAGGTCGACAAGGTCGCCCGCACCGCCCGCTGGATGGCCGACAACGCCGCCACCCATCTGTCCACGACCCACCTGGCCGCCGCCGGTGCGGCCAGCAGCTATGTCGAGCACCAGCCGCTTGGCGTGTTGCTGGGCATCATGCCGTGGAACTTCCCGTACAACCAGATCGCCCGCTTCGTGCTGCCCAACCTCATGGTCGGCAACACGATCATCATGAAGCAGGCGTCGATCTGTCCGAAGTCCTCGCAGTACTTCGAGAACCTCCTCACCGAGGCGGGACTGCCGAGGGGCGTGTACCAGAACATCTACCTCGATTCCTCCCACGCCGAGGAGGTCCTCAAGGACTTCCGCGTCAAGGGCTTCTCACTCACCGGTTCCGAGGGTGCCGGTGCGTCGGTGGCCGCGATCGCCGCGAAGTACTACAAGCGCGCGGTCCTCGAGCTCGGCGGAAATGACCCGGCCGTCGTCCTCGACTCGAAGGACGTCGCCTCGGTGGCGCAGAAGCTCGTCGGGATTCGTCTGGCGAACGCCGGCCAGGTCTGCACCTCGCCGAAGCGCATGATCGTCGTCGATGAGCTCTACGACGAATTCGTCGCCGAGGCGGTCAAGGCCGCCGAAGCCATGAAGATCTCCGACTTCGACGACCCCGAGGTCGGCATGGGACCCGTGTCCTCCGAAGGTGCTCGCGACGAGATCATCGAGATGATCGAGAAGGCCGTGGCCGATGGTGCGACCCTGCACACCGGCGGCAAGAAGCTCGACCGCCCCGGCTGGTTCATGTCCCCGGCCGTGCTCACGGACATCGACCCGCACTCGGACCTCGGCTGCAACGAGCTCTTCGGACCGGCCGTGATGATCTACCGTGCCAAGGACGAAGAGGATGCTCTGCGTCTGGCCAATGATTCCGAGTACGGCCTCATGTCCTCGGTGTGGACCGACGATCTGGAGAAGGGTCAGGAGTTCGGCAAGAAGATCAACGCCGGCATGACGCTGATCAACAGCCACATGGAATCCGGACCGGAATACCCCTTCGGCGGCATCAACCGCTCCGGCTACGGACGTGAGAACGCTCAGTGGGCGTTCCAGGCGTTCACCAACGAACACCTCATCCGCGTCCACGTCTGATCAGTCGCACCTGTTCTCAGGTGGAATTGATCGGCTGAGTCCTGTGCCCTAGTGCAGGATCACCATCGCCGAGGCGGTCGAAAAGGCCCGATCGACAGCGAATTTCCGCTGTCGATCGGGCCTTTTCCTTTGGGCCAGCTCTGCCTCTGCGGTCAGAGTGAGTCAACTCAGGATGCAACTTCAGACGACCGACTCGGCATAGAGCGCCGAGACCAGTGGCGCGAGCTCCGGCGTCTCACGAGCTTCGGCGAGAGCGGATTCGAGCACACTGTCATGCGTCGGATGGGCTTCGGCGAGCAGCGTCTCACCGGCAGGGGTGAGTTCGGTGTAGATGCCGCGACGGTCGTCGGCACAGAGCACACGAGTGAGCAGCCCGCGGTCCTCGAGGCGAGTGACCAGCCGCGTCGTCGCGCTCGATGACAAGGCGGCGGCGCGGGCGAGTTGCCGCATGCGCATATGCCAGCCGTCCTGCCGGCTCAGCGCATCGAGGACGGTGAATTCGACCACGGAGAGGTCGTGCTCGCGCTGGAGACTGCGTTCGAGCTCGACCTCGATGAGTCCGTGCAGAGCAGCGAGCGTGCGCCAGCCCTTGGCCCGGATCTCCACCGCGTCGTCCCTGATGCCCACGTCATTCTCCTTGTTCTCGACGTCTCTCAAGGATACACCACTTGCGCGGATAAGACGCGTGTGCAACTATATTCATTGCGTCTGCAACTACTGCACACGCGCTCTATTGCACACGCACGTGATTTCGCGACCGCGGAATCCGCTCCCCACCGAAAGGTCTGCACCACCATGCCGCTCGCACTGCTCGCTCTCGCCATCGGCGGGTTCGGAATCGGACTCACCGAGTTCGTCATCATGGGCCTTCTGCCCGAGGTGGCCGCAGACTACGCGGTCTCCGAGACCGTCGCCGGATACCTCATCTCCGGCTATGCCCTTGCTGTCGCCATCGGAGCCATCGCGATCACCGTGGCGCTGAGCCGGGTCGATCGGAAGACGGCTCTCATCGGCCTCATGGTCCTCTTCATCATCGGCAACGGACTCTCGGCTCTCGCCCCGAGCTACGAGATGATGATGGTCGGACGCATCGTCGCGGCACTCTGCCACGGCGCCTTCTTCGGCATCGGCGCGGTCGTGGCCGCTTCCCTGGTGCCCGCGAACCGTCAGGCCGCGGCGATCTCGATGATGTTCGCGGGTCTGACCACGGCAAACGTCCTCGGAGTCCCCTTGGGTACCTTCCTCGGCCAGGCCGCCGGATGGCGGTCGACCTTCTGGACCATCGCGGTCATCGGCATCATCGCCCTCATCGGCATAGCCGTCCTCGTCCCCTCGATTCCGGCACGATCGGACGCGGCCTCGGGCATCCTCGGCGAATTCCGCATCTTCGCCTCCGGTCAGGTGTGGGCGTCGATCCTCATCACGATCCTCGGCTACGGGGGCATGTTCGGAGCCTTCAGCTATATGGCGTTCACGCTCACCGGAGTGACCGGCTTCTCCAGCGCCGCCGTCCCATGGCTGCTCGTCCTCTTCGGAGTCGGCCTCTTCATCGGCAACATCCTCGGCGGTCGGGCGGCCGATAAGAACCTCGGGGCGACCCTGCTCACCCTGCTCATCGGTCTCGTCGTCATCCTCGCAGTGTTCTCTCTGATCGCCGAGAACAAGGTCGCCACGATCATCGCGCTGGTGTTCATGGGCGGGTTCGGCTTCGCCACGGTTCCGGCCATGCAGATGCGCATCATGCGCCACTCCGGCGACGCGCAGACTCTCGGGTCAGGAGCGAACATCGCGGCCTTCAACGTCGGCAATGCCTTCGGGGCGTGGGTCGGCGGACTGACCATCGCCTCGGGCCTCGGCTATACCTCACCGCTGTGGGCGGGTGCGCTCGTCACCGTCGGCGGGCTCATCACCCTCCTCATCGCCGGACACGCGCGGGGAGGGGAATTGCGCCAGAAGGCAGTACACACCGAGGCCACCGCGGATCCCGAGTGGGAATCGCAGTCGGTCTGAGGCTCTGTCTGCCTCAGCCGACGCAGGGTGCGACGCGGATCGCGTCGGCGGCGTCGAGGGCGAGTTCGATGATCTCGTCGCCGACGCTGACCGCGATCGCCGAGGCGGCCGAGCTGATCGATCTCACCTGCAGCTTCGTGCCGATGACGATTCCACGATCGGTGAGGTAACGCAGCAGTTCAGGCGACCGGTCGGACACGCGCACGACCTCGACCTCGACGCCCGGGGCGGTCTCCTGCAGCCGCCGGCTCGGGAAATCGGCTGTGTGCCCGTCGGCATCGGGAATCGGATCGCCGTGCGGGTCACGCTGCGGGCTTCCCAACGCTGCGTTCATCCGTTCGAGCACGAGATCGGAGACGGCATGTTCGAGTCGATCCGCCTCGTCATGGACCTGATCCCAGGTCAGCCCCAGAGCCTCGACGAGGTAGGACTCGACGATGCGATGGCGTCTGACGATCTCGACGGCGATCTGCCGGCCCACATCGGTGAGCACGATCTGCCCGTAGGGTTCGTAGTCGATGTAGCCGTCGCGAGCGATCTTCTTGAGGTTCGCCGACACCGTCGAGGCGGTCACTCCCAGCTGTTCGGCCATCTCGGTGGTGGCGGGGCGACCGCCGGGCCATTCGTAGGCCTTCCAGATGAGGGTGACATAGTCCTCGACCATGCGAGTGACAGAGGGGCGCGGCATGATCGTCATTCTACGCGCGGGTACCGGTCGACTTCGGGTCGGCGGACATTGTGACGGGCGGTTCGCGCTCCGGATCGGCCGCCTCGGCGGGGTCTGCACCGTCGTCACTGCGCTGCGGTCTGCGGAACGGGGCAGCGAGCGTGGGGAGGATGTCACTGCGGTGGAGGATAAGGAAGACGATCGCCAGCACCGCTTGGATCGCGGAGAGAACATAGCGGCCGGAGGTGTCCGTGACGAAGAACTGCACCCCGAAGAGCGCGGCGAGTCCCAGCGCTGGTGCCCAGTGGAAGCGCAGGGCCAAGATGATCGCCACACCGAGGAGGGTCTGCGTGGCCGTGAGCGTGAACTCCTCGATCTGCCGCCCGTCCAGAGGCAGCCCGAGACCACCCCCACCCGCGAAATGCGCGATCGGCAGGGAGCCGACGAGCAGGCTCCATTGGTTGACCTTCGAGGCGATGAGTGTGCCGATGGCGGCCCCGCCCATGCCGCGCAGGGCGAACATTGCGGCGATGATGAACTCGGGGGCCTCCGAGGCCAGCGGGGCCAGCCACTGGACGAGGAAGTAGCTGTCGATGCCCAACGCCGAACCCGAGGCCACGAGCGCCTCGGCGAATGGTTCGGCAGACAGCAGGATGATCGCTGCCGAGACGACGAACATCGTCACCACCGTGATCCGACGGGCCTTCTGCGGCATGGCGACGATGAGAGCCGCGGCGCCGACGAACTCCTCTTCGTCATCGCCGGCGGCCTGCCCGGCCCGCCACAGATAAGCGACGAAGATGAGCACGAGGGCTGAGCCGAACCAGATGGGGATGCTGCCGAGCAGCGGAATGGCGAAGGCGATCACACCGAGGATGACGAGGAAGCCGATGTCCATCCGGCTGCCCGAGTCGATGTGCAGGGAATGCTGGAAGGGGGACTTCGTCCGCTTGGCCATGCGGCGGGCGACGAGGAGGGCGATGATGACGACGAGCGGCCACCCGAAGCCGAGCAGCAGTCGGTTCGATCCGGTCATATTCGCCGCCGCGAAGTGCAGGTAATCCGGATCCGTTCCGGAGCGGAACGCGTAGTAGAGGTCCACGGCGTATTCCGGGAGGACCGCGATGAGGGCGAGCAGGGCGATCGCGAGGGCACCCGAGATGTCCTTCTGCGCCGCCTCGGCGGCCCAAGCCAGGAGGAAGGCGGCCGCGACGATGGCGGCGCCGAACGCGAGGAGCTCGAGAACCGGGGCGAGTTCGATGCCGGTGATGCGCAGCACCACGGCGGGTGCGGCGATGACGAGGCAGATCGCGATACGGCGGATGATTGCGGTGGGCATATCTCAAGACTTCCCGCCGCGAATCGGGTGTGTCTACGCACAACTGAGACTTAGACGCCTCCAACAATTCCGGCAGGCCCCGGGATCCGCTTGCTTCTGGGGATCACACGGCCCGCTGAGATGAAGTCGTGTGCCTCAGATCACCGGAGTTCGGAGAGTGCCGCGGCGAGGTATTTCGCGGAGGGGCCCGCTCCGACGTCGACGATGTCGGCGGGGGTTCCGGTCGCCACGACCCGGCCGCCGTCGTCACCGGCGCCGGGACCGAGTTCGACGACGTGGTCGGCGACTGCCACGACGCGCATATCGAGTTCGACCATGACGACCGTGTTGCCGGCGTCGACGAGGGTCTGCAGGTGCGCGACGAGCCGGTCGGCATCCGCGCAGTGAAGTCCGGAGGTGGGTTCGTCGAGCACGTAGAGAGTGTCGCCGCGCTGGGAGCGCTGGAGCTCGCTGGCGAGTTTGACCCGCTGCGCCTCACCGCCGGAGAGCTCGGTGGCAGGTTGGCCGAGGCGCAGATAGCCGAGGCCGACGTCGATGAGTGCGGTCAGGGAGCGCATGATGTCGAATTCGCCGGTGAAGAAGTCGTGGGCTTCCTCGACGCTCATCCCCAGGATCTCGGCGATATTGCGTCCGCGCCACAGGATCTCCAGGGTGCTCGACTGGAAGCGGGTGCCGTGGCAGTCGGGACACTCGGTGTAGACCGAGGGCAGGAACAGCAGCTCGACCATGACCGATCCTTCACCCTCGCAGGTGGGGCACCGTCCGCCGGCGACGTTGAAGGAGAAGCGACCGGGCTTGTAACCGCGCTCTCTGGCCTCAGGCGTCTCGGCGAAGCGGCGACGCACATGGTCGAACAGGCCCGTATAGGTGGCGACGTTGGACCGGGGCGTGCGGCCGATGGGCCTCTGATCGATGCTCACCACCCGTCGGACCCCGGTGAGTTCCCCGGTGACGGTGCCCTCAAGCTCCTCGGGTTCGTCGGTGAGCAGGAGCTCGTCATCATCGGACGCGGGTTCATCAGCAGTCGTAGAGGTGCCCAGCCGGTCGCCGACGATGGCCGGGAGCACCTGGCTGACGAGGCTGGACTTGCCCGAACCCGATACTCCGGTCACGGCGGTCAGCGAGCCCAGCGGCAGATCGAGGCTGAAGTCGTGGAGATTGTTGCGGCGGATGTTCTCAAGGTGCATCCAGCCTCGCGGCTGCCGGGGTTCGTGGGGTTCGAGTCCACGTCCACCGAAGACATAGCCCCTGGTCACGGATTCGTCGATCTCGGCAAGTCCGGCCGTAGGTCCGCTGTAGAGGACGTCTCCGCCGCGTTCGCCGGCGCCGGGTCCGATGTCGACGAGCCAGTCGGCATGGCGCATGATGTCCACGGAGTGTTCGACGACGAAGAGGCTGTTCCCGCGGTCCTTCAACCCGTCGAGGATACCCAGCAGGGCATCCACGTCCTGCGGGTGAAGGCCGGCGGAGGGTTCGTCGAGCACGTAGACGACGCCGAAGAGGTCCGAGGTCAGCTGAGTGGCCAATCGCAACCGCTGCAGCTCACCTCCGGACAGCGTCGGTGTGGTCCGATCGAGTGAGAGGTACCCGAGACCGAGATCGACGATCGGCCGGAGCCGATCGATGAGACCCTCGCCGAGGCGGACGAATGCGGCGAGCTTGTCCGCCGCCGGGTGGTCGTCTGCCTCCGCAGCCACCTTCGCCGAGGCGACCTCATCGCGGAGGACGGACATGAGTTCATGCAGCGGCAGCGCGGAGAATTCCGCGATGTCGAGACCGGCGATCGTCACCGACAGAGCGTCGGGTCTGAGTTTCTTTCCGTGGCACACGGGGCAGGGACCGGCACTGAGGAATTCGGCGACGCGCCGTTTCATCCCGGCACTCTTCGTGTTCGCAAACGTGTCGAGCACGTACTTCCGGGCTCCGACGAAGGTTCCCGAGTAGGTCGGTTCGGCGCCTGCTGCGATCGCTTCGCGCGCCTCGTCCAGCGTCAGCCGGGAGTGGACGGGAAGGTGCGGAGTCTCTTCCGTGTAGAGGATCCAATCGCGGTGTTCGCGCGGCAGGTCCTGCCAGGGGACATCGACGTCGTAGCCGAGAGCGACGAGCACATCGCGCAGCTGGTGGCCGTGCCAGGCCTTCGGCCAGGAAGCGATCGCGCGCTCCCGGATCGTCAGCGTCGGATCCGGGACCATCTTGTCCTCGGGCACCTCGTAGACGCGGCCGATTCCGTGGCATTCCGGGCAGGCACCTTCGACGGTGTTGGTCGAAAAATCCTCGGCCAACAGCATCGACTGCCCCTCCGGGTACCATCCCGCCCGTGAGTAGAGCATGCGCACGAGGCTGGACACCGTGGTGATGCTGCCGACGCTCGAGCGTGCGCTACGCCCGCCGCGCTGCTGTTGCAGGGCGACGGCCGGCGGCATTCCCGTGATCGAATCGACGTCGGGGACCCCTGCCTGATCGATGAGCCGGCGGGCATACGGTGCCACAGATTCGAGGTAACGGCGTTGGGACTCGGCAAAGAGGGTGCCGAAGGCCAGGGAGGATTTGCCCGATCCGGACACTCCGGTGAACACGACGAGCGCATCCCGGGGCACGGTGAGATCGACGTTGCGCAGATTGTGTTCCCTGGCCCCGCGGACCCGCACGTCCGGCTGGATCTCGGTCGAGGATGTCGGAGCCGAGGGCACAGAGGAGGTCATGAGGTCACCGTACCAAGGTCGGAACCTCCGATCACCGAGGTGGCCGACGACAGAACCCCTCGTTCCGGGAAATTCGGAACGAGGGGTTCGATGTGCCTCAGTCGGCCGCTGTCATGGGCCGACCTTTATTCGGCGGGGCCGACCGTCATTCGGCGGGGCTGGCCTCGGTCGGTTCGACCACCTCGGCGGGGTACTCTTCCTGGTCCTCCGGCTTGCGGATGAAGAACGCGAGGACGATCGGGACGATCGCGATGACCGTCGCCAACAGGAACGCGGCGTGACCGCCGGGGGCACCCGCCTCGGGGACGGACTTGCCCTCCGCCTGACCCGAGTGCAGGGCCGCGGAGTAGATCGAGATGAGCAGCGCGGTGCCGGCAGCTCCCGCGACCTGCTGCAGGGTGTTGAGCGCTGCCGAACCATGGGAGTACAGGTGGCGCTCCAGCGATCCCAGCGAGGCGGAGAACAGCGGGGTGAACGATGCGGCCAGGCCCAATGACATGACGATCTGGACGATGATGAGCAGCCAGATCGGCGTTCCCACGCCGGCCGTCGAATACGCGAACATCGAGGACGCGATCATGATCGTGCCGGGCACGAGGAGCGTCTTCGGTCCGCGGGCGTCGTAGATCCGACCCATCACCGGTCCGAGCAGACCCATGATCACCGAACCGGGCAGAAGTACGAGACCGGACTGGGTGGCACCGAGTCCGACGACGCTCTGCAGGTACAGCGGCAGCAGGGAGAACGTGCCGAACATGGACAGGGCGACGACGGCCATGATGATGACCGAGAAGACGTAGTTCCGCGAATTGAACACACGCAGGTCGAGTAGGGCGCGATCGCCCTTCTGCAGGACGAGCTGACGCCACACGAAGAGCGCGAGGAAGACGACTCCGCCGCCGATCGTCGCCCAGGCCAGGGTGCTCGTCGATCCGCCGCCCGCCTCACCGCCGTGGCCTCCGCCGAACTGGCTGAGGCCATAGACGATGCCGCCGAAGGCGAAGACGGACAGAACGATGGAGATGACATCGATCGGGGCGTGCGTCGACTCGCCGAGGTTGGTCATCCACTTCGCGCCGAGTGCCAGTGCGATGAGCGCGATGGGCAGGATGATGCCGAAGAGCCAGCGCCAGCCCAGCGAATCGAGGACGATGCCCGACATCGTCGGTCCGATGGCCGGGGCCAGCGAGATGACAAGGCCGACTCGACCCATCATCCGACCGCGCGAATGCGCCGGGACCACGTTCATCATCGTGGTCATCAGCAGGGGCATCATGATGCCGGTTCCTGCGGCTTGGACGATCCGTCCGATGAGGAGCAGCAGGAAGCCCTGCGAAACGAGGCAGATGAGCGTGCCCGCAGAGAACAGGATCATCGCGGCCAGGAAGATCTGGCGGGTGGTGAAACGCTGCAGGAGGAAACCGGTCGTCGGAATGACGACGGCCATGGTGAGCATGAAAGCGCTGGTCAGCCACTGGCCGAGCTCCGGAGGGATGTCGAGGGCCTTGTTGAGTTCGGGAATGGCGATGGCCATCGTCGTCTCATTGAGAATGGCCACGAAGGCAGCCACCAACAGCAGCCAGATGACCTTCATACCGGCGGGGTCGATGGTGTCGTTATGCTGTGTCTGCGCGTGTGCGGGTGAGCTGTCGCTGGACAAGACGGTGCTCCGTTCGGATGTGTCTGAGGGGCCCGGGATGTGGGCGGAGGTCGCACGCAGATGCCGAATCGACGCGCAGACGAAAGTGTCAACAGCATCTCAGACTAACGTATTCCCGAATACCTCCGACAGTGGGGAGAACCCGAAATCGCGGCGATCTTCGTCACTGCTCGCTCGGTCTCCTCAGCAGGTGTCGTATCGGTACCCATGATCGCCTGCGGCGACGAGATCGCGGTCGCGCAGGATCATCAGCGGCGGACGATCCGGGACGGTGCAGGCGGCGGCGAAGTCCAGCCCCGCCTCGGCGAGGGTGTCGGGATATTCGATGGCGAGGACACGATCGCCGTAGATCTCGGTGTACGCAGTGCATTCGTCGAAGGCGGCGCATTCCTCGGCCACGGCGAAGTCGAAGCCGAGCTGAGAATGCGCGGTGTCGGCGAGCTCGGCGGCGTTCTTCTGTGCGACCGACAGACCATGGGCGTGGGCACGGTCGACATACGCGGCCGCGAGTTCCAGGGCACCGGTTCGGTCGATGTCGGGGAATCGGTCGGCCGTGTCGAGATTGTCGATCTCCACGGCGTCGAATCCGGATTCGGCGCAGCCGTCGATGACGGGTCCGATGACATCGAGGATCTGGGATCGTCGGTCTGCGGTCGAGGGGTCGAGGATGTGTTCGTCAGGCCAATCCGGGTCGACGACCAGGTCACCGACGGCATCGTGGAGCAGCAGGTCAGCGTGGTCGCGCCAGTCCGCAGCTTCGTCAGGTTGGGTCTGGAAGCCGTTGACGTAGCAGACGGAGTAGGCCCCGGTCAGCGGCGCGGCACTCGCGTCGCGGACGACGATATCGATGCGGCCCCGCGAATCCGGCAGCGAGTCATAGGATCCGCCGAGCTGGTAGTCGAAGGTTCCTGACGTCGGCAGCGAGGGAGCTCCTGAGGTCGGCATCGTCGATGGCGGCGAAGCGTTCGCTGAACAGCCGCCCATTGCCACCGCAATGCCGATGGCGACCGCGGCCGCCATCCACCGCGGTGAAATCGGGCTCAGCAGAGGTCTCATGGAAACACTGCAGACGGAGGCGGCCGGCATCGATGTCGCGGCGGAGTTCACACTCTCTTCGATTCGACGTATCGGATGTTCACTTAAGCGCTGTTAACGTCGGCAGAGGAGACGACCCGTCACCGAGGCGGATCGTCTCCTGGAAAGTCACTACCAGTCACACAGTCAAGCGGAACGAACGGATGAGAATGACTCTGAAGAACGTCACCACGAAGACCATGACAGCTGCGATGATCGCCGGAGCCGCCGTGCTCGGCTCCAGTTCGATCGCCTCCGCCGCCCAGCCGGCGGCACCGCCCGCCGCTTCCGCGGGAGCCGCCTCCGCCGCAGCCGAGAACTCGGCTGCGGACTCCGGCACCGCCTCGGCGAGCCCGGAGGCGGAGAAGAAGTTCTCGAACATCGGAGACTTCCTCAAGCACTACAAGGGCCAGTCGCTGGCGAACTCGCAGGGCGGCTACCAGGGAGAATGCGTCAGCCTCATCTCCCGGGCCCTCGAAGAGGTCCACGGCGTCGACCACGGAGCGTGGGGCAACGCCGTCGACTATCAGGCAGGCGGCTCCGGCGGTGACAAGATGAAGGCGAACGGCTTCACCTGGCACACCGACCAGAAGTTCAAGAACGGCGACATCCTCGTCTGGGGAGACGGCGACAACACCACAGCCTACGGTCACATCGGCATCTACTACGAAGGCCAGGTGTGGCACCAGAACTTCAACGGCGACCGCAGCCTGCACACCTATGACGGCCTCATCGACGGCTACTTGGGCTACTGGCGCGCCTGATAGGTTTTCGCAATGACGAAGGCTCCGAACCACATTGGTTCGGAGCCTTCGTTCTACGAGTGCTGTCTCAAAACTACTCGAGTGGAGGTAAGGGGACT
This sequence comes from Brevibacterium sediminis, assembly GCF_024895295.1. Taxonomy (NCBI): domain Bacteria; kingdom Bacillati; phylum Actinomycetota; class Actinomycetes; order Micrococcales; family Brevibacteriaceae; genus Brevibacterium; species Brevibacterium sediminis. Next base: position 193,164 of record NZ_JAHQRN010000005.1, on the reverse strand, counting down.
CGAACCCCTAACCCTCTGCTTGCAAAGCAGATGCGCTACCAATTGCGCCATACCCCCGAAACGGGTTCACACCCTCACACCGAGTCGGTGTGTTCGGACCATTCGGCTTGGGCACTCTGGTTCTGGTGCCGCCACCCGAAGAACACTCCCAGTCCCACTAACGTGAGACCGCTGAGAATCCATCTTCTCATGATCCTCCTCGAAAGGAAATCCTGTTGTGACAGGACGTGGGCCTACCTGGACTTGAACCAGGGACCTCTTCGTTATCAGCGAAGCGCTCTAACCGCCTGAGCTATAGGCCCTCATCGGGTGAACCCGAAGTAAAACAATACCCATCGACCGCAGCTAAACACAAATCGACGCCCAGTGACCCCTCTCACACCCTCCCAGAACTACCTGACGGCGGCCCAGCAACCTCGCGCGAGGTTGCTGGGCCGCCGTCAGGTAGCAATTAGTCGTCGGTGAGGGTGAGGCTGAATCCGCCGGCGATGAGGGAGCCGATGTTGTAGATGAAGGCCGCAAGCGTCGACAGCGCCGTCATCAGCACGATGTTGATGACCGCGATGATGAAGCCGGCCGCGACGACTCGGCCGAAGCCGAAGATGCCGACGATCCGCTCGGCCGACTCTGCGCCGGCGAGCTCGCTCATCGTCGATTCGAGGCCGCTCATCACACCGGTCGCCTGCAGCACGACCCACAGGACGATGAAGGCGACGATCGTGGCGATGCCGATCGCCACGGACATGAGGAACGACATCTTCATGACCGACCACGGGTCGACCGCGGAGACGGTGAGGCGGACGGTGCGGGGGCCCTTTTTCTTCTTGCCCTTCCCGCTGTCGACCATGTTCTTCACACCCATCTTCACGCTGCCGGAGCTCGCGCGGACGGTGTTCGCGGCATTTCCCATCACCGAGGTGGCGCCGCGGTTGCCGCCGCCCGATCCCTGGGAGCCCGATCCCTGTGAACCGGAAGTCGGTGCGCCGGATCCCTGCGAACCGGTCTGAGCACCCGATCCCTGAGATCCGGTGTGTGCCGACGGCGTCGAGCCCGCCGAGGGTGCCCGGTTGGGCTTCGGCGAGGCCTTCGGAGCGGGAGGTGCGACGACGGTGGCGTTCTGGCTGTTCGGTCCCGAAGAGCCGCGACCGGGGCCGGATCCCTGTTTCGCGCCGGTTCCCGACCCGGAGTTCGAGCCTGAACCGCTTGCCGCAGCCGACTTGTCGTCCGACTTCGACGATCCGGCCGTCAGACGGGTCGAGCCGCTCGACGTGCGTATGATCTTGCCTGAGCCTGGCTGTTTGCTATCGCTCACTCTTCCACATCCTCGTTGCCGGTCTGAGGCTCTGCGACCTCACCTTCCGGGACTTCGGCATCGTCTTCGCTTTCGATCTCGTCTTCGACCTCGGCTTCGGGCCCACGGGTCACTGCGATAATACGATCTTTCTTATCCGGTTTCGCGAACACCACACCCATGGTGTTGCGTCCCTTCGCCGGAACTTCATCGATGCTCGACCGAACGATCTTACCGCGCTCCATGACCACGAGGACCTCCTCACCGTCTTCGACGATGAGTCCGCCTACCAAGTCTCCGCGCTGTTCGGTGATCTTCGCAACCCGGATTCCCAGACCGCCGCGCCCCTGCAGACGGTACTCGTCGACCGGGGTGCGCTTGGCGAACCCGGCTTCCGTGACGACGAAGACGTAGGTGTCCGGCCGAACGACGTCCATCGTGAGCAGCTCGTCGTCGTCCTTGAACTTCATACCTGTGACGCCACCGGTGACTCGGCCCAGGGGACGGATCGACTCGTCATCGGCGGCGAAGCGGATCGACATGCCCTTGCGCGAGATCAGCAGCAGGTGATCCTCAGCACCGACGATGCGGGCCGAGACCAGCTCATCGGGCTGACCCTTGTATTCGCGCAGGTTTATGGCGATGACACCGCCGGTGCGGTTCGAGTCGTACTCGCTCAGGCGGGTCTTCTTCACCACACCGGAACGAGTGGCGAGGATGAGGAAGTCGGCTACTTCGTAGTCCCGGATCGACAGCACCTGTGCGATCGTCTCACCTGGTTGGAGGGCGAGCAGGTTCGCTACGTGTTGGCCCTTGGCGTCCCGTGAGCCTTCGGGCAGCTCATAGGCCTTCGCCCGGTACACGCGACCGGTGTTCGTGAAGAACAGCAGCCAGTTGTGGGTCGAGGTGACGAAGAACTGTTCGACGACGTCGTCGCCGCGCAGTGCCGCGCCCTTGATGCCCTTGCCGCCACGGTGCTGGGCCCGGTAGAGGTGAGTCTGGGTCCGCTTCGCGTAACCGCCGCGGGTGATCGTGACGACGACCTCTTCCTCGGGGATGAGGTCCTCCATGGACACATCACCGTCGAATCCGGCGAGGATCTTCGTCCGGCGATCGTCACCGTAGCGCTCGACGATCTCGTCGAGTTCCTCGGACACGATCTCACGCTGGCGAGCCGGGGTTGCCAGGATGTGGTTGTACTCGGCGATCTGCTGCTCGATCTTCTCGGCCTCTTCCTGGATCTTCAGTCGCTCCAGTGCGGCCAGTCGGCGCAGCTGCAGGTCGAGGATCGCATTGGCCTGGAGTTCGTCGACCTCGAGCAGCTCCATCAGTCCGCTCCGCGCCTCGTCCGAGGACGGGGAGCGGCGGATCAGGGCGATGACCTCGTCGAGGGCGTCGAGGGCCTTGAGGTAGCCGCGCAGGATATGCGCGCGTTCTTCGGCCTTGCGCAGACGGAACTGCGTGCGACGGACGATCACTTCGATCTGGTGCTTGACCCACAGACGCAGGAAGGAGTCGATGCTCAGCGTGCGCGGCACGCTGTCGACGAGGGCCAGCATGTTCGCGGAGAAGTTCTCCTGCAGCGACGTGTGCTTGTACAGGTTGTTGAGCACGACCTTGGCCACGGCATCGCGCTTGAGCACGATGACCAGGCGCTGACCGGTGCGGCCCGAGGACTCGTCGCGCAGGTCGGCGATGCCGGCGACCTTGCCGTCCTTGACGTAGGAGGCGATCTTCGCAGCCAGGGTGTCCGGGTTGACCATGTACGGCAACTGAGTGACGACGAGGCAGGTCCGGCCCTGGATCTCTTCGACCTCGACGACGGCGCGCTGGGTGATCGATCCGCGACCGGTGCGGTAGGTGTCCTCGATGCCCTTGCGACCGAGGACCGTCGCGCCCATCGGGAAGTCGGGTCCCTTGACGATGCCGAGGAGGGCCTCGAGCGCCTCTTCCTTGCTCGCCTCCGGGTGGGACAGCAGCCACTGTGCGCCCTGGGCGACCTCACGCAGGTTGTGGGGAGGAATGTTCGTGGCCATACCCACGGCGATGCCTGCCGAGCCGTTGACCAGCAGGTTCGGGAACCTGGAGGGCAGGACCATGGGTTCCTGGTTGCGGCCGTCGTAGTTGTCCTGGAAGTCGACGGTGCCTTCTTCGATGTCCCGGACCATCTCCATGGCCAGAGGCGCCATCTTGCACTCGGTATAACGCGGTGCGGCCGCTCCGTCGTCGCCCGGGGAGCCGAAGTTGCCCTGACCGGCCACGAGCGGGTAGCGCATCGTCCACGGCTGCACGAGGCGGACCATGGCATCGTAGATCGCCGTGTCACCGTGCGGATGGTACTGGCCCATCACGTCGCCGACGACGCGCGAGCACTTGGAGAAGTTGCGGTCGGGGCGATACCCGCCGTCGAACATCGCGTAGAGCACGCGGCGGTGGACGGGCTTGAGTCCGTCACGGACGTCGGGCAGGGCACGTCCGACGATCACGCTCATCGCGTAATCGAGGTACGACCTCTGCATCTCGAGGTTGAGATCAACCTGTTCGATCCGGTTGATTTCTGTTCCGATATCGTTCTCGTCGGCCAATGTGGGCTCTTCCCTTGTGTTCGAACCGTGTCCGGCTGGATCTCAGCCGTGTGCGGCGGCGATTGGTGCGTGCAAAGAATGGGGGCGGTGCATCCGGTCTCCCACCCTCACCGAGGCGGCTGCCCCGGTGAGGACGGACGATCAGATATCGAGGAAGCGGACGTCCTTCGCGTTCTCCTGGATGAAGCGGCGACGCGAATCCACGTCATCGCCCATGAGGACGGTGAAGATCTCGTCGGCAACGATCGCATCGTCGAGCGACACCTGCTTGAGCAGCCGGTGGTCGGGATCCATCGTCGTCTCCCACAGCTCCTCGTAGTTCATCTCGCCCAGACCCTTGTAGCGCTGGATCGCGAGATCCTTGGGCAGTCGCTTGCCGGCGGCCCGCCCGGTCTCGAGCAGTCCGTCGCGTTCCTTGTCGGTGTAGGCGAACTGGTGCGGGGCGTTCGACCACTTGATGCGATAGAGCGGCGGGGTGGCGAGGTAGACGTAGCCGTGCTCGATGAGCGGCTTCATGTACCGGAAGATCAGCGTCAGCAGCAGGGTCGTGATGTGCTGACCGTCGACATCGGCGTCGGCCATGAGGACGATCTTGTGATAGCGCAGCTTCTCGAGATCGAACTCCTCACCGATGCCGGTGCCGAAGGCCGTGATCATCGCCTGGACCTCGTTGTTGCCCAGCGCACGGTCGAGTCGAGCCTTTTCGACGTTGAGGATCTTTCCGCGTAGCGGCAGGATAGCCTGAGTGTTCGGATTGCGGCCCTGAGTCGCCGAGCCGCCGGCCGAGTCACCCTCGACGATGAAGACTTCAGAGATCGACGGGTCCTTCGACTGGCAGTCCTTGAGCTTGCCGGGCATACCCGAAGACTCGAGCAGTCCCTTGCGGCGAGTGGCCTCACGAGCCTTGCGAGCGGCCAAGCGGGCCTGGGAGGCCTGCAGCGCCTTGCGCACGACGTCCTTGGCCTGGGCCGGGTTCGACTCGAACCAGTGTCCGAGTTCGTCGCGGACCACGCGCTGGACGAAGCCCTTGACCTCGGAGTTGCCGAGCTTCGTCTTCGTCTGCCCCTCGAACTGGGGATCGCCGAGCTTGACGGAGATGACGGCCGTGAGACCCTCGCGGATGTCATCGCCGGTGAGGTTCGGGTCCTTGTCGCGCAGCAGCTTCTGGTCCTTCGCATACGCATTGACCAGCGAGGTCAGAGCCGTGCGGAAGCCCTCCTCGTGGGTGCCGCCCTCATGGGTGTTGATGACGTTGGCGTAGGTGTGGACGGACTCGTTGTACGACGTCGTCCACTGCATCGCGATCTCGAGCGCGAGAGTCTGTTCGCCCTCTTCGGCTTCGAAGACGATGACATCAGGGTGGACGAGATCGGCCTTCTTCGTCGAGTTGAGGTACTCGACATAGTCGAGCAGACCGTTCGCGTACTCGTAGGTGACGGTGCGCGGCTTCCACTCGGTCGCCTCGTCCTCGTCGATCTGGACATCGCCGTCATCGACTTCGTTGTGGCGCTCATCGGTGAGGCTGATCTTCAGGCCCTTGTTGAGGAAAGCCATCTGCTGGAAGCGCGCACGGAGGTACTCGTAGGAGAAGTCCGTGGTCTCGAAGATCGAGCCGTCCGGCCAGAAGGTCACGGTCGTGCCCGTCTCATCGGTGGTTTCGCCGCGCTGCAGTTCGCCGTTGGGCACACCACGGTCGAAGTCCATCGTCCACACGTAGCCGTCGCGCCTGACCTCGACCTCGAGTCGTTCGGACAATGCGTTGACGACGGTCGAACCCACACCGTGGAGACCGCCTGCCACGGCGTATCCGCCGCCGCCGAACTTACCGCCGGCGTGGAGGATCGTGAGGATCACCTCGACGGTCGGCTTGCCTTCCGTCGGGTGCATCGCCACCGGCATTCCACGGCCGTCATCGGCGACACGGACGCCTCCGTCGGCGAGGATGGTGACCTCGATATGATCGCAGTAGCCGGCCATCGCCTCGTCGACCGAGTTGTCGACGATCTCCTGAACGAGGTGGTGGAGACCACGTTCCGAGGTCGAACCGATGTACATGCCGGGCCGTTTCCGGACTGCCTCGAGACCCTCGAGAACAGTGATGTCGCCGGCATCATAATGAGGCTGATCCTCGGTCGTCATATGACTCCTTGTTCGGATGGTCGCTATCAGCTCCCCATTCTACCGCGCCGCACGCTGAAATGCCCGTAAGCGGCCTGTGAAGGCATATTTCCCGAATTTTCGTGCCGCAGATGTACCCCCGGACAGGTGAGGTAGCGGCTATGGCCGTTTAAGGCCCTCTGTGTTCTTCTCAGAAATACAGGGATTCTTCCCGGAATTTCGCCGAGGCGGCTGCCCACTTCACCCGAATGTGTCCCGGGGTCCGCGGCCGGCCACCGATCGTCGACCGCGTTTGAAGCTGCGTCCCTGTGGCCCCTTGATCTCGATCTCGGTGATCGTCGCCGAACCCAGCCCTTCCTCGAGTCTGCGCAGGATCGTCGGTTTGAGCACCCGCAGCTGGGTCGCCCAGGTCGTCGAGTCTGCGGCGATGACGAGCAGGGGAGGAGAGAAGTCGACGGGCGTCGCGTGCTGGGCCACCTGGGGTCCGACGAGGTCGGGCCACCGGCCGAGCACCTTGCCGATGTCGAGTGAGGACGACCAGCCGCGGTCCGTGATGAGCGACCCGAGCACTGATGACACGGTCTTCGGGTCACGGCCGTCTCGACCCGACCCCGAGTAGACGGCTTCGCCGCGCAGGCGGGAACGGCGACGGCTGCGGACGAACTTCGCTTCGGTCACCTCCATCCGTCGGACTCGGTCGAGGGCTTCGAGCGCGGCGACGGGAGTGGAGTAGTCCCGGTCGATGCCGCTCATGATGCGCCGCTCTGCAGAAGTCGGGACTGGTCGATCCGGATTCCTTCGAGGCCATCGGGCAGATCGGAGTCGACGGCCGCGGTGATGAAGACCTGTTCAGCCGATGTCACTCTGGACGCCAGACGCTGACGCCGACCGGTGTCGAGTTCGGCGAAGACGTCATCGAGGACGAGGATCGGCTGTTCAGCGGCGCTTCCGGCATCGGCGGAGAGCAGGTCCCAACCTGCCAGCTGCATGGCCAGCGCCAGCGACCAGGTCTCTCCGTGAGAGGCGTAGCCCTTCGCCGGATGGGTTCCGATCATCAGGGACAGATCATCGCGACCGGGTCCGTGCAGGGTCAGTCCGCGCTCGATCTCAGTCGTGCGGCGACGATCGAGGGCCGCCAGCAGCAGCTCCTTGCAGTCGGCAGCGGATGCTGCCTGCGAGTAGTCGATGCGCGAATCGTAGGCGATGTGGGCGCCTTGCCGTTCCAGCCGGGCATCGGCTGCGATATAGGCGAAGTTCGTCTGCAGCGGTTCGACAATATCGGCGAGGATCCGCTGTCGCCCGAAGACGAGTTCGGCAGCTGAGTCCGCATAGGCCATGTTCCAGATGTCGAGTGTCGCCTCGAGGCCGGGATCGCGGTCCTCGCGGAGCCGTTTGAGCAGAGCATTGCGCTGTTTGAGTGCCCGTTCGAAGTCCGTGATGATCGAGGCGAAACGTGGATTGCGCGCCACGACGAGCGTGTCGATCCACGACCGGCGTTCGGCCGGTTCACCGCGGACCAGACTGAGATCCTCGGGAGCGAAGACGACGCAGGAGACGAGGCCGAGGATGTCCTTGAGCTTCACCGCATTGCGGTTGACCCGGGCCCGGTTGGCACCTTTGGCCTGGATAGTCACCTCGACGGTGGCATGCCGCTGATCCCGGTTGACCAGTGCGGACACCGTTGCGGCCGGGCGCCCCTCGAGGACGAGCGGAGCGTCGAAGGCCACCCGATGGGAGCGCTGATGAGCGAGGTACCCGATCGCCTCGACGATATTGGTCTTCCCGGTCCCATTGTCGGCCACGAATGTGGTGACTCCGGGTGAGAACTCGAGGTCGAGTTCCGGATACGACCGATAGTCACGCAGGGAGAGTCGGGATATCCACATTCAGATGCGCGTGGGCATGAGCAGATAGCGATAGGACTCGTCGGCAGGACCGTCGAGTTCCTTCTGCCCGGAGATGATGACCGGCTTCATCGGCTGCGTGAAGGAGAAGTTCACGTACGGGCTCTCGACAGCGGCGAGACCTTCGGCGATGTAGTGCGGGTTGAAGCCGACGGTGATCTCGTCGCCCTGGAGGGTGGCTTCGACGGCTTCAGAGGCCTGAGCGTCGTCACCGGTGCCGGCGTGGAGGGTGAGCATGCCGTCGGTGACCTCGAAGCGCAGCGGGGTGTTGCGTTCTGCCACGAGTGAGACGCGGCGAACGGCTTCGCGCAGCACGGCTGTCTCGACGATGGCATGGATCGGAACCGAATCCGGGAACAGCGACCGGACCTTCGGATACTCGCCCTCGATGAGCAGCGAGGTGGTGACTCGACCCGCCGAGGTGAAGGAGATGAGGTCCTTGCCAGCATCGGTGCTCAGGCCGATCGTGACATCGCCGCCGAGGGACTTCGAGACATCGGAGAGCGTGCGTCCGCGCAGCAGAGCCACGGCCGAGACGTCGGGGCGTCCCGGGTTCCAGGTGAACTCGCGAACGGCCAGACGATAGCGGTCGGTGGCGAGCATCGTGACCTTCTCGCCCTCGATCTCGACTCTCACGCTGGTGAGGATCGGCAGGGTGTCGTCCTTCGAGGTCGCGATCGTGACCTGTGAGACGGCGTTCTGGAACTCACCGGCCGAAACGGTGCCCGAGTCGTCGGGGATCTGCGGCAGCGCGGGGTATTCGGCCACAGGCATCGTCATGAGTGAGAAGCGCGAGGATCCGCAGGTCACGTCGACCTTCGCATCGATCTGTTCGAGGGTGACCTCTTGGTTCGGCAGAGCCTTGGAGATGTCGGCGAGCAGACGTCCGGAGACGAGGACCGTTCCTGCGGAGGCGACGTCGGCAACGATCTCGACGCGGGATGAGACTTCGTAGTCGAAGACGGCCAGACGCACTGTGCCGCCGGCTTCGGCGGTGATGAGAATACCGGTGAGGACCGGAGCGGAAGGACGGTTGGGCAGAGTCTTGGTCGCCCAGGCAACAGCGTCAGCGAGAACGTCGCGATTGACTTTGAACTTCAAGGGGGATGCTTCCGCGTTCACTTTACTCCTTCGGGGTGGCCACCCGACCTGCACTGGGCATCTGGCACGAGATTCCGGATTGCGAGTCACAGGCTCGATACTGCTCGGAAAACTTTACACAGCCTATCCGATTTGTGCCCACCTCAGGAGTGCCGGCCGAAAAGGGATGCCGAGGGTGCTCAGCGACCGAATCTCGCATTCGAGAATCGGCCGAGATCCTGTGTTCGAATATTCTGCAGGTCCATGACTCTCTCGACCTCGAGCTCATGAGCTCGAAGCTCATCCCCCGCAGCAGTCGGTGGCGGTCGCCCTCTTAGGAGTTGAATTCACTTGGTAGAAGTATCAGCACATGTGGACACTGTGGACAAGTGCCGCTTACCCCAGAGTAATCAAGGGTTCTGATCCATTATGAGCTTGTGGATGCCATGTGCACCGCGACCGAGACGTCGGTGGGCGCTTGGGTAAACACAAGCATGTAGTTCACATCTTTCCACCCGTGGACCAGTTCTGTCCACCGTTCTGTCCCCAAGCTGTGAGCAATTGTCCCCAGGGTTATCCACAGATGTGTATGACGACTTCTATAGGCGGTGCTGTTGTTTAATGCGGTTTGTGAGTTCGGTGACCTGGGTGTAGACGGCCCGTCGTTCGGCCATCTGAGTTCGAATCTTCTTGTTCGCGTGCATCACGGTGGTGTGATCGCGTCCACCGAACGCCTGTCCGATCTTCGGCAGGGAGAGGTCGGTGAGCTCACGGCACAGATACATGGCGATCTGCCTGGCCGTCGTCAGAGTCCTGGACCGGGAGGTTCCGCACAGGTCGTCGAGGGTGAGGCTGAAGTAGGCAGCGGTCTGGCCCATGATGTCCGCGGCCGTGACCGCGGGGGTGTCATCGGGGGTGATGAAGTCCTTGAGAACGGTCTCGGCCAAGGAGACGTCGATCTGCTGATCGTTGAGGTTGGCGAATGCCGTGACCCGGATGAGAGCGCCTTCGAGTTCGCGGATGTTCGAGGACACACGGGAGGCGATGTATTCGAGGACATCGTCGGGAACATCGAGCTGCTCGGCTGCGGCCTTGCGGCGCAGAATCGCGAACCGAGTCTCCATATCCGGCGGCTGCACGTCCGTGAGCAGACCCCATTCGAATCGGGAGCGCAGCCGCTCTTCGAAGCCCTTGAGCATCTTCGGCGGCTGATCGGAGGTGATGACGACCTGTTTCGCCTCATTGTGCAGGGCGTTGAACGTATGGAAGAACTCTTCGACGGTCGCATCCTTGCCCTGCAGGAATTGGATGTCGTCGATCATGAGGATGTCGACCTCGCGGTAGCGGCGCTGGAAGGCGGGACGCAGAGCATTCGAGGTCTTCGATGAGCCAATCGTATTGATGAAGTCGTTGACGAACTCTTCGCTGGAGACGTACTTCACTCGGATCTCTGGGAACAGCTGTGTCGCGTAGTAGCCGATCGCGTGGAGCAGGTGGGTCTTGCCCAATCCCGAGTCCCCATAGATGAACAGAGGATTGTAGGCCTTGGCCGGTGCCTCGGCGACAGCGAAGGCCGCTGCATGGGCGAACCTGTTGGAAGCGCCGATGACGAAGGTGTCGAAGGTGTATTTCGGGTTGAGCTGAGCGACGCCGGGAGCATCGACGGGCGGGCCCATCGGGGCGGCTGTCGCCTCGGCGATCTTCATCTCACGGTCAGTCATGCCGGAATCGTCGGGAGCCTGCGGCTGCGAGGCGGGCGTCTGCGTTGCCGGAAGCGCCGATGCCTGAGCCTGTGGCATCTGGGTACCCGAGGTCTGCGCAGCCGGCTGGCCCTGGTGCGGCTGAGCGAATTCGGGCGTCGAATGATCGGCGGGTGCCGGCCGGACCGGTTCGGTCGCCTCGGTGGGGGTGGGTTCAGGGGATCCCGTCGCCGAGGTGGAGGTGACCGGATCGATGGGAACCTGGGTTCCAGGGGTCGACTCTCCAATGAGTTCTTCGAAGCGGATCGGCACGTCGAGTTCAGGATCGACGACGAAGCCGAAGGTCACCTCGAAACCGAGCACCTTTGAGAACTCCCTGGTCAGAGGGCCGAGCAGTCGGGTCTCGATGGTGCGGCGGGTGTGTTCGTCACGCACGGCGAGAAGGATGAGCGCATTGTCGACGAGGGCCTTCGGCAACGCGAGGGAGAGGAATCCCTTCTGATGCGACGTGAGGTCTGGGTCCTGTTCCAGGTTTGAGACCACCGTGTGCCAGCGGCCGATGAGCTCATTCTTGGAATTCGACACCGTCACATTTCCTCAGCTTTCAAAAAATTCGTTCTGGCGTGATCCACACCTGTGCATGACTTCCACATAGTTTTCCACAGAATGTGGACCAGTGCCGACTCAGCCCAGTGAATCTCCACACTCGTGGATAAGCTTGTGGAAAACTACATGGGTGTGACTTGTGGACGAGGGTTGGTGACGGACACGCGAACGGCGATGAATTTCGGGCGAGCGTGACGTGAAACATGCAGATCCCGTTTGACCGGTCCGATTCCGCCTCGCTAAGATGGAGTGTCCTGTGTACCGGGCTTCATCCGATTATCCTGATTATCTTTTGGCTCTTATGCACAGGAGTGCTCGGCGGTCGAGACTCGCACCGCCGTTTTTTGTGAGAACGCACCGGCGTTCACCCGCAACCTAGAAATCGGAGACTGAAGTGAGCAAGCGTACATTCCAGCCCAACAACCGTAAGCGCGCCAAGAAGCACGGCTTCCGTCTGCGTATGCGCACCCGCGCGGGCCGCTCGATCCTGGCTGCACGTCGTCGCAAGGGACGTTCCGACATTTCGGCCTGAGCATGCTTGACGCGGCACATCGGATCCGCAGCGGCGAAGACTTCAGACGAATCTTCAGAGCCGGGGTCCGGGTGCGCACAGAGCATCTCATGGCGCACAGCCTGAGAGACACCGATGATACCCACGCTGCACGCGTGGGTTTCATCGTATCCAAGGCCGTCGGCAACGCCGTGGTGCGCAACCGCACCAAACGCCGCCTGCGCGAGATCATGCGTGCGCGGCTCGGAGAGCTGAGATCAGGAGATCTGTTCGTCATCCGGGCACTGCCGCATGCCGGACAGGTCGATTTCGCCGTACTGTCCGCCGAGGTCGACGAGCTGCTGGTCAAGGCAGAGAAGAAGCTGGAACGTCGTGGACGCCGAGCATGATCTGAAGCATGTCTCCGAGGTGCCCCGCCGGCCGGCAGGTTTCTGGCCGACACTCGGCTGGATCGTCCTGATCGGACCGAGGATGCCGTTCGTCTGGTTCATCCGCGCCTATCGGATCGTGATCTCACCTCTCTACGGCCAAGTGTGTCGCTACTACCCCAGCTGCTCCATGTACGGTCTCGAGGCGTTCGAGATACACGGAGTTCTCAAGGGCGTGGTGTTAACTGGGTGGCGAATACTGCGCTGCAATCCGTGGTCGCACGGAGGTGTCGACCATGTGCCGGGCTCGGCGCGGGAGGCCAGGTCGAAGACCATCCACCGCGGTCAGGCACACACCTGAATATATTGAACTTGCAGTCCGCGCACGAGCGTGAAGAAGCGGACTGCCTCGGGGCACACGTCGTGTCGCGCAGACCTGTGAACAATGGCAAAATGAACTTCGCGCAAGAATCGGTGTAACGAGGAGAACTGAATGGACTGGATGGACAAGCTGCTCTACCCGCTGCAGTGGGTAGTTGCTTGGATCCTCGCGATCTTCCACGAGATCTTCACCGCAATCGGTCTCCCGGCCGACAGCGGTTGGACCTGGGTGCTCTCGATCGCCGGACTGACAGTGGTCATCCGTGCTCTCCTCATCCCTCTCTTCGTCTACCAGATCAAGTCACAGCGCAAGATGCAACTGCTGCAGCCGGAGATCCAGCGCCTGCAGGCGAAGTACAAAGGCAAGAAGGACCAATACTCCCGCCAGGCCATGGCCGAAGAGCAGATGGCGCTGTTCCGTGACAACAAGACGAGCCCGTGGGCATCGTGTCTGCCGCTGCTCGTGCAGATGCCGATCTTCTTCTCGCTCTTCCGCGTCATCCACAACATGCCGAAGGTCGCTTCCGGTGACGTCGGAGCCATCGGCGGTTTCACACAGCAGCTGGCGATCCAGGCTGAGCAGTCCTCGATCTTCGGCATCAGCCTTTCGGCGGTCTTCACCGACCCGGGCTTTGCGGTCAAGCTGCTGACAGGTGTCCTCATCGTCATCATGGCCGCCACCATGTTCATCACGCAGAAGCAGATGATGGCGAAGAACATGTCGGAGTCGGCAATGGCCAACCCGATGATGCAGTCGCAGAAGATGCTGCTCTACGTGATGCCTCTCGTCTTCGGCATCGGCGGAATCTACTTCCCGCTCGGTGTCCTCATCTACTGGCTGGTCTCGAACACTTGGACGATGGCCCAGCAGCACATGGTCATCCGCAATATGCCCGCTCCCGGCTCGAAGGCCGAGAAGGAGATGCTTGAGCGCAAGGCTCGCAAGGGCAAGACTGTGAAGCAGGACGAGCTCAAGGGATCGACCGTCACCGAGGAGGCCCCGAAGAAGAGCGGCCAGCGGCAGCAGCCCGTGAGCAAGAACCGTAAGAAGAACAAGAAGCGCTGAGGACAGACATGACCGAAGAGAAGATCGACGAGACCTCCGAACAGACACCGGAAGAGACTCCGGAGGAGACCTCGCCGAAGCCGAGCCGTGCCGAACTCCTCGAAGAAGAGGGCGAGATCGCTGCGGACTACCTCGAAGAGCTGATGGATCTGGCCGACATCGATGGCGATATCGATATCGATGTCGCCGACGGCCGTGCACAGCTGTCCATCGTCTGCGAGGACGACGAGGACTCCAACCTGGGCACCCTGGTCGGCCGCGAGGGCCGCACCCTCGGTGCGCTTCAGGAACTCAGCCGTCTGGCGGTGCAGACCCAGACCGGTCAGCGGTCGTGGCTGATGCTCGATATCGACGGTTTCCGCAACAGCCGTCGCGAAGAGCTGATCAAGAAGGCCAAGCGCGCAATCGCCGAAGTCAAGGACGGCGGCGAGGAGTTCGCGTTCAAGCCGATGAACAGCTTCGAACGTAAGATCATCCATGACCAAGCTGCCCGCGCCGGCCTGGTCTCGGAGTCTGAGGGTGAGGGCGACGGTCGTCACGTCGTCATCCGGCTCGCCGATGACTGATCAGCCCGAGAACGACCCCGAGCTCTCGACCGAGGCGGAGTTCTCGACCGAGCCGACGACAGCGGAGATCGAGTCGCCTCCGGCAGGCACTGAAGAGTACTTCGGTGCGGCTTATCCTGCCGCGCAGCAGTATGCCGAGCACTTGGTCACGACCGGAATCGAGTGGGGGCTCATCGGTCCGCGCGAGGTCGATCGGCTGTGGACTCGGCATATTCTCAACTGCGCTGTGGTTGCCGAACACATCAATGATGATGATGTCGTCGGCGATGTCGGCAGCGGTGCCGGATTGCCGGGTATTCCGATCGCACTGATGCGCCCCGAGGCGAAGATCGTCCTCATCGAACCGATGGAACGCCGCGTCGAATGGCTGAATATGGTCGTCGACGATCTGGGCCTGAAGAATGTGCGAATCGTGCGTGCACGCGTCGAGGAACTCGTCGACGAGGAGATGTTCACGGTCGTCACCGCACGCGCGGTCAAGGCGATGACGACTCTCATCGAATGGACCCGCGAGGTGATCAGCCCCGGGGGCCGGATCCTCGCCCTCAAGGGAGCTTCCGTCGAAGGCGAGCTGGTCAAAGCGAAGAAACTGATCAAGCGATATCGACTGTCCCAACCTCAGATCCACGTCGTCGATGGCGGCGGCATCCTCGAGGTCCCGAGTCGTGTCGTCGAGATCGTCAAGAAATAGTACGAAGTAGAGTTGGTCTAGGCTGGATGAGAGCCTTGTGAAACCGATGGATGATGGAGTGCGCCCTATGCCGATCATGGATGAGTCGTCTCCCATTGGTGCCGCGATTGCACGGGACAACCGGCGAGCGGATCGACTGTCGCAGACAACCTTTCCACGGCCGGACTCGACCCGTATCTTCACGATCGCGAACCAGAAGGGTGGCGTCGGAAAGACCACGACGGCGGTGAACATCGCAGCGGCTCTGGCCAATCAGGGGCTCAATGTGCTGCTCATCGACATCGATCCGCAGGGAAACGCGAGCACCGCCCTGGGAATCGACCACTATTCCGAGGTCACGAGCATCTATGACGTCCTCATCGATGACGTTCCCATGCGCGAGGCGGTGGCGCAGTGTCCGGACTTCGACACTCTCAAATGCGTACCGGCCACCATCGACCTCGCCGGCGCGGAGATCGAACTCGTGTCTCTCGTCGCACGTGAACAGCGACTGCAGCGTGCCTTGGGCATCTACCTCAAGGAGGAGGAATCAGCGGGAGACCGCGTCGACTACATCATCATCGACTGCCCGCCCAGCCTCGGTCTGCTGACGGTGAACGCTTTCGTGGCCGCTCGCGAGGTCCTCATCCCGATCCAGTGTGAATACTATGCACTCGAAGGCCTCAGCCAGCTGCTGAAGAACATCCAGCTCATCCAGAAGCACCTCAATCCCGAATTGGCGATCACGACGATTCTGCTGACGATGTATGACGGACGGACGAACCTCAGTGCTCAGGTCGCTGAGGATGTGCGCACTCACTTCCCGGAGCAGGTCCTCGGTACTGCCATTCCGCGTTCGGTGAGGATCTCCGAAGCACCGAGCTATGGCCAGACCGTGATCTCATATGACCCACATTCCAGCGGTGCCCTGTCCTATCGGGAAGCCGCCGAAGAAATTGCGAATCGAGGAGTAAGTCGTGGCTGAACGCAAAAAGAGGGGCCTGGGGCGCGGACTCGGAGCATTGATTCCCGACGCGAACTCCAATGATCGTCCGGTCGATGTGTTCTTCTCCGGCGGGAACTCGGAAGACGGCAAACGCGAGAGCGAGACGAAGACGTCACGCACTGCGCGCACGGACCCAGCGGCGTCGATGCAGTCGTCCCGACGACGCAAGCCGAAGGCATCCGGGACAACTCGATCGCCGTCCACGACTTCCGGGGCAGATACTGAGACTGAGGCGGCTGCCTCGAAGACAGCATCTTCGAAGGCCGGGTCGGCGAAGGCCGGGGCGACAAAATCGGGAACGACCAAGGCTGCGTCGTCCAAGGCCTCTGCGTCCAAGGCCGCGGGTTCGAAGTCCACCGCCGCTGAACCGACCGCTTCTAAGTCCACTGCGTCTAAGTCGACAGGGACGAAGACGGCGACCTCCAAGACGTCGGGAACGAAGGCATCGACGGTGAAGTCGAACGCATCGAAGGCGACTGCACAGAAGGCGACCGGGAGCGGTTCCTCCAGAACTTCTGCTGGCGCCAAATCGACGTCAACGAAGACGAAGGCTGGGTCTTCTTCTGCTCGGCCGGCGTCCGGTCCGTCCTCTGCTTCCTCAGTTGAGAGCGCACAGAAGGCGTCTGCAGCGACGAAGAATACGACGCGGAAGACATCGTCCTCCGCCTCGGTCTCTGACTCAGCAACGGGCTCAGGCGAAGTTGAGACTCCAGCGGCGAGCTCGTCTGCTGATTCCACTTCGGTTCAAGTGGCTGACAATGAAGCTGTTGACGTGAGTTCTGACCTCGTCAATGACTCTCAGGTCCCAGAGGTCACTTCGGCAACTGCATCGGCATCGTCGGCCGAGGATGATGTTCGAGAAACGCATCCCGGCGTATACACGTCATCTGGGCGAAGCCATGCTGACTACGAGGCGGATGAAGAAGGCCAGTCCGGTGTCAGCGGAGGTGACGAGCACGTTGCTACTACGAATGTAGTCGCATCAGAGTCAATGGATGCCCTAGACGAGACCCGTCCGGCGGCGGCCTCGGAATCAGAACCTTCGACAGCTTCCGAATCCGATAACGGGACGAGCAGTTCAGCTTCAATCGGACGGCCGGGTGACTCCGACACCGTGGAGACTGCCGATGAGGGCGAACTCGACGATTTCGAAGGTGTCGAGTCGATTCCGGATACCGAATTCGGTGAGATCGATGTCGATCTCATCGATGCGAACCCCAGGCAGCCGCGAACGGTCTTCGATGAAGATCAGCTGGCGGAATTGGTCCACAGCATTCGTGAGATCGGTGTCCTTCAGCCTGTCGTAGTCAGGCAGAAGCCGAGCGACCGCTCGCGCTTCGAGCTCATCATGGGTGAGAGGCGTCTTCGCGCGACGAAGGACGCTGGTCTGTCGACGATTCCGGCAATCATCCGGTATGTCGAAGATACAGACCTTCTCCGTGATGCGCTCTTGGAGAACCTGCATCGTGCAGAGCTCAATCCGCTTGAAGAGGCAGCGGCTTATGGCCAGCTGCTCGAGGACTTCGGGTGTACGCAGGAAGAACTCTCCGAGCGTATCGGGCGTTCTCGTCCTCAGATCTCCAATACCCTGCGTCTGCTGCGTCTTCCTCCTCTGGTGCAGAGACGGGTCGCTGCCGGCGTCATCTCGGCCGGTCACGCTCGAGCGATTCTCGGACTGCGCGATCCGGAGCATATGGAAGTGCTGGCGCAGCGGATCGTTGCTGAGGGTCTGTCCGTCAGGGCATCGGAAGAAGCTGTCGTGCTGCTCAACCGAGGCGACTCCATCAATGTTTCACGTGCAACGACGAAGGTGTCCCCTGAGTTCATCGCTGTAGCTGAACGTTTGGGTGATCGACTCGACACCAAGGTGAACATCTCCGTTGGCAAACGCAAGGGCAAGCTGAGTGTGGAGTTCGCGAACCAAGAGGACCTCGACCGTATTCTCGGTCTTTTGGGTATCCCGAACGAGGACGCGCTCTGAGCGGCTTGCTCTAGGCGAAGATGGGCTTCGGGGTGTTCGCCCCGAAGCCCATTTCCATTATGCGGAACTTGGTTGAGCCCGTCGTATCAATTCAACGCGCCGGTATCCACCATTTCGCTATTGACGGTAATAGGCCACTCTCTCGCTTGTGCAATGGCGTTCACACCGTTTCACGTGAAACGGCGCGACTGTAGGTTCGCCGTCGACTCTCCACCCATTAGACGTGGGTGTTGACGGAGTTCGAGATTCTTCTGGCAAACAGGCGAGATGCATTCAGAAGAAGCCTAGTATGAAGGTCCACAGGGGGTGGCTCTTGCAGCTGCCATGTGCGCCCTGCTGAGCGAGCATGTTCCGCCGCCAAGAGGTGGACTCCAGGAATCCATAGCCTCATTGATGCGGGCAGGTGGCCCGATACCGTGGGATGTGGTCTTCATTTCGAGTGGAACTTTCCTGAAGTCTTGTTTCACGTGAAACAGACGAGTCGGGTCGGTTGCTGGAACTTCAACTGGGTCAGCCAGGTCTTGCTTGCGGACGGCCTGGACTACTTGCGGGAGAGTAGTCATGGCGCGTGGACCGGTCCTTGTTTCACGTGAAACAGGCCGGCGCTTTGGCCGTGCAACAGTCAGCGCGGCTTTCCACAACCACATCTGGACCCTACTGAGCCTCCTTGGATTCAAACGCAGTATGTTGGTTCTCAAGCGTCTGCGTCACTCCCCGAAGACGCACGGACTGAATCTCTGTTTCACGTGAAACCATGTTCGATTCGTCCGGGAGTCTCGGGTGACTAGGTAGGTGAAGTGCGATCTGGAACGCTGCTAGGACCGTGATCGCATCAATCGGCTGACGGTGAATCGAGTGGTGATGTGGAATTCTCAGTCCACGCATGTCTCTTCTTGAGCGAACCCATGTCGGAAACATTGGAAGGCATTCAAAGCTCATCTTCCGCTTCCGCCAGCTCCTTTTCCGGCTGTTGGAGTGCCGTTAGCAGGCAGAGTATGGACCACTGTAGCCGCATACTCGGGATGCGCGGGATAGAGAATCAGCGTGAATACGGATCTGACGGGGCGTTGGATATGAGCCGGCAAGGTGTTCGCGGGTATAGAGCACCAGGGGCAACGTGCGAGTGGTGTTCCACGTGATAAAGCTGTCAGTCGAATGGCACTCATCAGAACACACCGTGTCTTCGGGCTCGCTTGTTCACACAAACACTTCTATAGTTCAAGTTTGCCGCGTGCGGTTTAGTGGCGAATCAATAGCTGCCCACCGGTGGTCACCGCTCCACAAGACACTGAAATACGTCAACGGCATCTATCCTTGGGGGCCCACGTAGACTCTATTCGCGGGAGTAGATGAGAGCAAATGGCAGGATTCGCTGAACTCAGGGGTTGTGACTTGGCGAGTACTTTCAACGATCTTCACGGAACCAGAGCACGTCGTCTTATGAGGAATTGGGTATATGGCGATGTTTCACGTGGAACCACGTCTCAACCGATGAAGATGCAACGCGCTGCCTCTCGAAAAGCACCGAAAGAAGTAGTCGGCACCAGCATCATTGTTACAACGTTCGGGTTGTTCATTCTTCGCCGGTGCCGAGTGTGTCGCAATTTCCCAAAGTTGGCATCATTCGAGGGCCGGTGCTGTTTCGCTTTGTGTTGCGTGGGAAGGCGTCGTATGGCTCGTACGTGCTCAGTCCACTTGGCTCGTGCGTGCTCAGTCGACTATCGGTGCGTTTACGAGATGATCACTCCCTACCGGTGATCAGCTCACTACTAGTCTCCGGTATAGCGTGGGTTTTACGTGAAACACGTGCCGGCGAGTACCATCGCACGGCTGGTTCGCGCATCTGCTCGACGCGAAGATAGCTGTACTCCGCGTAATGAGGCGTATGCGGGTGGGATAGAACTTCTGGTTGTTTCAGTCTGCTGGGCTGAGGCGGGAACTAGATCATGTTCTGCGCACAGGTCATATCCCCAATTCAGGGGGTTATCGTCGAAACTACGGCCTCTTCGCTTCGTTGTTTCACGTGAAACAACCGAGCACTGAAAAGAGACGCGCTGCTATTCAACACACGTTTTTGAGCTGAACGAACAGCCCTATTAGTACTGGATGTAATGAGTATAGGGTCGGGGATTCGCAACGGCCCGATACCTGATATTTCGATGTGCCGATCGCGAGTACTGTCGACTACCGTCTCTGACTGGTCCAGTGAATAGCCCGTTCGCAATGATGGCGCTGTCGAAGTGATTAGAGTCGGTGTCCCCGAAAATGCATGGGCAGTGAAGGGCGGGTTAGTTCGACGTTATAAGGATGCCGTGATGTCAGCCGGGATTTGTGGGTGTTGTTATAGTCATTGGTCTTGCGCCTTCGGAGAGCTCGTATGGTTTCACGTGGAACGACGGAACTGGACTCGCCCTTTTCGTTGTCGTGTGAGAGCAACTCAGTTCGTGTGTATGGTCGCTGCGAAGCTACGCGAGGTTGTGGCCGAGAGTTTCAATGAGCAGGCAGTCGTCCAGATGGCTTCGCTCCTCAAAGGAGGGCCCTTGTTGCTCGGGCGATTCGTCGATTGAAGTCTACCCAGGCTGTCGTTTCACGTGAAACATATCTCTCCCGAGCCCATGCTGGGAGGTCGGTAGGGTTCGGTACGCGCGCTGCGTGGGATTAGTGCGGGTCGACCGTTGTCCGTTGTAGGTGTTGTCCCTGAGTTGTATCAACCCGTCTTCGGTGCTTGAAGAGAGCGCCTGTTCTCTGTGGTTAGTCGTCTGGTGCTTTGTCTCCAGAGGGCCAAGACTGAGGCGAGAAGAGCCGTGCTCCTATTCAAGAAGCATGACTCTGGAGGCAGCAAGGTTGAAGCTGGGTGACTAGTTCAGCGCCTTGATGGCATCGAGACTGAGTGTGCCGGTCTGCGGATCCTTGTCCTCCAGAATGTAGAGGCGCTGGAGCGCGGCGGCTATTCCGTCGGCGATCGCGTCCCTGACGTGCGGATCCTTGAGATTTTCGAGATCGTCAGGGTTGGTGAGGTAACCGCTGACGACATGCACCTTCGGAGTCTTCAGTCGCTTGAGTGATGACCACGTGCGCGCATGCGTGCGGCAGTCCAGCATTCCGGTCCGTGCGACCAATTCGCCTTGGATGAGCTCCGCCAGCTTCTGCCCCGTGGGCGAGTTGAGGTCCGCCTGACGTTCATGACCGAAGTAGAAAGTTGCGATTCCGTTGGCATCCTTGGATTTGCTGACATCTGCCGTGACGGTGATGACCGCAGATGCGCCGAGTGTATCTGCGCGATTGACCTCGACAGCATCGCCTTCGAGGAGAAGAGCCCCCGCTCCGATGGCCTCCAAACGACCGACAAGGCGACTTGCTATGTCTGAAGTGATCTGACGTTCGAGGGCAGATTGCTCGTCGGTCATCGGCAACGTTTGGAAATCTACAACTGTAGTCGCCGCCTCGATGACAAAAGTGCGGCCGACGAGGGACGTGCCCGAGGCTGCCACACGTGCACGTTCCTGAAGGGCGAAGAGATTGCCGGTGTCCTGGTTGCGGTCGATCGCGTTGAGTCCGCGCAGAGTCTGTGGTCCCGTGACACCGTCGACCTTCGTACCCAAACTCATCTGCAGTTCCTTGACCGCTGCCTCGGTCAGAGACGCGTACTCGGAATCGATACGACCTGGATAGAACCCCAGGCCGGCGAGTTTGGTCTGGAGGTCGACGACATCATCGCCTGTCAGCACCTTGACGGGGTCGAATCGGAGCACACGGTCACCCAACTGATATCGGGCCTGTTCCAGCGCAGAAAACGTCTCAGGACCCAACACACCGTCGCAGAGGATTCCTCGATCCTGCTGGAACTGGCGGACCCCCAGCTCAAAGGCTCGATCGAAGTCCGCGGTCTCGGTATCACCGACATGGAGCCCTAAACGTGCCATCTGAGCTTTGATATTGGGCAGCATCTCGGAAATGTCGCCACGCGAATAGCGCGGTAAGTTCGTGTTCGTCAATGCGTTGCCAATCGTAGGTGATGCGTTTCGAGGGTCAGTGTTCAGCGGCGCTCAGAAATGCCTAAGGCGCCCGTTGATACTACAACAGGCGCCTTAGAACTCGATCAGATGAAGTCGGAGAGCTCATCCTCGAGAGCGGGCTTCGGACGTGCGCCGATGATGGTCTTGGCGACTTCGCCGTCCTTGAAGACGTAGAGCGCCGGAATCGAGGTGATTCCATAGGTGCTTGCGGTCTCGAGATTCTCGTCAGTGTTGACCTTGACCACGTTGAGCTTGTCTCCGTGCTCTTCGGCGATCTGGTCGACGATGGGGCTGACCATACGGCAGGGGCCGCACCAAGGAGCCCAGAAATCGACGAGTACGGGCTTATCGGACTTCAGTACGTTCTCTTCGAACGTGGCATCAGTGACTTCTGTCGACATGAGTAACCTTCCTTCACAACGAATGTCTCTATCAGAACAGTGGAGCTGGATCTTTCATTCCCGGGCCTATTCGCTCGGCCCGCTGTGCTGTCAAGCGCAGCGATACGAGCGGGCGTTTCGGGATCAGGAAGCGACTGAGGCTTCGGCCACTGCTGCTTCCGCCATGGCGGGCTTTGAAGCAGCTTCGAGGTCGCCGAGGTAATGTTCGGCGTCGAGGGCGGCCGAGCAGCCCGAACCGGCAGCAGTGATGGCCTGACGATAGACCGAGTCGATGACGTCGCCTGCTGCGAAGACGCCCTCGACAGACGTCTTCGAGGTGCGACCGTCGACGCTGAGGTACCCGTCGGCGCGCATCTCGAGCTGATCGGCGAACAGGCTTGTGCGCGGGTCGGAACCGATAGCCACGAACATGCCGGTCACCGGCAGTTCTGAGGTCTCACCAGTGACGGTGTTGCGGATGGTCAGCCCGGTGAGGGAATCTTCACCGTGGACTTCGGCGACCTCGGAGTCGAGGAGGAACTCGAGCTTCTCATCGGCGTTCGCGCGGTCCTGCATGGCCTGCGAAGCACGCATCTCCTGCCGACGGTGGACCAGCGTGACCTTGGACGCGAAACGGGTGAGGAAGGTGGCCTCCTCGAGTGCGGAGTCGCCGCCGCCGATGACAGCGATGTGCTGGTCACGGAAGAAGAATCCGTCACAGGTGGCGCACCAGCTGACTCCGTGCCCGGAGAGCTTCTTCTCGTTGGGCAGTCCGAGCTCGCGGTACGCCGAGCCGGTTGCCAGGATCACGGCCTTGGCTGTGTAGCGCGCCCCCAGAGCGGTCTCGATCTCGTGAGCACCCGGGTTGAGTTTGAGGGTCTCGACATCGTCGTAGATGACCTCGGCACCGAACTTCTCAGCCTGCTCTCGCATGCTCTCCATGAGTTCGGGCCCCTGCACACCGGCGGGGAATCCAGGGAAGTTCTCGACGTCGGTGGTGTTCATCAGTTCGCCGCCTGCGGTCACCGATCCTGCGATGACGACCGGCGAGAGGTTCGCACGGGCCGCGTAGACGGCCGCGGTGTAGCCGGCTGGCCCCGATCCGATGATCACCAGTTGAGTATCAGTCATGTGAAAAGTTCCCTGCTTCTATCTGCTGTGCTCAGCGCGCCGCGGAGTGCCGCGCGAATTGACGTTCTTATCTATAACGGTACGGTGCCGCGGACTATTCCGCACCCGAATCCTGTCCGGCATCAGGGTACGAGGAACTGCTGGTCGGTTCAGAAGAACTTCACAGAGCTGATGGTGGCCTTATAGCCGCCATCGGTCTGCGGAAGTTCAGTGACCCAGAGGATGAGCTTGTCCGTCTCGACGTCTTCATCGAACTCCACGGTGACGGCGCCGTCGGCATCGAAGACGCCTTCGCCGATGACCTTCGCGTCCTCGGGGTCGTCCCCGTCACGGATCTCGAACTTGCCTCCGGAGTTCCCCGACGCCACCTTCACCTTGCTGATGGTGGACTCGTCCTCGAACTCGAAGAGCAGACCGACACCGGATTTGAGATTGCCGAAGCTCGCCGAGTTGTACCGGTCGGTGTTCCAGGATCCTTCGGCCTTGGGAATGACGTTCTCGGTTTCACTGTCCTGTTCCGATCCGTCGCCTTCGGGGTCGAGGGATTCGACCGTCTTGATCTTCGGAGGATCGGCTTTCGGAGTCTTCTTCTCTTCCTTCTTCGTCGGCTGCTCGCTCGCTGCGGACGTCTCGGAGACCGGAGTGGACTCCTCGTCTCCCGAGTTGAAGCCGACGATGACGATGCCGAGCACGATTGCGGCAACGACCGCGAGGCCGAGAACCAGCCACAGGAAGGGTTTCCGAGTGGCGGCTGGATCCCGCTCGTCGGGGCCTGCTCCACCCGAACCGCTGCCAGCACCGCCGGAAGCCGCGCTACCGCCAGCACCACCGGTGCCGGCACCCCCTGCCGTGGCTGAGGCAGCTGCGGGTGCGGAGCTCGAAGCCGCTGAACCGGAGGACTTGGCTGCAGCGCCCGCAGCCGCGGCAGCACCGGCAACGCCTGCTGCCGCGGCACCTGCTGTCCCGGCAGCCTTGGTTCGGTTCTTCACGGACGCAGCCTGGGCTGCACCGGTCGAATCGCTGTGCTGTTGGCGCGGTTTCCCGGCCTTGCGCTCAGCAGGGCGCACAGATTCGGAGCCCTCAGCCGCCGCGGCGCGGGACTCACCACCGGTGTTCCGGTTGTCGACTGCACTGCGATCGTCAACGGAGTCCGGGGACAGCCGGCGCATCTCCTTCGGCGGTGCGGCAGCATTGGCTTCCTGCTGACGGGCAGCCGAACTCGCCTCGAAGGCGGCAAGCCGCCTGCGCGCTTCGTCTTCCTTGGCCTTCGCGATCCGCCGTTCGCGTTCATACTCGCGTCGCTGATGCTCGCGCTGCTGTTCATTGGTTTCGAACATGCCGCCGAGGAACCAGGAACCGTCGTCCTCGTCCTCGCCGTCCATGATCACGCGAGTATCGTTCTCATCGCCTTCGTCGTCGTTCTCGGGGACGATCTCAAGTGCCTGAGTGTCAGGATCCGAATCGTCTTCCCGGCTCATGATCGGGGTCGTGAGGTTCTCGTCGTATTCGTGCTCCGCATACTCCGAATACTCCGAGTACGTCTGCTCCGGCTGCCATTCCTCCCAGTCCTGAGCGGCGCTGTCGAGTTGTTCCTTCGCAATCGGGAAGCTCGAGGCCTCGCGCATCTGCATCCTGTCGGCATACCGGCCCGTGGTGCTTCCGACCACTCCGGCCGCCAGTCCCCGCGTTCCCGGACGAGTGATTCCGATGCGCACCAGGGCGGCCTGCACCTGATCTTCGCTGGCGCTGGTCGAACCGCCGGGACCGGGCCCGATGGTCTTCGAACGTGGAGCGGGCAGGCTGGTGGCCTCATCAAAGCTGCGCGGCGACTGATCGAACAGATTCTCGTTCTCCGCCACCGGAGCGCGATTGACGTAGCGCAGCAGTTCCGGGTCCCACTTGTCGATATAGCCGAGAACCTCGGCGACCGAACCCGGACCGGGATCCGAACCTGTGATGATTCCACTGACGAAATCATCGAGTCTGTCAGGGACCTCGGGGTTGAGCGCCTGCGCCCGGGCGATCCGGGCGTTCTCTTTCTCCGCAGGTGGAATGCCGTCGAATGCCTCTTCGCCGGGCCAGTATCCGGTCAGAGCCGTGTAGAAGAGCTGGACGAGCGCGAGGGCGTCTCGACGTGAGGCTTTTGTCGGCGTGTAGTCCTTCTGCTCGACGAGCCCGGTGTCCAGCGCCAGTGCCGCATCGATGCCTATGCCTGCGATGACCACCGCACCCTTCGACGTCAGACCGACCAGACTCGGACGCAGGAACATGTGGAACAGTCCCCGCCTGGCGGAGGTCACTAGCGCCGAGCCGACCTCGCCGATGAGTGCGCAGGCGGCGTCGACGGGCAACGGCGAACGGGGCAGGATCTGGTTGAACGGCGTCACCGCGATGCGCTTGATGACGATGTAGTCCAGTCCGTTGGAATGGCCGACGTCGAGGGTCGGGGCGATGCGCGGGTCACCGAGGATCGACACACGACGGGCGGCTTCGAGGACGTCGTTGGAACCGTCGGCATCGGCGACGAGGATGAGCACGGGTTCATCGAGGATCGCATCGAGTCCGGTACAGACGGCACCGACCTCGGGCTTTTCGGGAAGCCATCGGCGGTCGACGGTCGATACGACATAACGGCCGGCCACCACCATGCCGGGTTCGATATCGATCAGGGCGACCACCTCCGGTGGGGATTGACGGGGCTCAGGCTGTTCTCCT
The DNA here is from genome assembly GCF_024895295.1 of Brevibacterium sediminis. Classification (NCBI taxonomy): domain Bacteria; kingdom Bacillati; phylum Actinomycetota; class Actinomycetes; order Micrococcales; family Brevibacteriaceae; genus Brevibacterium; species Brevibacterium sediminis. The sequence goes on along the minus strand of NZ_JAHQRN010000005.1, from coordinate 167,089 downwards.
TAGTTTTCCAGCTACCACGCCAATAATCGAATGCAACTCTCTGACTCTGAGCAAATAACAAGCTCCGATGAAGAACAGGAGCATCACGGTGCCGACGGCAGCCGTGGTGATGAACGCCTGCCAGCGTCCTGCCAAGGCGAAGTCCGGGAAGAAGTAGAGCAGACCGAACCCAGCGCCTGCGGCGACGATCGCAGCGAGTAGGAACTTCATGTGCGAGGTGAGGATTCCGCGCAGGTCGATGGCGCCGAGGCGCTTCTTCAGGACCGCAAACGAGATGATCATCGCCATCAGATAGCCGAGGCTCATGACGAGACCGATGATCGCCACCGTCACCGACTTCGGGAAGATCGATACCGAGAGGACGGCCAGGGACTGGAAGATGATCTGCGGCAGCTGGATGAGGAACGGGGTCTTCGCATCCCCGTAGGCGTAGAACACCCGCTGCGCGAGATAGTTCGCGCTGAAGGGAACGAGGCCGAAGACCATCGTGATGATGACCAGACCGATGGCCATGGCCTGTTCGCGACCAGGACCGGCAATGATCATCGCCACCGGTGAGGCGAGGACGACGAGGGCGGCGAGGGCGAAGGTGTTGACCATCCCGACCATCCGCACACCCATCGAGAAGTCGCCGACGACAGCCTCGGTGTCCTCCTCGGCCGCGTTCTTGGCCAGAGAGGTGAACAGTGCCGTGGCCAGAGAGACCGCGATGAGCGAATGCGGGAGCATGAACACGAGGTAGGCGTTCGTATAAGCGGCGTTCGAAGCGTTTCCGTCGCCGGGGATCGAAGCCCCCGAGGCGACGCGGGAGATGATGAGGAAGCCGATCTGGCCGATGAGCATGGCTGCGAACGTCCAGAAGGCGACCTTGCCGGCCGAGCCGAGTCCGACTCCCCGGAATCCGAATGTCGGCTTGTACTTGAAGCCGATACGCTTGAGCGGCCAGATGAGGATGAGTGCCTGAGCCGCGACGCCGAGGGTCGCCGTTCCGGCGATGAGGGCGATCTTGTCCGGGGTCCAGGTGTCGAGCCCGTGCGGAGACGCATTGTTCGTGCCGAAGATGAGGATGAAGACGGCAAGTCCTGCGATCGCGACGACGTTGTTGAGCACCGGTGCCCACATATAGGGACCGAACGACGACTTCGCATTGAGCACCTGGCCCAGCAGCGTGTAGAGGCCGTAGAAGAACAGCTGCGGCAGACACCAGAAGGCGAAAGCCGTAGCCAGCGCCATCTGCTCCTCGCTCCACCCCGAAGAATAGAGCCAGACGAGCAGCGGGGCAGCAGCGGTGGCGATGATGCTCACACCGGCAAGGAGCAGGAACGACAGCGTCAACAGTCGGTTCGTGAAGTCGGCACCGCCGTCTTCCCGTTTGGAGGCACGCACGATCTGCGGGACGAGGACAGCATTGACCACACCGCCGGCCAGCAGCATGTAAAGGGTGTTCGGCACCTTGTTGGCTATATCGAAGGCATCGGCCTGGACCGCCGTGACTCCGATCGCCATGGCCAGCATCGAGGCTTTGACGAAACCGAGCACACGCGAGGTCATGGTGCCGGCGGTCATGATCGCCGAGGACCGGGCCAGGGATGAGAAGCTGGACACGCTCTACCTCTTTTCGGGGTCGTCGGTCTTGGCGCGGGCCATCGCATCGGCCAGCTGCTGTTCGGGGATCTTCGGTCGCCCCCGAGAAATGGTCTTGATCAAGCCGATCACGAACACCACGGCCAGGGCCAATCCGATCACAGCGGTGCCGATGTTCTCCCAATCGGCGCGGACCCGAACCATGAGTGATTCCTGCTTGGGCAGGACCACCTCGTCGGCGGTGACCATCTCGATCGTCGTCGGCACATCGGCGTTGGCGAGGCCCTCGACGGGCACGTCCACACGCATCGTCTCCGCGGCAGGCACCTTCACGGTCTCCGTCTCCTGCGCCCGCAGCTGCGGAGTGTTCGGCTTCATCCGGATCCTCAACGTCGCCTCGGCGGGGGAATCATTGACGATCGTGACCGGAATCGTCGTCTTCTCGCCGGTGACGAGGAGGACGGACGATCCCTTGCGCAGGTGCAGGCTGTCCATGAGATTCTCGCTCTGCTCGCGGGCCTGACCGGCGCAGATGTTCGCGTTCCGGCCCAGGGTCCACGCCGCCGAGGTGCAGGTGAGGAGTTCGCGGTCGAGCCGGATATCGGCGCTGTCACGGTCACTGAAGACGCTGTTGAAGTCCGCTTGGTTCTCCCGGGTCATGGCCAGCGATTCCACGGCCCTCTTGCGGATGTGCGGAGCGTCGGCATCCGTCCGCAGCAGCCCGCGCGCCTCGGAACCGGAATCGAGGATCTTGTCGACTCCGGTGGGAGCGATCCACGGTGCCGAGCTCAGTTCCTCGACGGTCTGCTCCCAATTCGCCGAGGCGGCCGCGCGTGGGAGCGGAACGAACAGGCTGCGAGTGCGGTAGGGCGCCTCGGATTGGATCACCGCGGACTCCGCGACGAGCTCTGACAGTGCCCCGGCCGGGTTGTCCTCGGCGATCGCCTCGGCGCTCATGTCAGTGAGCTTCGTATCCGAGATGAGAGTGTCGATCGTCGACTCGCCATCGTCAGTGATCGTCGTCTGCGAATGCGCATCATCGTGGATGCCGGTGATCGAAGGCTGCTGACCATCGCTGAGGATCGCGGTAGAATTGCCCGACTTCTTCAGTGCCCGCAGCCCGTTCTTCGTCGCACTTCCGGCAACCGGCCAAGCGATGTCCGTGCGGGCATCGGGGAAGACGTCCTTGACGATCTCGCGCTGCTTCTGAGCGAAGGAGCTCAGTCGGTCGATCTTCGTCCCGCGCAGAGCACTGAGATCGGGATCGCCATAGGGCAGAGCGACGACCGTGTGCTTCTGTGCCGCCTCCACGAAGTCCTGATACCAGGAATCGAGGCGTTTGCGCTGCTTCTCTGCGGCTTCGAGTTCGGCACCGCTGGAATCGGCGTCATCGTTCTCCGGCGCTCCGACCGGTGGCGACTGAGTCTCCTCACCGCTTCCCCCGTCGGGTTCTTCGGTCTCCTCCGGTGCGTCGGCGGGAGGCGGTTCGGCGATCGCGGCTTCGAAGGATGCGATGATTCGCGGGTCGATCGCCAGAGCGAGCTCTCTGTGTTCCAGCAGCTTTGCGATCGTGTCGAGCGAACCGCCTTCGGCAATGGCGGCATCGAGCCGGTCGGAAGGGATGAGTCCGCCCTCGGAATGGCCGGGCAGAGTGACGGGAGCGAGCAGGCTGATCTTCGTCTGATCGAACTCCGGATCCGGGTACCACGTGGTGAAGCCGAGCGCAGAGGCCCGCAGACCGGTGTCGTCGCCGAGCTGAACCGCCAGCCCCCGCGGGCCCCAGGAACTCACGGGTGAGGACTTGCTCAGGTCGAGGTCATCGGCGGGCACGCGGAAGGTGAATTCCGCGGAGGTGCCGGGATCGATGGTGTCGTCGAACGAGGTGTCGAGGGTGATTCCCGAGCTGTCATCGGAATCGGCGTCCTTGTCCTTCTTCGCCTTCTTCCTCGCTTCGGTTCCATCATGCTCGAGATCGGCGACGGTGCGGTGCTGTGCCTGTCCCTGCTTCCAGGAGGTCAGGCGGGATTCGGAATCGAGCTTGCGAGTCGACATCTGCAGGCTCAGGCTCGGCTTCTCGACCGCCTTCTTCGTCGTGTTCGAGATCGTTCCCCGCACGGTCAGCGTGCCCTTGTCATCGATCCACGGAGTCACCTCGTCGAGGGTGATCGAGACCTCATCCTTCTTCGCATCGGTGTCCGCGTCGGTATTCGCATCGGTGCTGGCTGCGGCCGGGGCGGCATCGAGCAGCGGATATGCGAAAACCGGCCCTGCGAGCAGCAGGAGCGTGCTCAGCAGGGCGGTGAGGAATCGCAGTCGGCGGATGGGAATGGGTTTCACTGCTCCAGTCGGGACACCATCGGTCGGGCGGCGGCGACGATTCGGCGCTCATTGGCGAACGACAGTCGCGAACGCAGGTCATTGAAGGGCACCCACGCCGCATCGATCGCTTCTTGGTCAGGATCATTATCCACTGTCAGAGTCCCCGACTGTGCACGCAGCAGGAAATGGTGGACGAGTTTGTGGATCCGGATTCCGGTCACGGTGAACCAGTAGTCGACGGTTCCCAGCGGGCAGATGATCTGCCCCGCGATCCCGGTCTCCTCTTCGACCTCACGGCGGGCCGCCTCGGCGGGGGTCTCCGTTCCTTCGAGATGCCCCTTGGGGAGGCACCATTCGATCCGGCCGGCGCGATTGATGCGCGCGATGACGGCCACGGTCAGCAACGGGTGAGAGAAGTCGACAACGATGCCACCGGCGGAGATCTCCTCCACTGTGGTGCGGCGGGACGTGCGGGGTCCCGGCTTGGGCATCGGTGTGGTCATTCTCCTACCTTAGTAGGCGAAGCTTGGAAGTTTCGTGTCATCTGCTCCCGGTAGGCTTATGGAGATCGGAACTCACGCCTGGACGCGGGAGACGAGTTCCCATGGGCAAGAGCAGAGATCTGAAGAATTGAAGGAGCTCGGTGGATCCGCAGACCGCGCACAACCGACTGCACGACAAGCTCGACGAACTCGAGCACATCCTCGGCCCGCTGGGTCAGAGGTTCTCCTCAGCCGGTTTCGAACTCGCCCTCGTCGGCGGTTCCGTCCGTGACGCGCTGCTCGGTCGCCCCATGCCCGACCTTGACTTCACCACCGATGCCCACCCCGACGACATCCTCGGACTGATCTCCGATTGGGTCGACACACATTGGGACATCGGACGCGAATTCGGCACCATCGGGGCCGTGAAGTCCGGTGTGCAGATCGAGATCACGACCTACCGCGCAGAAGCCTATGAAGAGGACTCGCGCAAACCTGTGGTCGCCTTCGGCACGGACCTCGACGCCGACCTCGTCCGCCGCGACTTCACGATCGGGGCGATGGCGATCCGGCTGCCCTCGAAGACGTTCGTCGACCCGCATCATGGATTCGACGACCTCATCGCCGGTCGCATCCGCACCCCCGGGGCCGCCGCGGACTCGTTCTCCGATGATCCGCTGCGGATGATGCGCGCGGCCCGGTTCACCTCTCAGCTCGGGCTCGACCCAGTGCCTGAGGTGGAAGAGGCGATGACGGCGATGGCCGATCGGATCGAGATCATCTCCGCCGAACGCATCCAGGTCGAACTCGTCAAGCTCATCACCGGCATCGATCCGGTCGCCGGAATCGACCTGCTCGTGCGCACCGGAATCGCCGACCATGTCCTCCCCGAGGTGTCCGGACTGCAGCTCGAGACCGATGAGCATCATCGGCACAAGGACGTCTACCAGCATTCGCTGACCGTGCTGCGTCAGGCAGTCGAACTCGAGAGCCGATATGCCGCGGCTCAAGAGGAGGCCGGAATGGCCGACGATGATCCGCAGCGCCTGCGCGTGCCGGACTTCGTCGTGCGTTTCGCCGCGCTCATGCACGATGTCGGCAAACCCGCCACTCGGCGCTTCCAGCCCGGCGGTGCCGTGACGTTCTACCATCACGACGCGGTCGGTGCGAAGCTTACGGCCAAGCGGATGAAGGCGCTGCGCTTCGACAAGGACACGACGAAGGCGGTCGGCCGCCTCGTCGAACTGCATCTGCGCTTCTACGGCTACGGCGATGCCGGGTGGACGGATTCGGCGGTGCGCCGCTATGTCACCGACGCGGGACGGCTGCTCTCGCGGCTGCACATTCTCACCCGTGCGGACGTGACCACCCGGAACAAGCGGAAGGCCGATCGGCTCGCGTTCGCCTATGACGACCTGGAAGAGCGCATCGAGGCCCTGGCGAAACAGGAAAAACTCGATTCGATCCGCCCGGACCTCGACGGCAAGCAGATCATGGCGATCCTCGATATCGAACCATCACCGCTGGTGGGCAAGGCGTACAAGCATCTGCTCGAGCTGCGGATGGAGCACGGGCCGCTCGGACGCGAACGCGCCGAGGCGGAGTTGCGCTCCTGGTGGGAATCCCACGGTCAGTGACCGACCCCCGCCTGCTCACCGGCTGATCAGTGCTGATAGCTTCGTAATCGTTTAGATTTGTGTGTGACGTCACATGATGTGACGGTGGCGAAAGGTGAGGAGACCACAATGACAGTGACCGAGGAGTTCCGCGCTGCCCGAGACAAGCTGATCGAGCTCCGCAGCGATTACGAGGCCGCGCGCGAACAGTTCGAATGGCCGCGTCTCACGCACTTCAACTTCGCACTCGACTGGTTCGACAAGATCGCCGAGAACAACGACAAGCCGGCTCTGTGGATCGTCGAACAGGACGGAACTGAGGGCAAGTGGAGCTTCGCGGAGCTCTCCGCGCGGTCGAACCAGGTGGCGAATCACTTCCGCCGCGCCGGGATCAAGCGCGGCGACCATGTCATGGTCATGCTCAACAACCAGGTCGAGCTGTGGGAGACGATGCTCGCCGGCATCAAGCTCGGTGCCGTGCTCATGCCGGCCACCACGCAGCTGGGCCCCATCGATCTCACCGACCGTGCCGAGCGCGGTCAGGCCGAGTTCGTCGTCGCCGGCGCCGAGGATGCCGCGAAGTTCGATGACGTCGATGTCGAAGTCGTCCGCATCGTCGTCGGCGGCGAGCCCACCCGCCAGCAGGACTACAGCTACTCCGATGCCGATGATGAGAGCACCGAGTTCGACCCTCAGGGCAGCTCGCGCGCCGATGACCTGATGCTCCTCTACTTCACCTCGGGCACCACCTCGAAGGCGAAGATGGTCGCCCACACCCATGTCTCCTACCCGGTCGGTCATCTCTCGACGATGTACTGGATGGGACTGACACCCGGCGACGTCCACCTCAATGTCGCATCGCCCGGCTGGGCCAAGCACGCCTGGTCGAACATCTTCACCCCGTGGATCGCCGAAGCCTGCGTCTTCCTCTACAACTACTCGCGCTTCGACGCCAACGCCCTCATGGAGACCATGGACCGCGTGGGAGTGACGAGCTTCTGCGCCCCGCCGACAGTGTGGCGCATGCTCATCCAGGCCGACCTCAGCCACCTGAAGAATCCCCCGACGAAAGCTCTCGGTGCCGGTGAACCCCTCAACCCCGAGATCATCGACCGCGTTCACAGCGAATGGGGTGTGCTCATCCGCGACGGCTTCGGTCAGACCGAGTCGACCCTGCAGATCGGCAACTCGCCCGATCAGGAGCTCAAATACGGTTCGATGGGCAAGGCCCTGCCCGGATTCGACGTCGTGCTCATCGACCCGGCGACCGGTGAGGAAGGCGACGAGGGCGAGATCTGCCTGCGCCTCGATCCTCGCCCCGTCGGATTGACCACCGGATACTGGAGCAACCCGGAGAAGACCACAGAGGCCTTCGAAGGCGGTGTCTATCACACCGGAGATGTGGCCTCTCGTGATGAGGACGGCTACATCACCTACGTCGGTCGCGCCGATGACGTGTTCAAGGCCAGCGACTACCGGCTCTCCCCCTTCGAGCTCGAAAGCGTGCTCATCGAACACGAGGCCGTCGCCGAGGCGGCCGTCGTGCCCTCGCCTGATCCTGTGCGACTGGCTGTGCCCAAGGCGTATGTCGTGGTGTCGAGCAAGTTCGAGGCCGATGCCGAGACGGCGCGGTCGATCCTCGCCTACTGCCGTGAGAATCTGGCTCCGTACAAGCGCATCCGCCGACTCGAGTTCGCCGAGCTGCCGAAGACGATCTCCGGAAAGATCCGTCGCGTCGAGCTGCGCGCCCGCGAAGACCAGCTGCATCCGTTCAGCGGCGAACCCGTCGTCGAGGGCAACGAGTACGCCGACACGGACTTCGACCTCAAGAGCTGAGCGGTGCCGCGACTCTCGTTCAAGCGGCCCAGCACTTTTCAGCCCGTATACCTGTGGCAAAGCGCTGGGCGGCTTGAACGAGGCGTCGCGGCTGGCGGCATCTGCGGAAAAGTGCGGGCACGCTTGAACGAGAAGGTACGCGCGCCTGGTCGAGGTGCTCCGGCTGGCGACGCCGAGCACTGATCTGCGGGCAGACATTTTGAATGTGAGCAAACACGCACTCGTCATGGTTGATTCTCCCGCAGTCAAGTAAAATGCCTGGTGAGATGCCGAATGCGGGGTTACTCTGAGAACGGTTCGGTAACCTGGCGTGTCTGCAGGGCGTCAGGCTCAGCACTTTTTCATCCTCTACTAATGAATGCGTGCGAGACTGATTGGCGTCTTTGACCTTTTTCGGACCTCGTCGCCACGCATTGCGGCAGGCTGACTGACCTGGAGGACCTTGGGTGGCTAAGGGACAACACACAGCCAAGAACATCGGCAGGAATACGAAGAACCTGCTCAACTACCCGCGAGCGGGTGTGAGCGGATGGACCCGTTTCCTGCCGAGCATCCGCGTACTCGTCGTCGGCGGGCTCAGCCTCGTCATCGCCCTGTGCGTGGCGTTCGCCATCGGCTATGCCGCAACGGACATCCCCGAGCCGAACCTCGAGGCCACCGGTCAGACCTCGACGATCTACTACAGCGACGGCAAGACGCCGATCGGTCAGTACAAGGTCGAGGACCGCAAGTCAGTGGAGATCGACGAGATCTCCGAACCCATGCAGAAGGCCGCGATCGCCGCCGAGGACACCTCGTTCTACGAGAACCGCGGCATCTCGATCAAGGGTCTCTCCCGCGCTGTCGTCGGCGTGGCCACGAATAAGTACGCGGGTGGCGGTTCGACGATCACCCAGCAGTACGTGAAGAACTTCTACCTCACGAACGAGCATTCGCTTGATCGTAAGGTCAAGGAGATGTTCATCTCGCTCAAGATCGACCAGCAGCAGTCGAAGGACGAGATCCTCGCGAACTACCTCAACACCATCTACCTCGGCCGTCGTTCCTACGGCATCGAAGTGGCATCTCAGAACTATTTCGACAAGCCGGCCTCGGAGCTCAATGTCAGCGAGTCCGCTCTGCTTGCCGCGATGATCCAGCGCCCGGGTGCCGCCGATCCTTCGGACAACCCCGAGGCCTATCAGGACCGCTTCGACTACGTGGTCAAGAACATGGTCGACGAAGGCTTCATCACCGAGGAGCAGGCCGCCAAGGTCGAGATGCCCGAAGTGAAGAAGCAGAACAAGGAATCCTCGCTGTCCGGGCAGAAGGGCTACATGTGGGATTTCGTCCGTCGTGAAGCCCTGCGCAAGCTCGATATCGATGAGGCTCAGCTCGACCGCGGTGGCTACAACATCGTCACCACCTTCGACAAGGATCGTATGAAGGCAGCCGAGCAGGCCATCAAGACGCTTCCCCAGGACCAGCCTGAAGGAATGCAGGCCGGACTCGTCTCGATCGACCCCGACAACGGCGGAATCGAAGCTTTCTACGGTGGTAAGAACTACCTCGATCAGGCGTTCAATGCCTCGACCCAGAGCCATGTGCAGGCCGGATCGACGTTCAAGCCATTCGCGCTCGTCGCAGGTCTGGAGAACGGTGTCAGGCTGACCGATTCCTATCCCGGTGCCAGCCCGACGGTGCTCAACAACGACGGCACGCCGTGGCCGGTGCGCAACTTCGGCGGCTCGAGCTATGGCCCGGTGAGCCTGCTCAAGGCGACGCAGTCCTCGATCAATACAGCCTATGCGGCACTCAACGTGCAGGTCGGGCCCGACAAGACTGTCGACGTCGCCGAACGTGCGGGTCTGAGCGAGAACTGCACCGACAAGGAGATGAAGACCGGGGATACCGGCGGCTGCTCGATCGGTCTGACCCCGAACCCCTCCAATGTGCTCGGTACGCCCAGCGTCAAGCCCATCGACATGGCTTCGGCGTACGCGACCTTTGCGGCAAACGGCGTGCACCACGAGACGCACTCGATCAAGAAGGTCACGAAGGGTGCCGAGGACGAGGAAGTGTACAAGGCCGAAACCAAGGGCAAGCGCGTCTTCGACAAGGCAGTTGGTGCCGAGACCTCGTACGCCCTGAGCCAGGTCGTTCAGGGTGGTTCGGGCAGCTACGCCCAGAACCTCGGTCGTCCTGCTGCCGGCAAGACCGGTACGACGAACGAGAACAAGGCCGCATGGTTCTCCGGTTACACACCGAACCTCGCCACCTCGGTCGTGCTCTATCGTGAGGTCGACGGAAAGTCCGTGTCTATCGGCTCCTTCGGCGGTCGCGGTGAGGTCACCGGTGGTTCGTTCCCCGTTCAGGTGTGGACCGACTACATGCAGAAGGCCCTCCAGGGTGAGAAGGTCGAACAGTTCCCGGCTCGCGGCGAGCTTCCCGATAAGCCGAAGCCGAAGAACTCCAACCCGGCCCCGGCTCCGAAGCCCGAGCCGAAAGCACCGTCGGGCAGCAACGACGGCAGCGACGGGGACAAGGAGAAGGAAGAGCCGAAGGCTCCGATCGAGACTCCGAAGGACGACGAGGACAAGAACAAGGACTCCGACGGCGACGAGAAGGGCAAGGAAGAAGGCTCGAAGGACGGCTCCGACGAGGGTTCGAAGGACTCCGACGGTAAGGACAGTGGGTCCGATGACGGCGGCGGTGGTGACACCGGTGGCGGCAACGGTTCCAACAAGGGCTCCGGCGGCGGTGGCGACACCGGTGGCAACGGTACCGACAAGGGCTCTGGCGACGGTGGCGACACTGGCGGTGGAGACACCGGAAACGGCAGCAGTGAAGATGGCGGATTGGGCATCGATGACATCACCGGCTGACCGGTAACCTCGAGTCATGCCCTCGAAGTCCAGCACCCGGATCGCCGAGCCTCTGCTCGGCGGTCCGGTCGGCATTCACCTCGGTGCTGCCGGTCGCCGGTTCCGCAGCGCGCAGGCCTCTGCGCTGGCTGCGGTCCTCGGCGTCATCACCTTCCTCGCTCTGGCTCTGCAGGGCCCGTGCCTGAGCTCGGGATACGAACAGCCGGCCGCCTCGGCGAGGATGTGCGCAGGTCCTCTGTCCACGGCGTTCCTCGGTGACACCAACCCCGAGGTACTTGGGCGCGCGCACGGCGGAGCGGCGGCCCTGGCCCCGCTGGAAGCTCGGCTGGTCGACCTGTTCCAGCTGTTCACCAACGACGTCTCCCTCTTCATGGTCGTGGTGCTCCTGCTCAACACCGCAGGGATCGCTGCTCTCGGCGCCGGACTCCTCGTCCTCGCCCGCTTCCGGGGGTGGCTGGTCGCGGTCTTCGTCTCCCCGCTCATCCTCTTCACCCTCGGCTCCACTCTCGACCCGATTGCCCTCGCGCTGGCGGTGTGGGCGATGGTCATCTTCTTCGGAACCCCACCGCTACGCCCGCGCGGGTGGTTGGCCGGTGTGCTGCTGGGCATCGCGACGTTCATCAACCCACTCGCCCTCCTCGTGCTCCTCGCCCTGACGGTGACCGGGCCGAACCCGGCACGGGGACTGAAGGCGCGCAATCCGCGGATGATGCTCGCCGCGGCCACGGTCACCTCGGCGGTGCTGCTCGTCGTCGATCTCAGCGCGATCGACCGGATCATCCACTGGTACTCCGATGCCGTCGACGGCGGATCCTTCGCGTCGATCCTGCTCATGGCCGAACTCGGCGACGTGTCCGTCTGGGCCCCGCTGTGGATCATCGTCAGCGCCGGAGTGGTCCTCGCCGTCACCGTCTCCCTCTACATGGTCCGCCGCACGGGTCTCGACCCGGCCGTAGCCGCATGCCTGCTCATCGGCGGCTGCCTGCTGCTTGCGCCGGGACTCATGCCCTGGGACAGCCTGTGGCTGCTGCCCTTCATCGCCCTGTCCGTCCGCCGCTGGTGGGTGCTCATCGTCTGGACCCTCGCCGAGGCGGTCTTCGCCGTCGCCGTCCAACTCGGCGATGTGTCGGGATTCGAAGTCGATGAGGGACTCGAGTCCACCTTCGTCGCCCTGTTCACCCTGCTGCGGCTGCTCGCTCTCGTCCTCGTCGTGATCATGGCCGGTGAGAACCTCTACCGGCGAGGTATCCGCGGTCGCATGGCTGCGTCGGCGCCGCCTCGGCGAGAAGAGATCGACGATCCTGGCGACGCACTGGAACATCGGGCTGCTGGACGTAAGGAAGAGCACGAATCCGGACATGACAGTCAGCGCACCGGTCGATTAGACTAGTGAGGTCTGTTCCCATTTCGTGACGATCACGAGACGGGGAGCGGGCGTGCATATACCCTCCTGCCATGGACCGACCATGGCCGCAAAGACCAGAGGAGGTGGGTGACATATGCGTAAGTACGAGCTCATGCTCATTCTTGATAACGACCTCGAAGAGCGGACGCTGGCTGACACCGTGAACAACCTGATCAAGGTTGTCCCGGCTGAGAACGGCACCGTCGACAACGTGGATATCTGGGGACGTCGTCGCTTCGCGTACGAGATCCAGAAGAAGTCCGAAGGCTACTACGTCGTGGTTGATTTCCACGCCGAGCCTGCAACGACCAAGGAACTCGATCGTCAGCTCGGACTCAACGAGTCCGTTCTGCGTACGAAGATCCTCCGCCCGGACGCCAAGTAAGGCATCTTAAGCTACCTCGCTTCTAGGAGATTCAATGGCAGGCGAAACAGTCATCACGGTCGTCGGGAACCTCACCAGCGATCCCGAACTGCGCTTCACACCGAACGGTGCGGCAGTCGCTAACTTCACCGTGGCCTCGACGCCGCGTATCTTCGACCGTCAGGCCAACGAGTTCAAGGACGGAGAGACTCTCTTCCTCCGCTGCTCGGTGTGGCGTGAAATGGGAGAGAACGTCGCCGAATCTCTGCAGCGCGGTACGCGGGTCATCGTTCAGGGCCGACTGAAGTCCCGGTCCTTCGAAACCAAGGAAGGCGAGAAGCGCACGGTCATGGAGCTGGATGTCGACGAAGTCGGCCCCAGCCTGCGACGCGCCACCGCCCAGGTCTCGAAGAACAGCCCCAGCGGCGGAGGAAACTTCGGCGGTGGCGGCGGCAACTTCGGTGGCGGCAGCCAGGGCGGAGGCGGCCAGCAGGGCGGCTTCGGCAACCAGCAGTCCTCCGGCTGGGGCAACAATCCTCAGCAGGGCGGCCAGCAGGGCGGTCAGCGCCAGGGCTACAGCCAGGGCGGCAACAACGCACCCGCCAATGACCCGTGGGCATCATCGAACCCGCAGAGCGGCAACGGCGGCTGGGGCAACCCCGGCGCCGATGAACCCCCGTTCTGATCCACGTCTTCACGACATTTCGAGACATTCGTTAACAGGAGATACTCATGGCAAAGCCAGAGATCCGGAAGCCTATCAAGAAGAAGGCTAATCCGCTCAAGAAGGGCGAAGCGGCGAACATCCACTACAAGGACACCGCTACGCTCCGTAAGTTCATTTCCGACCGCGGCAAGATCCGTGCACGTCGCGTCACCGGTGTGACCGTGCAGGAACAGCGCGTCATCGCAAAGGCCGTCAAGAACGCCCGCGAGATGGCACTTCTGCCCTACTCGAGCTCAGCTCGCTGATCGGAGGGAAAGAATAATGCCTAACCGCAAAGTGATTCTGAACCAGGAAGTCGACGGCCTCGGTGCCGCCGGCGACGTCGTCGAGGTTCGTGCCGGATACGCACGCAACCTGCTTCTGCCTCGTGGCTGGGCTTCCGCCTGGTCCGCCGGCGCTGAGAAGCACATCGAGGCTCTGCGCAAGGCCCGTCAGGCCAAGCAGATCGCTGATCACGACGAAGCCATCAAGGTCAAGGGCGAACTCGAGTCGACCACGGTTCGCATCGACATGAAGGCCGGTAAGAACGGTCGCCTCTTCGGCGCCGTCACCCCCGCCCTCGTGGCCGAGGCTCTGCAGACCGCGACCGGACGCGAGTTCGATCGCCGTCAGGTCGCCCTGACCGGTCACGTCAAGACCCCCGGCAGCTACAACGCTGTTGTGCGCGTCGGCGACGAGATCACCGCGAAGATCAAGTTCGAGGTCATCGGCAAGGCCTGATCAAGGCCTTGTCCGGGCGTCCCAGTCCGGATGATTCGGACGTGGTGAGGGCCTGAACGGCCCCACCGCACCACCGCCGAGGCGGCACCTGAGTTCAGGTGCCGCCTCGGCGTTATTCATGGGGTTGGGATTCGGCTGTCGGAGCTGTGAGGATGCGGCCGGCGGTGGCTCGCTGCTGATACCTGCTCACGGTAGGCACTGAGCTGCAGACGACGTTGGGGGCTGCGGTCTGCCCTGGAGGGCAGTCGAGTATCCGTCCGGGTTCGCGGCAAAACGACGTGTCGCACCTAGAACCTCGCGACAGCTGCATAACATCCCGTTGCACCTGTGCGTTGTGCGGCTGCCGGTGACAGATGCATTTGCAGTCGTAGGTTGTGCCGCTTGCGGTGACGGATGCTCGTGGGTCGCAGATGGAGGACACGACGCTTGCGGTGCGCAATGTCGCTGGCGGTGTGGGATGCTGTGATGCCGCCCGGACGCTGCGGGACGATGGGAAGGGATGGGTCAGGTGAAGAGCTTCTGGCCGATCATCGTGTCGCCGGTGCCGATGCCGGGCGGGATGGCGAACAGCGCCGAGGCCTGATGCTGCAGGTACTCGGTGAGCAGGTCCTTCTGTGCCATGGTCTTGAGGATCGGGTAGAAATTCGTCCGCGGGTCCCGCACATAGGCGATGAAGAACAGCCCCGCATCGAGGCGGCCGAGCGAATCATTGCCATCGGTGAAGTTGTATCCTCGACGCAGCATCTTCGCCCCCTTGTGGTGTTCGGGAGCGACGATGGCGATGTGCGACCGCGCATCGATCGCCGGTGCGCCCTCCGCGTTCTTCGCAGAGAAGTCGATGGGGGTGAACTCTTCATCCGCGGTGGGTTCTGCCACGGACTGCGGGGCGCCATAGCGTTTGTCGCGGCCGATGATGTCTTCCTGTTCAGCCAAGGACACTCGGTCCCAGATCTCCAAGTACATGTGGATCTTGCGAGCCATGAAGTAGGTGCCACCGGCCAGCCAGCCATCGGAAGCCGGATCATCACCAGACTGTACCCACAGGTGCTTGTCGAGTTCGCCGTCGGCGTCCTCGCTCTTGATGTTGTTCGTCCCGTCCTTGAACCCGAACAGGTTGCGCGGCGTCTCCTGCTCTGTCGACGTCGACGAGGTGCGGCCGTAGCCGATCTGCCCCCACTTGAGCTTCGCAGTGCCGAAAGCGATGCGAGTGAGGTTGCGGATCGCATGGACGGCGACCTGCGGATCGTTCGCGCAGGCTTGGACGAGCAGATCACCATTGCTCTCGGAGGCATGGATGGCTTCATTCGCGAACTTCGGCACACCGTCCTTGAGCACCTGCGGCATCTTGCCCTTCAGGCCGAAACGATCCTTGCCCGACTCATCGACGAACAAGGTGGCACCGAAGCCGAAGGTGATCGTCAGCCCGCTGGCCGGATACCCCCACACCTCACCGGAATCCTTCGGCGGCAGTTCGGTATTCGCGTCCGGAGCGCCACCGACCAGGTCACCAGCGCTCATCTGTTCCGCCGCCACCGTCCAATCCTCGAGGAGGCCGATGAGTGCCTGGCGGTCCGAGGTCGTGACATCGAAGGCCACCGTGTACATATTGTCCTGAGCGGGAGTGAGGATGCCCTGCTGCTTCTCAGCCCGGAAGGGATAGCTGAGATGGACGGCGGACTGCTTCTTCTCCTGCGTTCCGCGCACGGCATAACCGACCGCACCGCCCCCGACACCAGCGATGCCGAGAGCACCTGCGGCCCCACCGAGGGCAAAGAGCCGACGCCTCGGAATCCCGCGGACCTTGCCCTCGGTGGATCCCGCCTCGGTGGGTTCGTCATGGCTCATTCGCGTACTCCGACAGACTTCAGCGCAGGATGGTGCCGCTGACCTGCGACAGGGGTTCGCTCAGGGCATTGACTGCGTCTGAGAGTTCCTGCTGGGCTTTGGTGTAGTCGGTGTCCTGCGGAGCTTCGCCGGCGTCGTTCTGCACTGCCGCAACCTTCGAATAGTCCTCGTAGAGGATATTGCCCTCATCGTCCTTGCCGGTCTGGTACTTCTTCAGCACCGTCTTCACACCGTCGAGGTTCGTTGTGATCTTCTTCGCGAGCTCGGGATCCTGGGCTTCGACGAGCTTTTCGACATTGCCGTAGGCCACCTCTGCGCCTTCGACATTCGCGTGGAAGTCAAAGAGGTCGGTGTGCGAGAAGGTCTCCTCTTCGCCGCCGATCTTCGACAGTGCGACCTCTTCGAGCAGCGCGGATGCGCCCGTGGCGACATCGGAGAGTTTGAGTTCGAACGTGCCGCTGGCACCGTCGACCTTGCCGTAGACGAGGTCGTAGAGGGTCTTCGTGTCCTCGTTGAGTTTGTCCGCGACCTTCTTCCGTTCGGCCTCGGACTCGAACTCATAGCCTTCGGACTTGTCCGTGAACAGATCGGCTTCGATCCGGTGCCAACCGGTCCAGTCGGCCAACACCTCGGGGTCGTTGGGCTTCTTTCCGGCATCGGCCGAGAGGTCTTGGACTCGGGCGTCGAGCGCACCGTCGAGGTCTCCGGCCTCTTTGATGCCGAAGGACTCGGCGGTCGGTTCGATGCGTTCATAGTGCTGACGCGCCAACGGATAGAGGGCCTTCGCTTTCTCGGTATCACCCGAGGTGTAAGCATCGGTGAAGTCCTTCGTTGCATCGACGAGCTGACCGACCTGGTCCTTGACGTAGCCGGTGTAGTTCGTGATCGCCTTGTCCTCGGCGGCTTGGGTGTCGCTGTCGACGGAGACGTCTTCGCCCTTCGTTACGGCGAACTTCGCCAGTCCCACGAAATCGCCGACCATATTCGGCTTGCATGCCGTGTAGTACGTGCCTTCTTCGAGTGCTGTGGTCACCGTAGTCGTCGTGCCCGGGCCGATGTTCTCCTTCTCGGATTCGATCTGGAGTTTGTTCTCGGCGAGGATCTCGAACTCGTTCGGCTTCGTGCCGTTGTTCGTCACGGAGAAGCTCACCTTGCCCGAAGGCAGAGTGGCGGGGCTGACATCGCAGGTGTCATCGGTGATCGTCACCGTGACGGTGTCGCCGGAGGCAGCGGCATCGTCCTTCTTGTTCTGCGGATTGTCGGTGCATGCTGCCAGCGACAGAGCGAGCAGAGTGACCGTGGGCAGGGTGATGAGAGGGGAATGGCGTTTCATAGTTGTCCTCGTGAGATGGGTCGGTCATTGAACGTGGTGGTGCGATGAGCGGCGCGGATGCGCACGATTCAGGGGGTGGAGTGTCGGGGCCGATTATGTCGGGTCGGCCGTCGCCGAGGTGGGGGTCGCCTCGGCGGGGGCGTGCCTTTGTGCTCTTTCGGACTTACCGTCCGGCTTCGCTGTGGGCCTCTTCCCGTGGACCTGGCGGTAGAAGATGATCGCCACGGGGACGATATAGACGATCCAGCCGATGGTTTGGAGCACCGTGGGTTGGACGTTGACCTGGAAGATCGCCTGTCCGAGGACGTAGAGCCAGTAGATCGGCGACGTCGGTTCGGGCAGCAGGTGGCTGACGTCCCACGCATGGTTCATGATGCCGGGCAGGACTCCGGCTTCCTGCAGATCGCTGATGCCGTACGCGAAGATTCCGGCGGCGACGAGGATGAGGAAGTAGCCGGTGACGGAGAAGAAGAGCTTCATATTGATCTTGCGCGAACCGCGGTAGATGAGCCAGCCGAGGACGAGTGAGAGCAGCAGACCGGTGACGACGCCGGCGGTGGTGGCGACAACGTTGTTCTCCACCGAGGAGCGGACCGTGGCCCAGATGAACAGCGCGGATTCCGCGCCTTCCCTGCCGACGGCGAGCACGGCGAGCCAGACGAGACCCCAGCCGGACGAGCGCTTGTCCAACGAGGCGGCCATCGACGATTCGAGTTCACCTTTGAGTGCGCGTGCGTGCTTGCCCATCCAGAAGATCATTCCGGTCACCAGGGCAACGGTGATGATGGAGAGCACGCCGCCGATGATCTCCTGCGCCTGATAGGTCAGGGTCTTCGGCCCCCAGGTCAGCAGGGCGCCGATGCCGAAGGGAATGAGCGCGGCGAGACCGACGCCGAGCCAGAGTTTGGGCAAGACATCTCGGCGACCGGTCTTGACCAGGTAGCCCACGAGGATGCCGATGACCAAGGTGGCCTCGAGACCTTCGCGCAAGGCGATGAGGAGGTTCGCGACGAACATCTGACTCACTCTCGTCAGTTCGTCGAGGCGGGTGTTCGGGCCGTCTCGAAAGGGGATGAACGAATTTAGCCTAACCTAAGGTCGGCTGATTCAGTGTACATCTACTTTTGGGGTGCAGAGGACGCAGGAAGGTCTAGAATCGGCGGGTCGGCAGGGTCAGTTGTCGCAGTCGGAGCGGACGCAGCTGTGGTCGTGTTCGACGCGAGCGTACGCGGTCCCGGCATTGTGACGTGCTGCTTGTGCCTCACCGCGGCAACCGCATAACCTCCCGTTCGACCGGTGCGTTATGCGGCTCCTGGTGAGGGACGCTCCTGCAATAGTAGGTTGTGCCGCTTGCAGTGGGGGATGCTCGTGCCCGAACACGTAGGGAGCGCAGGCAGCGGTGTGGGGTGTTTCAGGTAGTGCGCAACCCGATCGGCTCAGCTCTCGGAGAGGTCGGAGATGAGGGCGTCGATGAACGACTCGCAGGCGGCGATCTGGTCGAGTTCGATGAACTCGTCGGGTGCGTGAGCCTGGGCGATGTCTCCGGGACCGCAGACGACGGTCGGGATGCCGGCTTCGGAGAACAGCCCCGCCTCGGTGCCGTACGTGACCTTGTCATCGGTGGCGATAGCGCCCCAGTTCGCGGCGAGCGAGACGATGTCCGCATCGGCCGGAGTCTCGCAGCCGGGAGCTTCGGCTTCGATCGTGAAGTCGACGCCGGCGGCCTCGTTTTCGGCGGCCATCGCTCGACCGAGACGCTGAGCTTCGGCGCGGAAGCGTTCGATGAGGGCCTCGCGGTCCACGGAACCGAGCGATCGGAACTCGAACTGGACGGTCGCCTCGGCGGGGATGGTGTTCACGGCGATGCCGCCGGTGAACGTGTTCGCCGTGACCGAGGTGAAGGGCACGACATAGGCCTCGTCGAAGGGCCCTTCGGTGCGGAATTCGGCTGCGACGGCGTGGACGAAGGCGACGAATTCGGAGGCATAGGCGATGGCGTTGACGCCTTCGGGGGTGAGCGAGGAGTGAGCGGCGACGCCATGGAAGTCGACGCGGAAGACGTTCATCGATTTGTGGCCGCGGATGGCCCGCATGCTCGAGGGTTCGCCGACGATGCAACCGCGGGGCGCCAGGCCCTCCTCGGTGATGGCCTCGACGAGGGAGATGGCGCCCACGCAGCCGATCTCTTCGTCATAGGAGAAAGCGAGGTGGATGGGTTCGCTGAGTTTCGCGGATTTGAGCGCTTCGAGGCGGGAGAGGATGACGCCGATGAAGGACTTCATGTCGGCGCTGCCGCGGGCAAAGTACTTTCCGTCGCGGACCTCCGGGGTGAACGGGTCGGAGGACCAGTCCTGGCCGTCGACGGGGACGACGTCGGTGTGCCCGGACAGGACGATGCCTCCGCTGGTCGTGCCGTCGGCTGCGGGGATGGTCGCGAGCAGATTCGCCTTCGTGCCCTCCGGATTCGGGATCCGGCGTGATTCGATGCCGGCGGCCTGGAGGCGGGCTTCGACGTGGTCGATGAGCGGGAGGTTCGTGTCCCTGCTCGTCGTGTCGAAGGTGATGAGATTCGTGATCTCGGTGATGGTGGCCTCGGCGGGTGTCGCTGGCACGACTGCTCCTGACTCTAGGATGCGGGTGGTCTCGGTCGGTCAGATCGCTGCATCTGCGGGAGGGCCGCTGTGGTCCCAAAGGGACGAGTGCACGTCTCCACCGGGTGGTGGCGGTGTCAGCGAGGGCGCGGCCCCGTGCAGGACAGCGGTGACCATACGCCTTCACTCTACGGGTCGGACTCGTGCCGTGTGGCACCGGCCCAGTGGGTGGGCACTGCTCAGCATTGAGCGCGCAGCTTTTGAACTCTGAGCGTCCCATATTCAGGCCCCAGCGAGGACGAGAAGTGCCTCGTTCCGCGCATCGAGCCCGTCGTCGGGGATTTCGGCGGCCATCTCTTCGCGCATGACCGCTCTCTTCACTGGATCCATCGTCAGCTGAGCCGAGTAGGTGAAGACCATCGACAGCCAGTCGTGCCTCGAATAATGGAGGTCTTCGACGAAAGTGGTCTCATTCGGGGTGAAACCGGCGTCCTGCAGTTTTGTGAGCGCCGGATGTTCGACGGGTTCGACCTCCCGCGCGGACTCAGCTGTACCGCTGCCCGCCCTTGCCTCTTGGCTCGCTTCGGTGCCCCGGCTCGCTCTCGAACCGAGACTCGCGGTCCTGCCGTCGGCATGAAAGCGAGCGATGACCGCATCGAGCCGGGTCTTCAGCTCACTGATGGGTTCGATATCGTTCCAAGCCAGAGCCAGAATCCCACCGGGGCG
Source organism: Brevibacterium sediminis (assembly GCF_024895295.1). Classification (NCBI taxonomy): domain Bacteria; kingdom Bacillati; phylum Actinomycetota; class Actinomycetes; order Micrococcales; family Brevibacteriaceae; genus Brevibacterium; species Brevibacterium sediminis. The sequence continues at coordinate 146,677 of NZ_JAHQRN010000005.1, read as the reverse complement.
GAGCACCGTGCGAACTTTCGGCAGAGCAACTAGAGGATCGACCCAGTGGAAGGACTGACCGAAGCTGACGAGATCGAAGGTCCGGCCCTGTGGGTCCCATTTCTCGAACGCCGAGACTTCCACATCGAGACCTTTGGCCCGAGCGACCGCAGCCATCGCGGGGTCTGGTTCGATGGCCAGAATCTCGGCGCCTGCTGACCGGAGCTGGGACGCGAGAATGCCGGTGCCGGAACCGACATCGAGGATGCGCGGGGCGTCCGCGGTTCGATCGCTGGTGGACGGCAGTGAGGAATCCGTTTGGGAGTCGGCGCTCGCCCCGGCCGCTTGTATGATCGCCGAGAGGAGCGCGGCAGGGTACTTCGGTCGGAAGGCGTCGTAGTCCCGGGCGACCTCGCCGAAGGATTCTGCACGTTCACGATTCTCGAAGTGTTCCATCCACGTAGCCTAACGTTCCACGGTCGGGCAGGGCCGCCTCGGCGACTGTCACGAAGGCTCATCCCTCATGAATCGTGGCATCTCCACCCGGTGCACCGGGCAGATATGAGAGCGACGGGGCGGATAGCGGGCAGCGTGGGGAAGTAAGAGCAACTGTGAGGGATGCTCGCGAGAGATAGGGCGGCCCGAGCGGCGGGGCTCTCCGCGGAATTCCCAGGTGCGAACCCGCCTGCGGATGCGTGTGGAGGGGCAGGGTTTCGCTAAAGTCGTGGAGCAGGGGGTAACGATGTCGATCGAGAAGACACCATCCGTACCGCGCTTCGGCGCCGGCAGCGGAAACGGCGGGCCGGCCGAGCTTACGCCGGAGGATCAAGAGCGCGCTCGCGGGCTGAAGAAGATGCGCACGCTCGCGCTCTCGCTGCTCATCCTCGCCACGCTCATCTTCCTCTCCACCCACCTCTTCACCGACAACACCGGCGTCTGGGGGTTCGTCTCCCGCGCCTCGGAGGCCGCGATGATCGGCGCGATCGCCGACTGGTTCGCCGTCACCGCGCTGTTCCGCCACCCTCTCGGGCTGCCGATTCCGCACACCGCGATCATCCCGCGCAAGAAGGACACACTCGGAGCGAGTCTGTCGGCCTTCGTCGCCACGAACTTCCTCCACGCCGAGGCGGTGTCGACGAAGATCCGATCCGCCGAGATCTCCCATCGTGCCGGAAAATGGCTGGCGAAACCCGCCAACCGAGATATCGTCGTCGACCGTGCCGCAGGGGGCCTCGAATATGTGCTCGCGCGCATCGATGACGACTCCATCAAGGCGCTGACCAGGAACGTCATCATTCCTCGGCTCGTGGCCACCAGGAAGACACCGGTGCTCGCTCAGCTGCTGCGTCAGATCGTGCTCGACGGGGCTCACCACAGACTAGTCGACCTCATCATCGCGGAGGCCTACAGCTGGCTGGGTGACAATCCGCAGGTCATCGATGAGATCGTCCACAATCGGGCACCGTCCTGGGTCCCCGATTTCGTCAACGAACAGCTGGCCAACCGCCTGCAGCGCGAAGTGCTCGGCTGGGTCGCCGACGTCCGCGACAACGAATACCACAAGGCCCGACAGGCGCTGGATGCGTGGCTCGTCGACCTCTCCGACGACCTCGAATCCGACTCATCCCTGTCCCAGCGGGCCGAAGAGATCTTCAACGACCTGCTCAGCCAGGAGGGCGTCGTCGACTCCGTCCTCGAGATCTGGGGTTCGCTCAAACAGCTGCTGCGCGAGGCCATCATCGACGAAAGCGGCGAAGTCCGAGCCCGCATCTGGCAGCTCATCGGCGAGTTCGCCGAACGGCTGCAGGCGGACTCGGAATTCTCCCGCCGCATCGATGACCGGATCGCCACCACCGCCGGTGATCTGGCCGAAAGCTTCGGCCCTGAGATCGCCAGCGTCATCTCCGACACCATCGAACGCTGGGATGCGAAGGAAGCCGCCGAGCGCATCGAGCTCTACGTCGGCCGCGACCTCCAGTACATCCGCATCAACGGCACCGTCATCGGCGCGCTGGTCGGCCTCGTGATCCACACCGTCATCGTGCTCCTGCCGGGGTGAGACCGCCAGGGTGAGGCGCTGAAGCGCCCTCAGCCACTGAGGGTTCAGCGCTTTCGGTCCCAAGCCCCCGGGTGAAGGGGACAATCGCAGGGGAAGTTGTGTCGAAACTCTGTCAAGGATTACGCGCGGGCTGTACTCTGAAATGACCGAGCAGAACCGGAAAGGATCCGATGCTCACAGTTGCAGCGCTGCTCTCCATCGTCATCCTGGGCTCCGTCTTGGGTCTGCTCTCGCGCCGACTCCTCGGCCCCGACGTCGGACTGCTCAGATCGATCCTCGTCGGAATGCTCGTCTTCTCATCCGGCGGCGCCTTCATCACGCACGTGGCCCGACTCAACGGCATCTTCTCTCCCGAGGTCTCCTATGAGAGCCTCGACCAGGTCCAGCTGCTGATCTTCGCCGGTTTCATGTGTCTGGCGATCCTCGCACTGAGCACGATCGTGCTGTTCGTCCTCGAAGTCATCATGCCCACCGGAACGCTGCCCGGCGCCCGCGGCGCAGTGATCGGGATTCGCGGCTGGACCCGACGGACCGGCCGGATATTCACCGTCATCCGAGCAGCGATGAGCTCGGGCCTGCACCGGTCGTTGACCTCGGGACTCAAACCCGACGACACCAGGTTCGCCGCCTCGCTCGTCGTCTTCCTCAATTCGGCAGGCACGACCTTCGTCAAACTCGGTCAGTTCCTCTCCACCCGCACCGACATCCTCCCGCCGACACTGACCTCCGCACTGGGAACCCTGCAGGCCGATGCCGAACGGCTGCCCTTCGCGCAAGTCAAAGGCGTCATCGCCGCTGAGCTCGGAGCCGACTGGGAAGAAGCGTTCGCCTCCGTCGACCCCACTCCGCTGGCCGCCGCGTCGTTGGCTCAGGTCCACCGCGCGGTGCTCGAAACCGGCACCGAGGTGGCCATCAAGGTCAGGAGGCCGCGTGCCGTGGCCGCGGTGAGCGTTGACAGCGACATCCTCCTCAGGCTGTCGACTCATCTGCTCAAACGCTACGAATGGGCCCGCGCGATGGGACTCGGCGAGTTGGCGCACGGATTCGTCGAATCCCTCGACGAGGAGCTCGACTACCGGGTCGAAGCCCGCAACCTCGACATGGCCGCCGCTTCCCTCGGCTCTCGAGAAGGGGTGAGAGTCCCCGCAGTCCAACACGAGCTCTCCGGCGCGTCGATCCTCGTCACCGACTTCATTCCCGGGCGCACCCTCGGACAGGCGGCACTCGAGGGATACCCCCGCCTCGGCGACAGGGAGCGGAGCGCTGCGGCCCGGAGACTGTGCCTGTCGACCATCCGGTCCATCCTCGTGACGGGGATCTTCCACGCCGACCTGCACCCGGGAAACATCATGATCACCGAGGATGGCGACCTCGTCTTCCTCGACTTCGGGTCGATCGGCATCCTCGACGACGAATCCCGCAACGCCTTGGCCCTCATCCTCCACGCCGTCGTCGTCGACGATGCGGCGACAGCAGCCGACGCGATCCTGCTGGCCTTCGACGCACAGGAGAACGTCGACGTCGACCTGCTCCGGCGCGACATCGGCCGCATCATCACCGTGCTGCGTGTACACGGACGCATCGACAGCGCGATGTTCCGGCAGCTGCTCGCCGTCCTCAGCGACCACGGAATCGGAGTCCCCGGGGACCTGGCAGCGGCACTGCGCACCCTGGCATCGATCGAGGAGTCCGTCACCGGCCTCGACCCGCAGCAGACCCTGCTGAGCATTGTGCGCCGGGAGCTGCCCGCGATCACCGCGGCGGTGATCGCGCCCGAGAGGATGAGCGCGAAATCCGTCGGCGCCGCCGGCGTTGCCGCGCTCACCGCCCGGCGCCTGCCCGGACGTGTCGAGCAGGTGAGCAGGGAGATGGCTGCAGGCCGATTCAGTGTGCGACCGCAGCTGTTCACCTCCGCTGCCGAACGCTCCTGGCTGCGCGGAGTTCTCAGCGAGTTCACGGCGGTGCTCCTCGCCTGCACGGCAGTGATCGCCGCGATCCTCCTGTTCGGAATGGACGGCGGACTGAAGATCTCGACGGACCTGACGATGTACCAGGGGCTGGGTGCTCTCTTCGTCTTTGCCGGAACGATGATCGCCCTGCGTGCCGTCATCCGTCTGTTCCTCAAGAAATGAGGCGGTCACCCCTGCGGTGACCGAATCCATCGCCGGAGCCGGCACGGACCACCGCGCAGGGGTTTCCGTCAACAGAGGTTGGGAAATCCCGCACCGGCTGACAGGCTGACTGCATAGTGCCAAGGCCCGTTGGGCGAAAACATGGAGACATGACTTCTTCACAGCATCCTGCCGCAGCGCAGCAGCCCGCCCACCAGCACCCCGCCATCATCACCGCCGGAAACGTCACCAAGCACTTCAACCAGACGTACGCTCTCGCCGGAGTCGACCTCACGATCGGCCTCGGCGAATCCCTGGCCATCATGGGACCCTCCGGCTCCGGTAAGACCACCCTCCTGCACTGCCTGGCCGGCATCATCAGTCCCGACAGCGGCCGCATCCGACTCTCGCCGACCGACCGCAGCGCCGCCGCCGAGATCACCTCCCTCAAGGAATCCGGCCGCACCGCTCTGCGCCGCGAGGTCTTCGGCTTCGTCTTCCAACAGGGACTGCTCCTGCCCGAACTCACCGCCATCGACAATGTTGCGCTCGCCGCCATGCTCGCAGGCATGAACCGCTCGGACGCCACCCAGCACGCCCGGGCCTGGCTCGACCGTCTTGGTCTGAGCGAGCACGGACACAAGCGGATCGGACAGCTCTCCGGAGGTCAGGCGCAACGGGTGGCAATTGCCCGCGCCCAGGTCACCCAGCCCGTCGTCACCTTCGCCGACGAACCGACCGGCGCCCTCGACTCCCGAACCTCGAACGAGGTTCTCACCGAGCTGCTGGGCTCCACCGTCGGCCGCGGCTCCACCCTCGTCGTCGTCACCCACGATGAGAACGTCGCCGCCCGCTGCTCCCGTGTCGTCCGACTCGCCGACGGCCGCATCGTCGCAGATTCGGCAATGCAGGAAGCCGCCCAGTGATGAAAATCCTTCCCCTCCTCCTGTCCAAACAGTCCCTGACTTCGATGACGTCGCGCCTTGTCGGGATCGCCTTCTTCTCCTGCGCGACGATCTTCCTCACCGTGGCCGCCGGCGCCTGGGCATTCATCGATCGCCCCGAGGTCTCCGGATACGCCGAGGTGGCCGAGCTGTACCAGCTCCTCGCCGTCCTCGCCACGGTCTTCCTCATCGTGCCCGCGACCAGCCTCGGGGTCGCCTCGGCGAAATTGAGCGCCCGCCGTCAGGACGAACGACTCTCGACCCTGTCCCTGCTCGGGGCGCAACGCAGCACGATCCGCCTCATCGCCGTCGCCGAACCCTTCATCCCCGCCTCGCTGGGCATCCTCGCCGGAATCGGCGGCTACCTGCTGGTCGCCTGGCCGCTGAGTTTCATCACGTTCGTCGGCGAACCTTTGGGCTACCAGGCACTGCTCATGCCGGTCTGGCTGCTCGCCGCGGTCATCGTGGGCCTCCTGGCGGTCTGCCTGATCGCCTCGCTCATCGGCCTGCGCAAGATCCAGGTCTCCCCGCTGGGCGTGCGCACCCGGTCGCTGCCCCGGAGATTCCCCCTGGCCCGCATCATCACGGCCATCGTGCTCATCCTCATCGTGGCCATCGCGACCTATGTCTCCACCCAGATGGAGCTGCCGATGGCGGTGACGATCATGTACAGCATCGCCACGATCGGCATCACCCTCCTGCTCATCAGCGTCCTCGGCGTCCTGTGCATCCGCGTCCACGCCGGCATCGCCGGCAGAATCGCCCGCCGTCCCGCCTCGGTGATGGCGGCGGGAATGATCGCCGACGCCCCCGGACAGTACTGGCGCCGGGTCGCCGGGCTGGCGATGATCACCTTCATCGCCGTCGTCGGCGGGGCGGGAACAGCGATGATGCGCAGCGGTCAGGAGGACTTCTCCGCCGAGGACCGCGCGGTCATGGGTCCGTACGTCCACCTCGGCGACGATATCTTCACAGGACTCATCCTCACCCTGGTCATCGCCTTCGTCCTCGTCATCGTCTCGGCCACGATCAACCAGGCCGCAGACATCCTGGACCGGGCCACGACCTACCGCGAGCTCCACGCCGCCGGAATGACCCAGCAGATGATGCACCGGGTGACCGTCAACGCCGTGATGTCGCCGATCCTGCTGGTCACCGTCGTCTCCCTGTTCCTCGGCGGAATCCTCGCCTGGCTCATGGCTTCGGTGAGCGACCTCGGCGATCCGTTCACCATCGGAACCGTTGCCGCCGTCCTCGTGGCCGGGGTTGCGATGGTGTGGCTGGGGCTGCAGGTCACCCGCCCGCTCGTCCGCCGGGTCACCGAGATCGATCCCCACAACCGCACCCTCGCCGAGGCGGCACCCGAGAACCGGGCCACCGCCGAGGCGACCATGGCCTGAGAGGAGACCCGATGTCCACGTCCTTCGCAGCAGTTCCCCTCGTCCTCGGGCGGAGATCGCTGACCTCGGCGAGCTCCGTGCTCGTGGCCGCCGCGTTCTTCGCGTGTGCCACGCTGTTCCTCACCGTGGCGGCCGGGACCTGGATGTTCTTCCAGATCCCACCGAGCCCCGACCCCGCGGACGAGGGCCTCGACATCATGTACAAGACCCTCGCAGCCCTGGCTACGGCTCTGCTGATCATCCCCGCCTCCACCCTGGCATCGGCCTCGGCGACCCTGTCGGCACGCCGGCAGGACGAAAGGCTGTCGACGATGTCGCTGCTCGGGGCCCGACGCTCCCAGATCACGGCGCTCGCCGTGGCCGAACCGCTGATCCCGGCCCTGGCCGGCATCATCCTCGGGGTGCTCGGGTATCTCGGACTGGCGCTGCCGGTCAGCTTCACCCACTTCATGGGCGAACCCATCGGGTACGCGAACATGCTCATGCCCGCGTGGCTCATCCTCGCCGTTGTCGTCTTCCTGGCCCTGGTCTGCGCAGGCTCGGCCCTGCTGGGTCTGCGCAAGGTCGCGGTCTCTCCGTTGGGCGTGCGGACGAAGAGTCTGGAGCGGAAGCTCCCCGTGGCCAAGATCATCGTCACGGTGCTCGTGATCTGCCTGCTGCCGGTCGTGTACGCGCTCACCCAGAGCGGCGGTCTCGGCGTGGGGATCGTGCTCGGCGCGGTGGTCGGATTCTTCGCTCTCGGGCTGGTCGTCGTCGACCTCCTCGGCGGGCTCCTCGTCCGCTGGTTCGCTCACCTGTCCGGTCGGCGGGCCGCCACCCCGGAGCGCCTCATCGCGGCTCGCCTTGTCTCCGACGAACCCAAACGGTTCTGGCGACGCGTGTCCGGACTCGCGATGGCCTCGTTCACCGCGGCCGTCTGCGGGTCGGGGGTGGCGCTGATGCAGCTCGGCCTCGACGCCGCCGAGGACGACCCGGCAACGATGGGCACCTCCGATATCAACCTCTTCCACGACATGTTCACCGGGGTTCTGCTCGTCATGGGCATCGCGATCGTGCTCATCGCCGTGTCCGCGGTGATCAACCAGGTCGCCGATATCTATGACCGAGCCGACACCTTCTCCGACCTCTATGCCGCGGGCGCCGATCCTCAGCTGCTGCACCGGGCACTGGTGCGGGCCGTCATGGCCCCAGCGATCTGGGTGTCCCTGCTGGCAGGAGGGCTCGGGCTGCTGCTCGTCCTGCCCCTGGCCGGAGCCGCGCTCGTATTCAAGCCGGTCACCTTCCTCACGATCCTGCTCACAGTGGTCGTCGGCATCGGCATCATCCGTGGTGGGCTGCAGCTGACGAAGCCGATTCTGCACTCCGTGGCCACGGCCGGGAGGGCGCGGGACTGAAGTTTCTGTGTCAGTGCCTCGTCCTAGGATGGTCGGCACCGGTTCGGCGGGAGTGACCGGGCCGGTGGGACCCTCCGCGGGTCTCCGGGTACAGTTGGAGCGCACCATCTGCGGGTGCGTGTCGACGCGGCTGTGTAGGAAGAGGAACTGAAGTGAGCAACGACCAGGGCTATGACGGTCTGAGAACCCCTCCGCAGGACGTCGAAGCCGAGCAGAGCGTGCTCGGCGCGATGCTTCTGTCGAAGGACGCCATCGCCGACTGCGTCGAGACGATGAAGGGCGACGACTTCTACAAGCCCGCTCACGAAACCATCTACGAGGCGGTCCTCGACCTCTACTCCCGGGGCGAGCCCGCGGACTCGGTGACGGTGGCGAACTACCTGACGAAGACCGGCGACCTCGCCCGCGTCGGCGGTGCCGCCTACCTGCACACCCTCATCTCGTCGGTGCCGACCGCCGCCAACGCCGGCTACTATGCCGCGATCGTCAGCGAACAGGCCGTGCTGCGCCGCCTCGTCGAGGCCGGCACCCGCATCGTGCAGATGGGCTACGACGCCGAAGGCGATACCGATGACGTCGTGAACTCCGCTCAGGCGGAGATCTACAAGGTCACCGAACGCCATACGACAGAGGATTACGTCATCCTCTCCGACATCCTCGGCGAGGTGGCCCAGGAGATCGAACGCAACGGCAACACCGATGGGCAGACCGCGGGTGTGCCCACCGGTTTCACCGAGTTCGACAACCTCACCAACGGTCTGCATCCGGGCACGATGATCGTCATCGCCGCGCGTCCCGGTGTCGGCAAGTCGACTCTGGCGCTCGACTTCATCCGTTCGGCTGCGATCCACAATGATGCGGCCGCTGTGTTCTTCTCGCTCGAGATGGGCAAGAACGAACTCGTCATGCGTCTGCTCTCGGCGGAGTCCGAGATTCCGCTGCAGAACCTGCGCCGCGGCGAGCTCAGTCCGCACGACTGGACGACGCTGGCCGCGACCGAGGCCCGGATCAACAATGCGCCGCTGTTCGTCGACGATTCGCCGAACATGGCGCTGACCGAGATCCGCGCGAAGTGCCGCCGGCTCAAGCAGCAGCACAATCTGCAGATGGTCTGCGTCGACTACCTGCAGCTGATGTCCTCGGGCAAGCGCGTCGAGTCCCGTCAGCAGGAGGTCTCGGAGTTCTCCCGTTCGCTCAAGCTGCTGGCCAAGGAGCTCGAGGTGCCGGTCATCGCACTGTCTCAGCTCAACCGAGGCAGCGAGCAGCGCACGGACAAGCGGCCGATGATCTCGGATCTGCGTGAGTCCGGTTCGATCGAGCAGGACGCGGATATGGTCCTCCTCATCCACCGTGAGGACATGTACGACAAGGAACACGAACGCGCCGGTGAGGCCGACATCATCGTCGCCAAGCACCGTGCCGGTCCGACGATGGACATCCCCGTGGCGTTCCAGGGCGCGAAGTCCCGATTCGTCAACATGCCGCAGTGACGAACGGGGCTTGAATGGACGCCTACTGGATGCGCGGCAAGTGGGGTGACGGCGGGAAGAGTGAGCGCCGCTGGAACCAGGGCAGCCGGAATCCGCTGACCATCATCATCACCGGTGCTGTCTTCTTCGTCGGCACAGGTGCGGTCTTCACGATCGGATACCTGTATCCGGACCAACTGCTGTTCACGATCATCCTCGGATGCTTCGTGTTCCTCGGCGTCACTCTGGCGATGCGCAGGTTCATGGGACACACGCCGGCGTATTGGTACACCGGACCGTTCGTGGCCATTGCACTCATCGGCACTGTGATGCTCGGCGAGGATCTTGCTTTGTCTCAGGCGGGCGAACTCACCGAGGTGGTCGTCGCCGATCACAAAGTCGAGCAGAAGACCGTGCACAGTTCCAATCCGCCCAGGTCGCGGCAGGTCTATGTTCATACCTACAGCCTCGAACGCACCGACGGCACCCCCGTCGCCGAACCGCTGATCTACCGCGGTAAGGACGGATACGACGACTTCGATGAGGGCGACACGATCTCCGTCCTCATCGATCCGGAGGGGAAGGCACCGACCAAACCGGCCGAGGACGTGGATCTGCCTGCCGATATCGGCATCCTCGTCACCGGACTGGTCACCTCGGGGATCGTGTTCCTCATCTGTCTGATCGTCGTGCTGCTGCGCTGGACGCGCTCGCCGTCGCAGCAGCACGTGCGCTGACGAGGCCGCACTTGTTGCAGGTGTGCCACCATGGCAGGCATGGACACCACTCCCAACGATCTGCTCGTGCTGCTGGCCGTATCCCGCACCGCCAAGTTCACGACGGCGGCACACAACCTCGGTCTTACCCACTCGACGGTCTCCCGCCGCATCGCCGCCTTGGAGAAGTCCTTGGGCGGACGCGTGCTGGCTCGCTCGGATGACGGATGGGAGCTGACCGACCTCGGGGAACGGGCCGTTGCGGTGGCCGAACAGATGGAGACCGCGGTCGCCGAACTCGAGAGTCCCGGCCAGGGCCCGGAGACGGTGTCCGGAGTGGTGCGGATGACCGCGACGGATGGGTTCAGCGCCTATGTCGCCTCCCCGGCGGTCGCGAAGCTGCGACGTCGGCATCCCGGGCTGAGCGTCGAGATCGTCACCGTCACCAGGCAGGCCCTGCAGCAGCGGTCCGGTCTCGATATCGAGGTCGTCGTCGGCGAACCGCGCGTGCACCGAGCAGAGGCGATCGAGCTCGGTGACTACGAACTCGGTCTCTACGCCTCGCGTGACTATCTAGCGGCCAACGGCACCCCCGCCTCGGTGGAGGAAGTCAGCGACCACCGGCTGGTGTATTTCGTCGATTCCATGCTCCAGGTCGACGACCTCGATGCGCCGAGGCGGCTGTTTCCCGAGATGAAGGATGCACTGACCTCGACGAACGTTTTCGTTCACGTCGAAGCGACGCGTGCGGGTGCCGGAATCGGCTTCCTCCCGTGTTTCATGGCCGACCGTCACCCCGACCTCGTGCGACTCTTCCCCGATTCGGTGGCCGAGCGACTGCCCTACTGGATGGTGCTCAGACCCGATTCGATGCGGCGACCGGCGATCGCCGCCGTCGTCCAGGGACTCAAGGATGAGATGCTCGCCCACCAGGCTGCTCTCGAAGGCCGGAAGTTGCCCCGGTGACGCGGCGCGACCAGGATGTGAGCATGAACCAGCCCCAAAATGACATCGGCGACGAGCTGGCCGGACGTCGCATCGTGCTCACAGCTCAGCGGCGCGCGGAGCAGCTTGCCTCCGCCCTCGAGCGTCACGGTGCCAAGATCGTGCACGCCCCGACCCTGTCCGTCATCCCGCATATCGACGACCCTGAACTCGTCACCCGCACCCGTGAACTCATCGAGGCCCGGCCGGACATCGTCGTGGTCACGACCGGCGTCGGATTCACCGGCTGGGGTGACGTGGCTGAAGCCGCGGGTCTGCGCGAGGAGTGGCACTCGATGCTCGCCGGAGCACGGATATACGCCCGCGGTCCCAAGGCACGCGGAGCGATACAGGCCGCCGGACTGAGAGCTCACTGGGTCGCCGAATCCGAGACGAGCGCAGAGATCCAGCAGGTCCTCCTCGGCGAGGGCGTGAATGGTCAGCGCATCGCCGTACAGCATCACGGTGCCGGCGCCGACGGACTCGATGAGGCCTTCGCCGCAGCAGGCGCCGATGTCCGCTCGCTCGTCATCTACCGGTGGGGCCCGGCCCCCGATCCGGCCGCCGTGGTCGACGCGGTCCGACTCGTCGCGGAGCGCAGGTGCGATGCCGTGGCCTTCACATCAGCACCCGGGGCGGCAGCATTCCTCACCGCAGCCGAGGAGCAGGGACTGCTGCCGGCCGTGATCGAGGCGTTCAACGAATCGGTGGTGGCGGCAGCAGTCGGCGACGTCACCGCAGCACCGCTGCATGAACAGGGGATCAGAACCGTGATCCCGGAGCGATTCCGACTCGGAGCCCTCGCTCGCGTGCTGATCAGCGAACTCGCCGAATGATCTCAGTCTGACGCGAATTCGATGTCGACGGCGTCTGCCTCGCGCAGTGCGCCCATCGCCTCTGCCTCAGCGGTCAGTGCGCTCTTCACCGACTTCGGGACGGTGCCGAAGGTTGCGATCGTCATGCTCAGTCGTCGATTCCGCTTCCGCGCCCTCCAGGTCCCCGCGATCCTGCCATCGACCAGCAGCGCTCCTGGATCGCCCACGGTCTTCCAGATCTCCCGATGGAACTCCTTGGACGCGATCGTCTCCCGATCCCGCATCTGCGTATAGGGATCGTGTGGGGGAAGCAGACGCACGCCGTGCGGAAGCTGCGCGCGATGCAGCTGATCGACATCCTCGGCGAGCATCCAGGTCCGTCGCCCGCGATCGATTTCGGTGATCTCCCCAGCGATCAGATCCCACCAAGGTGTCGCCTCCGTGGACCGGATTCCGATCCACGCGGCGAAGTCGGCGCGTGTCGACGGTCCATAGCAGTGCAGATAGCGGCGCAGCAGTTCGGATCTGGCCCGGTCGCGTTCACTCTCGGTGAGTGCGGTCGAGGGCATCGAACGCGGATCGACCCATTCGTCGAGCAGAACGAACGGAGCCGTGTTTCCCTCGCGCGGGGCGAAGTAGAGGATCTGCCGCAGAGTGAGCAGCCGAATGCAGAAATGGATCACGCCGGCACCGAGGCTCTGGCCCTTCGCATACGGGCCCTGAGATTCCCAGGTGCTTCGCTGTTTCGTCGTCAGGGAGGTTGCGAGCACCTCGGCGAGTTCCTCGCCGAGTTCGGTGATCGTCATCCTCCGCCCTCTGAGCACCCCGGCGATCTCCTGCTCGACCCGATCGAGGATCTGGCTCAGCGAGATCCCGAGCGAATCGACCGACTGTTCGACTCCGAGGACGAAATGGCGCATCGCCCTCTCACTCGTCGGTTCGACCCCGGTGGTGAAGACCGGGAGATCCGCAGCGGGAAAGAAATGGGGCGCCCCTCGCATGCACCAGCTCTGCAGCAGCGACTTCTCCTCTTCGACAGCCGAAGCAAACGCCGTCGCACTCATGTCCTCGACCCGCGCATGGAGTGAGGTCAGCGCGGATCCCGGTGGGCTGTTCTGGATGCCGCAGGCTCCCGCGGCCTCAGTGAGTGAGTTGCGGCTGAGTCGCTCATCGAGATGATGAGCGCGGAGGCGGAAGGCGATGATCTCGTCGTTCGTCGCGGAGTCGGCCATGTGCCCAGGCTAGCTCAGGACCCGTGTTTGAATGGGGCCACGTGCTCGGCCGGCTCCTGGTGCGTGCACGACCACAATGAGAAGGGACGACGATGACGCGAACGATGCAGGTCAGCGACAGCATGGTGATCAAGGCCGACGCCGCCGCACTCTGGGAGCAGATCGCCGATCCGACCCAGATGGCCCGATGGAGCCCGGAGAACACGGGGGCAAGCACGCGCACGATTGCAGGTCCGCTGCAGACAGGCGACGTCTTCGAAGGGACGAGCCGTCGCGGGCCGGCGACGTGGGTGACCGAATGCGTCGTCACCGAATCTGTGCCCGGCAAACGGTTCGCCTTCACCGTGCGCCGGATCGGACCCCGAACTCCCAGCATCGAAGGGGCGAACGCGAGCTGGGCCTACGAGTTCGAGGACCTCGGTGGGGCGACCCGAGTGACGGAGTCGTGGACAGACGATCGTCGCGGTTGGCCCGACTGGCTGGCATGGGTCTTCGACCACATCGTCACACGTGGGCGGAGCTTCGCGGACTTCCAGCGATTGAACATTCGGCGGACGCTCACGACCATGAAGGACGATTTCGAACGCGAAGGATGACTTCGACAATTGAAAGACGACGTCGCACAGCGGTGACGTGATCGAAACGAGGGCGAAACAACTCCTCGCTACTCTGATCGCATGACAGCGACGGCACAGCCCACAGAGAGCTCCGCCCGCCACGATGTGGAGGGGATGAACTTCTATACCCGCAAATGGGTGCGGCCCGAGGACCTCAACGCCAACGGCTCCCTCTTCGGCGGTAGCCTGCTGAGGTGGATCGACGAGGAGGCCGCGATCTACGCGATCATCCAGCTCGGCAACCATCGAGTTGTCACGAAGCTGATCTCGGAGATCGACTTCCAGGCTTCGGCGAGGGAAGGCGATCTCATCGAGATGGGGCTCATCGCAACCCAGTTCGGGCGTACGTCGCTGACGATGAAGGCGAGGGTGCGCAATATGATCACCCGGAAGACGATCCTCAGCATCGAGAAGATCGTATTCGTCGGAGTCGACGAGGACGGCACACCGGTTCCACACGGGTACACGACGATCACCTACGATCGCGACCGAATGCCCCACCCATAGCCGTAGACACGCTCGGTGCTGCGAGAGTGATGCGCAGAGGTGCCCTGACAGGGTATCCCTCTCAGATGAGAACGCGTCTAGCCTGGAGAATATGGACAACCGGGCCGAAGTACGCGAATTCCTCATGTCACGGCGGGCGAAGATCACCCCTGATCGAGTCGGCCTTCCCACCCAAGGCACGAGGCGAGTGCCGGGCCTGCGCCGCAGCGAGGTCGCGGCCCTGGCCGGACTGAGCGTCGAGTACTACTCAAAACTTGAACGGGGCGCGATCGGAGGGGCTTCCGCAGCTGTCCTCGAAGCGCTCGCCGAGGCTCTGCTGCTCAACGACACCGAGCGGGGCCACCTCGTTGATCTCGCCCGTGCCGCCGATGGCATTCCGACCTCGGGTCGCAGACGACGTCCCGTGACCGCCCAACGTCCACCGCACGAGACGCTGTTCTGGATGCTCGATTCGATCAAGGAATCGATCGCCTTCGTCCGCAACGATATGCAGGACATGGTCGCCGTCAACGAACTCGGCCGAGCTTTCTACTCGCCGGTCATCGGGGATGGCGGACGGACACCGAACCTGGCGCGATTCCAGTTCCTCGATCCCGCATCGAAGGACTTCTATCCGGACTGGGAACTCTTCGCGCAGATGTGCGTGGCGATCATCCGCAGCGCGGCAGGAAGGGATCCGCATAATCGCGGAATCCAGGACCTCGTCGGGGAACTGTCGACTCAGAGCGAGACGTTCCGAACCCTGTGGGCCCAACATGATGTCCGCACGCACGGGACGGGGATGAAGCGGTTCAACCATCCGGTCGTGGGCGAGCTCGTCCTCGCCTTCGAGGAGCTGCGGATCACCGCCGAAGACGGCCTCGCCCTCCTCATCTACACAGCAGAACCTGGCTCGGAATCGGAGCAGAAGCTGCGTCTGCTCGCCTCGTGGGCGGCGCCGACGACCGAGACCGAACGACCACCCGAGAACCAACTTCCTGAGAACAGAGGACACCGATCATGAGCCACCGCATTCTCCCAACGACCCCGACAGCGAAGAACCCGCCCGAGCAATTCAGCGGCGATGTGTGGGTCGACCCCATCGCCTCCCCGCAGGAGGACGGCCAGACCATGGTCGTCGCACGGGTCCGATTCGCCCCCGGCGCACACACCGCATGGCATTCGCACGCCAAGGGTCAGACTCTGCACGTGACCAGCGGAACCGCTCTGTTCGGCACACGCGACGGTGACGTGATCGAGGCCCGCCCGGGGCAGACCGTCTACTGCCCGGCAGGCGAGGAACACTGGCACGGAGCCGCCACCGAGACATTCATGGAACACATCGCCATGCTCGAGAACGCCGAGGATCCCGCTCAGACGACGACCTGGCTCGAGCACGTGGACGAGGCGGACCTGCACCGTCCGCGAAGCTGAGCCTCACGACCCGAACCGAACAGCAGCGAACAACCGAACTTCTCAAGGAGAGAACAATGCGCGGAGTGATCATGCACGGGCCCGGCGACGTCCGGGTCGAAGAACGACCCGATCCGACCATCGAGGCACCCACCGATGCCGTCATCCGGATCGTGGCCGCGTGCGTCTGCGGATCCGACCTGTGGCCCTACCGTGGTGCCGACGCACCGGATCAGCAGCTCATGGGCCACGAATACGTCGGCATCGTCGAGGAAGTCGGCGACGAGGTTCGCACCGTTGCACCCGGTGACTTCGTCGTCGGATCATTCGTCATCTCCGATAACACCTGCCCGATCTGCACCGCCGGCTACCAGTCCCGCTGCGTCAACGGAATCTTCGTCGACGGCGGGATCGGCACCCAGGCCGAATTCGCTCGCATTCCCCATGCCGACGGCACCCTGGTCGCCACGCCGGGACAGCCTGATGACGATCTCATCCCGTCGCTGCTGGCCGCATCCGATGTGCTCGGCACCGGGTGGTTCGCCGCAGATGCCGCCGAGGTGGGCCCCGGTAAGTCGGTCGCCGTCATCGGCGACGGCGCTGTCGGACTGATGGGAGTCCTTGCCGCCAAGCAGATGGGAGCGGAGACGATCATCGCCATGAGCCGTCACGTCGACAGGCAGAACCTCGCCCGCGAATTCGGTGCCACCCACATCGTCGAAGAACGCGGCGACGAGGGCGTGGCGAAGATCAGAGAGCTCACCGACGGCCTCGGCGTCCACAGCGCCATCGAGGCAGTCGGCTCACAGGAATCGATGATGCAGGCGATCCGGTCGACCCGACCCGGCGGTCATGTCGGCTACGTCGGTGTCTCACACGATGTCGAGCTGCCCGGAGGAGAACTGTTCTTCGGTCTGGTTCATCTGCACGGCGGGCCCGCACCGGTTCGTCGCTTCCTGCCGGACCTCATCGAACTCATCTGGAACCGAGAGATCGACCCGGGTAAGGTCTTCGACCAGACGATGAGCCTCGACGACGCCGCGGCCGCCTATTCGGCCATGGACAGCCGCGAAGCCGTCAAGGTCCTGCTGAGGCCCTGATCTCTTCATCTGTCAGTAAAGGAAAGGTGACACCGTGGACACAGCAGATCTGCTGAAAGCCCTCAACGCCGGAGAGACGATCACGGGCGGCTCGCCTCTGCATGAGGTCATGCACCGCACCAGCCAGGAAGCCCTGCGCATCACGGCGGTAATCAACGGCAGCTACCACGAACCCGATGAGGTTCGCGCGCTGCTGGCCGAGCTGACGGGACGCCCGGTCGATCCGACTGTGGCCATGTTTCCCCCGTTCCACACGGACTTCGGGAAGAACATCACCTTGGGGCAGCGGATCTTCATCAACTCCGGGTGCAGCTTTCAGGACCAGGGCGGGATCACGATCGGCGATGACACGCTCATCGGGCACAACACCGTTCTCGCCACCCTCAACCATGGGATGGAGCCGGACCGTCGTGCGGACATGCACCCGGCTCCGATCGTCATCGGACGCAATGTCTGGATCGGGTCGAACGTGACTGTCCTGCCAGGCATCACCATCGGTGATGACGCCGTCGTCGCCGCGGCGTCTGTGGTGACCAGAGACGTTCCGGCTCGCGCCGTCGTTGTCGGCTCACCGGCACACGTCGTGCGCACGATCGACGAGTGACTCACCCGACGAGGGAGCCTGCTGTCTCCGCGCGACCGATCACAGGCCACGTGGAGACTGCTCGGGGTCGCCGGTCGAAGCAGTTAGGGCTCAGCCGCCGAGGTAGGCCAAAGCGCCGACGACCTGCGCCTTGGTCGCGATCTCGAGAGTCGGCTCGAGTTCGGGGGCGAAGAACGGCGAATGATTGGCCGGAACATCCGTGAGCACGGTTCCGGCCTCCTCGGCGGCCTGGTACTTCTCTGCATCGAAGGACCCCACGAACCAGTAGGCGTAGGGAATGCCGAAGGCCTTCGGCAGTTCGCTGAAGTCCTCCGACGCGGTCGCGGGGGTCGCCTCGAGCACCGCCTCGGTGCCGAAGAACTCGGTGAGCGCCTCGGTGATGGTGTCATTGACCGCTTCACTGTTGTCCGTCAGCGGGAACTGGTCGAAATACTCGAACGTCGGTTCCTTCGGGGTTCCGGCGGCCTCGCATTCGCCGCGGACGATCCGCTCGATCGATGCGATCACCCGCTTGCGCACCGCGGTGTCGTAGGTGCGGACGTTGAGCAGCAGCTCGGCCCGATCGGGGATGATGTTCGACTTCGATCCGGCGTTCGACGCACCGACCGTGACGACGGCGAACTCACCCGGTTCGGTCTCCCGGGACACGATTGTCTGCAGGCGCAGAACGATGGAGGCCGCGAGGACCACGGGGTCGACGGACAGGTGCGGCATGGACCCGTGGGCGCCGCGACCGAAGACCGTGATCTTCACCGAATCCCCGGCCGACATCACTGGTCCGGCAGCGGTGAAGATCTTGCCGGCCGGCAGCGGCATGACGTGCTGGGCCAGGGCCACCTCGGGGGTCGGAACCTTGTCCGTCAGCCCGTCATCGATCATCGCCTTCGCCCCGGCCGCGTTCTCCTCTGCCGGTTGGAAGAGCGCGATATACGTGCCTGACCAGGCATCTTGGTTCTCTTTGAGCAGCCGGACCGCGCCGAGCAGAGCGGCGGCATGCATATCGTGACCGCAGGCGTGCATGACACCGTCGACCTCGGACGCGAAGTCGAGGCCGGTGTCCTCGGTGACGGGGAGAGCATCGATGTCGGCTCGTGCGAGAACGGTCGGTCCGGTGCCGTTGTCGATGACGGCGACCAGACCGGTGGCGGAGATCCGGGTGACCTCGAGGCCGAGTCCCTCGAGTTCGGCCGCGATGCGGTCGGCGGTCTTGTGCTCGTCGAGGCTGACCTCAGGATTGCGGTGAAGGTCTTTGTAGACCTCGCGCTGCCAGTCGAGCTGGGAATCGATGGAGTCGAGGAATGAAGGTGTCGTCATCGTGTCTCCTGTTCAGGCGGCGGGTGGACTCTCCAGGCGCGGACATTTCTCACAGTATCAGCGGGGATGACGCCTCGAACGGTACGAATTTCTCAGTTGTGCGAAACGTTGCGACAACTGCAGGTGGCGGAAGAGACGTGCAGAGACGGACGGGAAGTGCACAAGGATTGGATTGGCACCTGCCGGATCAAAACGGTGCGCGGTTGGTGGCGAGAAGACCAACGCGGCACCAATCACGACGCTACCGAGCGGCTACTCCTGGCCCCAGAGGCAGACCCACGAGGTACCACAATATGAAAAGGACCAGCCAGACGACGAGATTGACCAAGGCGATCGGAAGAACCAGCGACATCAACGTGCCGACACCAGCCGTGGGTCGATGTTGCCGGATGAATCCGAGGGCAAGAACGAAGTATGGGCTCATCGGGGTCAAGCTGTTTGTCGGCGCATCGGCGATGCGGAACATCGCCTGAGTGGTCTCTGGCGCAATGTCGAGGAGCATGAGCATTGGTACCAGGACCGGTGCTACGAATGCGTACATTGCCGAACCCGAGGTGAGCACCAGATTGAGGCAGCTGATAAACAGCACGGCGACAACAAAAATGACGATTGGAGCTGCACCTATGCGATCGAGGAGCCCTGCCCCCTCAATCGCAATGACTTGCCCCATATTTGTCCATTTGAAGTAGGCCAAGAATTGTGAAGCGGCGAAGAAGAGAACCACGACTGGAACGAGAGCAGCGACGCCAGGAGCCATGAGTTCGGGGATGTCGCTGAACTTCTTGATTGAGCCGACGATGACACCGTAGACGATTCCCACAGTACTGAAGAACAACATCATGATGACGGCGATATTGTTCATCAGAGGTGAATCGACAACACTCCCACCCTCTCCGCGGAGGGGCGAACTCGCCGGTACTGTTGCCAGGACAAGGAGGCCGAAGAAGAGAACAGTGGCGATTCCTGCGCCGATCATGCCACGTTGCTCAGAAAGCTTGAGCTTCATGTCCGGTAACGGATCAGCGTCTATTGAAGGTTCTGCCGCCTCAAGGGACGCGACTCGTTTGGCCACAACCAGTTCAACAACCAAAGTGATGGAGAGAGCCAGCACAATGGACGATGAAGCCGAGAAATAGTAGTTAGATAGCGGGTTGACGTTATAGCTCGGGTCGATCGTGTGGGCAGCGGCGGTCGTCAGACCGGCAAATACCGCGTCGGTTCCGGTGGGAATCAGTCCAACGCTGCTTGCTCCACCCACAGCAACATATGCCACGACAGCCCCGATGATCGGACTGCGCCCGACCGCGCGGTAGGCGATCATCGCCAACGGAATCATCACTGCAAAGGCGGCGTCGCCAGCAATTTGGGCGGCCATTGCGGTAATCGCGATCATGAAGGTCACGTAGCGAGGATTGACCTTGGAAAGCATCCCCCTCATCAGGGAAGGTAATAATCCTGTTGCGTCTGCAATAGACACTCCAAGTGCGACCACGACAATCAACCCCAGCGGGGGAAAGTTCACGAAGTTCTCGATCGCACCGTCGAGCATCATCTGAATGCCTTCGGACGTGAGCAAACTCTTGACGGCCACTGTTTTGCCGTCAGTGGGATTGACTGAAGAAAGATCCAAGCGAGCGAACAGTGCGCTGAGCAGGGCGACGATGACGGCAAGGCCCACAAAGATCCAGAATGGGTGAGGCAGTTTGTTGCCTGCACGGTCTACTGCTTCGAGGAGTTTCATCACTCCTCGGGACAAGCGACTTTGCCTGTCCTCGTCAGTGGGTGCTTGAACTGACATATCTCTCCTAATCAAGTAATCGTCAACTCCAGCTACCGGTTTCCCCGGGCTGGACGTTCACACGTGCGTGTATGTACCTGTGGAATCGAATGACCCGTAGAACATATCGCCGCTGTTGTACGCCGCGAGCCCCGTACCAGACGTCGGAATGACGATCATTCCTCCCATCCCGCCGCGAATTGCGATTCGGTCGAGGACTGCGACTGCCGCCTCATTTGGAGAGGCTCCTCCGAGAGAAACTCGATCGTGCACGCTGTGAGCTGCGACTTCAGTCATGAATACTTCTCCCGTGCCGGTGCAAGAGACAGCCACTGTTCCGTCGTCAGCGAATGTCCCGGCACCTACCAGCGGTGTGTCGCCTACCCTGCCTGGCTCCTGATTGACGATTCCACCGGTGGAAGTTGCTGCTGCCAGATTCCCGTCTGCATCGCGAGCGACGGCACCGACTGTGCCGTGCTGGAGCAAGGCGTCAGGCTGCTTCTGAAAGGCGGCGAGCTCCTCTCGCCTTTTCTCCGTGATGAAGTATTCGGGATCGACTGTTTCGACGTCCCACTTACTCAGCTGTTCGTGAGTCGGTGTCGCGAATAACAGGTGGTCGGTTTTGTCCATAACCGCGCGAGCAACCGAAATGGGGTTGCGAGCGGTAGATACACCGGTGACGGCCCCCGAGCGGCCGTCACCAGCCATGATCGAAGCGTCGAGCTCAACGGTTCCTGACGCAGTGAGTGCGGCCCCGTGGCCCGCATTGAAATCGGGGGCATCCTCGAGTTCGCGGACCGCGGCAACGACTGCGTCGACTGCAGAGCCGCCCGCGCTGAGTACTGAGTAGCCTGCTTCGAGAATTTTCTCCAACGCTGCATGCGCGCTGGCTGTACCATCCGAGGTAAGGGGAGTCGATCGATGTCCGGCACCGCCATGAACGATGAGAAGCGGCTCGGTACTCTGGCCAAACGATCGGAGGATGGTTTCAGTCATGTGATGTTCCTTTCATTTGTGCTGAGCGAGATCAGCTTGGCATAGTTGTTTCATAACTGCAATGTGGATCACATTTGAAATGTACGCTTCATTCTCGGGAGTCATACGATGGAAACAGTCGCGGAGACGGTCAATTCGTCGATTGATTCGCTCAGTCCCGCCAGTCGCCGGATTGCTCGTGCTCTGCTGGCCGACTATCCGAGTGCTGGTTTGGGGACAACATCGTCACTAGCGGCCTTGGCTAGTTCGAGTTCTGCTTCGGTCGTGCGTTTCTGTACGCAGCTCGGATTCAACAGCTTCGTCGAAATGCAGGATCGTCTGCGGACCGAATTGACGACGAGATCGGCGAGTCCGCTTATACGGGCTGAGGCAGAGACGGCTGGACGAGATTTTTCAGACGAGTTCTCCTCGAGCGGGACGGACCGGGCGGATCTCATCACTAGAACTTTTCAGCAGAATCCACGTTCGGAAATCGACCGCTTGGTGAAGATGCTGACAAAGGTATCGAATCGCGTGGTGGTTGTTGGGG
Organism: Brevibacterium sediminis; assembly: GCF_024895295.1. Lineage (NCBI taxonomy): Bacteria > Bacillati > Actinomycetota > Actinomycetes > Micrococcales > Brevibacteriaceae > Brevibacterium > Brevibacterium sediminis. The sequence continues at coordinate 124,738 of NZ_JAHQRN010000005.1, read as the reverse complement.
GACACTACAGCGGGCTGGTTGGCCGCGTAGCTCAGCTGCAGCTATCGAAGGTGAGGCCGAACGTCTCGTTCTTGGAAGATCCGATGGGACGTGACCTTCATGTTGTCACCGATCTGCGGCGGCAAGACGTTTTGCTTGTTCTTGACGTCAGGCGATATCAGGAGCATCTTTTCCAGGTTTCTGAGGCCGCAAAGAGAAACTCTGCTTCGGTCGCGTTGATCACTGACCAATGGTTGTCGCCGGTCGCTGGTATTTCCGACGTCGTACTGCAGGCCGCCGTCGACGTTTCATTTTTTGATAGCCAAGTGGGATGCCTGGCGTTGGTTGAGGCGGTGGTTCACGAGGCCGCAACCAAAATAGACGGTGCGCTAGAACGACTTCGGACGCTGGAAGACCTTCGACCTTCGCAGAGACTCAAGTGAAGGTTCGGAACTAAGACTGTCACCTCAGTCGGACTGAAAGTCCAACAAGTAACCGGACGCAATGTCTTAGTAAGACTTAAACAGACCGAGCTCGGACAGTTCCTCGCGCAGCGAGTCGGCTCCTGAGAACACGTGGCCGATGAAGCCGAGCCGTTCGGCTGCCTTCACGTTGGCGGGCAGATCGTCGACGAAGACCGTCCGGGCCGGGTCGAGGTCGAATCGGTCCCGGGCCAGTTCGAAGATCGCCGGATCGGGTTTGACCAGACCGATTCGACCGGAGACGACGATGTCTTCGAGTTCGCTGATCGCCGGGGCGACGACAGGGGCATGGTGGATGGTCTCAGCCGACCAGTTCGACAGCCCGAGCAGGCGGACGCCGGCGGCCTTGAGATCTGCGACGATCTCGGCCATGCCGTCGATCGGACCGGTCAGGGACTTGTCGAAGTTCTCGTAGTAGCCGGCGACGATCTCACCGTGGCGGGGGTCTGCCTCGGCGGCTCGGGCGACGATATCGGTGATCGAAACGCCGGAGTCAGCTGCGGTGTTGAGCGTGGGGAAGTCGGCCGCCTCGGCGAAGGAATGCCATTCATCGGCACTCATACGATCGGCCAGGGGCCCTGTCTGGTCCCAGCCGATGAGCACATTGCCGAGGTCGAAGACGACGGTCGTCGGGGTCGGGCGATCGGGTTCGGTCATGGGCCACCACCTGTTATCGGCATCCTGGAGTCGAACCCCACGCTACCCGGAGTCGTCGGACCATTGTGGATTCGGGCCGGCTGGCCTAGGTTGGTTGCATGATCGGCTACCCGCCATTGCAGATCCGGGTGAAGACTCCCCGACTCGAGCTCGTCGGTGCCGCCGATGAGATGCTCGCGGCGCTCGCCCCTCTTGTGCGAGACGGAAAGGTCTTCGCGGAACCCGCCCCCTACGACGATCCGATGTCGTTCTACGAATCCGACCCGGACGTGCGGGTGAGCAGGTGGCTCCAGAGCGTATGGCGCGGACGCGGACGCTTCTCTCCCTCTGACTTCCGGTTGGCCTTCGCCGTCCTCGTCGACGGTGAGGCCGTGGGGATGCAGGACCTCATTGCGGAGAAATTCGACTCCTGCGGGACGTTCGCCTCATTCTCCTGGCTGTCGACGGATGTGCGCGGTCGCGGCCTCGGCACGGAGATGCGCAGCGCTCTGCTCCATCTTGCGTTTGCGGGGCTCGGGGCGAGTGAGGCCGGTTCCGATGCGTTCGTCGACAACATCGGATCGAACAAGGTGTCCGAAGCCTTGGGGTACGAGCGCAACGGCGTCGATTGGGACATCCGCCGAGGCGAGCCGGGACGCATCCAACGCTGGCGCCTGACCCGCTCGGCGTGGGAAACCAGACGGCGGAACGACATCGAGCTCAGCGGAGTCGAGGACTTCTGCACTTTCCTAGACCACCACTAATTGCTACCTGAGGGCGGCCCAGCAACCTCGCGCGAGGTATCTGGGCCCCCGTCAGGTAGCAATTAGGGCTGTCACAGGTCCAGGGAGAACACCTCGTGGTCCGGGGACTTGTGTCGGAGTTCGGGGTTGCGCTGCATCCCGAGCTTCTCGGCCACACGCTGCGACGGTCGATTGTCTCGGTGGATGATGGCGGTCAGTATTGCAGCCACCTCGAGCTCCCGAGCGTGATCGACGCAGGCCAGAGCCGCCTCGGTGGCGAACCCATTACCTTGGTCGGACGGCTTCACATGAAAACCGACCTCAAGGTGAGGTGCGCCGTTGACGGTCTGCCAAGTCAGGCCGCAGTCGCCGAGGAACTCACCTTTGTGCGTCTCCACGATCCACAGCCCGAACCCGTGCTCTGCGTAATTGCGTCGGTTCCACCGGATCCACGCAGCCGCCTCGGTGCGGTCTTTGGGGTGAGGGTAATACTCCATCACCTGCGGATCGCCGAGGAGGGCGGCCATATCGTCGAGATCGTCGTCGGTCATCTCCCGCAGGCGCAGACGAGGAGTGTCGCAGGGCGGCATGAGTTCAGGATAACCGGGCGGGCCGAAGTGCGCGGAGCTGCCGGAGTGTTCAGCCAGATCGGCGTCGTCGACGGTCACGAATGACCGCGAGTGTCGTGGCGGTGATCAGCAGAACGAGGGCCAAGAGCCACAGAAACGCGGCAAAGTCATGGAACGGCGCCGCTTGGGAACTCAGTATGCAGGCGGCGGCGAGCAGGATGAATGCGACGATCCAACGGGTGAGTACCGATTGCTTCATCGCTCCTCCAACGTCAGGGTTCACGGTCGTTGGCACTGACTCTAAGTAGAGCAAGGGTGCCTGTCAACGCCGGTGACGGCGGCCCAGCAACCTGGCGCCAGGTATCTAGGCCCCCGTCAGGTAGTAATTGGGGAGGTGTGGGCGGCGGCGAGGTCTGCGGGGGTGTCGATGTCGGTGCCATTGCCGATGTCAGAGCATTCGACCGGGTCGATGAGGTGTCGGCGACTTCGCATCCATGAGCGTCCCGCTTCATCCCCTTGGGCTCCGTCGGCGGCCACTTGCGCATGAACAAGGCTCATGACAACCGGGTGGCCCGGTTCTCCCGACCAGACTGCGCGGACGACCCGATCCGAGTCGTATCGCGCATTGAGTCGGGCGATCACGTCCGCCCCGACCCAGGGTTGATCGACGAGCATCATCGTGATCGCGGTACGTCCCGAGAGCCGGGAACACCTGGAATCAGACCTCACCGAGGCGGCCGCCACCGAATCGTCGCAGGTGAGCGCGGCGATCGCGGCCACCCCCGCACGAAACGACGCAGACAACCCAGCGGAAGCTTGGGGCACCTCGACAACGGTGACCTGCGATTCGCCGAGTCCCGCCTCGGCGAGGTGGGATACGATCTCACATCGGCCCGGACCTGCGGTGACGACTGGATGCAGCCCTGCGGCGCGAGCGGCACGGGCCGCGCGGACCACGAGAACCGAATCACCCCATGGCAGCAGCGCCTTCGGACCCAGACTCAAACGCCGGCCGCTGCCGGCAGCGAAGATCAGCGCTATACCGCCCTGCGAATCTCCGCTCTGCGAACTCCCGTCCGCCGAAAGGCCATCCGACGGCTCCCTGGTCATTCCATCACCACACCGGCACCGACGAGACCCGCCCACACGGTGTCCCGGGTCAGCGGCGTAGAGGTGAAATGGACACCAGTGGCCGCGCGAACCGCATTGGCCAGGGCCGGGGCGACGGGATTGAACGGGGACTCGCTCATCGACTTCGCGCCCTGCGGACCGAGCTCGTCGGAGGTCTCGGCGAAGTACACCTCGGTGCGGGGAATGTCGGCGAAGTTCGGTGCTTTGTACTGTCGGAGGATATCGGTGACTGGTTTCCCGGTTGTCTCGTCGACGATGACCTGCTCATACATCGCAGCCCCGATCGCCTGTGCAACTCCGCCTTCGATCTGCCCACGGCACTGATGCGGGTTCATCACCACTCCGGCATCGGCGGAATGGACGGACTGGAGGATGCGGATCTCGCCGGTGCTCATGTCGACGGCGACCCTGAACCCGTGGACATTGAAGGCCACCGAACGTGGGGTGCCGCCCCAATACCCGGACCCGCGTGGCGGTTCACCGGCAGCGGCAATGTGCTCGTCGCGCAGCACATTCAGTGCGATTGACGCTTCCCGCCGCGTCGGGCCCACGACCGAGGTGAACTGGTCGGCCACCTCGGCGGACCATCGAGCGACGGCCCGATCGCCTTCGATTCGGATATCTTCCGGCCGAGCCCCGAGATGGGTAGCGGCCAACCGCTGCAACAGCCCGACGAGCTCCTTCGCCGCGGCCTCGTTCGCACGTCCGGCAATCGTCGTTCCCGTCGATCCGAAAGCCCCCGTATCGTGTTCGACCGCATCCGAGTCGGACTGCCGCAGCCTCACCTTGTCAGTCGTCGTCCCGAGCAGGGTGGCAGCGATCTGCGCATGCACGGTCGAAGTCCCGTTGCCGAACTCAGCGGTGCCGATGGACAGCTCGTAGCGACCGTCGGCGGCGAGTTCGATCTGCGCATGAGCGATGTGTCCGCGCGGTGGGGCAGTAGCGATCATCGCGATCGCCGTCCCCGTCCCGATTCTCCACGTGGGTCCAGGTTCGACTCCGTGACCTGCGGCAATGTGCTCATCCCAGCGTTCCTGACCGCGTCTGAGGGCGGTTCGAACCTGGTCGATGCACTGGTCGAGCCCATAGCTGCCCATCACGAGGTCCTCCTCGGGCTCATCATGGACACTGAGCATCTCATCTCCGGGACCGACGATATTCAGCTTCCGCATCTCGAGTTCGTCCATGCCGAGCTTGTGCGCCAGAGCCGTGATCGTCGATTCCACGGCGAAGATCATCTGGCTCAGTCCGTACCCGCGAAACGCTCCCGACGGGATCGTGTTCGTGTACACGGCCTTGGCGTCGACCTGCTTGTTCGCGGCTTTGTACACCGCGATCGACTCACCGACTCCGTGGAAGAGCACCCCGGGACCGTGATTGCCGTACGCTCCCGTGTTCGACCGAACGTCAAGGGCCAGCGCCGTCAGCCGTCCGGAGGCGTCCGCTCCTGCCCGGACCCGCATCCGGAAGGGATGGCGGACGGTCGTAGCAGTGAAGATCTCCTTGCGGGAGAGTTCGAGCTTCACAGGAGACCCGGTGGCCATGGTCGCCAACAGTGCCACGTCCTCACACAGCACCTCCTGTTTGCCGCCGAATCCACCGCCGACCCGTTCGCAGCAGACACGGATCTGCTCCCGGTCGAGGTCGAAGACCTGACCCAGCGTCCGACGCACGAGAAACGGCACCTGAGTGCTCGAGCGGATGACGAACCGTCCGTCATCGTCGATCCATGACAGGCAGCCATGCGTCTCCAACGCCATATGTGACAGCCGCTGAGTGTGATACGTTGCCTCGTGCGTGACCGCAGATTCGGCAAGAGCCGCAGGAACATCGCCGAGGTGGCTGTGCACTTCCGCAACCACGTTCGTCGCCGGATCGGCGATCCCCGACTCCTCATCGGCCTCCGGGTGGATGACTGGTGCACCGGGTACGTCGGCGAGCTCCGGATCGAAAACTGCCTCGAGATCCTCGTACTCGATGTCGATGAGCGCAGCACCGCGCTCCGCCGCACGTTGGGATTCGGCGACGACGACCGCCACTCGCTGCCCGAAGAAGCGGACAACATCGTCGAAGACGCGGGTGTCCTTCGGATCATCACCGACGAGTTCATGCTGCGCAGTTGAGAACCTCCTGTCCGGAGCGTCCTTGTGCGTGAGGACGGTGACGACTCCAGGTTCGGCCAGAGCCCGAGAGTCATCGATGTGGGTGATCTTCGCATGCGATCGCCGGGAGCGGACGAGGACGGCATGGAGCAGCGGCCCCGGCAGTTCGGCCTCGTCGATATCCATCGTGTACCGGGCGGTTCCCGTGACGACGGCCGGACCCGCCGGTGCACCGGTGCTCGTTCCGACGCCGCCGTGCCCGGTGTCGATATTGCGGTGCCCGGCGATCGCGTCCTCGATCGTCCGGTAGCCGGTGCACCGGCAGACATTGCCCTTGAGGCTGCGCGGCAGATCCTTCTTATCGTCTTCGCTCATCGACGCGACCGTGCAGATCATCCCGGCTGTGCAGAATCCGCACTGGAACCCGCCCGCGGCGAGGAAGTCCTCCTGCACCGGATGCATGTCCTCGACCGTGCCGAGTCCTTGCACTGTCGTGACGTTCCTGCCGGCAACACGGTGGGCCGGATAGAGGCAGCTGTGCACGGCCGCTCCGTCGACGATGACTGTGCACGCCCCACAGTCACCGGCATCGCAGCCCTTCTTCACCCCGTGCGCTCCGTGGTCGCGCAGCCAGGTGCGCAGGCACTGTCCGGGTTCCGGACTGACTGATACAGTGCGTCCGTCGACTTGGGCTGTGTCGGTCTGAGACCGCGGCCGAGCGTCCGAGACGGATGCAGGCTGAGTCGGGGCCAGAGTTGAATCGTCGGGCTTCATCGCTCGCTCCTTGTCATGGTGATGTCTCCGCTGACCCGAAAGTCGGCCGTGGAATCGTCGGCGGCCAGCAGCTCGGTGAGGATCTCCTCGCCGAGGCGGTGCGTCATCGCCTCCCGCCAGCGCGGACTGCCGTGGATGTCGTCATGCCAATCTCCAGCTACGGCCGATTCGATCGCGGCATGGAGGGCTGAAGGTGTGAGGTCATAGCCCGTTGCCCGGCCGAGATCGATGATGATCGGCCGCCTCGTCGACGCGGTGATGGTGATCCGCACCCGGTCGACTTCGAGCAGTCGCCCGATGAGCAGGGCAGCAGACCTTCCGCGTTCGGTCAGGGAGATCCGGCGGAAGGCGCAGCGTTGGGCCAAGCTGGTCAGGGGAATGTGGAAGCTGCGAATGAGCTCACCTTCACCCAGGTCCGTTCTCGCTTCGCCGCGGACGAGCTGGGCCACAGGCAGGCGGCGACGGCTTCCGCCGGGACCGATGAGCAGAGCCTGCGCATCGAGCCCAGCGAGCAGGCTCGTCATCGGTCCTGCCGGCAGAGCCGTGGCGACATTTCCGCCGATCGTCGAGACATTCCAGATCTTCCAGGAGGCGACGAATGAATCGCAGCATGGCGCGAAGAGGTCGAGTCCGGGCAGGACTGAATGCGGAGCGGGACGATTGCTGCCAGAGGTGAACGCAAAGATGTCGGCGATGCGGCAGGTGGCGGCGATTTCGAGCTCGGTCGCATGCCAGATCGTCGGTTCCCACCCGGCCTCGGTGATGTCGAGGAGCCTCATCGGCGCACCGCGAGTGATATCGGTGCCGTAGGAGAGCAGGACTGTGCCTCCGGCGAGCCAGCGGTCACCGGGCCGCCAATGGTCAGGGTCGGCGGAGAAGAGAACCTCATCCACGCAGGTCATGTCCATGATGCGGCCTCCATGGTGGGGTGGGGGACGGAATCATCTGCACGGTGGTCGCTGGAGGATGGGCCGCCTCGGCGAGGTGAGGAATGTCCGCTGCGATCGGCGTGAACGGGACCGGAGGTATCACGCAGCTGCGGGATCGACGAGGCGTAGCCCGTCCGGCGGGTGCAGGCGATGTACTCGGCGAGGACGGCAACGGCGACTTCGGGCGGGGTGCGGGCTCCGATGTCGAGCCCGATCGGGGAATGCAGGCGTGCGAATGCCGCTGCCGGCAGACCGCCGTTGAGGAGTTCCTGGGCTCGACGTTCGTGGGTGGTGCGTGAACCCATCGCGCCGACGTAGGCGAGGTCCATGCGCAGGGCGCGATCGAGCACGGGCAGGTCGAAACGGGGATCGTGGGTGAGCATGATGACAGCGGTCCGCGCGTCGACGCGACCGGCGGTGACCTCCTCGGCGAAGTGGTCGCCCGGGCGAGCGACGATGACGTCGTGGGCGCCGGGGTGGCGGGCCTGGGTGGCGAAGGCAGGTCGGGCATCGCACACCGTGACATGCAGACCGAGGAAGGAGGTGGCTTCGGCGATCGCGGCGGAGAAGTCGTTGGCACCGTAGATGAGCACGCGAGCGCGGGGGCGGTGGGATTCGACGAAGAGGCGTCGGATGATCGGGCATTCGACGACGGTGTCATCGCGGACTTCGACGATCCCGCAGCCGCCGGAATGGATGAGCGCATCGACCTCGTCCGCTGCCCGCCCGATCTCAGCTGCATAGGCTGCCGGCAAGAGCTGCCCGGTCGGCACAGCCACAGCCGGCATCGGGAGGCGCGGAACTGTCCGGTGGTGCTGAGATTCCTCGCGGTGGGCAGGCGTTCCGTAGTGCGGGGCGGTCGAGGAACCTATGTGGGCACCATTGCTCAGGGTGATCTCGTAGGGCAGCTCTCGGATCAGGGACCCAGTTTCGGGGGCGAGGGGTTCGGCGGCTGCGGGACCGGTGAGGTCGGTGGGACGGGCGGGGCAGACTGGAACGCCTGCGGAAGCGGGGGCAGTGACCGGCAGCAGAGTGCGCAGTGCGTTCGCGACGGTGCTGACGGGGTCGATGAACACGCGGATGTCGCCGCCGCACATGAGGCCGACCGAGAGCCCGTCATCATCGGCATAGCCGAAATCGCAGAGCGTGGGCTGACCTGAATCGATGCAGGTCAGCGCCGCATCGACTAGGGCTGATTCGACGCAACCGCCCGAAATCGAGCCGATGGTCAGGGAATCGGAGCGCACTGCCATCGAGGTGCCGATCGGGCGAGGGACAGACCCGGAGACCGAGACGACAGTGGCAATGGCCCACTGGTCAGGGACGTCGAGACAGGGTGAATATGCGAAGAGACGATCGAGCACCGGGGCTACCTTTCCTTCCTGTAGCGCCCGGTAGATAGTTCAAGTTCATCCTCGAACTCGCCATAGGCATTGCCAGTACCTTAAAACAGCCGCATATGCCGAAGCAATGGTTCGATAAGAGATTTTCTGCGGAGACAAGCGGATTGCGGCAATGCTCAGAGCTGGGCAGGGATGCCGGACTGCCGGTGTGACCAGGGGCGGAAGCGCCTCAAAGGATCCCCACTCAAACAGACCCCTCCCTAATTGCTACCTGACGGCGGCCCAGCAACCTGGCGCCAGGTATCTAGGCCCCCGTCAGGTAGCAATTGGGGAGGGGATGACAGCGACCCTGCGTTCACACCAAATGGGTGAACGCAGGGTCGCTGGTGAATCTCAGAAGTCTCTAGGTGAGACTCTCAAAGAGTCTCAGAGGCCGCGGACGCGAGTCGCCTGCAGGCCCTTGGAGCCCATCTCAGAATCGAACTCGACGTTCTGACCCTCGGTGAGCTCGCGGTAGCCGGAGGCTTCGATCGCGGAGAAGTGAGTGAACACGTCAGCCGAACCGTCGTCAGGCTGGATGAATCCGAAACCCTTTTCCGCGTTGAACCATTTCACGGTACCTGTTGCCATAATCTTTGTATCCTTATTTTTTAACTGATGACCGCTGCTGCGATCGTGATGGTCGGACCCATTGCTGGATCCGGCTTTCCCGCTGGCTGGACTGGATCTTCAGACGCAGATCCAACGAAAATCTGTGGGTGAACCGAGGACTCGGAATCGCTGGTGAGGATGAGTTCTCTGATGTGAGGTCTCTGTCTCAGACGAAATCGTGGGGATACTCGGTTTCGATCATGCACTCGAAGGTGCTGGACGGAAGTCGTCAGACGACTGAACTGGGAAAAATCATGAGGGGCGCGGAAGGCAGACACGCGCCGATGGGCAAACACATGGTGACGAGCGAATCTACCTGCTCTTCAGACACCATCTGCTCCGCACATTTCTGTGCGAGAACGATTCCAGCTTAACAGAGTGATCGCTCTGCGGGTGATTTCGGCCGAATGATTTCAGTCGAGAGATGGAACACAGCGATGTGCACTCGACCGCGCAGGCATCTAGGATTGTATACATTCCGTTTTGTATGCAATCCGCCGTGACCCCGGACGCAGGAGCACCCGAACCGTGGACAACGAAGAATCGTCACCGCCGCCAGGACCCCGCCGACAGCGACGCCTCGCCGCGAAGTACCGGCGCCGGCGCACCTTCGTCGCCGTGGCTGCGGTCCTCATCATCGGTGCCCCCGTGACGATCGCGGTGGCGGTGCACAACCTCGGCGCGAATATCTCCTCGTCCCCGCTGCGCGCCCACGGCGGTGACGTTCCCGAGAAGCTCACGGATGAGACGAACGTCCTCATCATCGGATCCGACACTCGCGATCTCGCCTCGGCGAAGGACGCCTCCGATGACTCGGGCACAGGTGAAGGCGTGAACTCCGAGACCGCCTCGGGGCAAGGATTCGGCAGTGCCGAGGGTGCCCGCAGCGATGCGATGATCCTCGCTCACGTCGCCGCCGACGGCGGCCGCATCGACGCCGTGCAGATCCCACGTGACACGATCATGGACATTCCCGCCTGCGACGATACCGGCCACGGCGCGTCGGCGGCCACGCACGGGATGATCAACTCGGCCCTCAATGCGGGTCCGGCCTGCTCCGTATCAGCGGCGGAGGAACTCACCGGGGTGCGCGTCGACCACTTCATCAACGTCGACTTCGACGGATTCTCAGCGATCGTCGACGCGCTCGATGGGATCAACGTCGACCTCGACGAACCTCTCAACGACCCGAAGGCGAACCTCGACCTGCCCGCCGGCCACCAGACGATCGGCGGAGACGACGCCCTCGCCCTGGCCCGGACACGGCACGCCGTGGGCGATGGCAGCGACATCTCACGGATGGGCAACCAGCAGATGGTCATGGAGGCCATCATCGACCGCGCCAAGAGCGGCCAGGTCCTCACCCGGCCCGACCGCCTGTACGGATTCCTCGACGCTGTGACCTCGACGATCGGTGTCGACGACGAACTCGACTCGATGCGTTCGCTGGCCTCCCTGGCCACGACGGTGGCTTCCGTGCCCGAGGACGACATCACCTTCGAGATCATTCCGTGGACACCCGCACCGGAAGACCCCAACCGGGTGGTCAAATCCGCCGAGGCGGACGCCGTGTTCACCGCCATCATCGACGACGAACCGATCGCCGACCTCGGCAGGTAAACATCGGGCACCCGCCGAGTTGATCCCCGCCGTGGCGGTTGTCAGCTCCGTTTCAGCCGCCCCGTCGTTCCGGACATCGGCCCCGTCATGTGACCTCCGTCCAGGCGATATTCATCCGCGGCTCCTAGACTGGACGGCATGTCTACGATCGAAATCACGCAAGACAACTTCGAGTCGACCATCAACGACAACGAGATCATCCTCCTCGACTTCTGGGCCGATTGGTGCGGCCCCTGCAAGCAGTTCGCCCCGGTCTTCGAACAGGCCGCCGAGGCCAACCCCGACATCGTCTTCGGCAAGATCGACACCGAAGCGCAGCAGCAGCTGGCCGGACTCTTCGCGATCTCCTCGATCCCGACCCTCGTCGCCTTCCGCCAGGGCATCGTCGTCTTCGCCCAACCCGGCGCGCTCGCCGCCCCGCAGCTCGAACAGGTCATCACCGCCGTCAAGGGACTCGACATGGACGAGGTTCGTGCCGAACTGGCCAAGCAGGAAGCCGCCGCTGCCGCAGAGACCGACAGCGCGGACGGTGCCGCACCCGATTCGATCCCTGCCGACCTGGGCGTCGACAAGTGACAGCGACCAGCAGCCACAACGACCACACCCACGCAGACAGAACCGGCGCAGGCAATACCGGCGTACCCGATTCCGTGGCCGCCTGGGAAGAGCGCTACGCCGGGGCTGACGACGCCATCTGGTCCGGAAATCCGAACGAATCCCTCGTCGCCGTCGTCTCCGATATGACCCCCGGCCGCGTCCTCGACGTCGGCTGCGGAGAAGGCGCCGACGTCGTCTGGATGGCCGAGAACGGCTGGGACGCCACCGGCATCGACCTGTCGACCACGGCCATCGACCGAGCCCGCCGGGCCGCCGAATCCCGCGGAATCTCCGCCGAATTCGCCGTCGCCGACGTCTCCACCTGGGAACCGGACGACCCCGATCGCCGAGGCGGCTTTGACCTCGTCACCGGATCTTTCCTCCACACCCGGTTGCCCGACACCCGGGAAGAGCTCCTCACCCGCGTCGCCGCGCACGTGGCACCGGGCGGGGCCCTCCTGCTCGTCTCCCATGCGACGATGCCGCCGTGGGCCGCCGAACACAGCGAGAAGTTCGAGCACGGCATGGACCACCACCATGAACTGGTCAGCCCGAACGGAGACTTCGCCCTCCTCATCGGCGCCAGCCCGCACCGCTGGGAGATCGAACTCGCCGACACCCGCACCCGAGAAGTGACCTCCCCGTCGGGCGAACCCGCCGAACTCGAGGACGCGATCCTCCTGGCCCGCCGGATCTGAACTCGGCCAACCCAGAGACCCGGAACCCGGCACCGAGGCGGCTGCGCGGTCGATCATGACCGCGCAGCCGCCTCGGCGAACCGGGCGATTCCCAACCCCCTGAGATGGGGTCGAAAACCCGGTCTCACCTGGTGCATTTCCGCCCCGTGAGGGGCTAAGGTGGTGCCATGGCTCGGTTCAGCTTCCTCGAGTGGCCGGTACTCCGGCAGCTGCGCACGTCGGATAAGACGGGACGCGGCGAATCCGTCGTGTCCCAGCAGACTCGGGACACCACTCCACGCACGGTCACGGCCGACAAGGTCGTCCAATCCGTGTGCCCCTATTGCGCCGTCGGCTGTGGGCAGAAGATCTTCGTCAAGGATGACAAGGTCGTGCAGATCGAAGGCGACCCGGACTCACCGATCTCTCGCGGCCGCCTGTGCCCGAAGGGCGCAGCCAGCGAACAGCTTGTCAACGCTCCCGGTCGTGTCACCGACGTCCTCTACCGGGCCCCGAAGGCCAAGGACTGGACGAAGATCGACCTGCCGACGGCGATCGACATGATCGCCGACCGATTCATCGAGGCCCGCCGCAACCACTGGGAGGACTTCGACGACAAAGGCCACCCGCTGCGGCGGACGATGGGCATCGCCAGCCTCGGCGGGGCGACCATCGACAACGAGGAGAACTACCTCGCCAAGAAGCTCTACACCGCGGCCGGGGCGATACAGATCGAGAACCAGGCGCGTATTTGACACTCCGCCACCGTTCCCAGTTTGGGAACTTCGTTCGGGCGCGGCGGCGCCACACAACCCGTCCAGGATATGGCGAATGCGGACTGCATCATCATCCAGGGTTCCAATATGGCCGAGTGCCACCCGGTGGGCTTCCAGTGGGTGAGCGAGGCCAAGGCCCGGGGTGCCCGCATCATCCACGTCGATCCTCGTTTCACGCGCACCACCGCGATCGCCGATAAGCACGTGCCCATTCGGGCCGGCTCCGACATCGTGCTGCTCGGTGCGCTCATCAACCGTGTGCTCACCGAGGGCCGTTACTTCGACGAGTACGTGCGCGCCTACACCAACGCCGCGAACCTCATCAGCGACGACTATGTCGACACCGAGGATCTCGACGGACTGTTCTCCGGGTTCGACCCGGACACGAACTCCTACGAGAATTCGACGTGGTCGTACCAGACGGATGAGCACGGTGCACCGCTCAAGGACCCGAGCCTGAAGGACCCGAAATCGGTGTTCCAGATTCTGCGGCACCACTACTCGCGCTACACGCCTGAGATGGTCGAGGAGAACTGCGGAATCAAACCCGCAGACTTCGACTACCTCTACGAATCGGTGACCGAGAACTCGGGCCGGGAACGGACCACGTGCTTCGCCTACGCGGTCGGGTGGACCCAGCACAGCCTCGGCGCGCAATTCATCCGCACCGCCTCGATCCTCCAGCTGCTGCTCGGCAACATGGGCCGACCGGGCGGCGGAATCATGGCGCTGCGCGGGCACGCGACGATCCAGGGATCGACTGATATCCCGACCCTGTTCAACCTGCTGCCCGGCTACCTGCCGATGCCCAGTGCCGGAGTCCACGACACCTTCGACGACTACGTCGCCGCCGTCGGCACCCCGGAGACCCACAAGGGCTACTGGGCCAACGGCCGTGCCTACGCCACCAGCCTGCTCAAGGCCTGGTGGGGCGACGCGGCCACGCAGGACAACGACTTCGCCTTTGACTATCTGCCGCGCATCAACGGCGCCCACGGCACCTACCAGACCGCGGTGCGCATGCTCAACGACGGTGTCGACGGGTACTTCCTGCTCGGGCAGAACCCGGCCGTGGGCTCGGCCAACGGGCGCATGCAGCGCATGGCCATGAGTCACCTGAAGTGGATGGTCGTCCGCGACTTCAGCCTCATCGAATCCGCCACCTGGTGGAAGGACGGCCCCGAGATCGAGACCGGGGAGCTGAAGACCGAGGACATCGACACCGAGATGTTCTTCCTGCCCGCAGCCAACCACACGGAGAAGGCCGGCACCTTCACGCAGACCCAGCGTCTCGTGCAGTGGCGCCACAAGGCCGTCAACCCGCCCGGGGACGCACAGAGCGAACTCGACTTCTTCTACGAACTCGGCCAAGCCGTGCGCGAGAAGCTGAGGGACTCCGACGACCCCCGCGATCGACCGCTGCTCGACATGACCTGGGACTACCCGGTCGACGAGGAGGGCGAAGTCGACGCCGAGGCGGTCGTCAAGGAGATCAACGGCTACTTCATCGGCGGCGACCGCGACGGCGAGCCCTTGGACAACTTCAACCAGATGACCGACGACGGGACCACCGCCGGAGGCTGCTGGATCTACGCCGGCGTCTACGCCGGAGGCCAGAACATGGCCGCCCGCCGCAAACCGCGGGATGAGCAGGACGAGACCGCCGCCGAATGGGCGTGGGCATGGCCGGCGAACCGCCGGATCCTGTACAACCGTGCCTCGGCCGCACCCGACGGAACTCCCTGGTCGAAACGGAAGAAGTTCGTGTGGTGGGACGACGAGACCGGGAAGTGGACCGGCAAGGACGTGCCCGACTTCCCGATCGACCGCGCACCCGCCGCCCGATCGGATGCCGCCTATGGCGGACCCGCGAACCTCGACGGTGACGATCCGTTCATCATGCAGGCCGACGGCAAGGGATGGCTGTTCGCACCAAGCGGCATGATCGACGGGCCGATTCCCACCCACTACGAACCGCAGGAATCGACGGTCGCGAACCCGCTGTACTCCCAGCAGAACAGCCCGACCCGGATGGTCATGCGCCGTGAGGACAACCTGTCCGCTCCCGGTGCCGGGGTGCCCGGATCCGAGGTCTTCCCCTATGTGTTCACGACCTACCGACTCACCGAGCACCACACCGCCGGAGGCATGTCCCGGTGGCTGCCGTACCTGTCGGAGCTGCAGCCGGAGATGTTCTGCGAGATCTCACCCGAACTCGCCGCCGAGGTGGGGCTCGAGCCCTACGGTTGGGCGACCTTGGTCTCCCCGCGAGCGGCGATCGAAGCCCGCGTCCTCGTGACGAAGCGGATGACCCCGCTGACCATCGGCGGGAAGACCGTCCACCAGATCGGCCTGCCCTATCACTGGGGCGTGGGCGGTCAGGATGCCGTCGTCGAAGGCGATTCCGCCAACGACCTGCTCGGAGTGACGATGGACCCCAACGTCTACATCCAGAACAGCAAGTACGTGGCCGGAACGATCATGCCCGGCCGCCGTCCCCGCGGACCCGAACTCGTCGACTTCGTCGAGAAGTACCAACGCGAGGCCGGTCTCAGCCCCGAATCCGGCAACCAGCAGGTCACCGTTCCCGCCGAGGATGTCGAGGCCTCCCATCACGCCGGACAGGGTCGCAGCGCCGGTGGGCACGCTCACCGAGGCGGCGACTCGGCCGTCGGCGTCACCCCGGGCAAGACCCTGGACGGGGGACGCGATGGAGCCTCCGACGGGGACGGCACGACCGCCTCGGCGACGGTCGACAGCGCCGATGATCGCAGCGGTAGGATCACCATCGAACCCACCGAGGCGACCGAACCCGCCGAGACTGCGGTGTCGAACCGTGCCGACGACGGGGACCCCAGCGACGGCGACCCCGACCACGGCCGGCACGCCGACGGCAGTGCGATCGCCGAAACCGAGGTGGCCGAAGCGGAAGCTCGCGCCCGTGCGGCTCGGGATCGGCAGGAGAACGAGGAGGAGGACGACTGATGTCGACACCGACGATCGATGACGGCACGTTGGCGGACGGGCACTGGCACGATTCCGCGCACAGCCGCAAGGGATTCTTCACCGACACCTCGATCTGCATCGGCTGCAAGGCCTGCGAAGTCGCGTGCAAGGAGTGGAACCGCAACCCGCAGGACGGCACCTTCGAACTGCTCGGTTCCTCGTATGACAACACGGGCAGCCTCGGGGCGAACACGTGGCGGCACGTCGCGTTCATCGAACAGGATTCCGAACGCATCGAGAAGGCGCGGGAATCCGGGCGCAAGCTCGTCAATCTCGGCATGCCCACGATCCGCCCGCGCACCGATGAGTCTGCCGCCGCGCAGCCGCTGGACGGGGCCTTGGGTGCGGCGGCCGAGGGCCGAACCTCCGCCGGTCTGCCGACGACCCCCGACCTCAACGTCGATCTGCTGGCACCGGGTGCCCTGGAGCCGACCGACCTGTCGAACGTCGACACGACACCCCCGGACACCGCGGACTTCCGCTGGCTGATGTCCTCCGACGTGTGCAAACACTGCACGCACGCCGGCTGCCTCGACGTGTGCCCGACCGGTGCGCTCTTCCGCACCGAATTCGACACCGTCGTCGTCCAGAACGATGTCTGCAACGGCTGCGGAACCTGCGTGGCCGGCTGCCCCTTCGGCGTCATCGAACGCCGCGACGACGGCACGATCAATACCCCCACCGACCGGGATGATCGCAAGGCCGCGGACATGGATGTGCCGAACGCGGGCACCGCGAACAAGTGCACCCTCTGCTACGACCGCCTCGTCGAGGGTCAGGAACCAGCCTGCGCGCAGACCTGCCCGACGCAGTCGATCAAGTTCGGCGACCGTGAGGACATGGTCGACCAGGCGCACGACCGTGTGGCCGAACTCCACGCGAAGGGCCTGACCGAGGCTCGCCTCTACGGGGCGAACTCGAACGACGGGGTCGGCGGCACCGGATCGGTGTTCCTCCTCCTCGACGAACCCGAGGTCTACGGCCTGCCGCCGGACCCGCGGGTCGCGACGAAGGATCTGCCGAAGATGTACGCCAACGCCGGGATCGCGGCGCTGGGCATGGTCGCCGCGGCCGGTCTCGCGTTCCTCGGGAGCCGCCGTTCATGAGCACTTCAGAATACGATTCCTACCGCCCACCCGAGCCGGAAGGCGGACGCAGAAAACGTCGCCGAGGCGGCCGCGGAGGTCCCAGCGGACCTGACGGTTCCGGTGGTCGACGGGGCGGTCGCGGCGGCGGGTGGAAGAACCGTGGTGCCGACGGCAACCGTGAGATGCCGATGGTCGAGGATGTCGAGTTCACGTCCTATTACGGTCGACCGATCGTCAAGGCTCCACCGTGGGGCGATGAGATCGGGGCCTACCTGTTCCTCGGCGGTCTGGCGGGCGGTTCGTCTCTGTTGGGCTTCGGCGCGCAGCTGACCGATCGGCCCGGTCTGCGCATCGCCTCCCGGATGACTGCGATCGCCGCGACCGGCATCGGCGGTGCCGCTCTCGTGGCTGACCTCGGCAGGCCCGAGCGGTTCCTCAATATGATGCGCGTCGTCAAAGTCTCATCGCCGATGAGCTTGGGCACCTGGATCCTCTCCGGCTTCGGCGTCGGATCGGGAGTGACCTTTGCGATCGAACTCGACCGGATCACCGGTGAGAAGCTGCTGCCTCTGGGCCCGCTGCGCAAGGTGCTCCATGCGATGGAGACGCCGGCGGCCGTCGAGTCCGCCTTCTTTGCTACTCCGCTGGCCGCATATACCGCTGTGCTTCTCGGGGCGACGGCCGTTCCGACTTGGAACGCCGCCGGTCGCAACGGTCTGCCGTACGTATTCGTGTCCTCGGCGTCGATGGCCGCCGGAGGTGCCGCGATGGCATTGGCACCGGTGGCCGAGACCGGCCCGGCCCGACTGCTCGCGCTCGCCGGGACCGCCGGAGAGGCTTATGCGATGTCGGCGATGAGGAAGCGCATGCACCCGGCCGAGGTCGATCCGTTGGACGACGGCGAACCGGAACACAAGCTCCACCGCGCCGAGAAGCTGCTCATCGCCGGAGCCGTCGGAGCCGCCGTCGTCGAGGTGGGGGCGCGCGTGTTCGCGAAGAAGCTGGCCCGTGGTGGTGTTGGTGGTTCCGGCGGAGGAGTCGCCGGTGCGATCGCCGATGCTGTGGGCACTGTGGCTGGATCCAGCGTCTCGCGAAAGCGGAGTTGGAAGACTCGTGCTGTGCTGCGGGGACTGTCCGTCGTCTCCGGTGCGGCCTTGGCGGCCGCCTCGGCGTACACGCGTTTCGGTGTGCTGGAAGCCGGCATCGAATCGACGAAGGACCCGCGTCACGTGGTCGAACCGCAGCGCGCTCGCCTCGAAGAGCGTCGGGCTCGCGGCATCACCGACGACTCCATCACCACCGGCCGGTAGGCGCGCGGGCGGGACATCACCGCTAAGCGCGAGCGCCCCTCACCGTGAGCACCCCTCACCGTTCGTGTTGCTGGGCACCGGCAGTGCCAGCACCCACTCGCGAGTGGCTCTTCATACAGTTCCGGCGGAACCCCTCGCCTTCAGTGCGAAAACACCTCGGTGTAACGGGGTGGTGTGCGACGACCGATGAAGGATGCTCGAACTCGCTGCGCGAAATCTCCCTCGGCAAACGCTGATCGGCGTCAAAAACAGCCTCACCAGGCACCTTATTCAGCAACATTGCTTGCAAATTGAAGCGCGTCGGGTAGCGAGAGAGGCCTATGAAGAAGCTGCTCGAGGATCGTCAGAGCCTTAGGTTCGGTGTGGCGGTCGCGGTGGCCTTTCCGCTGATCTACTTCCTAATGAATTTCCTTGGTTTGAGCAATGGGATGTTCAGTTTGTGGGAGACACTGTTGTTCGGACTCGTCCAGGGGGTCATCTTCTGGTTCTGTATGGCCAGCTTCCGCCAGTTCCGCGACGAGGACGTCACCCCGCGCTGAGTAGGCATCGGAGCGACGCCGAGTCGCAGCACCGTCATTTCAAGAAACGGACTGTGGGCAATGGCTCTTCTTCCAAGTCAGCCATCTACGACTGCTTCTCTGTTCTGCCACACCACCTCACCGTCGACGAAGGTGGCGCGTACCTGAGCCTCGAGTAGTCGGTCCTGATCATCGGAGAAGGGATCGACGTCGAGAACGACGAGGTTGGCACGACCCCCTGGGGTGATCCGGCCAATGCCGTCGGCGAATCCCCCTGCCCGCGCCGCGGCATGCGTGAGCGCACTCAATGCTTGGGCTGGCGTGAAGGCTCGCTCCGGATGATAGTTGGTATCCCCAGGTTCTAGTGCCGAGCGGGTGGTCAAGGCGATGAAGAGGTTGTGCGACATCTGATGCGGTGCCGTCGGCGCATCCGTGCCCAGAGCAATGTGGACTCCGGCCTCACGGAACTTCTGCCACGGGAACCCGTTCTCGGCGCGTTGCCCTCCGAGCACCGTCATCCAATTGCCCATGATCGCCGGATCGCAGTGCACCGGCTGCATCGATGCAACGACGCCGAGGCCGGCCATGCGTGCGATCGTCTCATCGGTCACCGACTCGAGGTGTTCGATCCGCGGGGACCGGATTCGGGGTCCATTGACGCGCACGCATTCGGCCGCAAGGTCGAGGGCGATCTCACTGGCGTGGTCACCGATGGCGTGCATGGCAAGCTCGAGTCCATGGGCATCGGCAGCGACAGCGACCGGAGCCGCCGATTCGAACGACCAGATCGGCCCGGCCTGCGTTCCGTCGACATAGGGGTCGCGCATGGCTGCAGTGCAGGCATCGATGACGCCATCGAGGATGAACTTCACGCCGACGATGCGGAACCATTCGGAGCCGGGAAGGTCGGCGAACTGGTCGCGAATCTCGGCGGCTCGTGCGACAGCGGCGAGATCGCGGGCCGGATCGCCGGTGGGCCGCAGCAGCCAGTGAGCAGTGATGGGAAACGGCAGTCGTCCGTCCCTCTCGAGTCGACGGCGGAAAGTCGCCGCCTCTGCTTCGCCCACCGCCATGTCGGTCGCCGAGGTAACTCCGTTCTCCAGATAGACGCGGAAGGCGCTGTCGAGGAACCGATCACGATCCTCATCGGTCGTGACGGACTCGAGATAGGACCATGCGTACTCGATCGCCGCGTTTTCGAGGAGGAACCCTGTCGCCTGCCCCTGCCCATTACGGACGATTTCGCCGCCGTGCGGGTTCGGTGTCGCCTCTGTAATGCCCATGGCCTCAAGCGCTGCTGTATTCACCCAAGCGGAATGCACATCATTGGAGTCGAGGAGCACGGGGACGTCGCTGACCACCTCGTCGATCATGTCAGCCGTGGGCCGGTCGCCGGGGATAACGTCGAACATCCAACCCGAGCCCAGCACGCACGGGGCTTCGGGCTGCTCCTGCCGCTTGAGCGCCAAGCGCTCTTGGATCTCCTCGAGACTCGTGCAGTCCCGCAGCTGAACTTTGTCGAGCGTCTGGCCGAGCATCATCAGGTGCGTGTGTCCCTCGACGAATCCGGGAGCGAGGAGGCTGCCTTCGAGGTCGATCCGCTGCGCGGAGTCTCCCGCGATATCGAGGACCGCTGAGGTGTCTCCGACCGCGAGAATACGGCCGGCGTCGATCGCCACTGCCTGGCCGATCGGTGCGTGTTCGTCTCCGGTGAAGACAACGGCATTCTCATAGACCGTGGTCATGGTGTCCTTTCGTGGGTTGCTGCGGCCTCGTCGAGGCTGTTGAGCGTCTTTTCTACGCGGGTTGATACGCGTGCGATGAGCATCGTCGGAATGATGAGGACGAAGCTGACGAGACCCACGATCAGTCCGAAGGTCGGAATTCCGACACCGTCGATGATCCAAGCTCCGATGATCGGGGCAAAGCTCGAACCGACGATATAGGCCCCGATCAGCGGTCCTGACCAGTTTCCTCGCGCATCGAGACCGGCGGCAGTGGCAATGAAGAGCGTGAAGGCGAAGGCGTAGATGGTGTTCACCGCGATGATGAGAGTGGCGAGCATTGCGGGGTCCGTCTCCACACCGATCCAGATCTTGATCGCTCCTCCGAGTGCCAGTGCGATGCCCAAGGGCAGGGCGCGTCCGATTCGGCTGCCGAGCAGGGTCACAACGAGCATTGCTCCGGCGCCGATGCCCGCAGCCGCGCTGAGCGCAAAGCCGAGGGTCTGATCGAACATGCCGACCGCATCACCAAGAGTCGGGGCAAGTGTCCAGACAGAATCTTCGCTGGTTCCCCACAGGGGGAATACTATGAGCACGCCGATTCCTGCGAGGAGGACTGTGCGCGGTTTGCGTGGTCGACTCGATAAGGGTGTCGCCTCGGCTCGGGTTTCGGCGAGCACCTCGGTCGTCGATGTTTCAGGTGTGCTCGGCAACCAGACCGTCACGGCGAAGCTGACCAGCGATAGCAGGGCCAGTGATCCGAAGACGGTGATCTGGGCCAGGCCGAGGATGGGAATGACGGCGAGGACGACCATGACGAGGAGTCTGTTGACGACTCCGGACGATGCGCTGACCCGGTTGGGGTTCCGCAGTGCGGCAATCGCGGCACCTGAGGTCGATACCGCAGTGCCGAGTCCCGCCGAGCCGATGAGGAAGCTGATGACGATGAGCGCAGTCGGCCCGGTGACCAGCGCAGCGACGAGAAAGGCAATAGTCGCAATGCCGAGTCCGCTGGCGGCGATGGTGCGTCTCCTGGTCCCGGCTGCGGCACGGGAGGTCGCCAACCCGATGATCGCCGAAGTGAAGAGTCCCCACGTGAGGATGTTGCCTGAGGCGACGACGTCGAATCCGATCTGCTCGAAGACCGACATGATCAGCGGAGCGAGGTTGGCAAGCATGAGTCCGGCGAGAGAGACGAGGAAGACTGCAGATCCGTTCCGCGGCCTGAGGGGGACCCGCGGATCATCCGGTGTCGGCGGTGCGGAGGTGGAAGTGGAACTCATGGGTCGGCCCCTTTGCCAGTGCGAGTTTCGCGACTTAAACGAAAAGTTTTCGGTTATCTAGAATGGTGCCCGTACACCGAGACCTTGTCAATGCGTAGACGAGTAGCGTTAGTCCAGATTTCGGGCCCCTTAAGCGCCTGGGCGTCCGGACGTCCTTGAGGAAGTGAGCACTTCATGGCACGACCTAGTTCCCCACTGCTGAGCCGGGAGAAGATCGGACGCGCAGCGATTGGGATGATCGATGGCGGCGGTGAGCTCAAGATCCAGCCCTTGGCCAAGAAGCTCGGGGTCAGTCTGTCCTCGATCTACCATCATGTCGACGGACGTGAAGGGGTCATCCACGCGATGCGTGAGGTTCTCAGCGTCGAATACGCCCTGAACATCCCTGATCAGGGGTCATGGAAAGACAACCTGAAGGCAATGGTGGATTCGCTGTGGCGGCTGTATTCGGATCATCCGCGGGTGATGATCCACCTGCTCGGAGTCACAGTCGAGGAACCCGGGACGTTGACTCTCTACGAGTCCCTCATCGACGTGTTGGCCGATGCGGGTGTGCCGGAGACCGAGCTTCTCACGACGATCGAGGTGCTCGATGCGTTTGCCTTCGGAGCCGCACTCGACGCGCTGTCGCCGCAGGTGATCTTCGCTCCTGCGTCAGAGGACTCGCGGCTCACCAGTTTGATTGAGAATCACCCTGCGGGCACCGAGCGCAATCACCGGCTCTACCGACGCGGTCTCGACATCATCATCGCCGGCATCGAGGCTGGGATCCCTCAGCCCTAGCCCTTCACCTCACGTGCACGCCTGAACCGGCGACGATCTCACCGATGACGGGGTGACCAGGCAGTTCGCCGACGACGAGCAGTCCGCCGGAGGTCTGCGCATCGGCCAGAAGCAGCAGGTCGTCCTCGGTCATGGAATCATCCGCGGTCAGATGAGGCCGCACCCAGTCGAGGTTTCGCCTCGTCCCGCCGGACACATACCCGTCAGCGATCGACTCATCGACACCGCCGAGCCGGGGCACCGCGGCCGCATCGATGACCGCTCCGACCCCGGAGGCTCGCGCCATCTTGAACAGGTGCCCGAGCAGACCGAAACCGGTGACATCCGTGGCCGCTCGTACACCTGCAGCCACGGCCGCCCGTGACGCTTCGGCATTGAGCGCGGTCATCGTGGCGATTGCCTCGTCGAAGGTCTCACCAGTGACTTTGTGCCGATTGTTGAGGATCCCCACGCCGATCGGCTTGGTCAATGTCAGGGGCAGCCCCGCCTCGGCGGAATCGTTGCGCATGAGTTCATCCGGATGCGCCACCCCAGTCACGGCCATCCCGTACTTCGGTTCGGGGTCGTCGATCGAATGCCCGCCGGCCACGGGGCAGTTCGCCTGTGCCGCAACGTCGAGCCCGCCGCGCAGAACCTCGGTGAGCAGCTCCATCGGCAGCTTCTCCCGCGGCCACCCGACGAGGTTGATCGCCGTGACGGGGGTTCCGCCCATTGCGTAGATATCGGAGAGCGCATTGGCCGCCGCGATCCGTCCCCAGTCGTAGGCGTCATCGACGACCGGGGTGAAGAAATCCGCGGTCGAGAGCACCGCGAGGTCATCGCGGACTCGCACCGCCGAGGCATCATCGCCGTCATCGAGGCCGACGAGGACATCCGGGCCGGGCTGACCGACCAGGCCGCGCACCGCGTCCTCGAGCTCGCCGGGAGGGATCTTGCAGGCGCATCCTCCACCGTGGGCGAACGAGGTCAGACGGTCCTGAATCGCAGTCATACTGCGAGACTAACACCGGCGGTCAAGGGCGTCGACGGACGCCCGATTCCACTCCGTCGCCGAGGCGGCCGTGCACCTCCGTACGGGCGTCCGGCCGGCCGTTCGCCCGGGTCAGTGCCTCCCCGCCGGGCGGCCGGCCCGCCGCGCGCGGGCCGCGCGGACGGCGATGATTCCGCCGATGACCAGCAACGCGCCGAGCAGTGCGGTGAGCAGAACCGGTCCGCCGGTGCGTGGCAGATCGCCGTTCCCGTCAGACGACCCGTCCGCGTTCGCATCGCTTCTCGACGAGGCGGTCGACGAAGTGCCGTCCGATTCGCTGTCCGACGAGCCGCTCGCCTCTCTGCCGCCCGAGGCACTCGAAGAGGCATTCGACGAGGCTCCGTCCGAACCGCTTCCCGCCGAGGAATCCTCATCGGCACCGGCCGAGGCCTTGGTCGAGGCGCCGTCATCGTCCGACCCCTCCGATGAGCCGTCCTCGCCTCCCGCGGAGGAAGCGTCGGAGCCGTCCTCAGCTCCCGCACTGTCGGCCGATGCGCCGCTGTCCTCAGATCCGTCGTCATCGCCGGGACCCGGAGGCGGTTCTTCACCCGCGACCTCGACGGTGGCCTTCGCGGTCTTGCCGTTGACGGTGACCTCGAGGGTCGCTGTTCCCGGGTTCTCCGCGGTGATCTGACCCGTCGCCGGGTTGACGCGGACGACGTCGGAGGCCGCCTCGGGGACCCCCGATTTCACTGACTGGGCACTGACCTTCGCACCCGTCGCCTGCTGCATGTCCACCTCGGCGCCGGAATCGACCACGACACCGTCGCCGCCCCATTGGGCGGTCGCCGGCCAACCGACGGGCACGGTGCGCTCACCCTGTGTGAAGGATGCCGCGACATCCGCGGATTGACCCGGGGCCAGGGAGCCGGGTGCCTCCAACGAGATCGAATCCACGCGCGGCTTCGTCTCCGCGGCCAGCCAACCGACCCGATCGGCCGTGCTCGGATCGTCACCGACGTCGCCGACTCCGGGATCGACGCCGAGCATCGTCCACCCGGTGAATCCGCCGGTCGCCGGAGTGCCGGCCGGACCCTTCCCGGAGTTTCCGTTGATCAGGTAGCTCACACCCTCGACCGCGGACCCGTGGAACGCCCCCACATGCCCGTTGATCACGGCCGCGGACTTCCCGCTGTCCTTGCGGAACTCTCCGAGCTTCTTCTCGAGTTCCTCGGCCTCCCGCCGGTCCCCGAGCTGGCTCGTCTTCGACGGCAGCGGATCCTGCGGGGGATGGTGGAAGAACACGGTGATGCCGGTGAGCTCGTCACGTTCGGCCACCTCGTCGAGGGCGTCTTCGAGCATGTTCAACTGTGAATCATTGCTGCCGTTCAACGTTCCGTCCGAGGAATTCAGGGTCACGATCTTCGTCCGCCCCACGGTGCGCTCGCCCGTCGGGGAACCGAACGCGGCCTCGAAGTTGTCGATCTCCCCACCCATGATCTCGTGGTTGCCGGGCACGTAGATGTAGGGGATCGACTCATCCCACTCCTCGTCGATGATCGTCTTCGCCAGCTCGAAATCCTCCGGAGAGGCCTCGTCGACGAGGTCGCCGTTGATGACGAGCAGGTTCGGCTTTGCGGCACGGATCTCCTTGAGCGTCCGCCTGGCACCCTTGACAGCTTCGGAATCCGGGTCGGTGGCGACGAACTGGGCGTCGCTCATCACGGCGATGTTCTGCGGACGGTCAGCGACGGTCCCGGTCGTCAGCAGCGCCGGATCATGCAGCGCCGAGGCGGCCGGATCGTCGGTCTCGGGCGTGGAGATCGCCTGGAGGTCCGAGATCGAAATGTCCCCCTTGTACTTCTCGGCAGACCGGGTCTCCATCATCCGGATCCGTTCGAGGGTGAGCGGTTGGGAGAGCCCCTCGGGGACGGTGAAGCGGACCTTCTGCCACCCGTCGAAGGTGATGTGGTCGCCGTCGATGTTCGTCACCGTGCCGTCGGGAGTGCTCACCTGCAGCCTGGGCCAGGCCCCGGTGCCGTCGCCGCGGACCATCATCTCGAACGCCACCGTGTTGCCTTCCAGTTTCACCGGCTCCTTCGGGATGAGGTAGTAGCCGCGCGTCGCCGAGGAGGTGGTGAAGTCATACGTGAGATCGATGCTCGGCTTACCGTCCGGGCTGGGCTCCCCGGCTGCGAACGATCCGCTCGCCCGATCCTTCCCGTCGGTGAACGCCGAGGTGTCGGAGAAGTCGAGGACCTCGGTCGTTTCGGTGCCGACGGTCACCGGGATCGTCGTTGTCACGTCTCCGACGGTGAGCTTCACGTTCCCGGACGTCGGTTCGTCGTCGCGGGAGTCCTTGCCTTTCCCAGCCGTCGACGAATCGGCGGAGACGACGAGTTCGCCGAGGCTGTCGGTGTCGACCCTCAGCCCTTCGTCGGCGTCGACCTCGATGTCCCCGGTTTCGATGAGAGAACGCCTGCCCTCGGAGTCGAAGCCGGTCAGGGACACCGTCTGCGAGTCCTCGTCGTCCTGCAGGTTGATGCTACGCGCGCTCGGCCAGAGTCCGACCGGTTCGCCGAGCACATCGAGGTCCTGTCGCGCGGTGTGCCCGTCGACGGCATAGCTCACGCGACCCTTGCCGGTGGTCTCACCGGTCACGCGGGCGTTCGACTCATCGGAGTCGGCGAGCTTCACTCCGCCGTCGGCGGAGAACGTTCCGGAGGAGGCGATCGGTTCGAGATTCTTACCGAGCCCGGTGCCCTTCATTGATCGGCTCAGCCCCTTGAGCACGGTGGTCTGTCTGTCGAGTTCGGGTTCGATCTGCGCATCGGCCAGTTGTTCTGCGGGGGCGTCTGAGTAGAAGACGAGGGCATTGGCGACGGTGCGCTGCTTACCGTCGGACGGGTCGTTCTGCAGTGCCGGAGCATCTGCGCCGGCTGTGCGGGCGAGCATCGTCGTCGACCCGCCGCCGTCGAGGTTGACCGCGTTGTAGGCGCCGATGTCAGAGAAGAACTCGCCCATGTCCTCGAGACTCATGCCTCCCGAGGACTCGCTGCGTCCGTCGATGGTGGTGACGAACAGTTCCGAACCGTCCTTGCTGATGCCCACCGCGGTGCGCGGGTGTTCGGTGTCTTCAAGGTCGCCGGCGGGGAGGTCGGGAACCGAGCCGTCGGCCAGGATCTGGTGGCTGCCCGCGATCCCCATGTCGACGTCCTCACTCGGTCCGATCTCGACATCGACGTCGTCGCCGACTTCGAGTTCCGATAGCGTCTTCGCCCCGGCATCGCGGCCGAGAAGGACCTGTCCGTCTGCCGGGATTTCCGGGTCGCCCGCTTCGTCCACCATGCCCGAGGTTTCGGTGACCTTTTCGTCGACGACAGTGACGCGGGCGATCTCGGCGGCTATGTCATCGGGGCCGCCGACCGGACGGTCGAGCGTATGGTCTCCCCACGCCTCGTTGTACACACCGATGGTGTCGGGGCTCAGCTCCGGGTTGTTCAATCCGCCGAGTTCCGTCTCCTGCCCGTCATGGGTCAGCGTTCCCGCAGCGGAGAGCATCGACACGGCTGCCTTCTTGTCCTCGAGCGTGAGCGCCGGTTTGGCCTCCTTCGAGCCGATGCGCATTCCCTCCTGAGACACCGAGGTGTAGATCGGTGCCCACGACTGGTTGATGTCGAAGAACGTGCCGTTGACGGCGGCCACGGCCTTCTTCCCCTCGGGTCCGCCCGCCATGATCTCGCTGGTGGTACCGGCGCCGGCGACCTTTCCCGTGTCGCGGACGTCCATCGACAGGGAGTCCGTGGTGAGGTCCGCGGTGAGCACATTGCCGTTGTTCCATCCTCCGTCCTCGAGACGGGAGAAGTTCGTCAGGTCGAGTCCCGGAGCCACGCGTTTGGTTTCGACGTCGCGCAGTGCCGACCCGTCCCTGCCGAGGTCGTCCTCGCTTGGTGCTGCAGCATGGGCCGGTGTCGAGGCGGGACCCGGAAGACCGGTGAGCGTTCCGATGGGTGCGACATGGGCAGCGAGGACCGCCAGTGTGGCGAGTATGGCGGGGATGAACAGTCGCCCTCCGGTGGGATGGGGTCGGCGGTGTGACCAGGCAGGGTGAAGCGAAGAGGGCATGACGACCTTCGAGCGGTGATGGCTGGGAACCTTGTCACCTTAAGCCGCGCTCGGAGAAGCCTGAGCGAATGGTGAGTGAACTCGGTCGGAAGATCGGTACCGGCGCGCTCGATACTGGTTCGTTTGGTCAATCGAGCGCCGCCCCGGCCGCATCGGCCCTTCGCTTCACCTCGCTCATACCCGCGATAGGATTCCTTATGGAGGCGTCCGTGTCCTGGTGGGCGCCCTGGTCTTCAAAACCAGTGAGACCGAGTATCTCGGTCTGGCGGGTTCGATTCCCGTCCGCCTCCGCCAACCGTTTCGCGGTCCCGCCGACCAAGCGGAGCCGCCGTGACCCCGCACAGAGGAGGAGGTCAGATGGTCGAGTCCGACCCGCGTCGATCCATTCCGCGCACGGATCATCTCCTCGCCCTTCCCGAGGTCATCGCAGCAGGTGAGCGCCTCAACCAGGCGACCATCAAGGCCATCATCTCCGAGGTGCAGAACGCCGCCCGAGCCGGCGAGATCCCCGTCGCCGAGGTGGCCCCCGCCATCACCTCCAAGCTCAGCTCCCGTTCGGCTTCCTCCCTGACCCCAGTGCTCAACGCCACCGGCATCCTCGTCCACACGAACCTCGGCCGGGCACCGCTCTCACCTGCGGCAACCCAGGCGATCACCGAGGCGGCCGGATATGTCGACGTCGAAATGGACCTCGGCACCGGTAAACGCAGCAAGCGGGGCACCGGAGCGAAGGCCGCCCTGCTGCAGGCGAGCCCGGCTGCCGAGGATGCCCTCGTGGTCAACAACGGTGCGGCCGCCCTGCTGCTGGCCGTCACTGCGGTGCGCGGCCGCGGCACAGGTTCCGGCGAGATCATCATCAGCCGCGGCGAACTCATCGAAATCGGTGCCGGGTTCCGCCTCACCGACCTCATGACGACGACCGGCGCCAGCCTGCGCGAGGTCGGCACGACGAACCGCACCCACGTGGCCGACTACGCCGAGGCCATCAGCGACGACACGTCCTGCCTGCTCAAGGTGCACACGAGCAATTTCCGCGTCGAAGGATTCACCTCCTCCGTCGACGTGGCTGAACTGCGCGGACTCGCCGACGAGCACAACCTGCCGCTCATCGTCGACCTCGGCTCCGGACTCTTCACTCCCGACTCGGCATTGCCCGACGAACCCGACATCGACACCGCCCTGCGCGCCGGCGCCGACCTCGTCATCGTCTCCGGCGACAAACTCCTCGGCGGCCCGCAGGCCGGACTCATCCTCGGCCGCACCGAAGCAGTGCAGACACTGGCCAAACACCCTCTGGCCAGAGCGATGCGCACCGACAAACTCACCCTCGCTGCGCTGGAAGCCACGATCACGCACACGGCGAACCCGATCCACGACGCCCTCCACATCGACACAGTTCACCTGCGGAAACGCACCGAGACTCTCGCCGAGGCGGTCGGTGCCACGATCGTCGACCACGACGGACGAGTCGGCGGCGGGGGAGCCCCCGGAGTGCCCCTGTCCGGCTGGGCAGTCGAACTGCCCGAAGCCTTCGCCGAACCGCTGCGCCGCGGCGATCCTGCGATCGTCGCCCGAGTCCACCAGGGACGATGCTTGGTCGACCTGCGCTGCGTACCCGAAAGCGAAGACAACCGCATCGCTGCCGCCATCAAGCGAGTCCGTGCTGACAATGCCTGACACTTTCGTCATCGCCACCGCCGGACACGTCGATCATGGGAAGTCGACGCTGGTCAATGCCCTGACCGGAATGGAGCCCGATCGGTGGGCCGAAGAGAAGAAGCGCGGGCTGACCATCGACCTCGGTTTCGCCTGGACGACCCTGCCCTCGGGCCGCGAACTCGCCTTCGTCGACGTTCCGGGGCACGAAAAGTTCCTTGCGAACATGCTCGCCGGGCTCGGCCCCGCCCCCATCGCCTGCTTCGTCATCGCCGCAGACAAGGGCTGGCAAGCCCAATCGACTGACCATCGCGACGCGATCAATGCGCTCGGCATCACCCACGGCCTCGTCGTCATCACCCGGGCCGACCTCGCCCCCGACTCCGTCGAGACCACAAAAGCTCAGGTCAGAGCGCAGCTGCGTGGAACACCACTCGAAGCAGCGCCGATCGTCACGGTGTCAGCCACGACCGGGCAGGGCCTGCCCGAACTCATCAGCGTCCTCGACGAGGTCACGGCCACGGCCGAGCCTCCGACCACCTCGGGGAGGGTGCGTTTGTGGGTCGACCGGGCCTTCACCATCAAGGGAGCCGGCACCGTCGTCACCGGGACCCTCACGGCAGGCACACTGACCACGGGCGATACAGTCGAGCTGCGCGGAGAGACCATCGACCGGATCGTGGGTGTGCGGGGTCTGCAGTCCCGTAATTCCACCACTACCGAGGTGGTCCCGCAGGCCCGCGTGGCCGTCAACCTGCGCGATGTCCCCGCCGACGACCTCCACCGCGGCGACGCACTGCTCACGAGTGGGACCTGGCCGATCGTCGACACGATCGACGTGCGCCGCACCATGGGCGAGACCCTCGACTCCGGCATCCACAAACTCATGGCCCATATCGGCACCGCCGCCGTGCCCGCACGATTGCGGGCATTCGATGCCGACCACGCCCGGCTCACCCTCGACCGACCGCTTCCCCTGCAGGTCAGCGACCGGATCGTGCTCCGCGCGCCAGGAAGCCGCAACGTCTTCGCCGGCCTCCTCGTGCTCGACGTCGACCCGCCCGAACTGTCCCGACGAGGCGACGGCGCCAGGCGAGCTCATGAGCTTGCCGAGCATCCTGTGAAAGGCGATATCCTCGCCGAGGTGGCCCGCCGCGGAGCCGTCGAACGCACCATCCTTACCCGGTTCGGACTGCAGGTGCCCGTCGACGAATCCTTGCCTGCCGATGTTGAGGAAGTGGGTGAGTGGCTCGTCCACTCGCCGACGCTGACCTCCTGGGTCGGGGCGACGAAATCCCTGGTCCGAGGCGAACTCGCCGCCACGCCGATGGCCGCGGGAGTGCCCGTCAAAGCCGTCGCAGAGGCACTTCAGCGAACTCCGGACTCAGGTCGCAGACGCGGCGCCGAACCGAAACGCGACTCCCCGGCGAAGGCGAAAATCCAACCGGCTCTGCCTCTGCCCGAAGGCTCCGGCGGCGCGATTCGCGCACTGCTCAACCAGATCATCTCGCGAGCCGGGCTCGAAGCCGTCGACGGAATGGTCCGCCCGCCCGGGCATACCGCAGGCCTCGGTGCCGCCGAAGCCGGTATCGCCGAGATCGAGCGCCGACTCGCAGCCGACCCGTTCGCCGCACCGGAAGCCGATGATCTGCGCGAACTCGCCCTCGGAGCGCGGGAGCTCGCGGTCGCCGAGAAGGCGGGACGGATCCTGCGCCTCGGCGACGGAATCATCGTGTCTCCGCGCACCCCTGCACAGGCGATGCGGATCCTCGCCGGTCTCGACCAGCCCTTCACGACGAGCCAGGCGAGGCAGGCGCTGGGGACGACCCGACGCGTCGTCATCCCCCTGCTCGAACACCTCGACGGCCGGGGCTGGACGCGCCGACTCGACACCACACACCGCGAAGTCGTGCGCTAGGTTCACTTGCCCCTCGTGTCGGTCGGGATGGATGCTCAGGATCGATAGAGAGCGGTCAGCTTACTGGCGCGCATGTACAGCGCATCACAGAGAGACTGCGGCGATAGAACTTCGGCGTCCGTATCCAACTGCCACGTCGCCCACACCGCGTGACGCAGGTCTTCGTAGTTCACGTCGAGGCGGACCCAATCGTCCTGCTCGGGTTCCTCACCCCGGACTGCGCTCACATTCTTCAGCACCTCCTCGCGCCGTGCGGTCTTGACGCGGACGACGACGGGGAGGTGATCGTCGGAGAGGAAGTGTGCGACTCGGTCGGCCCAGACCTGGTCGAGGTCGACCTTTGCGGACCGTTGCGCAGCTTCCGGGAGCGACTCGGCGCTGAGCATCCGAGATAGACGGTAGGTCCGATCTTCCCCGGACTTCGTGGCAATCAAATAGGTGCGTCCGCGGACAGTGACCAGTCCGATCGGGTCGACAGTTCGGCGGCTCGGTTCCTGACCCGGTGCCGAGTAGTCGAACTGCAGTCGGCGGCCGTTGAGCACCGCGTCGCGGACCTCGCTCATGATCCCGGTGGCCAAGTGTTCCGTGGTAACGCGTCGGGAGAGCAGATCGGCCTCCGGCTCGACTAGGAACCGTTCGGTTGCATCATCGAGGCGCATCCTGTGGCCTTCGGGCAACGCGTCGACGACCTTGCGCATCGCCGAGGCCAGCGATGCGCTGAGGCCGAATACCTTCTCGCCGCGGTCTGATCCGGCAGTGAGAAGTGCGAGTGCCTCGTCATAGTTGAGTCCGGTCAATTCGGTGCGAAAGCCTGGCAGCAGGGAATAGCCGCCGTGTCGGCCGCGGTCGGCGTAGACGGGAACACCTGCGGTTGAGAGAGCGTCGATGTCGCGCAGAACTGTGCGTGTGGAGACTTCGAGCTCACCGGCCAGCTGGTCGGCGGTCATTCGCTTTCGCTGGCGCAACAGCAACACCAACGAGACGAGGCGGTCTGCTCGCATAAATCAATCTGTACCAGAAATCACGCCACAAGGTGTCGTGATTAGTTGGGAGGCTGTCAGTGCAACGTCTGAGAAGGCGGCCACAGGGCAGGCGGCGTTGCCTAGCAGACGAACGGAGCAGCAATGGAACGCACAGCAGTGAATCCGGTGACGTGGTCACAGGAATTGGGATTCAATCAGGGCGAGGTCGTTTCGGGGGAGACTCGGACCCTCTACATCTCGGGACAGACAGCGATGAGCAGTGACGGCCGACCACAGCACGATGGTGACATCGAAGCCCAACTGTCGCTGGCCACAGCGAACCTTGAGGCCGTACTTGCCGAAGCTGGCATGTCATTGTCGAATCTGGTCCGTCTGAACGTCTACACCACCGATGTGGACGCACTGTTCCCACACTATGGGCTGCTCGCCGGGAAGCTCGGGTCAGCAGGCGCTGCGCCGACGACTACGATGCTCGGAGTCACTCGACTGGCGATCCCTGGCCAGATGATCGAGCTCGAAGGAACTGCCGTCGCATAACTCACTGCTCGTTCCGCAATTCATTTCGGACGGCCAGTTGGATCATCCTTTCTGGCCGTCCGTTTCTTCTGAGCAATGCCTTTCCCGAGATGGGGCCGCCTCGATGACGGATCTATTCTCGGGTCGGTGGGCGGCCGCCTCGGCGAAACTCCGTGACCTGTATTACGATCAAGTCGGAATGATCGTTCGCGCCGGTTCGGGCGCTTCCGTCGATGGTATGGGTGATAACTGACTGCGGTGATGGGGCCGCAGCGACGCCATTCATCGCCTCACAATCCCCATATCCGGGCGCGCTGCCCTGGTCGCAGCACTGACCGCCCACCAGAAATTCTCACCATTGACCGTCTCCGGTCGCGCAGATGCGATTCCGACCCGAGACTGCGAAGGAGCAACCATGTCGAACTATCGTGTTCAGAATCCCGCCACTGGCGAGGTCGTCGAGACCTTCCCCGAGGCAACGAATGCCGAGATCGAGTCCACAGTGACTTCCGCCCACTCCACTCACCTGACCTGGAAGGACACCGATATTCAGGAGCGGGCGTCGGTTGTGCGAAGGGCGGCGGAGATCTTCCATGAACGCAAAGACGAACTCGCCAAAACGATCTCGGTGGAGATGGGCAAGTCGTATGCCGAGTCCGTTGACGAGGTCGAGTTCGCCGCCGACATCATCGACTACTACGGCGTCCACGGCCCCAGTCTGGCCACGGATTATCAGATCCCATCTACCATCCCCGGTACCGCGCGGATCGAATCCCTGCCGGTCGGTGCCCTGTTGGGTGTGATGCCGTGGAACTTCCCTTACTACCAGGTCGCCCGGTTCGCTGCCCCGAATCTCGTGCTGGGCAATACGATCATGCTCAAACATGCCGATATCTGTGGACGGTCGGCACTGTTGATCGAGGAGATCTTCCACGCCGCCGGAGTCCCTGCCGGCGGGTACTCCCACCTTTTTGCCAACCATGACCAGATCGCTGCGATCATTGCTGACCCCCGGGTTCAGGGAGTGTCCCTGACCGGGTCGGAGCGGGCGGGTGCGATCATCGGTGCCCAGGCCGGTCAGAACCTGAAGAAGGCCGTGCTCGAGCTCGGTGGGATCGATCCGATGGTTGTTCTCGACGCCGACGATGTTGCGGCGGTGGCGCGTGAGGCGTGGGAGTTTCGGACGTATAACGCCGGTCAGGTGTGCAACTCGAATAAGCGGCTCATTGTTATGGACGACATCTATGACGACTTCGTTGCCGAACTCGTGCGATTGGGTACCGGACTCACTCCGGGGGATCCGATGAATCTGGGTGAGGGTGAGTATGTGCCGCTGTCGTCGCGTGCCGCCGCGGAGACCGTTGATGCGCAGGTGAAGAAAGCCGTTGCTGAGGGGGCTCGTGTGCTTATCGGTGGTGAGCTGGGAGAGGGCCCGGCGGCGTACTATTCGCCGACGGTGCTCGTTGATGTGCCCCGGGATTCCGAGTCGTATGGTGAGGAGCTCTTCGGACCGGTGGCGACTGTGTTCAAGGTCGGCAGTGACGAGGAGGCTCTCGAGTTGGCCAATGATTGTGCTCTTGGTTTGGGTGGGTCTGTGTTCTCTGCTGATGAGGGGCGTGCTGATCGTGTGGCTGCTCGTCTTGAGGTGGGGATGACGCATGTGAACACGATTGCTGCTGAGGCGGCTGAGTTGCCGTTCGGTGGGGTGAAGCGGTCTGGTTTCGGTCGTGAGATGGGTCCGATCGGGATGGGTGAGTTCGTGAATAAGCGCCTCCACTTCATCGCGAAATAGGGGCAGTTCGGCTGACCCCAAGATCACCGCAACCGTCGTCGAGTTCCCGGCGGCCGCTCAACCCACTACGGTCGTCGATCAGCCGAGTGATGCGGTGATCATGTCCTCCATCGCCGAGGCGGTCAATGCCCGCCACTGTGCACGTGACGGTGCGGACGGGATCCGCGCGCCGCGCACCTTGGCCAGGGCCACCTCGGTGATGGGGGCATGCTGAGGGAATGCGTCCAATCCGTGGCGACCCGCTGCCTCCTTGCCGATGATCTCACCGGTCGCGAGCGTGTGATGCATACGCGCGGGACCGAGCACGCACCACGCAACCGTGCCGGCGCTCAGTCCCCGCGGGGACGTGAGGAGACGCTGGAACAGCGTGCGTGGAGTTCTCCGCGGTCGGTCGCGCAGCTGTGCGGCCAACGGAGTCCAGTACTCGCGCAGGTTCGTGCGGACCCATGGTCGAAGCGCCTCCGTCTGCGCATCGAGATCCCATGCAGCGATCGGTCGTCCCCGCACCGTGATGCCGCCGTCGACGAGCTCTTTCCAGATCACCGGATTGACGTCGAACGCGCCGTGCGAATCGAAGATCTCACCCGTATGGGAGGCGATTGGACGGATCTCGGTGACGGGTCGACTGACCTCGGACTCGGCGATGAAGACGGTATTGCAGCACGCACTCACACCTCGCCCGCGCGCCGCCTCTACCACCAGGCGGGGCACCTGCGAGAGGTGGAGCAGCCGCAGCCGCCGAATGAGATCCGGACGGTCCAGCCACTCATCGGCGATGACCGCGACGAGGTCGATGTCGCTGCGGCCCGGACGATAGGCGCCGAGGGCGATCGATCCGGTGACGGCGCAGGCGATGATGCCGCCGGGCAGGATCCGATCGGCAAGACGCAGGTAGGACCTGACGGCGGTTGCGGCATCTGGCGGCAGCGGTACGAACATGGGATCAGCGTACACAGGGACAGAAGCCTGGACTGAGGAACTGTCCGGTGGGTCCGACGTGGCTGCGCAACGACTATCTCCCGCACTCTTGACCTTCAGCCAGGGTGAAAGTCGATGATGGGTCCGTGGACCCCACCCGCGAACCCGACACCGCACGAGTGCCGCAGTCGACGAGCCGGTCGCTGCAGACGATCGGTGACTTCGCTCGTGCCGTCGGACTCAGCGCCAGCACCCTGCGGGGGTACGACAGCAGCGGCCTTCTGTCGCTCGCACATGTCGAGGACCGGACCGGCTATCGGTACTACGGGCTCGACCAGCAGCAGCGTGCGATCTGGATCCGACGCCTGCGTGACGCAGGCTTTCGGCTGCGCACGATCGGGACCATCCTCGACAGCGAACCGGTGATCGCCGAGGCCATCCTCGACGACTGGCTCGCCGAGGCCATCGGACGAGGCGAATCCGCCGCGGCGCTGGTCGACGACCTGAGATCGGTGCTCCGATCCCGGACCGAGACGACGCTCAGCCGCGCTCGGGTCGACTCCGCCGTGCTCGCCGCCGCGGTGCGCCAGCTGGCGCAGCCGAAGGGGACGGCCCCCGCCGATTCGCCCTTCGACCACCTGAGCGTGGAGATCAAACCCGAGGCCCTCACCTTGGCCGTGACCGACGGTTATGTGCTGATGGCGCGCACGCACATCCCCGCCGAGTTCGATGCTCCGACGCCCGCAGACGGTCCGA
Organism: Brevibacterium sediminis; assembly: GCF_024895295.1. NCBI lineage: Bacteria > Bacillati > Actinomycetota > Actinomycetes > Micrococcales > Brevibacteriaceae > Brevibacterium > Brevibacterium sediminis. Next base: position 88,383 of record NZ_JAHQRN010000005.1, on the reverse strand, counting down.
AGAGGCCGGTGGGGGTGTCGACGGTTGTCACCGCCTCGGCTCTGCTTTCGCTTCCGACCACGAGCTGCGAGGTGACCCTCACGATCGCTGTCACCGGAGGATCCGTCGACCACCCCGAACAGGTGCGCGTGTCGATCGAGCACTCCGACGGAGAATCGACGACCCTGTCGCAGTCCGACCGCCGGTTCCCCGACATCGGTCGCACGGTGGAGGCGGCCGCCGCACGCCGCAGAGGCAGAAGCCGGTTCTCACGCCAAGAGATCCTGCGGCTCGTCGACGAAGCCACAGGCCGGTCCCCTGAATCCGGAGTGCGGCTGCCGAGGGACGCGTCGAGATTCGAACTCTCCGCCGGCTCCATGAAGTCCATCGTCGACGCGGGAATCGGCGACGAGCTGACCTGCGACTGGGGCAACGAGGACGATCCCCTCATCTGGCGTGCTCCCAGCCAACCCGACTTCGTGGCGCTCGTCCTGCCCCGCAGAGCCTGAGCCCCGTCGATATGGGAGTCTCAGGCGGGGACCGGGTCCCGCTGCCGAAGGGATTCAACGCCTGGGTGCTCACCTCGGTCGTCACCGAACTCGGCACCGGGATCCTCGCGTTCGCTCTGACATGGGTGGCCTCCGGCCACGGCCCTCATCTCGCCGCCTGGGTATTCACACTCACCGTCCTGCCTGCGGTGCTGCTCGGGCTGCTCGGCGGCGCGGTCGCCGACAGATTCGGGCCGCGTCGGGTGATGCTCGCGTGCACACTCGCCTTCGTGCTCATCGGCTCGGGGATCGCACTCGCCGTTGCCGTCTGGTCGGCGGCTCCGCCGGTGCTCCTGGCGGCCGCCGTGCTCATCGGGTCGGCGGCAGCGTTCTATCGGCCCGCCGTCGGAGTCTTCCCACGGCTCTTCGTCCCCGAGAGATCATTGGGCACAGCCATGGCCCGATCGGGCATGGCCGGACAGCTGGCGCGCACCATCGCCCCGCCGCTGGGCGGAATCCTCATCGGGATCATCAGCCTGTCCGGGGTGGCACTGCTCGATGTGCTCGGATGCCTGATCATGCTCATCGCCCTGCTTGCGATCCGACCGCCTCGGCGAGGGGATCACCTGCCCGACCCGGTCAGCGTGCGCGGAATCGTCGACGGGGTGCGAGCGGCGCGGACGACGCCGGGAGCGCCGGCGCTGCTGACCGGTGTGTCCCTCATGGCCGGAGCCGTGATCCCGTCGGTACTCCTCGGCATTCCCCTTGCCGCCCGCGAGCGCGGCTGGACCGCCGCCGAGGCGGGGCTCATCGAATCCGGATGGATCGCCGGGGGCCTGCTGACGAGCGCCGTGTTCGCATGGCGCGGCATTGCGAATCGGGTGTGGACTCCGATGGTCATCGGTCCGTGCGTCGTGGCCCTGGGGCTCATCGTGCTGGCTGTGTCGGCCGACTGGCGAGTGGGTCTCGCAGCGACCGCCCTCGTCGGGGCCGGGGTCGTGGTCTTCACTGCGCATGTCTTCCCGGTCTATGTGCTGCTGGCACCTGCGTCCAAGGTATCGAGATTTCAGAGTCTGCTCATCGTCGTCCAGCAGGCACCTCAGGTCATCGTCAATCCGCTCATCGGTCTCATCGTCGGACTGCTCGGCACCGGCGCCATGATTGCGGCAGCGAGTGTCATCGCAGTGGGTGCCTCCTTCGTCGTCGGGCGAGATCGGACGCTGCAGGCCTTCAGGTCCGAGTGACCTGGTTCACGTGGTGTTGAACTCGTGTTGAGAACCCTGTGACGTGATGTTGAAACGGAGTTTGTTGAGGCCTCTCATCGGATCGGACAGTCTGGAGGACGTGAGCGAAACGACAGGATCGCTTGCGTGATCGATGCTGGTTTCCGATCGCTTCCCCACTCAGCTGGTCTCGAGTTCTCGCTCACGGCAACTGCCCCTCAAGAGAACAGGAAACCGATGAAACTCGTACGCAAAATTGCAGTGACAGCCCTTTCCGCGGCTGTCATCGCCGGCGGTGTCTCCATGGCGACCGCCGCGTCCGCAGAGCCGGTTGCAGTCTCAAAGGAGGCCGCTCCGTTCACGAGCAAAGCACTCGACGGCGGCAAGGTTCCGAGCGCTCAGGACGCCACTCAGCTCACCCAGGAGCAGATCGACAACGCGCGCACGATCATCGCCGTCGGCAAGGGCGCGGACCTGTCGACGCAGGCACAGAAGATCGCCGTGATGACGGCCCTGCAGGAATCGAGCCTCTACAACCTCGACGGCGGAGACCGCGACTCCGCCGGACTGTTCCAGCAGCGTCCGTCCATGGGCTGGGGCACTCTGGCCCAGGTGACCGACCCGGTCTACGCCTCGAAGTCGTTCTATGGCGTCAACCCCGAAGGCTCGAACCTCGGCCTCATCCAGATCGAAGGATGGGAGACGATGGTCCCGGGAGCCGCAGCTCAGGCAGTGCAGGGCTCCGCCTTCCCCGCCGAGTACGACAAGTGGGATCCCTTGGCGACCGAGCTCGTCAACGGCAATCAGGATGTTGCCCCGATCAGCTGAGACCCGTTCCGCTGACCTGAAGTCGCACCACCCGAAACCGCACATTCCGAAATCACACATGCACACCCGAGAACGATCAGGAGAGATGATGAAGGTTTCACGCACACTCACCACCACCGTCCTCACCGCAGGTCTCCTCGCAGGCGGCACCATGATGGCCACCGCACCGGCTCAGGCCGACGCTGCCCCGGCACACAGCTACGCAGCACAGGGAGATTCCGGCAAGGCCACGACCGCGCAGTCGGAGTCCGGCCAGAAGACATCCACCCAGGCCGATGATCGTCGCGATGAGATCATCAGCCGCGCGCAGACCTGGGTCGACCAGGGAGTGCCCTACAACTGGGACACCACCCATCCGGATCCACAGGGCAAGCAGTACCGCATGGACTGCTCGGGATTCGTCTCGATGGCCTGGGGACTCGACGACAGCCTCAACACCGTGACCCTGCCCGATGTCTCCCACAAGATCGACAAGGACGAACTGAAGCCCGGCGACGTCCTGATGAAGGGCGGCCCCGGCACCGAAGGCGCCAACGGCCACGTCGTGATCTTCAACGGCTGGGCCAACGACGATAAAACCGCCTACCACGCCCTCGAGGAGAACGGCTCGCTCGGCTCGGTCGCCCACGAAGTCTCCTATCCGTACGACCAGGACGACAGCTTCGTCCCCTACCGCCTGAACGGTCTGTGATCTGATCGGCACGTGATCCGCCACTGATCCGATGCCGATCCGGCGGCACCGATCCGCCGACCGTACTCCGCGCACCTGAGCGCACATCGTCGCCGCGCCCCTCCCATGGGACGCGGCGTCGATGCATGTGACGAGGAGGGCCGCCTCGGAGGAACAGGGCCGACCTCGAAGTGTAGGATCGCCGAGGATCTACCTCCACCCGCCGATCGCCGCCGGCACCTGAAATTTCCCTGGCTCGCGCCTGCGAACCGCCGGACGAGCGGATCGAGACCCCGGTCACGGTCGGGTGGGAGCACTGCTGGTGACCGCGCGGCGTTCAGCGAACTCTGATCGCATGCACACGGATCCGTGACGATTCGTTGCGGCGAGAATAAGTCATCTCGAAGTCTCTCTGCATTGAACAGGGCCAATCGGTCCGTCAGTGTTGTGTGGGGCGATTCCACGGCACCTTCTGCATTGGTGTTCCTGTGCCGACCACAGGGCAGATGCCGCAGAACCCACCACGTGTGCCGCGCACCAGGAATCGCCGCCCGGGTCGAGGACCCGATCAAGAGAGAGTGAGAACAGATGAAACGTGCGCGCACACTTGCGGTGACTGCACTGTCCGCAGCCATTCTCGCCGGGGGAGTCTCCCTGGCAACGGCGACCTCGGCCTCGGCCGACCCGATCTCCGGAGGCGTCAGCCAGGAGGGTGAAGCAACCCAGTCCGACGCCGGCTCGACCGGAGGGATCGACGACCCCGATGAGCTGAGCGAGGAGCAGATCGACAACGCGCGCACCATCATCGGCGTCGGCAAGGGCGCGGACCTGTCGAAGGAGGCTCAGACGATCGCCGTGATGACCGCGCTGCAGGAATCGAGCCTCAACGACCTCGAAGGAGGCGACCGCGACTCCGCCGGTGCCTTCCAGCAGCGTCCCTCGATGAACTGGGGATCGGCCGACGAAGTCACCGACACCGTGTACGCATCGAAAGCCTTCTACGGCGTCGACTCCGGAACCGACAATCCGGGGCTGACCCAGATCGACAACTGGGAGAGCATCGAACCCGGTGACGCCGCACAGGAAGTGCAGCACTCCGGATACCCCGACGCTTACGACAAGTGGGAGCCGCTGGCGAAGAAGCTCGTCGACGAGAACCAAGACGTCGACTCCATCGACTGATGACCGCGGGTCCGAGAGTCCTGTCCACTCGGCATCTGGCTATGGATTCGTCCACAACCCCGAGATAGAATGTACCTACAGTAGTGACATTTCGGGAGGTGGATGATGACCACGATGTCGAGTCGGGAATTCAACCGGGACGTATCGGCGGCTAAACGTGCGGCCAGACACGGACCGGTCACCATCACCGAACATGGTCGTCGCGCGCACGTTCTGCTGACTGCCGATGAGTACGATCAACTCAGCGGCAGATCGGACCTCGTCGGAGATGCCCTCGTCATCCACGACGATGATTCGGACCTCGATCTGCCGCATCGTTCTCAGCGATCGCTGCGGGTGCCCGAACTGTGAGATATCTGCTCGACACCAACATCATCAGTGACGCTCGCCGCGGCAACCGGACTCCCGTCGGCTCCTGGATCGCTGCACAGAGGATCGACGATCTGGCCATCAGCGCCATTACGGTCCTCGAACTCGACGTCGGAGTCCGACGGAAAGAGCGGCGGGACACACGCGCTGGATCCGTCCTTCGGCAGTGGTTCGACGAACAGGTTTCTCAGCTCTTCGACAGAAGAATTCTTGCCGTCGATGCCGAAGTGGCTGTGCAGGCATCGCAGTTGCACGTCCCTGACGCGATGCCCGACATGGACAGCCTGATCGCAGGGACCGCACTCGCACACTCTCTGACCCTGGTGACGAGGAACGTCGCTGACTTCGCGAATACGGGAGTCAGGTTGCTCAATCCCTGGGAGGACTGACCTCCTTCGCGGTCACTCTGCCAGCGCGCCGGCGGCGAGCCGGCGAACCACCTCGGTGAGGTGATGGAGACCCGAGACGAGGTCCTCGTCCTTCGTGAACTCGGCCAGACTGTGCGAGACCCCGTCGACGCTGGGAATGAAGAGCATGACGGTGGGCACTTCGTCCTTCATGTTCGTGGAATCGTGCCCGGCCACGGTCATCACCTTCGCCGAGGTGAGTCCCAAATCCTCGGCAGCGGTGCGTGCCAGTTCGACTCCGTCTTCGGAGTACGGGTTCTGATCCCAGATGTGCTCGGCGACGATCTCGATCTCCACGCGATCATCGGCGCTGACCTGGGCGATCGTGGCCATGAGCTTCTCATGGGCCGGGGCGATCACCTCGGCGCTGGGGGAGCGCAGATCGAGCAGCAGGCTGACCTCGCTGGCGACGACGACCGGAGAATTCGGGTAGACGGTGAGCTGACCGCACGCAGTATGCAGGGCACCAGGCTCGAAATCGTCGACGAGCTCCCGTGCGGCGACCACCAGTCGTGCCGCACCGAGCAGAGCATCCTGCCGGTCCGACATGAGCGTCGACCCGCTGTGCGCCTGTGCGCCGGTGACCTTGAATTCGTACTTGTGCGCCGCCCAGGTGGCATTGACAAGTCCGATCGTCACCCCGTCCTCTTCCATGCTGCGACCCTGCTGGACGTGGATCTCCGCATAGGAGGCGATCTCCGGGGCCGTGAAGTTCCCGCGTTCGCCGATCGCATCGAGCGCCTCGGCGACGGTGATTCCAGCAGCATCACGCGTGGTCAGGGCCGCTTCGAGTTCGGCCTTGCCGGTGAAGACATTGGATCCCATCATGGAGGGCTTGAACCGGGAGCCCTCTTCGTTGAACCAGTTGACCACGGCGAGGTTGAATTTCGCCTTCGACGGGTCTGCTCGCATCTCTTCGGCGATCGCGAAACATGCGTGCGCCGAGGCCATCACCCCGTAGGCACCGTCGAAACGGCCGGCCGTCGGCTGCGAATCCATATGCGAACCAGTCAGCACATACGGGGCCCCGGGCGCGAGTTCGAGGAGCCCGAACTGATTGCCGATCGCATCCCGGTGCACGCTGAAACCGTGCTTGACGAGCAGCTCTTCGAACCATTTCCGCTGCTGACCATCGGCGGCGCTCGCCGCCTGCCGGTCGACGCCGTTCGTGCCCTCCACGGCGCCGAAACGCGAATGCACGGCCCAATCGGCGAGGAACTCGGCCTCGCGATCAGCGTTGATCAGAGAGGGTGAAACGGTCATAGCGGGTCCTTTCGAGACGGTGTCGCGGGCGGGTGGGTTGCGACTGTGCGGGGGAGGGGTGCGGCGCCGGCAGTGCCGGTGTCAGGTGGGAGGAGCCCACAGTGGTGGGCACGCAGGATGGATCAGGAGGTTTCGTCGGCGGCCGGTGGCATCGTCGCCGGATCGATGAGCACATGGATGAGCGCGGGCCCGTCGTGGGCAAGGGCCCGGTCGAGCGCCGGCCCGAATTCCTCGGTCGTTTCGACGCGCTCCCCGTGCCCGGTCAGCCCGGACACAGACATCCCATCGCCGTTCACGGACGCTTTGCTCGCCGAGGTGGCCCCGGAGCTGCTGAGATCGAATGCCGACATCCACGCTGCGAAGTTCGGATTGACCATGCGCGTGCCCGAGGGTCGTCCCGGATAGTGATTCTCCTGGTGAGACACGATCGTGCCGTACACGCCGTTGTCGACGACGATGATGAGCGGTGATCCGCCGTGGGCGAAGGCCGTGGCGATCTCCTGGCCGTTCATGAGGAAGTCCCCATCGCCGCAGACCGCGACCGCACGCCGCTCCGGGTACGCCAGAGAAGCGGCCACCGCGGCGGGAACGGCGAGACCCATCGCCCCGTTGCGGGCTCCGACGAGGCTGGCCGGTCGCTCATGCCGGATGAACCGGTGCCCCCAAATCGTCGCATTGCCCGCCCCGTAGGTGAGGATCGCCTCCCCGCCGAGTCGGTCATCGAGAATCCCGAACGCCACCCCGAGATCGACCCCGGCACGGCCCGGATTCTCCGGTGCCGCCTCGGCGTCGGGGCGGTGAGCGGCGAACCGGGACTGCGCGTCCGCGCGTCCCTGCATCCACTCATCCGTCCGGTCACCGCGCAGCTGGCTCGCATCCCGAGCATCACCGGCAGCGGTCCTGGTCAGAGCGCGAGTGAGGGAGTCGGGGGAGGCGATGATGTGCTCATCGATGCGCCCTGCGTGCTGGGTGGCCTCCATATCGAGGGAGACGAGAACGGTCTCGGCGTCGAAGCCGATCGTGTAGCCGTCGCTTAAGACATCGGAGCGGGTGCAGCCGATGAAGACGACGAGGTCCGCCTCGGCGAAACCGGCCGCCACAGCATCGGCGCGACCGTAGCCGAGCCACCCCGCCCACGCCGGCGAGGAATGCGGAATCGCATCGTAGGCGCGCCAATCGCAGAAGATCGGCACCCCCGTCGAGGCGGCCAGACCGGCCAGCTCGGCTCCGCAGCCGTTGTGCCACCCATCCCCGCCGAGCACGAATGCGGGACGCTCGGCCGCCGCGATCCGCGAAGCCAAGCCATCGATGACGGCGGGGGCAGGGGTCGGTGGGGCCACCTCGGGGAGGATCGGAGTGGGGGCCTCGGTGAGACGGACGAGGACATCCTCGGGCAGGCCGACGACGACGGGGCCGGGGCGACCGGATGCGGCGATGCGCAGGGCATCGGCGGTGATCTCACCGGCACGGTCCTCATCATCGATGGTGAGCACGCGCTTCGCCGTCGAGGAGAACCACTCGGGAAGGCTGAACTCCTGGAAGGATTCGCGGGAGCGATCGTTGAGCGGGACGAGGCCGACGAAGAGGACGAGCGCGGTCGCGTCCTGCCAGGCGGTGTGGACGGAGATCATCGCATTCGCCGCCCCCGGACCGCGAGTGACCATGGCGATTCCGGGACGGCCGGTCAGCCGGGATTCGGCCAGCGCCATGAACCCGGCACCGCCCTCCTGCCGGCACACGACGGTCTCGATGTTCGCGTCGTACAGTCCGTCGAGGACGTCGAGGTAGGACTCGCCGGGGACCGCGTAGACGCGTTCGATGCCCGCCTTCTCCAGGGTGTCGACGATGAGGTGGCCGGCGGAACGCGACATGGTGGGGGTGTCCTTTCGAGGATCGAACGGTGTGAGGTCCGGGGGCTCCCGGCCCGGTTCAGCGCTGGGTTCTCAGCGCTGTGCGAGTCTCAGTGTTTGAAGCCGGGCAGGTCGACGCTCATGCGCGGAGCGACGTAGCCGGCGAACGCCGTGAACAGGGAGAGGAAGACGAGCATCGCGGCGGCCGGCCACCAGTGGTCTCCGGCGGAAGCGACGAAGCTCGTGGCCAGCAGCGGGATGAACCCGGAGAGCATGCCTGCGGCGTTCTGCGCCATGCCCACACCCGTGTAGCGAGTGGTGGCGGGGAACAGTCCGGTGAGCACGGTGCCCGATGCCGCGTAGGGCAGGGACAGAGTGGACACGGCCAGGGTCATGGCGATGACGACGAGGACCGGATTGCCGGACTCGAACATGAAGAATGCGGGAACCGCGACGACCGCCGAGGCGATTCCACCCCAGAGGATGACCTTCGAGGCTCCGAACTTCGTGCCCAGGGCACCGCCCCAGATCAGGGCTCCGATCTCGACGGCGGCGGCGACCATGCTGCCGAGCAGGAGGAGCGAATCGTCGTAGCCGAGGACGTTGACGCCGTACCAGACGCAGAATGCGGTGACGAGGTAGAAGCCGCCGACGCCGAGCAGAGCCGCGGCCATGCCGATGATGATCTGCTTCCACGAGTCACGGAAGGTGGTGCGGATGGGGCTCTTCTCGACCTCGCCGGACTCTTCGAGCTGACGGAAGACCGGGGACTCTTCGAGGCGGGAGCGGAGGTAGACGGCGACGACGAGCAGCGGCAGGGCCACGAGGAATGGGATCCTCCAGCCGAACGAGTCGAAGCTGTCCTGTGAGAACACCAGGGTCATGATGAAGAAGCCGCCGGAGGACAGGATCGTGCCGATCGGGGAGCCGATCTGCGGGATCGCTGCATAACGGGCACGCAGGTGGAGCGGGGCGTTCTCGACGACGAGCGTCATCGCGCCCGACCATTCGCCGCCGACGAAGAGACCCTGGAGGATGCGCAGGAGCACGAGCAGGGCGGGGGCGGCGAAGCCGATCGCAGCATAGGTCGGCAGGAGGCCGATGAGTCCGGTGACGACGCCGATGCCGATGATCGTGATGAGCAGGACCTTGCGGCGCCCGATCTTGTCGCCCATGCGGCCGAAGATCAGACCGCCGATGGGACGAGCGGCCAGCCCCACACCGAAGGTGGCGAAGGAGGCCATGGCGGCGGCCGTGGCGTTTTCGCTGGTGAAGTACTGGACGTTGAAGACCAGGGCTGCCGCTGCCGAGAAGAGGAAGAAGTCGTACCACTCGAGGGCGGTGCCGATCAGGGCGCCGGCGGCGACCTTGTTCGCGTCCTTGATGCTCAGTTCCGTCGTGGCGTTGAGCTCGGCGGACGCCGTGGTGTTCTGCTCGCTCATGGATTCTCTCCGTCGAGTCCGGGGACCTGGGCCTGGTCGGCCGTGTCCGGGTGCGGGTGGTGCAGCGGTCGATCGTTGCGATCGACCGGCAGGTATCGACCTTACAGAGTGCCACATGTCCTGATCCAGGCACATTTGTCGCCGAAAAGTGAGCAGTGCTTGTGCAGATGCACATATTCTGGAGAGTGTGATGGATGAACAGGATGGAATTGCGGGCACACGACAGCTTCGGGACCGTCCGGAGCCCGGAGACGAACGTCGCTGGCTCGAGCTCCTCGACGCTCTCGATCTCGACGAGCTGACCGATCGGTTCATGACCCGCGTCGTCACGGTCTCGGGCTACGATCCCGCACCGATTCCGGTCTCGGAGCTGCGGCGGACCGGTCGGCTGTCCTTCTCCACCCTCATCGAGGGACTGCGCGCCGGTGGGTTCGACGGCCCCGTGGCGGTGTCGACGGAGGTCGGGGTCTCCCGGGCACGGGCTGGAATTCCGCTCGAGGCGCTGATGACCGCGATCCGCCACGATTTCAATGTGCTCTGGGAGGTGCTCACCCGTGTGGCGAATCAGGAGGATGCGGAACTCGTCATCCGGCACACCGGCATCGTCTTATCCACCGTCGACGAATACGTCTCTCAGGTCCAACAGGCCTATACCGCCGAGCGCACCCGGATGCGCGCGGAAGAGGATTCGGTGCATGCGGGCCTCATCGCAAGCCTCTTCGACGACCCCGACCCGACTGCGGAGCGCCTGTCGAGAATCGCGACCGGGCTCGGTCTCGATGTCGACTCTCCGTTGCTCGTCATCGCCGCCACCGGGGACGACGTCCGGGCGCTGCGGGTGATCATCTCCGATCATGCCCGCGCGGGCGGGACCATGTTCACGCACCACCTCGGCGAGGTTCTCATTGCGTTCACGCAGATTCCGGGCGGTGCGGGCCATGCTTCCAGTCCGGTCGGGGGCGGAACCGGTCATTCGTTGGGGGCGCTCGCCGGCAAGATCGCCGAGGCCAGGGTGGGGTATGTCCGCGCCGACGGGATCGGCACCCTGCGGCGGTCGGCGCTGACCGCGCGAGATCTCGCCGATGTCATCGCCGCTGATGAGGCGACTGCGATGACGTGGCGCAGCGGGTGGGCGCGGTTGGCCGCGCGGTCGCTCAATGCCGCCGGCAATCCGATCCTCGCCGATGTCGAGTCCGCGCTGGCCGCCTGTGGTCCGGTCGAGCGAGAGCGCCTCATCGAGGCGGTGCAGGTCTACCTCGCTTCGGGGAGCATCGGTGCGTCTGCCGCGCAGCTGTTCTGCCATCGCAATACTGTGGCGAATCGTCTGCGCCGCTTCGCCGACCTCACGGGAGTCGATCCGATGATCCCCGCCGAGGCGGCCCGCCTCGTCGTCGGTTGGGCGTGATTTCGCGATCTGGGAGTCATCGGGCGACCACGGCCGCATCGTTCATAGCGGCCCTCGCTTTTCGAAACCAAGCTCCGTCGTTCAAGGCGGCGCGCACTTGTCGAAAGGTGCACAGTTCGACATCCGCGCTGCGGCTTGAACGACGCCCCGCGATCACTTCGAGGGCCGAGTGTGACGAGCCTGGCTAGAGTTCTCAGGCGGAGCTGATAGAAGTCAAGCATTCAACCATCGTCGGACGATGCCTTCAAGGCATCAGAAGAGAGGCACCGTGAGCACGTCGACAAATGACCGAGTCGGCCATCTCGGGTTCATCCACCTCGTTCCCTTCGATCGCGATGATCCTGGTCGCGGCCTGGCCGAGGGTATCGAACTGTTCCGCTTCGCCGAGGAGCTCGGGCTCGACAGCGGATGGGTCCGAACTCGGCACATGCAGTCCGGTCTGCCGTCGCCGGCAGTGTACTTCGCTGCTTTGGCCCAGCACACGCAGCGGATCGGGCTGGGCAGTGCGGTGATTCCCGTCGGTCATGAGAATCCGTTTCGACTGGCCGAGGATCTCGCCGTTGCCGACGTCCTCTCCGGAGGCCGGGTTCTGGCTGGATTGAGCGTGCATCCGCCCGCATTCGCCGAGGAGGTCAATGACATCGTCCATGGTGAGAGATGGCGCGGCGAAGACTACAGCTACGCGCGCATCGAGCGTCTGCGTGATCTCCTCGCGGGAGGCCCGGTACGGGAGAAGCCCGAGTACAAAGGCTTCGGCGGGGACATCGATTCCGAACGGGTGGAACCGCATGCGCCCGGACTGAGCGATCGCCTCTGGTATGGAGGGGGATCGCTGCGCTCGGCCAACTGGTCGGGCGAGGCTGGATTGAACTGGCTGATGAGCAACATCACCTCGGCAGAGGACGGCATCGAGGACTTCTCTCTCAACCAGGTCAACCAGATCGAGACTTACCGCGAATCGCTCTCTGGTGAGAATGGACGAGTGAGCCTGGCACGCGTGATCGTTCCAACCGATAGCGCGAGTCCGGTACAGGCGGCCAAGTACCGGAAATACGCAGAGGAGCGGACTCCGCGGACGAAGCAGGTCCACGGGAAGAACACGATCATCGCACCGGACCTGCTCGGCTCGACCGAGGAGATCGTCGACTACCTGCTGTCCAACCCGGCTTTCCAGGCTTCGGATGACTATCTCTTCGAACTTCCGTTCGAGTTCGAGCTCGATGACTGGAAGCACATCCTCCACCAACTTGCCACTGAGATCGGCCCGAAGCTCGGGTGGACGCCAGCAAGCTCTTAGACGTCTCCCTCGGTGGGCACTGTCCGCCGCTGTTCGCTGCCTCGCTGCCTCGCTGTCGACGCTTCGTTCAAGGCTTCGCTCTTCGACCCAGCCTCGATCAAGGCGCAACTCAGTCCTCGAAAGGCGCACGGGTCGATGTCTGCGCTCTGCCTTGAACGAGCCTCCTGGGGGCGTCGACTGCTTGAGCACGGCCCGATTCCGAGCGGGTCGGCGCATCAGGGGATCACCGCGATGCCGACATAGCTCTGCCCGTGCGGTCCGGTCAGAGCGACAGCTTGGCCGTCGACGCTGAGCACGAATCGCCCATCGGGCTCGATCCCGAGTGTCTCGAGCTGAGCGCGAGTGTCAGGCAGAACGCCGGCGCCCTCATTGCTGATCCACACGACGTCGTCGCGCGATTGCATGAGCGAAGCGAAGCGGGCACGCGCCTCGGCGTCGACATAGGCCAGCACCGCACTGTGGAAGACGATCGGTTGGGTCCCGGCTGGCACCTCGGCAAGCAGGGTTTCGACGGTGTCGAGCAGGTCGCCGCGGACGAGGTGCGGGGGATCGGCGGCCGCGACCGAGGCAGCGGCGAGGAGGCGCTCCCGTCTCGACTCATGCTCCGGCCAGATCAGCGAAGTCAGCCATTCCCGCTGGTCAGCATCGGTGATATCGAGAGGATTGAGATCGATTCCGGCCCGCCACGCGACCTCGGGGAGGTGGTCCGGGACCGTGGAGTTCGTCAGTACGCATTCGAGCACGACCGGGCTCGGACCGTCCGCAGGGTCGAGCGTCGCCGACTTCTCGGAATCTGAACCGGACGACCCGGCCGCCTCGGTGACGGTGAATCGGTAACTGTACCGGTCAGGGTAGAGGCAGAGCCCCGCTGAGGCGCCTACCTCGATGAGTGCAAGCGGTCCTGGAACCCGTGCGAGTGCTGGAAGGAGCGTCGCGCAGCGACCCGCCTCATTCGTCTGGGTCGACCGGGCGAGCATGAGCTCGCGCACCTTCGCCCAGTCGTCGAGCAGCCATGCACGCAGGTCAGCATAGGCGCCTTCGCCAGCGCCGAGGTGGCGGGCTGCGCCGAAGAGCAGATTGGCTTGGCGCTTCGGTCGGGGCAGTTCGAGCAGGAGCGAGAGGATCTCGTCATCCGCGGCCACTCCCTCGGCCCATGCGGTGTAGATCGGGGAGGTGTCGGCCGCTTCGAGGCGGGCGAACTTGCCGTAGTAGTCGCGCAGAGTCTCGGCTTCGAGTTCCGTCATCGGCTGCATGTCGCCCTCCTCGCAATGGTATCCGCGCCTCAGTGACTTCATCGTACCGATCGTTTGCCCGACGGCGAGTGGGGCAACCGAAACGTCGTTCAAGGCGGAACGCGGATGTCGAGTCGAGCACGGTTCGACATCCGGGCGCCGGCTTGAACGAGCCGATTGAAGTCCCCGTCCCGGTATTCGGTACTTTTGCTGCGAACGCTAGGTCAGCCGCCCGCGCTGTCGTAATGTGTTGCCATCATGCGCCGACGACCATGTTCGCGGCGCATCCCCGCGCCACCACCGTGGCCCGACTTGATCGAAGGAGATCCCATGTCATCCGAGGTGAGCCCGCCGACCAGCGGACAGACCCCCGCCGATTCGGCACTGGAGAAGAGGACCCTGCGCAAGGTCCTCATCCGTCTCATCCCGTTCGTCATCGCGATGTACTTCATCAACTACCTCGATCGGACGAACATCGGCATCGCCGGACCGGGCGGAATGAACGAAGACCTCGCGATGAACGCAACCCAGTTCGGGTTCGCCGCAGGCATCTTCTTCTTCGGCTACCTCATCCTCGAAGTGCCCTCGAACCTCGCTCTGCACAAGTTCGGCGCCCGCATCTGGCTCGCCCGCATCCTCATCAGCTGGGGCGTCGTCGCCGCGGCCATGGCATTCGTGCCCAACCACGGCTGGCTCTACGTGCTGCGGTTCCTTCTCGGAGTCGCCGAGGCGGGATTCTTCCCGGGCATCATTCTCTACCTCACGTACTGGTTCCCGACCTCGATGCGCGCGCGGGCCACGGCTCTGTTCATGCTCGCCATCCCGCTCTCCAGCGTCGTGGGTTCGCCCCTGTCGTCGTGGCTGATCTCCAGCGGCAACTCGATCTTCGAGAACTTCGCCGGCTGGCGCTTCATGTTCATCATCGAAGGCGTGCCCGCCGTTCTCCTGGGCATCATGTGCATCTTCTACCTCACCGACCGCCCGCGGGACGCGAAGTGGCTGAGCGCCGAAGAGCGCAACTGGCTGCAGTCGACGATGGACGCCGAGGAGAAGAGCAAGGAAGAGACCTTCCACTACCCGGTCCGCCGGTCGCTGCTCCAGCCCCGCGTCTGGGCCCTGTCATTCGTCTACTTCGGCATGGTCTACGGCCTCTACGCCATGAGCTTCTTCCTCCCGACGATCATCGCCGGCTTCCAGGAGTCCTTCGGCGTCGAGTACTCGATCGTCGAGATCGGCCTCATCACGGCCATCCCCTATGTCTTCGGTGCCCTGGCCATGTACTTCTGGTCCCGGCACGGCGATCGCACGGGTGAGCGTGTGTGGCACGTGGCCATCCCGCTGTTCATCGGCGGTGTGGCGATCCCCATCGCCCTCTACCTGTCCTCACCGTTCACCACGATGATCGCCGTGACGATCACCTGCATGGCGATCTGCGCCGCCCTGCCGACCTTCTGGCCGCTGCCGCAGACCTTCCTCGCCGGTGCCGGTGCCGCCGCGGGACTCGCGCTCATCAACTCGCTCGGCAACTCCGCGGGCTTCTTCGCCCCCTACATCACCGGTTGGCTGGCCGATCTCACCGGAACCCAGAATGCCGGCATGTGGGTCGTCGGCGCGGCCATGGTCGCCGCCGGCATCGTCACCCTCATCCTCCGGGCCGCACCCGCTCCCGATAACCTGGACGTGACGCTGAAGTGACGGCCCGCCGTCCGCCTTCGCCCGACCGATCCGAGGAGCAGAATTGACGACCCCGACGTCCACCGCACCCGACTTCCCCGCCCTCGACCCGGTGGCGATCGACGACCTCACAGCGAAGCTGAGTCCGGGTGCGCTGACGACTGACCCGGATGTCATCGACGCTCACTCGAGCGATGAGGCCCTGTTCTGCCCGCGCGAGGGGGCGATCGCCCTGGTCAGGGCCGCCTCGGCTGAAGACGTCCAAGAGGTCATGGCCTTCGCCAGCGCACATCGGGTGCCGGTCGTCCCGCAAGGGGCGAGATCCGGGATCTCGGGAGGCGCGAACGCCTCACCGGGAGCGATCCTGCTCAACGTGTCGAAGATGAAGGACGTCGTGGCCGTCAACGAGGCCGAACGTCTCGTCACCGTTCAACCGGGCATCATCAACCAGGACCTCAAGGACCACCTCGCCCCGTTCGGACTGTCCTACCCGCCGGACCCCGGATCGGTGGCACTGTCATCGATCGGTGGGAACATCGCAACGAATGCCGGCGGACTCTGCTGCGTGAAATACGGTGTGACCAGGGACTACGTGCGCTCACTCAAAGTCGTACTCGCCGACGGGACCATCACCACGCTCGGCCCGCAGACGGCCAAGGGCGTGGCCGGACTCGATATGCGCCATCTCTTCATCGGCTCCGAAGGCACCCTGGGAATCGTCGTCGAAGCGACGCTGCGCCTCGTGCCCGCCCTGCCCGAGCCGTTCACCGCGATCGCGACTTTCCCGGATGAGCGCAGCGGACTGCAGACCGTCGCCGACTTCATGGCCGGCGGCGGAGTGCCGAGCCTGTTCGAATTCCTCGACTGGGCCAGCCTGCGCATGCTCAACGACTACGGCGACTTCGGCCTCGACGACGATGCCGGTTCGATGCTCATCATGCAGGTCGACGACAACCCGACCGATGCGGAGGCCGCGATGTCGACCTTCACCGAGGTGGCCCAGCGCTGCGGTGCCCTTGACGTCGCTTACTCCGACGACCCGAGCGATTCCGCGGCTCTCATCACGGCACGGCGGATGATCCAGCCGGCCTACGAGAAATTCGCCAACGCTCACGGCGGCGGTCAGCTGCTCGACGATGTCTGCCTGCCGCGCACCGCCGTGCCCGAATTCTGTGACCGTCTGGCCGAGCTGCGGTCATCATCCGGACTCGAGATCGCCCTCGTCGCGCACGCCGGCGACGGAAATATGCACCCATCGGTGTTCTTCGACTCCGGCGATGCGGCCGAGACGGCGAAGGCCGAAGGTGTGTTCGCTGAGATCATGCGCATCGGCCTCGAACTCGGCGGCACGATCACCGGCGAACACGGGGTCGGGTTCCTCAAGCGCGCTTGGCTGCCGAACGAACTCGACGAAGGATCACGACGGATCCAGCTGGCCGTGAAGAACGCGCTCGACCCGCTGGGCATCCTCAACCCAGGGAAGATGCTCGCCGAGATCTGAGCGCAGTCGGACCGCCAGCAGAGGGCCCATGAGCTGCCGAGGCGCACCCTCGTGGCAGGAGGCCGGCGGTCTTTCCATCGTCAGCCGGTGGCGAGCTCGCGCAGGGCTGTGACCGCATCCTCGATGAGTTCCTGCTGCGGGTGGCCCGGATCGCTGATCGCGTGGATGAAGCGGATCGGTTCGGGCGCCGCCAGCCGGATGATGGCCACCCCGGGAGGCAGGGGTTCGACACCGAGCCGCGGGAGGATCGTCAGACCCAAACCCCGACTGACCATGTGCAGGGCAGTGGCGAAGCTGTGAGCCTCGTGCTTGAAGTGCACCGCCACCCCTGCACGTGCGCAGGCGTCGAAGAGGATCGTCCGACACGGACCGTCGCCGGTGTCGTTGTCGATCCAAGGATGATTCTCCAGCTCGTCGAGGCTGACCTCCGGACGCGAAGCCAGGGGGTGATCGTCGGGCACTGCGACCACATACGGATCCGCGGTGAGGAAGTGGCTCTCCACCTGCGATGGGAACACGGGATCCTCGGAATCTGCGATCACGACCTGGACATCGGAGTGGAATTCGTTCCAGGGGCCCTCTGCCAGGTTGAGCTGCACGGCGACATCGGGATGGCGGTTCTCGAGGTAGGAGACGAGTTCGGGCATCCACTGGGTGCCGGCCGTGCCGAAGTACCCGATCGACAGGCGTCCGATCCGATTCTCATGCAGGTCCGAGATGCGTTGGCCCAATCGCCCCGAGCTCTCGAGCACGGAGTCGACGTCGGACATGATCGCCGAACCGGTGTCGGTCAGGCACAGGCCGCGTCCCTGTCGCTGAAACAGAGTCAGACCGGTCTCCTGTTCGAGAATCTTGAGGTGATGGCTGACCGCAGACGGTGAGAGACTGAGATGCTCTGCGGCGGACCGGACGGACCCGGTGAGTGCGACCGATTTGAACGACTTCAGGTGGGCAACGTTGTACACAGTTGAACCGTACGCACATCGCGGACAGTTGTGCAATAGTGTGCGCTTTTCTTTCACGATCATGCGACGAATAATCGTTCCTATGAACAGATCAGCCCTCAGTCCTCGAGTCGTGAGTCCGAATCCTCACCAGATGACAGCGCCCCGCGTCCTGCACTGGATCGCTGCCCTGCTCACCATGACGTTCTGGGCGTCATCATTCGTCGTCATCCGCGATGCCGGCGAATTCTTCTCACCTGGTCCGATGGCGCTGCTGCGCGGCGCGTCCGCGGCTGTGGTGCTCTCCGCGTGGATGCTCTTCCGCCGCCCCCGATTCCCCTCCGGCATGGTCGTCTGGCTGATTCTCGTCCTGTGGGGAGTCGCCTGGTTCTCTGCCTACGTCGTCGTCCTCAACGCTGCGGAACGGTCGATCGATGCCGGAACCGCCTCGATGATCGTCAATATCGCACCGCTGATCATCGCCGTCTTCGCCGGCCTCGTCTTCGGAGAAGGGCTGCCGAAGCGCCTGCTCATCGGCATCATCGTCTCTCTGCTCGGAATCGGGCTGATCACGGCAGCCAGCTTCACCGGCTTCTTCACCGTCGGCGGTCTCGTCCTCAGTCTCGTCGCCGCAGTGCTCTACGCCGCCTGCGTGCTGCTGCAGAAGCACTTCCTGTCCGGAGAGGACTCGGTGACCGTGACCTGGATGGGAATCCTCATCGGCGCACTCGTCAGTCTCGTCTTCGCCCCTGGCCTCATCGACGAGGTGGCCACGGCACCCATCGAGATGACGCTGCAGATCATCTACCTGGGAGTCGTACCGACCGCTATCGCCTTCAACCTCTGGGGATATGCGCTCAAACATCTGCCGGCAGGTCTGCTCAGCTCTTCGAGTCTCCTCGTCCCCGCGATCGTCGTCGTGATGGCCTGGATCGTTCTCGGAGAGGCCCCGCCTCCGCTGGCCGCAGTGGGCGGTGTGCTCTGCCTGGCCGGGGCGGCTGCCGCGATCGGGCCGCAGATCATCGGAGCTCTGCGACGGTCGCCGGCTCAGCCCGGCAAGGTCTGAGAGTTCAGTCAGGCAGAGTCTGAAGGCTCGGTCGAGCTGGGTCTGAGGGCTCAGCCCTCGGCCTTGCCCTGACGCCAGTAGCCCATGAACGCGATCTGCTTGCGGTCGACCCCGACTTCCTGCACAAGGTAGCGGCGCAGTCGCTTGACCGGTCCGGCCTCTCCGGCGATCCACGCATAGAAGGGGCGGTCATCCTTCTCCGTTGCACTCGAACTGCCTTGAGCCGCCTCGGTGAGGGCCGCGGGAACGTCCCAGAGGATCTCTTCGTCGATGTTGACATCGTCGAGTTCCCAGACCTGACCATCCGGCCCGCCGGCCGACCCTGCCGCTCCGGCTCCGACGGGGATCCGGGTCTCCGACCGCACCGCCTCGCGGACGGCAGGTTCGAGGAGCTGACCGAAGTCGGCCTCCCCGCGTGGCAGCCATTCGATCTCGAAGCCGGTGGGAGCGGTGATGTCGATGATGTCCTCGGCGCTCGGGACTTCGAGAACGGCCTTGCCCTGCGCCTGGCTGTCCTTGAGTGAATCGAGGATCGAGGCGATGGCGGGCACAGCCGTCTCGTCGCCGGCGAGCAGGATCTGGTGGGCATCTCCCGGGGCGAACTCGATCCCGGCGCACGGAGTCTCCGAGGCACGGGAGGGGCCGATGATATGGAGGCGGTGGCCCACCTCGGCGGCTTCGGCCCACTCGGCCGCCGGGCCCGAGTGGCCGTGCTCATCGGTGTGGAGGACCATGTCGATGACGAGTCTGCGCTTGGCATCGTCCCATTCGCGCACGGTGTAGGTGCGCATCGCGCCGCGCTCCTCGGGGCTGACCTGCAGCCAGGCCTGGTACCAGGACACTCCAGCGGCTTCCTGCTCGGTGAGGAATGCCGGCAGATCGAACTGCGGCGAGGCGGCACGCTGAGGAGGGATGACGAGTTTGATCCGCAGATCACGAGGGTGGGTGTTCGGGCCGAATTCCTCGAGTCCCGCACCCCCGAAAGTCACCCGACGGAAGGACGGGCTGAGGTCTTCGACGGCGAGGACCTCTGCTTCGAAGGCACCGATGGGGGCTCGTGACACTGATTCTCCTTCGCATCCCCAGGACCATGTGGCCGTGAGAGCGTCCCCGCGGGGACGCGTTGTTTTCGTGTGTGCAGCTGTCGTGGATATGTCAACATCCGCAACGCTACTCTACTCTAATTTAGTAAGGCTAGCCTTTCCAAATAGTGCTACGGTGGTCCCGGCGTCACTACAGGCGCACCAGTTCCGTCCCTGCGGGGACGCCCACCGAAAGGCTCTCGATGCGTCGTCGTCAGCTCCTTGCCCTGTCCGTTCTCGCCCCGTTCGCCCTCGTCGGCTGCCGCGGCGAAGCCGATGGCGATGCGGGTGATGGCGCTACCGGCGCTGCGGGCAGCGTCCCGAACTTCACGTATTCGCCCGAAGGCTATGACGGGCTGACGATCGAACTCGACCGCCCGGCAAAGCGCATCGCCGCGGACTTCTATTCGGCAGCCGGACTCGCGCAGTACGGAATCACGCCGGTCGCGGTCTTCGGGTTCGGACAGAACGAGTCCCCGGGCAAGTCCTTCGACTCGGAAGGAGTCGAGGTCGTCGGCACCGATATGGAACTCGATATCGAGGCCCTCGCGGTTGCCGAGCCGGACATCCTCGTCGCCTACGGCAATGAGGCCGGCGACGGGTGGACCTGGTGGGACGAGAAGGTGAAAGGCCAGGTCAGCGAGCTCGTGCCGTTCGTCCCGGTCAAACTCGGCGGGCAGGGTCCCGACGCGATGTTCGCCCAGTACGCGGCCATCGCCGAGGCGCTGGGCAAGGACACAGACACCGGCGCCATCGCGGACAAGCGGAAGGCCTTCGACGACGCTCGGGCACGCATCCGCAGCGTCGCGAAGAAGCAGGACCAGCTGACAGTGCTGCTGGCGAACTTCACCGCGGAGATCAACTACACCTCGAACTCCTTGGGCATCGCCGAGATGCTCAACAAGGACGGGCTCACCCTCGTCGGCCCCGACGCCACAGGAGAGAGCAGTTGGGCAGAAGTCTCCTGGGAGAAGATGTCGGACTACCCGGCCGACGTCGTCCTCGTCCACGACGCCTCGACCGACTACGAAGACAACCCGGTGTACAAGAGCCTGCCCGCAGTCAAGGAGGACCAGCTCGGCACCTGGGACGACAAACGCGCCTACACCTATGACGGCTACGCGAAATGGCTGAACGAACTCGGCGACGTCCTCGAATCCGCGAAGAAGATCGTCAAGAGCTGAGGCCCGCACCCCGCCGGGCTACGATCGGTGCATGACCGACCTGCCTGACGAACTCAGCACCGACGAGATCATCCGGTCCCTCGCATCGGGTGCCCCGACCACATGGCTCCGCTCCACGGGCACCGAGGCGGCCCTGCCCGACCTCGGCGACGTGATGGATTCCGCGGCGGCCCGGTTCGACCGCTTCGCCCCCTGGTTCGCAGAGACCTTCCCGGAGACGGCGACCGTTCCGGCCGAGCTCGCATCGGCGTTTCCAGACGTCAACGGCGGAATGATCGAATCGGCTCTGGTTCCGGCGCCTGCGGCGCAGCACCGCCTCGACGGTCTGTTCGGATCCGAGCTGGGCGGACGGCTGTGGCTCAAACGCGACGACTCCCTGCCGGTGAGCGGGTCGATCAAGGCCCGCGGCGGCTTCCACGAGGTGCTCGAATTCGCCGAGGCGGTCGCCGCCGAGCACGGACTCGACGCTCTTGATCCCGCCACCTATTCGACTCTTGAGTTTCGTGAGATCGCCGCGAACCACCGCATCGTCGTGGGCTCGACGGGCAACCTCGGGCTGTCGATCGGGATTCTGAGCGCGCGCCTCGGCTTTGCCGCCTCGGTGCATATGTCCGCCGACGCCCGGGAATGGAAGAAGACGAAGCTGCGCGACCACGGGGTCGACGTCATCGAACACGCCGGTGACTTCGTCGAAGCCGTCGAGGCCGGCCGTGCCTCGGCCGAGGCCGCCGAAAACACGCACTTCGTCGACGACGAGGACTCGAAGAGCCTCTTCGCCGGATATTCGGTGGCTGCCCTGCGGCTGGAGCGCCAGTTCGCGGCTGCAGGTGTGACCATCGACGAACAGAATCCGCTCACCGTCTACCTGCCGTGTGGAATCGGAGGCGGCCCCGGGGGAGTGACCTTCGGGCTCAAACGGGTCTTCGGCACGGCAGTGCGCTGCGTCTTCGTCGAACCGAGCCAGGCACCGGCGATGTTCCTCGGCGTGCGCTCCGATCGGCACAGCGGCATCTCCGTTCAGGACATCGGGCTGTCCGGAGCCACCGCGGCCGACGGGCTGGCGGTCGCCCGACCCTCACGCTTCATCGGACCGATGATCGGGCCGCTCATCTCCGGCTTCGCCGCGGTCCCCGACGAGGTCATCCGCGCGGGAGTCGGGGTGCTCCATGAGACCGAAGGCATCGATGTCGAACCCTCCGCTACCGCCGGGCTGACCATTCCGTGGCGGATGGGCGACGCGGCGGCTCGGTCCGCGACCGGCGTCCACCTCGTGTGGCTCACCGGTGGGGCGATGGTCCCCGGCGACGAACGCGCCGCCTACGTCGACGAAGGACTGGGACTCGTCGAACGGATCAGCAGCCCCGCCTCGGCGATCGTCGTCGACTGAACGGCGTGCCCCGGGCCGGGTCACGCTGCCTCGGTCACCAGTCCCAGGGGTCGTCGTTGACGGTGATGACGATCTTGCCGTCGACGATCTCGGCCGTGCCGTTGAGGTCGAAGGTCACGGTGTCATCGAAGGGTTCGGACTCGTCGAACATGTCGTAGCTGCCGGTCACGAGCGCCTCACCGGAGGTGTCGGAGGAGATCAGCCACGCCGGACCGCCGTTCGGACCGGTCGCGTCCTCGGGGTTCGAATACTGGTCGGCACCCATGGAGTCATCGGCGACGCTCACCGTCGGATACGACGAGATCGACCAGGTGAGGCCGGTGGCTTCATAGCTGTCGGCCAGCGAGGATCCGAACGGGCACCCGTCGGGCCGGGCGACCGTCTTCTTCGCGCAGCTGTCGATGAGGGTCTTGACCTGCTTGTCGACCTCGCTGCGGAACGCGTCCGAGGGATGGGCGGCGAGCAGCGGCGTGTCCTCACCCTCCATGTTCGCGTCATCGCCGAGGAACGCCCGCACCTCGACCGCGTCTGCGGTGATGAGATCGGACTTCTCGGCCAGGTCGATCGTGTAGAGACCGGGGAAGGCCGGCAGGGACAGTGTCGACCCGTCGCTGTCGACGTCGATCCCATTGACCTTGACCTTTTTGAGGCCGGGAGTGTCGACGGTGAGAGTGAGCAGGTCGGGACTCTTGAGCGCCCAGTCGTCGAAGAACAGCGCCTTCTTTCCGGCTTTGTGCAGGGTCAGCGTGCTGTCGCCCTTGGAGCCGCCGACGTCGTAGGTGACCGCGACCGTCGCCGTGTCTCCGGAGATCTCGGCATCCTCGACGGTGACATCGTCGGGTAGTGCCTTGGAGCCGCCGAGGACATCGTTGGTCAAAAGGGTCCGTGACTCCTGCGGAACGTCGACGTCGGCGACCTCGAGGGCACCCTCGGCGTCACCGTCGGAGAGCTCCGAGAAGTACTTCTCCACCGTCGCCTCGGGACCGAACATGTGCCCGTTGAGCTGGGTGACGACGATGAGTGCGGCCACAAGGAGGAGGACGGCACCACCGGCGACGACCGATACGAGCGTCGTCTTCTTCTTGTCGAAGGGCTTGGCCGGGCCCGCGTACGGCTGCGGCGCATACATTCCCTGCGGAGCCGAGTTTGACTGCTGCCCGGCTGAGCCCTGCGGCGTCGAATAGGCCGGCTGGTCGGCGACACCCTGCGGGTAGGCATAAGGCTGCTGGTCGGACGGGGTCGGATGCTGCTGCGGACCGACCGGACCAGAGAACTGCTGCGGACCCTGCTGGAGATGGGGCGGCTGGCCCTGCGAGTCGAACGCATTCGGCGATGCGGGCGGGCACTGATGGCCGACAGGTCCCTGCGGTCCGAACCCGCCAGGGTCGTGCGGTCCGACTTCGCCGGGGCCGGGAGCAACCGGCGGTGGCGTCGGGGCGGCGGCTCGAGCCAGATCGGGATGGATGAACGCGAACTGCGGTTCGCTCATGCCCAGGTATGGTCCCCAGTGCGGGTGCACGGTCCGTCCGGCGGCGATCCGCGCCACGGCCGGGAAGGTGAGGGCGAGTCGCGGGCCGAGGGTGCGCGAAATCACCTCGATGATCCCGCCCCAGAGGCCGAAGATGAGGAATGTCCAGGCCAGGGGGCCGATCCCCGCACGGGCCGCACCGGACCCACCGAAGAACATGGCCGCCTCGGCGGATCCGGACATCGACAGGTTCGCCGGAATGGCCAACAGCGACAGCAGACCCCAGACGAGGCAGAACGCCACAGGCAGCTTCCACGCGCTCGACCACTGCTGCTTGTCCTGCTCGATCACGGTCCAGGCCGGACGCCGGGTGACGGTGGCGACGATCGTTGCGATCAGCACGGCGGCCACGACGACGAGCAGGCCCAGCCATAGCAGCCCGGGAGCGTCGCGGCTGAACATGGTGAGGCTCTCGGAGAAGGTGTCCGAGTACAAGCCCAAGTCGCCTTGGGCGGTGGCGCTGATTCCGCCGAGGTGGGTCAGCGACGTGAGGATGAGGCCCATGTTGACGAACGTCAGCGGCACCAGCTGACCCGGCATCTCGACTGACAGCGGCAGGACGAAGAGCGCGACGATCGAGAACACGGCCACGGTGAGGGCGAGGTGGATCCAGGTCACCAGCAGAGGCGGAACAGCCCAGCGCAGGAACGGTGCACCGATCGCCTCGGTGCCCTTGAAATGTCCGGCGACACGACCGGCGATGCTCGTGATGAGGATGACGAGCATCGGCAGGAAGAACGATCGGACGGTGACCGCCGAGAAGGTGAAGGTGAACGATCCTTCCTCTTCGAAGGCGGAGGCGCGGGCGGCGAAGATGACCTGGAGGAGGAAGAGCACGAGCGTCATCGCCAGGGTCGCGACCCCGATGCGGATCCACGTGGACACTCGGTTGGGTGCGGGGGAGCGGCGTTCGCTCAATTTCGTCATCCACCACAGCAGACCCACGGTGACGATGGTGACCACCAGGGGTGCGCCGGTGGTGAAGATGCCCAGTTGGGCGTTGAAGGTGTCAGGGGCGTTGATGTCCAAGCGCAACGCCGCCGAACCGAACAGCGACAGAGCCATGAGGATGAACGGCAGGGCGTAGTTGAGGCTGTCGAGGTTGAGGCCGGTCTCCTCGGTCAGCGAGTCGAATTCCGACATCGACGTGAGGATGACGGTGAGGATGATGGAGACGATGATGCCGCCGAGGAGGGCGATCCCCGGCGGGATCAGGGCCGTTTTCCACGTCGCTCCCTTTGCCAGCGCCGAGGCGAATTTCGACTTCGGGGCATTCGCCGGGTAGCCCGGTGGTGCGGGGTAGGGCACAGGACCGGACTGGTAGGGACCCGAGCCCTGCGGGTAGGGGCCTTGCTGGTGAGGGACCTGCTGGTAGGGCGCCTGCAGATTGGGCACCTGCTGGTAGGGGTCTTGTTGGTACGGGTCGACGGTCTGCTCGGTGGTGGGCGTGCCGTCTTCCGGCGGCGCCCAGCGAGCGGTCTCTTCGGTGGCCTCATCGTCCTGAGCTGCAGGATCTTCCGAGGTCTCGGCGGCGTCCGGAACCTCGTCTTCGGGACTCTCCTGGTCCTCGGCGGTCTGATCCTTCGGATCCTCGGCGGCAGTCGGTGTCGTCTCGTCGGATTCGTCGTGCATACCCAGTCCTCAAGTGCAGTTGCCCGACAGCTCCGCAATGTCATTCACATCTAAACAATCAACTGAGCAGATCAAGCATGTGTAGTTCACAACTTATATTAGGCTGTTAATGCAAGAGAAGTTCTATATTGGGACTTTTTCTGAAACACGGCGTGATCGATCTGGAGTGACGGATGAGTACGAACCCTCCCGGGCGTGGGGATGAGAACGAATGGGACGTCAACGACCGGTCGGGAAGCCAATGGTCCTCGCAGCCCGGATCCCAGCCGGGACCCCCGCCGAGTCCGCAGTCAGGGCCTCAGTCGGGCAATGGATGGGGCACACCTCCGCCGCCTCCTCAGTCACCTCAGCCGCAGCGCCCCTATATCCAGACCCCGCACTCGCAGAGCGGCCCGCCTCATCGCAACGGACAGCCCGCACACCAGCAGCCCTACGGCTACGGTCCGGGACCGTATCAGCAGGCCGGACCGCCGGCGCAGAAGAAGCGCGGCGGGATGATCGCGCTCCTCGTCGTCGTCGGCATCGTCCTCGCAGGGGGCATCGGATGGGGCGCGGCGACGTTCTTCTCGAAGGACTCCGAGGACCCCGCCAATGTCGCCTCCACCGATGAGCCGACGAACGCCGCCAGCGATGACGGTTCGGCTGCGGCCAGCAATTCACCCGAACCCACCGAGACCGAATCGGCGCTTCCCGACGACCCGAAGAAGGCACTCAAACAGCTCGCCGACTCCGACGGACAGACAGCGAAGAGCGAACTCAACGGCAAATGGGTGCCGCAGCTGAGTTCGAAGAAGGTCGGCCTCGAAGCCGAGGGGAAGACCTGGGACGAAGAAGCGATCCTCGAAGAATTCGAAGGGCTGCGCGAAGAGTTCCCCCGCGTGAAGCTCATCTGGTCGGGCGACTTCGGCAGCTTCAAGGAAGACAATTTCTGGGTCACCGTCGTCGGCATCGGCTACGACGACCCCGAGGACGCCCTGTCGTGGTGCTCATCGCACGGACTCGGCCCCGACAGCTGCTACGCCAAACAGCTCAACTCCTCCGGCGGCCACGAAGGAACGACCCGCCTGCAGGACTGAGACTCCCGGGCCGGTCCGTCCGGTCACACCCGCAACCGGCGGCTGAATGATGGGCCGCCGGACCGGCTCAGACGTGGGCGCGCCGCCGGTTGTTCACCGCGAACACGGCAATGCCGATGACGAGCCAGACCGCCCCGATGACCAGGGCCAGCGGGTTTGCGCTGACGAGCACTGCGATGAGCAGACCGGCGCCGATGACCGGAATGACGCCGTGGTTGAACCAGTTGGGAGTCTCGCTGCCCTGCTTCTTCACGAGGAAGTATCCGACCACCGAGGCCTGAAGGAAGATGAACGCCGTCAGCGCCCCGACGTTGACGATCGAGGTCAGCTGGTCGAGACCATCGGCACGGGTCGCCGCCCACCCGGCCACGATCACATTGCCGCCGGCGGCCACGAGTATTCCCTTCCACGGAACACCGGTCTTCGGGGCCACCTCGGCGAGGAATTTCGGCACCTGACGGGATCGTCCCATGTCCATGAGGATGCGGGAGCCTGCGGCCTGACCGATCATCGCGGAGAACGCCGCGCCCACGGCCTTGGCCAAGGCGAGCAGCCAGTGCAGCCACGGGCCGAGAGTCGAGTCGACGGCGTCGTAGTAGGCGGCTCCCTCGAGCGCGGGATCGGCCTGCAGGTCCGCCGGAGTCAACGGTGAGAGCAGACTGCCCACCCAGGTCTGCGCGACGAAGAAGACACCTGCGAGCACGAGGCAGATCAGCGTGGCACGGCCGACGATCCGCGGCCCGCCCTTGGCCTCCTCGGAGAATGTTGCGAGCGAATCGAAGCCGAGATACGACAGGACAGCCACGGACACGGCAGCGAGCACCGCTGTCACGGAGAACGCATCGACCCCGGTCAGCGGGGTCAACCATCCCCGCGTCGGCCCATGCTGGACGAGGTAGGCGATGCCGAGGACGAGGACCAGGGCGAGGACGGCCACCTCGGCGAGGACGACCCCGGTGATCACACGGGAGGCGACCTTGACCCCGGCGAGATTGAGCCCGGTGGTAAGGATGACGGCCACGGCCACGAACACCCAGACGGGCAGCGCGGGGAAGATCGAGTTCAGAGCGATCCCGGTGAACAGATAGGCGACCGAGGGGATGAAGAGATAGTCGAGGAGGATCATCCAGCCGGCGACGAAACCGGCCGGTTTTCCGATTCCCGCCGAGGCGTAGGCGAACACCGTGCCCGCGCGGGGAACCTCCCGTGACATGCGCATATAGCTGACCGCGGTGAAGGCCATGACGATCGTCGCGACGATGTAGACGAGTGCCACGGCCCCGCCCGAGCGGGCATCGAGGGTGCCGAATACGCCGACTGCGGCCGCGGGACCGATGAAGACGAGTCCGAAGAAGACGAGCTCGCTCAGGCCGATCGTCCGTTTGAGCGTCCCACCTCTCACCGAGGCGGCCGTGTCCTCGGGTGCGGAAGTCCGAGTTTCGTTGTCGACCTGGTTGGACCGATCATCGGCGGTCATATCGTCCATCGTGGTGCCCGTCTTTCGAAGTATGTGCTTCAACTCTACGCGCAGGTCATGGCGTGGTTTCGAGTCCCCGATAGGATTGGGGGAGAGGAAGGAGGCCCGGATGACGCATCACCCGCAGATGATCCAGCCCGGTGGGTTCCCGCCGGGAGGTGTGCCTGCGAAGAAACCGTCCGTGGTGCCGGGAATCCTCCTCATCATCGCCGGAGTCCTCGGTCTCGGGGTGGGACTGTGCATCCTCGTCATCCCGATGTTCCTGTTCCTCCTCGGAGGCGGCGGCAACGTCGACGCCTTCGACGATTTCGCCTCCGGCTTCTTCATCACCGGTTTCGTTGTGGCTGTGGTTTCCGTTCTGGTGCTGATCGCCGGGATCGTCCTCACCACCGTCGTCGTGCGGAAGCGGCGTCGAATGCGACCGCAGGTCCGGATGGTCAGGCCTCCTGGTGGGCCGCCGTTTCAGCAGACTCCCGGAGGACCTCCAACGCCGAGGCGATGATCGGCTGAGCGCCCGAACCGCGGCGGATGCCCGAGAGGATCTTCCGTGACGGCACCGGATCACCGCGCAGCGGCACGCGCACCACATCGAAGCCGTCCGGCAGGCGTGCCAGGCGAGGAATGAGCGCGACCCCGAGTCCCGCCGAGACCAACGACGCACCCGTCTCCCACTCCCGAGACTGATGGGCCTGTTCCGGTTGGAAACCGGCAGCCGCACACGCCGTGCGCACCAGACGGTGATACGGCGAACCCGCCCGGTCGAGGATCCAGGACTCCTCGGCGGCCTCGCTCAACGCCACAGCTGACTTCTCTGCCAGGCGGTGTCCGACGGGAACCAGCAGATCGAGGCGATCGCTGAACAGTGCCGACTGCTCGAAGCGGGGATCGCTGCGCGGCGGCAGCGGGTCGGTGGCCACGACCACGGCGACGTCGGCATGGTCGGAGATGAGAAGGTCGAAGCACTCCTCGGGGTCGGCTTCGATGATCGTGACCTCGGCACCCGGGAATCGCTCCATCACCGTCAGAGCTGTCGGTGGAAGCAGGGCGGCCGCGGCAGTGGAGAAGCCGCACAGCCGCAGCCGTCTGGTGCGCGTATCTCGGCTGGTGCCTAGGCCGTCGAGCTCGCCTCGGATCTCCTCCCACCTGGTGAAGAGCTCCTGAGAGCGCTCGAGGAGGAGCTGACCGGCGCGGGTGAGGACGAGTCCGCGACCGCGCGGTTCGACGATGCGCACGCCGAGATCTTTCGACAGGCCTCTGAGCTGGTGGGATACGGCCGAAGGGGTGTATCCGAGGCGGTGTGCCGCCGCGGTGAGAGTGCCGACTTCGGCAAGGACCCGAAGGACGTGGAGACGCGGATCGATCATGCAATATTATTGCACGTTTCGGATGAAGAAGATTCGCTTTTCTTCAGCAAACCTCTGGCGGACACTGGGGGCAGGAGCACGAACTCCACGGTCGCGGTCGGCGAAGGGGCCGACAGCAGGCGCGGCCGAGACACGACGAGGTGGTGGACGAATTGACTCTGGCGCCAGAGCAGAAGCGGACCGATTCCAGCACGAGCGGACCTGCTGGGTCGGGTGCGGCTGACGGTTCGGGCGGGCACGGCAGGACCGATATCGACCGGCTCATCGACGAGCGTGTGCCCGGCTATTCGCTGGCGGCGCCGTTCTACATCAGCCCGGAGTTCTTCTCCCGCGATATCGAGGCGATCTTCGCCTCGACCTGGATCTTCGTTGCCTCTGTTGCCGAAGTGCCCGAGCCCGGTGACTATCTCACGGTCGACATCGGCGCCTACTCCGTCATCGTCATCCGCGATGACGACGGTGAGATCCGTGCCCACCACAATGTCTGCCGTCACCGGGGGACTCGGCTGCTCAATGATCTGTCCGGCTCGGTGGGCAACATCGTGTGCGGCTACCACCAATGGACCTACACCCCTGCCGGAGAGCTCATCTCTGCAGGAGTTCAAGCTCCCGGCTTCGACCGGAGCTGCTTCTCTCTGCGTTCCGTGAACCTTCGCGTCATCGGCGGACTCATCTTCATCTGCCTCAGCCCGACTCCGCCCGATGATATCGACGAGGTGGCCGAGGTCATCGAGCCCTATCTGACCGGGCATGACATCGCCGGGGCGAAGGTGGCCGCGCAGAGTGACCTCATCGAGGACTCGAACTGGAAGCTCGTCATGGAGAACAACCGTGAGTGCTACCACTGCGAAGCCGGCCACCCGGAGCTGACGTGCACGTTCTTCCCCACCTACGGCTACGAACCAGACGAGATTCCCAAGCGATTGCAGCCGGCGTACCAGCGGTACCTCGACGCCGAGGATCAGCTTCATGCCGACTGCGACCGCAACGGCCTGCCCTATGCCCTCGTCGAGGAGCTGAGCGGTCGGCCCACCGGATTCCGGATCGAACGGGCAGCTCTCGACGGGAAAGGCGAGTCGTACACGATGGACGGATCGGCCGCCTCGGCGAAATTGTTGGGTGACCTCGACACCTTCGTTCTGGGCCGGGCCTCGCTGCACGTGCAGCCGAATATGTGGTTCCACGCGATGGGCGACCACGTGGTGACGTTCAGCCTGCTGCCGTTGGCCGAGGACAAGACGCTGGTGCGCACGACCTGGCTCGTCCACGCCGATGCGGAGGAGGGCGTCGACTACGAGCTCGACAACCTCACGACGGTGTGGCTCAAGACGAACGAACAGGACGCGACCTTCTGCGAACGCGGGCACCTGGGAATCTCGTCGCCGGCATATGTGCCCGGTCCCTACGCACCCACCGAATCGCAGGTCGATGACTTCGTCACCTGGTACATCGAACGGCTCAAGGCCCATAGAGAACAGCGGACCGTGCAGTTGGAAGGAGCTGAGCGACGATGAGGTACCGCCATTCGACATTCGCCCAGGCTGCATCCACGCCCGTGGGCAAGGCGACGTTCCGAGTGCCCACTCGGGGCAAGCGACCCGCAACCGCGGCCGCTGCCCCGCCGGTCTTCGATACGGCAGTCGAGCCCGCGCTCGCCGCGCCGATCGACCGGGTGTCGGCAGAATCAGCTGGTCCCGTGCTCGCCGAAATTCAGCTCGATCCCGAACTGCTCACCGGCCCCGTCGAGGTCACCGGCATCACCCAGGTGACCCATGATGTGAAGACCTTCGAGCTGCGGGCGGGCTGGATGACCGCCGTCGACTTCGCGCCGGGTCAGTACGTGACGATGCGCATCCCCGAGCTCGGCCTCGAACGCTGCTACTCGATCTCCTCGGCGCCCTTCGGCACGAACATCTTCACCATCACGGTCAAGCGCGTGCCCGGGGGAGAGGTGTCGACCCATCTGCACGACAACGTGCGGGTCGGCGATCAGCTGCACGTGGACGGGCCCTATGGACTGTTCAGCACGAGCTTCCACCAGGCCGAACGACACCTCTTCCTCTCCGCCGGCTCCGGAATCACCCCGATCATGTCGATGGTGCGCAGCCTGTTAGCCAGACAGGGAGGGTTCGGCACGGACATCGTCTTCGTCCACAGCGCCTCGTCGCCGATCGACATCATCTTCCGTGCCGAGCTCGAACAGCTCGCCGAGGTCGCCGGAGTCAGCGTCACCATTCTGTGCTCCCGGGATTCCGGGGCCGAGCCCTGGGCCGGTCGGCGGGGTCGGATCGATGCGTCCACCCTCGCCGAGGTGGTCCCCGACGCGGCCGACCGCGAAACCTTCGTATGTGGGCCGGGTCCGTATATGGAGGCGGTGCGGCCCCTGCTCGCCGAGGCGGGGGTGGCGTCGGCGCGAATGCATGAGGAGTCGTTCGTCTTCGCCACGTCACCTGCCGACCGTTTGGCCAAGTCAGGTGCGAGAGCCAAAGCTGTCGGAGCCGGCGTCGGCGGCGGCACTGGAGTGAGCCACCTCGTCGAGTTCGCGGTCTCCGGGCGCGTAGTCGATTGTGACGAGACCACGACCGTCCTCGATTCTGCTTTGGACGCCGGACTGTCCGTGCCCTCATCCTGCTCGGAAGGCGCGTGCGGAACCTGCAAGTCTGTGCTCATCAGCGGGGAGGTCGAGATGAAGCACGCCGGAGGCATCCGGCCGAAGGAGATCGCCGCGGGCAAGTTCCTGCCCTGCTGCTCGACCCCGCTGACCGATATCGTCGTCGACAGGTGAGCTGCCTGCTCAGTGCTTGAGCTTCGTCTCCTTCAGCCCATAGGTGCCCAGCACGTAGGGTTCGAAGCCGACGACATCCCGGCTCATTCCGTACAGGGCCCGCTGGTAGGCGATCGGTACGATCGGGGCCTCGTCGGCGACCTGCTGCTGGATCTGGGCGTAGAGCTCGTTCTGCTTCTCCGGATCCTCTTCGGCCACGGCCTCCTCCGCCCATTTCTCCACCTTGGGATTCGCGTAGCCGGAGCGGATTCCGGAGTCGTCGGTGACGGCGAGGAAGTTGATCATCTGCGAGGTGTCGGAGACGTCGGAGGTCGCATAGCTGACCTGAACTTGGAAGTCTCCGTTCGTGCGGTTCGTCGTCAGAGTCGCGTCGTCGAGCTTTTGGACGTGAACGGTCAGGCCGATGTCCTGCCACGCCTGCTGGGCGATCTGCGCCAGTAGCTCACGATCGGCGACACCCGAGGGAATCTGGATGGTGATGTCGATACCGTCTGGATGATCCGACTCCTTGACCAGCTGCTTGGCCTTCTCCATGTCGAACTGGCTGCTGTCGACCTTGTCCGCATGACCGGCGAGGCCCGGTGAGATGAACGAGGTCGCGGGCTCAGCGTAACCGGCGTAGACCACCTCGACGATGGACTTGCGATCGACCGCATACGACATGGCACGTCGCAGCTTGGGATCGTCGAGGCCCTTCTCCTTGTTGTTGATGTTGAAATAGAGGATCTTCGTTGAGGTGAACGCCTGGGCATTGATGTCCTGTGAGCGCGAGAGCTGACTCATGCTCAATGGAGCAGGCTCCTGATTGATGTCGGCCTGGCCGCCCTGCAGCTGCAGGCGACGAGTGTTGTCATCGGCGACGACGTTGAAGGTCACGGAATCCAGAGAGGGGACGCCGTCCTCCCAGTAGTCCGGATTCTTCACCAGCTCGAGGCTCTGTCCCTTATTCCAACTGCCGACCTCGAACGGCCCGGTGCCGTCTGCGTGCGCTGCCATGTACTCGGCGTCGTGTCCGCCGAAGTCATCGGGGTAGATCGATGCCGCGAACAGCGCCATATAGCTGGGCAGGGGACCCCACGGCTGCTTCAGGTCAATGCGCACCGTGTGGTCATCGACTTTCTTCACGTCTTTGATCGGGTCGAATTCGGCTGCCCAGAGATTGTTCTCATCCTCCTGATCCCGCGCATAGTTCAGGGAGAAGACGACATCGTCGGCGTCGAGGGTCTTGCCGCTGTGGAATTTCACTCCCTCGCGCAGGTGGAAGGTCCAGGACATCTTGTCCTTCGATTCCTCCCAATCGGTTGCCAGCCCCGGTTCGACCCCGGACCCGTCGGGTTTGTTGAGCGTGAGAGTCTCGTAGACCTGCTGGAGCGTCCAGATGTCTTCATTCTGGGTCGTCGTGGGCGGCAGCAGAGTTGTGGCATCGGCGGCGCGAGCGAAGACGAGGTCGCCTCCGGGCCGGGCGGTCTTCTCTCCTGATGAACTGCACCCTGCGAGGACCAGGAGGCAGGCGCAGAGCGCGGCAGTCACCGCTGCGAATCTCTTGGCCATCATCCTTCCCCTCTTCGGATCCGATCGAGGTAAGCGCTGTCGAAGGTGGGTATCGCCTTCAGCAGTGTCTTCGTGTAGTCGTCGCGCGGGGACGTGAAGATCTCCTCGGTGGTGTTCTCTTCGACGAGACGTCCGTTGTGGACGACGTAGATCCGCTCGCACAGCTTCTTGACGACCGCCAGGTCATGGGAGATGAAGAGGATCGACAGGTCGAGTTCCTCGCGCAGTCGGGCGAAGAGTGCGACGATCTCAGCTTGAACACTGACGTCGAGGGCGGAGACGGCCTCATCGGCGACGATGATGCTGGGCTCGACTGCAAGCGCTCGGGCGATCGCCACCCTCTGCCTCTGCCCTCCCGACATAGCGGTCGGGGTGCGGTCGAGGAACTCCTCGGGAAGCCGCACCATCTCCATGAGCTCCGCACACCTGGCCCGCAGAGCGGCACCGGAGGCGAGACGATGATGGCGGATCACCTCGGCGAGGGTCGCCCGCACCGTATAACGGGGGTCGAGGGAGGCGAAGGGGTCCTGGAAGACCATCTGCACGATCCGCCACTGTGCGCTCGTGCGCTTCTGTGCGAACTCCCGACCGTCGACGCTCACCGTGCCGTCGTAGTCGCGCTGGAGTCCGCAGATGACTCGGGACAGCGTCGATTTTCCCGAACCCGATTCGCCGACGAGTCCGACGATCTCGCCGGGGCGGACCTGCAGGTCGGCGGAATCGACCGCGGTGAAGGCGCGGTCACCACGTCCGAAGGTGACGGTGACGTTCTCGGCACGCAGACCGCGCACCGGTGCCGACGAAGGCTGAGTCTCGGTCATCGTGTCTCCTCGGCAAGGCCCGCATCGTCAACGTCCTCATCGATGCGCGGAGTCGCTGTCAGCAGTCGACGCGTGTACTCCTCCTGGGGATCGTCGAAGACCTCCTGCAGCACACCGTGTTCGACGATCTGCCCGTCCTTCATCACACTGATCGACGAGCACAGCTGAGCGACGACCGCGAGGTCATGGGTGACATAGAGCAGACCGAGACCCTCGTCCTGCTGCATGGTGCGGAAGAGATCGAGCACCTGTGTCTGGATCGTCACGTCGAGCGCCGTCGTCGGTTCGTCACAGAGCAGCACCTGCGGCTCCTGCGCCAACGCCGCTGCGATCATCACACGCTGACGCATGCCACCCGAGAGTTGGAACGGGTAGTGCCTGGCTCTGCGGTCGGGGTCGGTGATGCCGACACGGTCCATGAGCTCAACGGCGAGGTCGTGAGCCTGCTTCTTCGACAGTCCTCTGCGCTCGGCGATGGCATCGGTGATCTGGCGGCCGACCTTCATCACCGGGTTGAGCGCGATGGCCGGTTCCTGGAACACCATCGAGATGCCGGTGCCGCGGATGCGCTGGTCGAATCGTCCGCCCGGCCCGGAGCTGAGGATATTGCGACCGTCGAACCGGATCTCTCCGTCGACGACGGAGGCGCCGGGCGGGAGCATTCCGAGAATGCTGCGCAGCGTCATCGACTTGCCCGATCCCGATTCGCCGACGAGACCCATCGGCTCACCGGCCTCGAGGCTGATCGACACGTCGTCGAGGATCCGACGCCGTCCGGCCTCTCCGTCGATGTCGACGGTGAGGGAGTCCACTTCGAGGATGGGCATGGTCACCTCTTCGGCTTCAGCGTGTTCGTCAGTCCGTCGCCGATGAGCGCCAGCGCGAAGGACACGATGACGACGGCGAACCCCGGCCACAGGATGAGGCCGTAGTTGCCGGTGCCCATGTACTGCTGACCGTCATTCATCATCTGACCCCAGTCGGCGGTCGGTGGGACGATGCCCATGCCGAAGTAGCTGAGGGTGACGACGACGCCGATGTTGAGCACGATGTCACTCATCGCATAGATGACGCCCTGGCTGACGGTGTTCGGAATGATGTGGCGGGTGAGGATCCGGGGAGTGCTCAGACCCGAGGCACGACAGGCGGAGATGAATTCCTGCTCTCTCAGGACGAGCACCTCGCCGCGGACGATGCGGGCGTAGGCCACCCAGGACACGGCGCTGATGGCGACGAAGATGCTGCCCATTCCGTTGCCCATGACGAAGACGAGCACGATGACCAGGACGTAGAACGGGAAGGCCGAGACGATATCGGCCAGGCGCATGATGACGATGTCGACCCAGCGACCGAAGTACCCGGCCAGCGAACCGAGGACCGTACCGAGGATGAAGGGCACGATGACGGCGACGACAGCGACGATGAGGTCGACGCGACCGCCGTGAAGGAAACGGGAGAGGACGTCTCGTCCGAGCTGATCGGTGCCCAACGGGTGCGCGACCGAGGACGGGGCGAAGGTGTTGAGCAGGTCCTGCCGATTGGGGTCGTCGGTGACGAAGAGCGGTCCGACGGCGAGCAGCAGCACCATCGCACCGAGAATGACCGCACCGATCCACAGTTGCAGATTGTGCCGTCGCAGGAATGCCGGCAGGGGAAGCGTGAACCGCGCGGTCGGCGTCGCTCGGGACGCAGTGCCGCCGCGAGTCCGTGGCGGTTTCCCATTGGGGCCACCGGCTCCGGTCGCCGTGGGGGAGGTCATCGGTTCGCTCATCATGCCCCCAGCCGCACGCGCGGATCGACGATGCTGTAGACGACATCGGTGAGCAGGTAGACGAGGACGACGAGGACACCGAAGATCACAGTCAGCGCCTGCACGACGTCGTAGTCGCGAGCGAGGACGGCTTCCATGAGGAGCGAGCCGACACCGGGGATCGCGAAGACGTTCTCTACGACGAGGGCACCGCCGACGAGGTGGCCGACCTGGATGCCGAGGATCGAAACACCTGTGATTCCGGCGTTGCGGAAGGCATAGTCGATGACCGTCCGCTTCCGGCTCAGACCCTTCGACAGGGCGAAGTTCGTGTACTCGGCCGACATCGAATCGTTCAGTGCCGCCGTGAGGCTGCGGATGAGCACGGGGCAGATCGTCAACGCGACAGCGAGTCCGGGCAGGACGAGGGAGTAGAGGTGCTCACCGAAGTTGCTGCCGTAGCCGCCGACCGGGAAGATTCCCAGGTTCACGCCGAGGACGAGGATGAGCAGGGTGCCGACGAAGAACGCCGGCATGCCCTGGACGGTGGCGGCGAAGACCCTGGACACGATCGCCGAGGCGGCTGATCTCTTTGCGGCCACCCACAGTGACAGCGGGACGGAGATGACGACAGCGAACACCAGAGACACGAGCATGAGCAGCAGGGTGGCCGGCATCCGGAGCTTCAGCAGCTCGAGGACGGATGTCTGGAAGATGAACGACTGCCCGAAGTCACCGACGAGGAGGCCTGCGAGGAACTGGAAGTACTGGATGATCATCGGTTCGTCCAGGCCCCAGGCCTGACGAAGCTGAGCGACGTTCTCCGGAGTGGCTTTATCGCCGAGGTATGCGGCTGCTGGATCGCCCGGTGCCAGCTTCATGAGGATGAAGGCCAGCGTGGCGACACCGAGAACGATCGGAATCATCAGCAGCACACGCCGGAGGATGTACTTGCCCACACCCACCCCTTCGCAGTGTGACCTGGATTACACCTGTCATTCTATTCGCAACAGGTCTTGTCGTTGCGATGCGGGAATCGGCGTGTCGACCTCTATGGAGCGGCGATGGCGGAGACGATCGCCTGGATCTGCGGAATGAGCTCCTCGAGGGTGCGGCCCTGCCTGTTCAGCCACTGATCGAGCTGCGCGGCGGACAGGACCGCCATGACCGCCTCGGCGCGAGTCCGGACCGGATCGGACGGATTCGCATCTGTCGGCTC
Source organism: Brevibacterium sediminis (assembly GCF_024895295.1). Classification (NCBI taxonomy): domain Bacteria; kingdom Bacillati; phylum Actinomycetota; class Actinomycetes; order Micrococcales; family Brevibacteriaceae; genus Brevibacterium; species Brevibacterium sediminis. The sequence continues at coordinate 50,707 of NZ_JAHQRN010000005.1, read as the reverse complement.
GGGAGCCGTGGCCGTCCACATCTCGGCGATGAGGATCTCCACGTGACGTCGCCAGAAGGGGTAGCTCTGCCGGTCGAACCGGCCTTTCGGCGAGCTGCTCTCGGTGAGGAGGACGAGGTCGAGGTTGCCGGCGATGTGCCGCAGGTACGCATCGACGAAAGCGGTGAGGCGCTCGCCTCCCGGAGCGCCCGGGCCCAGAGGCGGAGGGCCCTCGAGCATGCGGGCGTGCATGTCCCGGACCCGGTCGTCGAGCAGAGCCGAGGCGATCCCGGGTTTGTCGGTGAAGTTGCGGTAGAGGGTGCCCTTGCCGACTCCTGCCAGTCGTGCCAGCTCATCCATCGTCAGCCCGTCCACTCCTTTGTCGGCCACGAGGTCGGTCGCGGCATCGAGGATCTTTCTCCGATTGCGCTGCGCATCGGCGCGCAGCGGAGCCTGCGAGGGGACCAAAGGGAGGAATTTCTCGTTTCCTCTTCCATAACCGGACTGCGGTCCGTTAATGTCGTCCATATACGGACTATAGTCCGGATCGGATTCGACTTCGAGGAGGCAGCAATGGCATCGATCATCGTCAACGAACACGGGGGACCCGAGAAGTACGAGGTCACCGACGGCTCACCAGCGGGTGCCGCTGCGCCGGCCGATGGTCAGCTGCAGGTCGGCCTGAGTCTGGCCGGGGTGAATTTCCTCGACGTCGTCCAGCGCCGCGGAGGGACACCGGTCACAGCACCGTTCGCCCCAGGAGTCGAAGGGGTCGGCACGGTCACCGCCGTGGGCGCCGGAGTCGACGGCTTCTCCGTCGGCGATCGCGTCGGCTGGATGACCGGTGGACAGGGCAGCTTCTCATCCACTGCCCTCGTCAGGGCGGACAAAGCCGTGCCGCTGCCGGATGACATCGATGATGAGACCGCTGTTGCGGCACTCATGCAGGGCATCACCGCCCACTACCTGATCACTGACACCTACCCGGTCGCATCCGGCGACGTCGTGGTCGTCCATGCCGCGGCCGGCGGGCTCGGGCAGATGCTCACGCAGATCGCCGCGGCCAAGGGCGCCACCGTGATCGGCACGACCTCGACCGAAGAGAAGGCCGAGATCGCCCGGGCCAATGGCGCCGCCCACGTCTTCGGCTACGACGACTTCGCTGAGAAGGTCCGGGAGGTCTCAGATGGAGAAGGAGCCTCGGTGATCTTCGACGGCGTCGGCGCGACGACCTTCGAAGGCGACCTCAAGGCCCTGCGCACGCGCGGGACCCTCGTTGTAGTCGGCAATGCCAGCGGCCCCGTTCCCGCCGTCGACGTCAACACCCTCAGCGCCTCCGGCTCCCTCTTCCTCACCCGACCGACCGTCGTTGACCACGTCAGGACGCCCGAGGAGCTGCGCTCGCGCACCGACGAGATCTTCGAATGGATCCGCAGCGGAGACCTCACCGTTCACATCGGCGACCGATTCCCCCTCGCCGAGGTGGCCGCCGCCTTCACAGCACTCGAATCCCGGGCGACGACCGGAAAGATCATCCTCGAACACTGATCGAGGAGGAGCAGAGACTCAGCGCAGCACGAACCCGGGCACGAGATCATCGAGCGGGTCGACCTCGAACGTCGAGGTGGCCACCCGGTAGGCGCTGCCGGTGACGACCGGGACGACGCCGTCATCGGTCTCTTCGAGCACTCGCGCCCGGAATCGAGTGCCGACGATCGACTCATGGACGAGCGTCTGCCCCGGGCGAAGCTCACCGGCGGCGTGGAGAGCGGCGACTCGAGCCGCCGTTCCCGATCCGCACGGCGATCGGTCGACCTGACCGTCGGCGAAGACCGTGACATTGCGCTGATGCAGTTCGCCGCTGGGCAGCGTGCCGAACCGGTCGACGAAGATCGTGCCGTACACCCCGGAGAGCCGGTCATCCTCGGGGTGGACGGTGTCCGGATGATCGGCGAGACCCGCCTTGATCTCCCGGCCCACGGTGATGAGCGCGGTGAGGTTCTCGGGCACGACTTCGCAACTCACCTCACCGAGGCGGCCCACCTCGTCGGCCTGGGCGGAACCGGCCGCAGTGTCTAATTGCGCGGTATCGACGAGCGCATAGATCGCCCCACCCCACGCGAGATCGACCGACACCGGGCCCAGGCTCGTATCCACCGTGATGCCAGAGGCGACGGGCCGGCTGGGCACGTTGACGAAGTCCACCGAGGTGGCCCTCCCCTCGGCGTCCGTGTGCACATGCGCGCGCACTCGACCCGAGGGTACGTCGATCGTGACCTCCGTGGTCCCGGACGGATCGACGGCGACGATCCCGGAGGACACTGCCCATGCGCCGAGCGCCATCGTCCCGTGGCCGCAGGCCGTGGAGAAGCCGTCCTTGTGCCAGAACAGGACCCCGAAATCGGCCCCGTCGTCATCGGGTTCGGTGATGAATCCGCCGTACATGTCCGCATGACCGCGCGGTTCGAAGCACAGCAGCCTGCGCAGATCATCGACTTCCGAGCCCGGCACGGCCAGTTCCCGACGCTGCGACACGCTCGCGCCGGGGATCTCGGCCGGGGGTTCGGCGACGATTCGGAACGGTTCGCCGGCGGTATGGAAGTCCACGCTCGTGCAGATCGTGTTCACAGCCCCATTCCCACTCTCAGTCCTTCCAGCACCGCCGCATGCACATTGCGGGAGGCGACGGCATCACCGATACGGTACAGCGTGAATGGGTGCCCCGCCTCAGCGGAGGTGGTTGCGGTCGTCGGTTCCGCGACTGCCGTCGCACCTGGGTGAGTGCTCGTCGCGCCGAAGTATTCCAGCTGCGGGCGTCCGTGTACCCACGCCTCAAGATCCGTCGCCCCGTGGTTCGCCGACCGCGACTTGAGCTCGAAATAGACCTCATCGTTCGGCGTCGTCCCGAAATCGACGACCACCGCATCGGTGACGACCTCCGCCTCCCGATCCGAATAGTCGTTGCGCAGCACCGCCACGATCTCCTTCCCCTCGATCCGCGGCTTCGTCGCCAACCGTTCGCCGAGGCGGACCTCGACTCCGAATTCGGAGAACACCTGAAGATAGGCGGGAGAGTTCATCGACCCCACGTCGATGCCGATCGTGCGTTCGGGGCTGACATAGGTGACCTGCTGGCCGGCTCGGGCCAGGCGTTCGACGGCGTCGAGCGCCGGATAGAACCCATGGTCGTCGAAGACGAGCACCCGCTGCTTCGACTTGAGTCGGTCGTCCATGACGTCCCAGACGTCGAAGCTCGGGCCCTGTTCACGGAAGGGATACCCGGCATCGGGAACCCCTCCGGTGGCGACGATGACGACGTCAGGGTCGAGTGCGAGGATGTCGTCCGCCTCGGCGAAGGTGTTCAGTCGCAGGTCGACGCCGTGCTTCCTGCACTGCTGGACACGCCAGTCGATGATGCCGATGAGATCGCGGCGGCGCTGCGAGCGAGCGGCGATGCGGACCTGCCCGCCGGGGGTGTCCTCGGCCTCGAGCAGGGTCACCCGGTGACCGCGCACGGCCGCGACACGGGCGGCTTCGAGCCCGGCCGGACCGGCGCCGATGATGACGACATGTTTGGGCCCGGTCGTGACGTCGTGGGGAACCTCCTGCGGCAGATCGGCCTCCCGGCCGGTAGCGGGATTGTGGATGCAGGTGGCCGAACCGGAGGTGTAGATGGAGTCGAGGCACATGTTGGCGCCGACGCAGGGACGGATATCGTCCTCACGTCCTTCGGCCACCTTGCGCGCCAGGTGCGGGTCGGCCAGCTGCGCCCGGGTCATCCCGACGAGGTCGAGGCAGCCATCGGCGATCGCGAACCGGGCGGTCGCGGCGTCGGAGATGCGTGCGGCGTGGAGGACGGGGATGTCGATGGCCTCGCGGATGCGACGGCAGGTCTCGAGCCAGGGGGCCGAGGGGGTGCCCATGCCGGGGATCGCCTCGGCGAGCTGACGGTCCGAGTTGATCATCCCGACGTTGAGGTTGAGGAAATCGATGCCGTGATCGGTGTAGGTCCGGAGGATCTCGGTGGCCCTCGCTTCGTCCATGCCGTCTTCGCGGCGCTCGTCGACGGCCATGCGGATGCCGAGGACGAAGTCGTTGGGAACTGATGCACGCACGGCGTCGATGATGCGCATCGGGAACTTGATGAGATTCTCCAGTCCGCCGGAGTACTCGTCGTCGCGGTCGTTGAGCCACGGGGCGAGGAAGGAATCGAGCAGGTGACCGGCGTGCATGACCTCGAGTCCGTCGAATCCGGCGGCGGCGACGCGTTCGGCGGCGGACGCGAAGTCCGCGACGATGCGATCCATATCGAAGTCCTCGAGCGCCTTGGTGAACGACCGGTGCGCAGCCTCCCGGGTCCGAGAGGCCGAGACCAGCGGCAGCCAGTCGCCGGCGAAGTTCGAGGATCGGTGGCCCAGATGGGTCGCCTGGATCATGATCGCCGCGCCCTCGTCGTGGCAGTCGTCAGCGATCGCGGACAGCCACGGAACCACCTCGTCGGTGGACAGGTCGATATTGCCGAACGCGGCAGGGGAGTCCTTCGACACGATGGCCGAACCGCCGATCATCGTCAGGCCGACACCGCCGCGGGCCTTCTCCCGGTGATAGAGGCGGTAGCGGTCCTTCGGCATGCCGAGTTCGGTGTACGCGGGCTCGTGCGAGGTCGAGACGATGCGGTTGCGCAGCGTGAGTCTGCCGAGTTCGAAGGGCTGGAGCAGCGGATCGGCGGACACGTCGGTCGCAGACGTGGTCGGTGCGGGTGTGCCGGTTGCGGGGTCGGCGGTCATGGGTTCCTCCTTCATTGCAGGAACGTCACTGTGGGTTCGACTCCGTGGGGAGTCCGGGTGGGTAATCGGTTACCGACTACTTAGTTCAATGGTGCGATCTCGCGGTTATGCTGTCAATAGTCGCCGACCATGATTCGAAGGGGAGTGTGCGATGGAGCGAGTGAGACCGCAGGCCGAATCGCTGCGCGAGCAGGCACTGGGCATCATCCGCGATGCCATCACCTCAGGTGAGCTCGCCGAGGATCGCATCTATTCGGCAGCGGGCCTGGCCAAGCAGCTCGGCATCTCACTCAGCCCGGTGCGCGAGGCGATGATGGCGCTCGTCACCGAGGGGACCGTCGAGGCCGTGCCCAATCGCGGCTTCCGTCTGGTCACCATCACCGAGGCGGACCTCGAGGAGATCATCGCCATCCGCGTTCTTCTCGCTGTCCCCGCCGCCCGCAGTCTGGCCGAGGCCGGCAGCGATGACATCGTCGGTCGCGGCCTGAGAGCTGACGGTGTGCAGGCGGTGACGGACGGTTCGGTGACCGAGACCGGCGAGGCAGCGACCAAATCCGAGGCGATCGTCCGACTGCGCGAACTCGCCGAGGCGACCGTGGACGCGGCCGAGGCCGGCGAGTTTGCCGATTTCTACACGCAGGACCGCAGGTTCCATGAGGCTCTGCTCGAGCACGGCCTCGGCGGGCGTGCCGCCGCGATCAGCCTGCGCCTGCGCGATCAGTCACGCCTCTACCGGCACCAGGATCAGATCGGGGCCATCGCGGTCGATTCCGCTCGCGAGCTGCCGAGGATCGTCGACCTCATCGAGTCCGGGGACGCCGCCGAGGCGGCCGACCTCGTCACGTCGAACCTCTACTTCTTCAAACGCGTCCCGGCCACAGCCGACGGCGAAGGCTGATTCGTCACTGTCACAACAGCCCAGTTTCGGCTGAGTAGCCCAGTTTCGAACATGGGCTGCTCAGCTCAGAGTGGGCTGGTTGTCTCAATCGGCTGTAGTGCGAGCCGAGAAACGACGAAACGACGCTGGGCCGCCCCGAAACGGGACGGCCCAGTGTCGTTTCACTCGATCAGGTATCGCAGTCGATCAGGTTCTCACCTCGATCAGGCGGGTGCCTTGTCGGGGTCGATGTCGACGATCGGCATGGACTCGATGTCCATATCCGGGTTGTCGGCCTGAGTGCGAGCCAGCTCCTCGGCCTCCTCGTGGGTGTTCACCGTCGGGAACGAGCCCGGCAGCGGTCGGTGCGCCGATTCCTTCATGAGCAGCACGGCGACGAGTGCGGCGACCGAGAAGAACATGATGTAGAACGCGGGCATGTACGAGTTGCCGGTGACATCGATGAGCGCCTGGGCGAACAGCGGCGTGGTGCCGCCGAACAGAGAGACGCCGAGGTTGAACGTCAGGCCCATCGCACCGTAGCGCGACGCGGTCGGGAACAGCGCCGGCAGGGTCGAGGCCAGGCAGGCGATGTAGAACCCGGCGGGCAGGGCGACCATGAACAGAGCCACCATCACTGCCCACATCTCACCGATCTGCATGACGGCGAACGCGGGAACGATGAGGACGATCGTCATGATGGCTGCTGCCAGGAAGACGAACTTGCGGCCCATCTTGTCGGAGAGTTTGCCGATGAGCGGCAGGCACAGCGACATGACGACGAGGACCGGGATCGTGGCCACGGCCGCCTGGACATTCGAGACCTTGACGGTCTCCTCCAGGTAGGTGGGCATGAAGCTCGTCAGCGCGTAGCCGACCGTCTGGGAGCCTGCGACGACGGCGATGCCGATGAGGATCTCTTTCCAGAAGTGACGGATGACGCCGATGAGGCCGTGGCGGGCGTACTTGTCGTCCTTGACCTTGACGTCGCGGCCGGCTTCCTCGCTCGATTCGAAGCTCGGGGTCTCCGGGATCTTCAGACGGAACCAGATGGCGACGGCGCCGAGCGGGATGGCGATGAGGAACGGGATCCTCCAGCCGCCGTCGAGCATGGCGTTCTCGCCGTTGATGGACGTGGTGATCACGGTCGTGAGAGCCACGGTTCCGGCACCGGCGGCGAAGCCCAGGTAAGAGCCGACATCGAGCCAGGAGGCCCAGTAGCCGCGGGACTTGTCCGGAGCGAACTCCGAGACATAGGTGGTGGCACCGGCGTACTCGCCGCCGGTGGAGAAGCCCTGGATCATCTTGAGCAGGTAGAGGGGGACGATCACCCACAGGCCGACCTGGGCCGCGGTGGGCAGGACGCCGATGAGGGCGGTGGCGGTGGCCATCGTGGCCATCGTGAAGAACAGGACCTTCTGGCGGCCGATCTTGTCACCCAGCGGTCCGAGCACCATGCCGCCGAGCGGGCGGACGAGGAAGGACACGGCGAAGCCGAGGAGGGTCACGAGCAGACCCATCTGTCGGTCCATGCCTTCGGTGAAGACGGAGGTCATCGTCACCGCCAGGTAGCCGTAGACGCCGAAGTCGAACCATTCCATGAAGTTGCCGACTGTGGTGCCGCCGATGGCGGTGCGGATCGATTTGGTTTCGACGACGATGCAGTCATCGGCCTCGAACCGCTTCTGTTTCTTTATTGCACGCCGTTCCTTGCGGGTCGGCTTCTTGTCTTTCTGCGCGGGTCTGTCGTGGCCTTCTGACATCAGTGGTTCCTCGTTTCAGCTGCTGCTAGGCAAGTTGCAGGGCCGAGTCGCCGGAATGGTGCGAACTCTGCGCGGCAGTTGCTGTCGGATTTCGACAATGCAGAACATCCTTGCTTGGTACTCAGGGAGTGTCAATAAAAATTGTGACACAGTTCACGCCGAATGCGCCCGAGGGTAGTTGCCTTCGTTGAAATTCGTCCAGTGGTCCAGAAAATACGCAAGAAAGATGTTGCCTAATTCGCAGTGGCACTTGTCCAGTGGCGTTGTCGGCAGCGACCGGCGGACACGGGGTGGACGGTGACTGCGCGAAGATCAGTTCCTGACGACGCGATAGGTCGCGAGGCCGGGATCGACGGCGCCGCGGACGTGGCCGGACGGACTCGCCGCCACGGCTTGGAGGAAGTCGACGGTGTCGGCGGTGATCTCCTCGCCGGGCAGGACATTGGGGATGCCGGGCGGGTACGCGGCCAGCGAGCTCACGCTCACCCGTCCGACCGCCTCGGCGGCGGTGACGAGTTCGGAATCGGCGAAGTACGCCTCACGCGGTGTCATCGCCAACCGGCCGGCCGTGGGCAGCGGCGGGAGGGAGGCTGCCGGGCTCGTCGCCATGGCGGAGTCCGTGGTTTCGAGTCGCAGGGTCTCCAGGGCATCGATGAGGCGGCCGATGTCCGGGGACTTGCCGATGCCGATGAGGGCGACGAGGGTGGTCGCCGTCGACATCTCGGGGAAGATGTCGAATTCCTCGGCCAGGCGTTTGCGCACCGTGTGACCGTCGAGTCCGGTGGCTGTGATGTCGATGGGCAGGCGGAACGGGTCGATGTCGACGACATCGGCATGACCGAGGAACTCGCCGGACAACAGGTGGTAGCGGTCGGTGGCTTCGATCTGCGCACGGATGTGGCGGATGTTCTCCAGCGAATCCGTGATCGCCTCGGTCGAGGTCATGAGTGCGCGGCGGGCGAGGTCGATCGAAGCCATGAGATGGGCGTTCTCGCTCGTCGAAGCGGTCATCATAAAGGCCCGGGCCAGCGCCGGTTCGAGGCGATCGGCGAATTCGGTGTCGCCGAGGTGGAGGAGCGCGGACTGGGTGAGCGAGCCTGCGAGTTTGTGCGTGCTCATGATGACGATGTCGGCGCCCTGGGTGACGGGGGAGGCCGGCAGGTCAGGGTGGAATCCGAAGTGGGCACCCCAGGCGGCGTCGACGATCAGTGCCGCGCCTGCTTCGTGGGCCGCCTCGGCGAGGGCTTCGACGTCGGCCACAGCGCCGAAGTAGCTCGGGGTCACGAGGTAGACGGCGGTCACCGGCTCGGGGTGATTGCGGATGGCCAGGCGCAGGGCGTCGGGGGTGACACCGTGGGCGATGCCGTTGACTTCGTCGACGTTGGGGTAGACGAAGCCGGGGTTGAGCCCGGCCAGCACGATTCCGTCGATGAAGCTCGAATGCGCGCTGCGCTGGGCGACGACGCCGGACCCGAGGGTGCCGATGGCCAGGGCGGCCATGCGGTTGCCCTGCGAGGAGCCGTTGGTGAGGAACCAGGTGCGGCGGGCGCCCCAGGCCTCGGCGGCCAATTGCAGGGCTTCGTCCTTCGGGGTGTCGACGCCGAGGTCGATTCCGTCGAAGAGCGGGGGGATGTCCAGGGAGAGGGTGTGCTCGCCGAAGAATTCGGCTTGACCTGCGGAGATGCCCTCGGTCGTGCCTCCGTGTCCGGGGGTGGACAGGAACAGCGAGTTGCGGTCGGCCGCGTGCGCCAGAGCTTCGGCATAGGGCGCGCGTGACTGCGTGAGGGCAGGATGCATCGGCGACCCCGAGGAGGAGTGCGGGGCCGGGGGCATGGGGGAGTCCTGGTGCACGGTCATGCGTCCAGATTAAGGAGGCGAGCAGGTACGAGAGAATAGCAACTTTCCTCTGTTGCTCTATAGTCAGTATTGAACTCAATGGGGGAGATCAATGGAACCACTCGATACCCGCGGCCTCACCGCTCTGCGCGCCGTGGCCGACACCGGATCCGTCGCCGCGGCCGCTGCCGCGCTGCAGTGGAGCCAGCCGACGGTCAATCATCATCTGCGCAATCTCGAGCGTGCCCTCGGCGCGACTCTGCTCGATCGCACACCGCGCGGATCACAGCCGACGACCGTGGGCAGCCTCGTGGTGACCCGAGCCGTGGAGATCCTCGGACTGTGCCAGCGCCTCGGCGCCGAGGTGGCTCTCTGGCGAGAATCTCAGGCCGTGCCGGTGCGCATCGGGGCCGTGCCCACCGTCGGTGCTCGCGTCATCCCGCGCCTCCACGATCAGCTGCAGGCTCGCCCGAGGTGGCAGACCCGTGACGAGGCGGTCGCCGGTGACCGGACCGACGTGCTCACCGCGGCCCTGGATGTGACGATGGACGAGCACGCGAAGCTCGTCTCCCGGCTCGAGTCCGGGGACCTCGACCTCGCGCTTCTCGTGTCGACCGATCTCGACCGGACGTGGATCCCGGCGACGCTGACTGCCGCGCACCTGTATTCGGAGAGGCTGTTCCTGTGCGTGCCGCGCTCGATCGGGCCGATCGAGCGCGATTCCCACGGCATGCCCGACCTCGCCGTGCTCGTGTCGCAGACCTGGGCGTTCAGCATCGACCCCGGTGACGCCATCGACGAGGTGGTCCGCTCCTTCTGTCTGTCCGCGGGCTTCGAACCCCGCGTGGGGATGCGGATGGATGACTATGCGGCCATCAACCGGATGATCTCGGCCGGTCTGGCGGTGGCGATGATCCCCGAGTCATCACTGTCGACCGACCCGGACATCACCGTCATCCCGATGCCGCTCAGCGACTGCCGCCGTGACGTCCTGCTCGTCTCCCGGTCCTCGCGACCACAGGGGCGCGCGCGTCACGATCCGATCGTCGATGCGCACAATTCCGCCATCACCGAGGTGGTCGCCGACGTCCGTACCGTCACGCGGCAGTGGCGGTGATGCTGCGGTTTCAGAGCGGCGGTCAGAACGTGCCTCACAGCGCGAGGATCGCGGGCACGGTGAGCACCGCGACGTAGTAGCCCATGAACTGGACGCCGGCGTGCATGCCGATGAACCGGTTGAAGAGTCCCCCGACGAGGCCGACGGTGATCGTCACTCCGAGCGCCAGCAGACCGCCTTCGTAGAGGCAGATGACGCAGATGAGAGCCGCGAACCCAGCGATGATTGCCTCGTGGGAGACCGATCGCATCACCCAGGTCGCCGCTCGGTGAGCGTTCGTCATCACGAATGGGTAGGCGATGGCGACCGCGATGACCGCCGCGATCACGGAGAAGAGCGCGAACTGTCCGGTCGTGAGCAGGTCGTGGAGGTTGTTCGTCGTCCCTGCCTCGGTATCGAGTGTATAAACAGGAGGAGCGTTGAACAGCGGTCCTGCGGGACCGGCTGCCATCGGTGACAGGGGCAGGCCGATCGCGATGAGCGGGATGAGAGTCTCGGCGATATAGGTCGACTCTGTGGTTCCGTTGCGGACAGTGATGACGGTGGTGAGTCGTTCGTACCCGTTCTTGACCCGGCTTCCGACGATCTCGCCCATGAGCACAGCCATGGCCACGGGGGAGAAGACGAAGGTCGCGCTGGTGATCGCCGCTGAACCGCTGGTGTATGCCAGTTGCTTTCCGGTCAGCACCCTGAAGGGGTTCGGCATCCTCGATCCCCCTGCGGGCCGGACGTCGGGAGCAAGATTGAATTCCCGTTTGCCCGACTGCTGCATCGAGCGGCGTCCGGCGGGGGAGAGCGCAGCGAACAGGTCGAAGATGAGCGGCCCGGTGGCGATGCCGAGGAAGAACGAAGTGGTGAAGGTCGCTTCCTTCTGCTCCATGATGAAGGCCTGCAAGCCGACGATGAGCAGGACGAACGGGACGAGCCCCGCAACTGCAGCGAGCTTGCCCTTCGAGGTATAGGCGACGAGGACGGCCGCGGCGATGAAGATCCAGGGAGCGGCAGCGCCGATCGCCTCGGCGAAAGGGGTGAGTACGAGGGCGAACACGATCGACAGCGGAATGGCAATGGCAACTGAGACGACTCCTCCGGAGATCGCCTTCTGAAGTGCGATATGCGGGATTCCGAGAGACCTCAGCAGCTGCGCCTCACGCAGCATCGGCACTGCCGTGGTGTCACCGGGAATTCCGAGGAGAGTTGTCGGCACGGCGTGGGAGATGTGTTTGGCAATGATCGCGGCGAGGAAGAACGCGAGCACCCCGGCAGGAGGCACCCCGATGAGGATGACAAGCAGCGCCAGCGGTGCCACGATCGCCGTCTCGTCCGTGCCCGAGATCAGTCCGATTCCGGTGAAGAGCACCCCGGAGAGAAGCGCCATCCCGACGGCCCACAGTACTGGTTCGATGAGTTCCGCGGTCACTGGTGCCCACCCTTCTCACGGATGCGCGCCTCATGGTTGTCGACGAGGGCGTCGAAGAGACCGAGGGCTCGGACTTCTGCCTGAACCGCCGGACCGAGGTCGCGGGGGTCGCCGAGATCCCCGTATTCCTCGACGACCTCGTCGATGATCTCCTGCCGGTTGCGGGTGTCGGCCGCCGAGGTGGTGATCACTCTCTTGGGTTTGAACAGAAATCCGGAGATCACGGCGCCGACGATGCAGCCGACGATGCCGACGAGGAGCGCATAGGAGTGACCCAGCGCTTCATCGTCTCCGGCAGCGAAGAGATGATCGGCGATGAGGTAGGCCGGGACTGCTGTCCCGACGGCTATGGCGATACCGCCGATGAGATGTCTGGGGTCGACGGTGTCATTCCACACCTCGAGCAATTGCGGCATCATTGCCTGCCTTCTGTCGGCCGACGGCTGTCGGGAACGTGAACGATGGAACTACCGGCCGAGGATGGCCGAGGATGTTGCGGATGGAAGCGGAATGCCGAGCTGCTCGCCCAGCCACTGGCTGATCGAAGCCACGGCCTCGTTGTCGACGCCGGTGGAGATGCCCAGCCCCTGAAGCATCCAGAGAAGATCCTCAGTGGCCAGGTTTCCGGAAGCTGTGCGGGCGAAGGGGCAGCCACCGATCCCTCCTGCCGATGCGTCGAACTGACTGACACCTGCTTGAAGCGCGGAATAGACATTCGCAAGCGCCTGGCCATAGGTGTTGTGGGTGTGCAGGGCGATCCGATCGATCGGAATCCCGGCGCCGACCAGGCTATCAAGAACAGCGGTCACATGACCGGGAGTCGCGGTGCCGATGGTATCGCCGAGCGAGATCGTCAGGCAGCCGGCATCGACGAGGCGACGCGCAGCCGTAGCGACGCGATCAGGATCGACCGCGCCTTCCCAGGGGTCCCCGAAGACCATCGACAGATAGCCGCGCACTCGCAGGCCCGCCACAGTCGCTGCGCGTGCCACCTCGAGGCTGCGATCGGTGGTGTGCTGAAGGGAACCGCCGAGGTTGGCCTGCGCGAACGATTCGGTGACGCTGATGAAGACCGAGGCATCCTTCGTTCCCGCCGCAACGGCATCATCGAGACCGCGCTGGTTTGGGATGAGGACGGGGAACGCGACTTCGGAGTCCAGGTCGAGCCCGGCGAGCACCGATCGGGTGTCGGCCATCTGGGGAACGGCCCGCGGAGAGACGAAGCTTCCGGCTTCGATGGTCTTCAGGCCGGCTCCGGAGAGCCGCCGAATCAGTTCGAGCCGTGTTGAGACAGGCAGTGTACGTGCTTGCGACTGCAGACCATCTCGAGCGCTGACTTCGCAGATACTGACTTCGGTCGGCAGGTTCGACGACGCGAACTGCTGTGGAAGCTGTGCCGTCATCGCGACACACCGGAGCGGAGTTCGTCGAGGATTGACTGGACCCTGTCGAACCGGAAGGCCCTCTCCTTGATCAGGCGGTCCACGATGATCGCTGTCTCCTCGGCGTTCGCTCCGGCAGAGGCCGCGAGGTTCTTCGCATGAAGTGACATGTGTCCGCGCTGCACGCCCTCGGTGGCGAGAACTCGCAGTGCCGCGAGGTTCTGCGCCAAGCCGGCGGCGACGATCATCTCGGCGAGATCCTGTGCGCTCGCCACTTCGCCGATCTGCAGTGCTGTGCGCGCGGCGGGATGGACCTTGGTGGCACCCCCGACAAGGCCGACCGGCATGGGCACCTCGAGGGTGCCGACCAGGTCGCCGTCGGCATTCCTCTCAAACGTCGAGAGGGAAGAGTAGCGGCCGTCTACGAGCGCATGGGAGTGCGCTCCGGCCTCGACCGCGCGGGTGTCGTTCCCGGTGGCGAGGACGACCGCGGAGATGCCGTTCATGATGCCCTTGTTGTGAGTGGCCGCTCGATAGGGATCGGCTGCGGCGAGTTCGTATGCGTGGAGGATGTTGTCGATGACCTCGTCTCCGCCGAGCAGATCCCTGTCGAAGACTGCCCGTGCCCGAGACAGTCGACGGTCCGCCTTGTTGGTGAGGATGCGCAGGAGCGCGTCACCTCCGGCGATCGCTGCCACGGTTCCGGAGACCGCCTCAGCCATCGTGTTGACCGCATTCGCCCCCATTGCGTCTCGAACATCGACGAGGAGGTGGACGAGAACATACGTCATCGTCCGTGCCTCGACGAGGCGGACCTCGATGCCCTTGACCCCGCCGCCGACCTCGACGAGCTTGGGATCCTGCGCATTGGCCAGGTCGATGATCTCTGCTTGGCGTTCGAGAACACGTGTGCGCGCGGCCTGCGGGTCCGCCACGTTGATGAGTTGGATCTGTGCCTGCATGACGGGCTCGGTCGAGCTTGTGAAGAAACCGCCGTGCGGACGTGCCATTCGTGCTGCGTTGCTGGCGGCGGCGATGACCGAGGCCTCTTCGGTTGCCATGGGTACGAGCACGTCGGTGCCGTTGATCGTGAAGTTGGTGGCTGCGCCGAGCGGAAGCGAGAACACGCCGAAGATGTTCTCGCTGAGGTTGGCGGCGTCTTCGGGACCGAAAGCGTCCGCATCGAGCTGGCTGAACAGTTCGGCGTCGAGCCCAGTCGAGGCTGCGACGGCTTTCCTGCGATCATCGACCGACATATTTCGGAAGTCGGCAATTCGGCTGTTCACTGCCATCGTGTATCTCCAGTCAGGTCGTCATTGGCCGACATCGCCTGTCGGTCGGAGTTCCTCCGCAGATATCAGTCAAACAATGCACGCGGGAATCTGCCATGTCTTTTTCGGATGTGAATATCGCTCAGCTATGGCTGTTCCAGACATGGAAGCTTAGGAAGATGACTTCAGCTTGTCCAGGCGGAGCGCGACCTGGAGGCGGAACGCCCGCTCCGGTGTCCTCCACTCCTGACCGAGCACGAGATCGGCTCTCTCAAGCCGTTGCTTGACGGTGTTGACATGCACTGACATCTGAATCGCGGTTCTGCGGATGTTCATCCCGGACTCGAAGTATTCCCGCAGCGTCGAGATCAGCTCGGCTGAATGGGTTCGGTCCCATCGGCGCAGCGGCTCGAGCATCCGTTGCATGAATCTCTCCGTCTGCTCCGGCGCGGTGCCGAACATTGCGGTGTAAGGCGCGAAATCTTCCGTGGGAAAGGTTCCTTCGCTGATGCCGAGGGAATTGAGGATGCGGATGCACGACCACATTTCGTCCTCGGCAGTGCGCAGCTGATTCCTGTCGTAATCGGTGTCGGAGATGATCACCAGCGAACTGTCGAGGGAGCCCGACTCTTCGAACAGAGTGTCCAGGGTGGGCCTGTCGCGGATCACGGCGCTGGGGAGGAGCACCGTGATCCCGGGGGATCGCTGCGTCATGAGAATGCGCGGCTCGACGCGGACTAGGCGAGCGGCGATGCGGTCATCGTTTTCGATGTCGCCCTGAATCGTCATGAGTCTCCAGGGTCCGGAGAGGCTGAAGCTGCCGGTTCGGGAACGGGCCTCGAGCTCACTGAGATCACGAGTGCCGGCAATGATGTCGACTGCGAGTTCTCCACGGACTCGGTTCTCGGCATCAGCCCGGGCTTGTTCGTTCATTCGGATGAGCGCTAGCGTCTGCGCCGCCTGGGCGACGATGTTCGCGTCGCCGTCCGCCGGTTCGTCGTTGAAACGCACGAACAGTGCGCTGTGCTGTCGGCGGTGAGACGCCACCGAGGCGACGTACATGTGCTGTGCACCAGCGACCTGTGCGCTTCGGCCAGTCGCCCGGCTGTGACTCAGTGCCGTTCGGACGTCAGCATCGTCCACCGTGATGCCGTCGAAGAACGCCTCATCGGCGGGGAATCTCGGAGAGCCCAGACGCCCGCTGTCGACGACGATCACGTCGGCCTCGAGTAATTCGGAGATAGCGTCGAGAACTGCGGGGACTCCTTGTCCCTGCAGGACGAGCTGCGTCAGCTGCTCCTCGACCTCGACGAGCCGTTGGAGGGTGCTGGCCTGCGCGGCTGCCGTCTCCTCGGCTTCCGCGGAGGCTTGGGCCGCCTCTGCGAGGTCTCCCATCAGCTGCGCCGTCTTCAGCACCACGGAAGCGTGGTCCGCGAGAGCCGACAGCAGGGTGATCTCGTCGGTAGTGAAGTCATGTGGGTAGCGGTTGGCCGCGAAGAGGGCGCCGAGGACTTCGCCGTCGACGACCATCGGCACTCCGAGGAGTGATTCCATGCGCTCGGCCTTCACCGCGGAGTCGACGCGTCTTTCGTGCGGCAGCCGGGTCAGATCGTAGTTCGACGTCCACTGTGCGGCGCGATCGCGCACGACCTGTCCTGCCAGTCCGACGCCGGGAGGCACACGCAGTTCTTTGAGATTCGCCGAGATCGCTCCGCGACTTGCCTGAACACGCAGGTCGTCGGTCTCCGGATAGTACTGGGAGAGGTAGGCGATATCGCATCCGATGAGTGTTCGGGCACGGTCGACGAGCTTCTGCAGCAGCTTCTCGGTGTCTCGCACACGGATGAGCTCTGAAGCGCTCTCCAAAAGAGCCGAACGCTCGCGATCTTTCTGCTTCCACCGGGTCATGGTCGCCGACAGATCGGAGAAGGATTCGATGAGGTCGTGGTGGTCCCCGAGACCACGGGATAGGGCCGCCCGGTCGAGATCTATCCCGCGGGAGAGAGCTCTGACGATTTCGGCCACGGCGGTGGCGGACACGGTCCCCGACTCATCATCGATCTCTGTCATGAGACCAGTGTCGCAGGGGCTCGGTGCCTCCGCCGCACCCGGCATCGGATGGGTGCTTCGCCTGAGCGGTCGTGGCCGTCAGCCGGCCGCAGGTGCTCCCGCGTGCTCGGGCTCGCGCACCACGGGCAGCTCGCACGTCGTCGGAGCGACCTGCCGGTAGCCGGAGAGGAACGTGTCGAGGCGTTCGATCGCCTCGGTGAGCACCTCGACGGACGGCAGGGTGACGAGTCGGAAGTGGTCGGGCTTGGGCCAGTTGAAGGCCGTGCCGTGGGAGACGAGGATCTTCTGTTCGCGCAGCAGGTCGAGGGCGAACTGCTCGTCGTCGGTGATGCCGAACTTCTCGACATCGAGCTTTGCGAACATGTACAGCGCACCGTCAGCCCGGTGGGCCGAGACACCGTCGATCGAGTTGAGCCCCTCGTAGGCGACCTGCATCTGCGCGCCGAGGCGGCCGGTCGGCAGAACGAGGTCGTCGATCGACTGCTTCCCGCCCAGGGCCGCTTGGATTGCGTGCTGGGCCGGAACGTTCGAGCACATGCGCATATTCGCGAGCAGCTTGATGCCCTCGAGGTAGCTGTGCGCCTCTTCCAGCGGTCCGGTGATCGCCAGCCAGCCGGAACGGTAGCCGGCGACCCGGTAGGCCTTCGACAGTCCGGAGAAGGTCAGGCACAGAACGTCGTCGCCGGTGAGAGTGGCCATGTTGACGAGTTCGACGCCGTTGTAGGTGATCTTCTCGTAGATCTCGTCGGAGAAGACGATGAGACCGTGACGGCGGGCGATGTCGGCGATCTTCTGCAGCGTCTCCTTCGAGTACACCGCACCGGTCGGGTTGTTCGGGTTGATGACGACGATTCCGCGGGTGCGTTCGGTGATCCGGGATTCGAGGTCGTCCAGGTCCGGCTGCCAGGCGTCTTCTTCCGCGCAGCGGTAGTGGACGGGGGTGCCGCCGGACAGCGCCACCGAGGCGGTCCACAACGGGTAGTCGGGTCCGGGCACGAGGATCTCGTCCCCCGGGTTGCACAGGGCCTGCAGACTGAGGGTGATGAGCTCGCTGACTCCGTTGCCGAGGAAGACCTCGTCGGTGCCGAGATTGTGGATGCCGCGGGTCTCGTAGTACTGGACGACGGCGCGGCGGGCGGAGAGGATTCCCCGCGAGTCGGAGTAGCCCTGCGTCACCGGCAGGTTCGCGGCGATGTCCTGGACGATCGCCTCGGGGGCTTCGAATCCGAAGGGGGCAGGGTTGCCGATGTTGAGCTTGAGGATCGTGTGCCCGGCGGCTTCCATCGCCTGGGCCTCTTCGAGGACGGGTCCTCGAATGTCATAGAGGACATTGGCCAACTTCGACGACTGCCTGAACATGTGAACCGAAAAACCTTTCATACGACTGCTGCTACATCCACGCTAGGACCCCCGCCGAGGTGGTTCTGACCAAACAGAGGCCCGTTTCCCAGACCTTTGCTCGGTTCGGAGGACCGTTGTGCAGACCTTTTGCAACTGGGCCTCACGATACTCTGGGGAGCATGGCGGATGTGAAGCCGGGGCCCCGCCGGAGGGGGCGCCCACCTAAGGAAAGCGGCAGTGACGCACGGACAGCGATCACCGATGCCGCTTCGGCCGAGTTCGCCGAGAAGGGCTATGACAAGGCGTCGATCCGCGGCATCGCCCGTCGTGCCCAGGTCGACTCCGCACTCGTCCACCACTATTTCGAGTCCAAGGCCGGCCTTTTCGCGGAAGTCGTCAAGCTTCCCGTGCGGCCGGACCGCATCATCCGCTCGGCCTTGGACGTCTCGGTCGACCGCCTCGGCGAGTCTCTCGTGCACACGGTGCTCAGCGCCTGGGAGCAGACAAGCGTGAAGTCGATCGGGGTGACCGTTCTGCGTTCTGCGGTGAGCGATTCGGCAGCCGGCCGACTGATCAGGCAATTTCTCCTGCGCGAGCTCAAAGGAGCAGTGGCGGGAAGGATCGCGGACGGAGGCGTCGACCGCGCCGAAGCAGATTTGCGGGCCACGCTCGTCCTCACGCAGATGGCGGGTGCGCTCATGTTTCGTCACGTCCTCGAACTCGAACCGCTGGCATCGATGCCGGTCGACGACCTCACCGCGCGCCTGGCGCCGGCGGTGCAGGGGCATCTCGATGGAGTCGGCGACTCGATGTGAGCCCGAATGGCGGTCGTGCACGTACCGCTCATCGGCGGCAGGGCGGCGGTCATGAAATCTCTCCGTGAGAACCCTTGACCGGAGCACTCTCGGATGTCATATTCAGCACATGATGAATAAGTCGGTGGAAGCACGAGGGCTGGCAATTCGGCGGGGACGTTCCACCGTCATCGACTCACTGGATCTAGATGTGCCAAGGGGTGCGATCGTCGGTCTGCTGGGTCCCAGCGGCAGCGGGAAGACGACGCTGATGCGGGCGATCGTCGGCGTGCAGATCGTCGCGGGCGGACGTGTGCAGGTGCTCGGCCGACCTGCCGGTTCGGCGAATCTGCGGCATCGCGTCGGCTATATGACCCAGTCGGCGAGCATCTACGAGGACCTCAGTGTGCGGGCGAATCTGCGCTACTTCGCACGGGTGCAGGGAGCTCCGAAAACCGATGTCGACCGGGTGCTCGAACGCACGGACCTCATCGGGCAGGCCGATCAGCTGGCCCGGACGCTCTCTGGCGGTCAGGCCAACCGGGTGTCCCTCGCCGCGGCAATGCTCGGTTCTCCAGACCTGCTGGTCCTCGATGAGCCGACGGTGGGACTCGATCCAGTGCTGCGCAATGATCTGTGGGATCTCTTCCGCGGGCTCGCCGAGGAGGGGACCACGCTGATTGTGTCGAGCCACGTCATGGATGAGGCCACACGCTGTGACCGGCTGCTGCTCATGCGGGAGGGCGCGATCATCGCGGACACGACACCGCACGATCTGCTCGCCGGCACAGGGGCCGCCTCGGCGGAGGAGGCGTTCCTCGACATCATCGAGAAGGACACGGCCGGTGAAGGACCTGCCGGGCACGGACGCCGGCCGGGGACCCATCTGCTCTCCCGGAACGCGAACGGCAACGGTAGACCAAGCCATGATCGGCGGGGCCGCGGGACGAAGAAGGGAGGTCGGCGATGAACCCGATGCGCACCCTGGCCACGACGGGGCGTGTGCTCACCCAGATCCGCAACGACCCGCGCACGATCGCCCTGCTGCTCATCGTGCCCAGCCTGCTCATCGGCCTGGTGGCGTGGATCTTCGACGAGACCGAGGTATTCGCCGACATCGGCCCGGCGATGCTCGCGCTCTTCCCGTTCATCGTCATGTTCCTCGTCACGAGCATCGCGACCCTGCGCGAACGTCGGAGCGGAACGCTGGAGCGGCTGCTGTCGATGCCGTTGGGGCGGGGCGATTTCATCCTCGGATACACCCTGGCATTCGGGCTGCTCGCCGTGGTGCAGACGGCCGTGGCCGTCTGCTACGCGACTCTGGTGTGCGGTCTGGAGATCGAGGGTTCGGTCGGGCTGCTCTTCGTCGTCGCGATCGCCGACGCCCTGCTCGGCACGGCGCTGGGCCTGCTGGCCAGCGCCTTCGCCCGCACGGAGTTCCAGGTCGTGCAGTTCATGCCTGTGTTCGTGTTCCCGCAGATCCTGCTCGGAGGAATCTTCTTGCCCCGTGATCAGCTGCCGGATGTGCTCGAGGTGATCGGCGACTGGCTGCCGCTCTCTCACGCGATCGATGCGCTGGATGCCGTATCGACCGGCAGCGAGGATGACGCCTATATCTGGCTGCGGGTGCTCTTCATCGCCTGTTGGATCGTCGGAGCCATCATCGTCGGCTCGCTGACTCTGCGGCGTCGGACGCCGTGAGGCGTGGCGACAGCGCGGAGAGTTGCGAGCAGGGTCGTCAGTTCTTTCCGGACCTCATGGGTTCGGTGCGGTCGGTGAGCTCGTAGGGTCGGCGGCCGCGACCGCGGACGAAGGCGATATAGCACAGCCACAGCGCGACGACCCACAGCAGACCGACCCACAGGGCCGGTCGCGAGTCGGGGACGATGCCGACCATGACGACGACGAAGACGATGAACGCGACGGTGATCCACGATCCCACCGGCCACAGCGGCATGGGGAATTCGCTGGGAAGGCGAGCCTCCTCGGCGATCACCTTCTTCATCCGGATATGGGAAGCGAGGATGATCAGCCACACGAGCACCGTGGCGAAGGTGGCCAGCGCTCCGAGGAGGAACAGGGCCTGGTCGGGGTAGAGGTAGTTGAGGACGACGCCTGCCAGCAGCGCGACGATTATCGTCACCACGGTCATCACGGGCACGCCATTGCGCGAGGTGCGGGCGAAGGACCGCGGAGCCTGCCCTTGTTCGGCGAGGCCGTGGAGCATTCTGCCTGCGCCGAAGATGTCGGCGTTGATGGCCGACAGGGCCGCCGTGATGAGGACGACCTGGAGGATGGCGGCCGCTGCACTGAAGCCGACGGAGTCGAAGATCGCGACGAAGGGGCTGATCTCGGAGGTGATCTGGTTCCACGGCAGGATGCACATGATCACGCCGAGGGTGAGGACGTAGAAGAGGAGGATGCGCACCGGCACCGAGTTGATGGCGGCCGGCAGTACCTGCTTCGGATTCTGTGCTTCTCCGGCGGTGACGCCGATGATCTCGATGCCGCCGAAGGCGAACATCACGATGGTGAACGATGAGAGCAGACCCCAGAATCCGTGGGGGAAGAAGCCGCCGTGGTCGAACAGAGCCTGCGGGCCCATCTGGTCGTGGTCAGCGATGCCGAAGCCGAAGATGATGATGGCTACTCCGGCGGCGATGAGGGCGATGATCGCAACGATCTTGATGAGTGCGAACCAGAATTCGAGTTCACCGAAGACCTTGACGCCGATCATGTTGATCGCGGCGATGAAGAAGACGACGGCGAGCACCCAGATCCAGCGGGGGACGCCCGGGAACCAGAAGCCCATGTACACGCCGATCGCGGTGGCGTCGAAGACGGCGACGAGAACCATCTCGAAGGCGAAGGTCCAGCCGACGAGGAAGCCTGCGAAGGGGTGGATGTAGCGGGAGGCATACTGGCCGAAGGAGCCGGAGACGGGGTGGCGGACGACGAGTTCGCCGAGGGCGCGCATGACCATGAAGACGGCGGCACCGCCGATGATATAAGCGAGCAGCACTGCCGGTCCTGCGGCTTGGATCGACTCCGAAGATCCCATGAAGAGGCCGGTGCCGATGGCGGAACCGAGGGCCATGAAGCGAATGTGTCGGGCGGTCAGGCCTCTTTTCAGGCCGGCGTTCTCTTCATGTCCGTCAGCGTTTGCGTCGCTGGGGAGCGCCTCGTTGCGGTCCTTGTCGGCTGGAGCCATCGGTGTCTGCTGTCCTCTTCTCTCGACTGACCGTGGCTGCGTGCCCATGTGATCGGCGGACCCGGCTCCACGGCCACCTCAGATTCTCACACCGAGGCGGCGGGCGAATACGGAAGCTGGCACAAAGAGTCCGAGATCTCAGAAAATCGGGTCGGACCGGCGTCTGGAACGGAACAGTCAGGCTGTCTGCCGATCGCTGGAGAGCATCCCGAAGATGAGGGTGTCGGTCCATTCGCCTTTCGACCACCAGTCCTTGCGCAGGTGCGCTTCCTCCCGCATCCCGATCCTGCGAGCCAGATTCGCCGAGGCGGTGTTCCGGGAATCCATCTGCGCGAACACCCGGTGGAGGCCGTAGTGGTCGAAGGCGACATTGAGGACCGCGATGGCCGCCTCGGTGGCGAACCCGTGGCCACTGGCGGCCGGATCGAGGATCCAGCCGATCTCGGCCTTCTGCTCACTGTCGTTGTCGAGCCAGATAGCGATGTCGCCGATGACGTGCGAACCGTCAAGAGAATCGAGACCGTCGGCCGTCTCGATGACCAGGGCCAGGGCACGGGATTCGGTCTCGAGCCCCGTGCGCTGCATGCGTTCTGAGACCTTGGTCCGGGCCACCTCGGCGGTCCAGGGATCTTCGAGGAGGAACTGGGAGACGTCCTCGCGGGAGAATATCCGCAGCTGATCCTCGGCGTCGGATTCGACATAGGTGCGCAGCCGCAGTCGGTCGGTGGTCAGCGGAAGTTCGATGGGTTCCATGGGCCCACTCTGCCAGGTCGACCTGAGGAGACGACGAACGATGCCGGACGCTTCGCTGGGAAGAGTCCGGCACCGTTCGCGGTCGGGCTGTGGTCGGGCTGGTGTCAGGCGGGGAGGATTCCGCGGCGCTTGGCCATGCGGATCAGAGCCGATCCGCCGATGATCGCGGCCACGCCGAAGAAGATCGCGGCACCAATCTCGACTCCGGTGCGCGGCAGGGTTCCGCCGCCACCTCCGGCCAGTCCCGGACCTTCGTCTCCTCCGCCGGTCGAGGCATTGCCTTCGCCGCCTTCGGAGCCGCCATTGGCACCGGCGCCGCCGCCAGCGGAATCGGAGGAGCCGTTGGCGTCCTCGGATGCGTTCGAGTCTTCGGTACCTGCCGCACCGTCAGTGCCACCGGCATCGGACGATCCCGCGGCATCGTCGGAACCGGCCGAGTCGTCGGAACCGGCCGAGTCGTCATTGCTGTTCGCGTCGTCGCCCGGGTCGCCGGGCACTTCGGCGTCGGGGTCGAGTCCCAGACCGTCGGCGATCGTATAGTGCATGTCGGTCTGGTCGGTCAGCCCGACGACATTGGCCGCGCCCGGTCCGTAGGCCGCGATACGCAGCTGCGTGCCGGTGTGGCCCTGTGACTCCTCTTCGTCAGCGGTCGCGTAATTCATCGTCATCTCCGAGCCGTCGGCGGTGGTCAGGGTCCGGGTGAGACCCGGGGTGTCCGAACCGGCACTGACGATCTGGCTGGTGTGAGCGTGATCGGCGGTGGTGATGACGAGAGTTTCGCCGTCTTCCTTCGCAAAGTCGAGGGCGGCCTTGACCGCCTCGTCGAGGTCGACGGTCTCACCGATCTGACCGCACGGGTTGGCCGCGTGATCCTGCTTGTCGATGCTCGCCCCCTCGACCTGGAGGAAGAAGCCCTTGTCATTGTCGAGCAGATCGACAGCCTTGTTCGTCAGCTGGTCGAGCTTCGGCACGTCCGAGGTGCGCTCCGGGTTGTTCTTGCACTTCACGGCCGGTTCGGTGCCACCTCCGTGCGTGGCCTTCGGTCCCTCCCAGCGAACGGGGAAATTGCCCTCTGTGAAGAGACCGAGCACCGGTGCATCCTGGTTCGCCTCGGTGACGGAGTCGAGTGAGTCGGAGTCGTCGACGAGCTGGTAGCCGCGTTCCTCCGCCTGCTCACGCAGCGTCTTGTCCTTCCAATCGCCGGCGGTGGCCTTCTGCTCGAAGGACGCCGAACCGCCGCCGAGGGTGACATCGGCACGAGCATTGAGGATCTGCTCGCTGATCGAGCCGAGACCGCCGTTTTCCAGAGTCTCGCCCGCGCAGTCCTTGGCAGTCTCCTCGGGGCCGTAGCAGCCGCGCTGGCTGATGTGGGCGAGCTGCGCGGCCGGAGTCGCGTCCTGGATCTCCGCGGTCGAGACGTCGCCGGTCTTCATGCCCTTGGCGCGGGCCATCTCGATGAGAGTCTTGTGCGGTTTGCCTGTCCGGTCGACGCCGAGAGCGCCGTTGTAGGTCTTCGTGCCTGATGACCACCCGGTGGCGCTGGCCGCGGAGTCAGTGACATAGTCCGGCTTGCCGGAGTCTCTGTCCACCGCGTAGGTCGTGTACTGCCCGGTCAGCGGCAGTTCGTCGAGGCCGTCGAAGCGACCATGGGCGCCCTTCGCATAGTTGCGGGCGGCGGTGATCTCCGAATCGCCCATGCCGTCGCCGATGAGGAGGATGACGTTCTTCGCGCCGGAGTCCTCGACCGCGTCGCGGATGGCGTCGGTGTTGTCGCCGTCGAGTTGGCGGGCTCCGCCGGGTTCGTCGATTCCTGCCGCCGAGGCGGGACTTGCGAATCCGAAGAGTGCGAGGCTGAGCGCGCCGGTTGCCGCGGCGAGTCGCAGGGTTGTCCTGGCCATGTGCAGTCCTTTCGTTGAGGTGCACAGGCGCTCACCGAAGAGGAGGCGTCGTAACGATTCGAGCGGTGCCGGAGGCAGGGCTCGGACGAGTGCGTGAGCGTCGTGTGCGAGCAGACGGCCTCCAACCTACTCAGCATTCACACAAGGCGAGTGGAGGGAACGTGAAGCCTGAGTTAACTCGCAGTTCGGTCTCTGCGTCTCCGCATTAGTTCTGCGAACCGATGACAAATGGCACCCCCGCCTCGGTGACAAATGGCATCTGTACACACCTGCTCCGATTTCTAGTCTGTGGACATGACTTCACAGACAGCGACTCACACAGCCCCTCCGACCCGGACATCCGCCGCGACCCCTGCAGCTGTCAGCCTGAACCGCCTGACCAAGAGCTTCGGCGAATTGACAGCCGTCGACGGCCTCAACCTCGACATTCGCCCCGGCGAAGTCGTCGCCTTCCTCGGACCCAACGGGGCTGGTAAGACAACGACGATCGACATGCTCCTCGGACTCAGCCGACCAGATGACGGCTCTGTCGAGATCTTCGGGATGCCGCCTCGGCGAGCGGTCGCGCTCGGGCTCGTCAGTTCGGTGATGCAGACCGGTGGACTGCTCGATGACCTCACCGTCCGCGAAACCGTCGACTACACCTCGGCGATCTTCGCCTCCTCCCTCGACACGGACCTCGTCCTCGAACGCGCCGGGATCACCGACATCGCCGATTCGGTGGTGAAGAAATGCTCCGGCGGGCAGAAGCAGCGCCTGCGCTTCGCCATGGCCCTGCTGCCGGACCCCGCCCTCATCGTCCTCGACGAACCGACCACCGGAATGGACGTCACCGGCCGCCGCGACTTCTGGCACCAGATGCGCGCCGACGCACTGACCGGCAAGACAATCCTCTTCGCCACCCACTACCTCGAAGAGGCCGATGAATTCGCCGACCGCGTCGTCCTCGTCGCAGACGGCCGGGTCGTCGCCGACGGACCCGCCCACGAGATCCGCGGCATGACCGCCGCGAAGACCGTGAGCGCAACCCTGCCGATGACCGACGACACCACCGAATCGGGCGTCAATGACCTGCTCGACCGCCTCGGCGGATTGGCCGGTGTCGAATCCATCGACGTCGCTGCCAAACGTCTGAAGATGCGCACCACAGACTCGGATGCAGCCGCGAAGATGCTCTTCGAGAACGCGTGCACCGACCTCGAGATCACCTCCCATTCGCTTGAAGACGCCTTCATCAGCCTTACCTCGAAAGGAGCCTGAAATGTCCGTTCGCCCCGACACCGCTGCCCACCCCGAATCCGCAGCCCACACTGACTCGCTCACTGACACCGAAACCCGCACCGCCGCCTCGGCGACGTTCCTCACCTCGCTGGAGAACCGACGGGTGCCCCGCCTCGGCGGATTCTCAGTCACCCTGCTGCGCCTCGAACTGCTGCGGAAGCTGCGCAACCGGCGCACATTGATCTTCACGATGATCATGCCCGCGGTCTTCTACCTCATCTTCGGCCTGACGAACAAGGGCGAGATGCTCGGCAGCACGGACGCCGCGCTCTACATCTCGGTCTCCTTGGCCACGTATGGGGCGATGATCGCTACGACCACGGGTGGTGCGCAGGTCGCCATCGAACGCGCGCTCGGGTGGAGCCGGCAGCTCGCACTGACGCCGTTGCATCCGGCGGCCTACATCCTCATCAAAGTGATCGTGTCCATGGCTCTCGGCGCGGTGTCCGTCATCGTCGTCTTCGTCCTTGCCGCCGTCACCGGTGTCCACGCACCACTGGGCACACTCATCGCCTCCGGTCTCCTCGTCATCCTCGCCTCCGGTGTCTTCGCCGCTTTCGGTGTCATGCTCGGATACCTGTTGCCGGCCGAAAACGCGATCCAGGTGGCCAGCATGGTCCTCGGCATCCTCTCGCTCATCGGCGGACTCTTCGTTCCACTCGAGATCTGGCCCGACACCCTGCAGACGATCGCCCGCTTCACCCCGGCGTACGGGGTCGGCGAAATCGCCCGCGCACCGCTTGGCGGGGGTTACGATCATTGGGCGATCGTCAGCGCGATCGTGTGGCTGGGGATCTTCGTGGCAGGTTCGGCCTGGGCCCTGCGCCGAGATACCGCACGAGTGTGAGGCCAATGGTCGCGAACGGGCCACGACACCGCATAAGTGAACGACGCGAACACGACGACCAGCATGACGGCCAGGGCACAGTGACCGAGGAAGGACCACAGTGACCACGCACGACACCTCCGGCGAGGCGAGGGCAGAGTCCTCGCCTGTCGGGCTGCGTTCGCTCAACTTCATGAGTTGGTTCTTTCCGTTCTTCTGGCTCGTCTTCCTCGTCTACCCCCTGAGCGCATCGTTCCAGCTCGGCGGAGCACAGCGGATCTGGGGCGTGAGCCTCACCGTCGCATTCGCGGTCATCTTCTACGGCGGAATGATCGCCGGCGGGGTCGGTCTCGGCACCTTCGCCCGCACGATGCGCGATCCCCACGCCCGCCGTACCCGCCAGGCGCTCATCATCGTCAATGCTTCGATCGTCGCAATGATCGTCATCACCGCGGTGGCCGTTCCCATCGTCGGTGAGCAGGCGCTGGCATTCCTCGCCTATATCTCCGTCCTCTCCGTCGTCTCGATTCGCCGGGTGATTCCCGGCCTCATCATTGCGGCATCAACGCTCATCGTCGCCGAGGCAGCCCAACGTCTCGTCCCCGGGTGGACTCACGATTGGTCCTCCACCTTCGGAATCTCGATCTCCGGGTTCGCCATGGTCATGGCACTCATGGCAGGCGACCGAGCCCGCGCGGCACGGGCGGCAGAAGAGGAGAACCGGCGACTCGAGCGGGAGGCCGAACGCTTGCGCGTGTCCCAAGTCGTTCATGATGTGCTCGGACATTCGCTCACCGTCATCGCGCTCAAGGCGCAGCTGGCCGCGAAACTCGAAGCGGCCGGCTCGCCTGATGCGGCTCGGCATATCGCCGAGATCGAAGAACTCGCCCGTGGTGCGCTGGCCGATGTCCGGACCACAGTGCAGGGGACACGGACGATCTCCCTGGCCGAGGAGCTCGTCGAGGCGACTCGTGCGCTGCGCGCCGCCGACATCACGGTCGAGGCTCCCACCTCGGTCGATGTCGTCGACCCACGGCTGCGAGAACTCTTCGCCTGGAGCCTGCGTGAAGGCAGCACGAACATCCTCCGGCATGCCCGAGCCCGACGGGCCACCATCGTTCTCGAGAGGAATCGATTGACCATCAGCAACGACAACGGTCGCCGCGATGACCCAGCGCACCCGGTCACGGAGCTCAACCTCGGCGAGGTGGGTGCCGGATCAGGACTGCAGGGACTGCGGAGTCGGGCCCGCGCACTCGGCGGGAGGCTGCGGACGCAGCAGACCGACGCCGGTTTCGAACTCATCGTCGAAGGTCCGGATGCGGACCTGGCGCGTCCCCGCGGGGACCAAGGTGGCGACGAACTCGACGCGGGCGATGCCGGACTCAACGCAGAGAAAGGTGGGGCCGGTGACGACGCTGCTCATCGCTGACGATCAGACCATGGTCCGTGAGGCGCTCGCCGCCCTGCTCGGCATGGAAACCGACTTCGAGGTCGTCGCCCAGTGTGCCCGCGGTTCCGAGGTCGTACCGGCGATCACCGCGACTCGACCGGATGTGGCGCTGCTCGATGTGGACATGCCCGAACCCGACGGACTCACCGTCGCGGCCACGCTCAAGGACACGTTTCCCGAGGTCAAGGTCATCATCGTCACGACCTACGGGCGGCCCGGCTGGGTCAAACGCGCCCTGGACGCCGGGGTCAGCGGATTCATGGTCAAGGACGCTCCGGTCGACCACCTCGCCGAGGGGATCCGCCGGGTCATGGCCGGGATGTCGGTCATCGACCCCGAACTCGTCGTCGAGTCGACGATGCACGGGGCGTCACCGCTGACCGCGCGGGAGACCGATGTTCTGCGCGCGGCCGCGGACGGGGCGAGCGTCGATGAAGTGGCCACTCAGTTGTATCTGTCTGCCGGCACCGTGCGGAATCGCCTGTCCTCGGCGATCGGGAAGACGAATGCCCGCAACCGTGCCGATGCCGCGCGGATCGCCGCAGAGAACGGCTGGCTGTAGGTCACAGGAGGCTGCAGCGCTCAGCCGGTCAAGCTGTCACCGCTTGAGAGCCTGTCCCCAGGTCAGCTTCGGTCCCGACTTGAGGATCGAGCGCTCGAAGATCCGCGTGGCCAGCAGCAGCGCGAGCAGCGTGGTGACGATGAGGATGAGCAGGGACACCAGCGGCTCCCACCATTCGATGGTGCCGAGGAAGACCCGCATCGGCACTGCCACCGCCGCGGAGAACGGAATGTAGGACAGCACCGCCATGACCGTTTCGTTCGACGAGAAGATGATGACGCCCATATAGGGCAGGAAGATGAGCATCATGATCGGCGTGCTCGTCGACGGCAGATCCTCGGTGCGCGACACCATCGATGCCGCGGCCGCGTAGAGGGCGGCGACCATGACGAAGCCGACGATGAAGAGCGGGACGAACCAGGCGATCGGTTCGGCGACCTTGCCCAACACCAGGTCGTTTCCGCTGATGGCAGCGCCCGCGAGAACCGCGATCGCGGTGAGTCCGATCTGTGCGAAAGCGAGGATCGTGCACGCGATGACCTTGCCGAACATGAGCACCCGCGCCGAGGTGGACGCGAGCAGGATCTCCACGATCCGTGACTGCTTCTCCTCCACTACGGACGAGGCGATCGTGTTCCCGAACGTCATCGCCGCCATGAAGAACACCAGGCCGAGGCCGAGCCCGATGAAGTAGGTGAGCGCTGGGTCGGGGGCGTCGGGATCGAGGAGTTCGACCTCAGGGGTGAGGCTGAGTGCCCCGATGAGTGATTCCGGTGCCGAGCGCAGGGACAGCACTGCGACCCCGGTCGGCGAATCCTGGGATTCGACGACGGCGGATTCGACCTCCTCGGAGGTGATCAGGGCTTTTGCCTCGTCGACGTCAGCGACTTCGACGGTCTCGATGTCGTCGATTCCCTCGACGGCTTTCGCCCCCGCCGAGGTGACTGCCACCTTGTCCGTGGAGGAGAACAGTGAAGGCAGCGCCCCGGAGACCCCGACGAGGACGCCGAAGAGGACGATGCTCAGGATCGTCGAAACCATGAACGCCTTCGACTTGATTCGCACCATGATCTCGCGTTCGATGACCAGGCCCATGGCAGTGGTGAAACCGGCTCGGTTCGTGCTGACTGGAGCCTTGCGGGTGCTGTCGGCTGCGGTGGTCGTATCGGTGGTGCTCATGCCTGCGTGACCTCCTGGAAGAGACGGTTGAGGGCGACTTCGTGCGGAGCGAAGGACGACACCGATGAGACGGTGAGCGCTTTGCGCAGAACCGCCTCGGCAGTATCGGCGTTCGGAGCTGTGAACCGGGCCCAATTTCCGTCGAGTTCGACGACGGAGATATCGGGCAGACCACGCACCCAGCCGAGGTCCGCATCCGTCTGCAGCGTCCACTCGGGCAGGCTGCGCTGACGGCGCAGTTCCGCGGTGGTGCCAGCTGCGACGAGGCGGCCGTCATTGATGATGGCGAGGTCGTCGACGAGACGTTCGACGAGGTCGAGCTGGTGACTGGAGAAGAGGACCGGAGCGCCGGAGGAGGCAAAGTCGGTGAGGACGCCCAGGGTGCGTTCGACGGCTACGGGGTCGAGGCCGGAGAACGGTTCGTCGAGGACGAGTGCCTGCGGGTCGTGAATGAGAGCCGCGGCGATCTGGACCTTCTGCTGATTGCCGAGGCTGACTGATTCAAGGGTGTCGGTGGGCTCGCCCTTGAGCTCGAGCTGTTCGAGGAGGTCGAGCCCGCGCTTCTTCGCCGCATGGCGGGTGAGACCGTGGAAACGGGCGAGGTAGACCAGCTGATCGATAATCGGCATCTTGGGGTAGAGGCCGCGTTCCTCAGGCATGTAGCCGATCGCGCTGCGGTGGCCGGCGGTGATAGGGGTGCCGTCGACGAGGATGCGCCCGGAATCGGCGGCAAGGACGCCGAGGATGATCCGCATGGTCGTGGTCTTGCCGGAGCCGTTCGAACCGACGAAGCCTGTCATCCGGCCGTCGCCGATGTCGAAGCTGAGGTCGTGCAGCACCTGCTTGTCTCCGAAGCTGCGGTTGATGTTCTCCAAGGTGATCATGCTTCAACGCTATGCGGAGACCGGCCTGAGCGGATCAGTCTTGAGGGTGAATTCGGTACCCTGCGTGAGGGGGATCGCGGCTCTTCGCGATCGAGGGTGCAATCGGGGTCGGTCGGCGCTTGCGAAGACTCCGAATATCCCCTGTTGCGTGGTTCGGTACGCGAGTATCATTCAGCCCATGACGAGACCGAGTGAGATCCTCGGCAGCGTAGTCGCCGCCAGCGAGCGCGAGCAGCTTGAGACGTTCCTGGATTATCTGCGCGACGCCGTCGTGCGCAAAGTCAGCGGCCTGTCGGAGGAGGATGCTCGGCGCAGCCCAGTGCCGAGCGGCACCAGCCTCGGCGGCTTGATCAAACACCTGCGTTGGGTGGAGTTGGGAGCGTTCGCTGAGCAGATCGGGCAGATCCCCGCCGCGGAACTGCCCACACCGCCGTGGACCGACGCAGACCCTGAGGCCGACCTGCGGTTGGAGCCGGACGAGAAGCTGCACGATGTCATCGGTGCCTACCTGGAGGAGTGCGACCGCTCCCGAGAGATCGCCGCCCAGCACAGCCTCGACTACGTACCGCCGGGCGGAAAGTTGACGTTGCGGTGGGTGTACCTGCACGTGATCCTGGAGACCAGCCGGCACGCGGGACACGCGGACATCGTGCGCGAGATGATCGACCGCAGCGTCGGCGACTGACTGCTCGCCGCGCGCCATCGGTCCGTGTTCCGGCGGCCGGGCAGATGCTTCAGTAATTGAAAGTCGAGCTACTGAGTAGTCGAAACCGAAACTACTCAGGTGGCCTCGGACTACCTGTCTATTGCTGAAGAGCGGGGTCTGAGCAATGTAGTTGAGTCTGCAATTCCATAGCTTGGAGGAGTTCGACCAGCTCCTCTCTCCCCATCCCCGAACTTGATCGCACTTAGTCGTGCGCGGTCAGGGATTCGAAGCGAGCTGAAACATCTTGCTCGACTTCGAAATGAGGAATGTATGACCCTGTTAGGTCTGCGCGTGCGCGCCTGGTGGGCTGCACTCACAGCTGTGCTCATGGTTGCTGCCGGCGGCGCCATTGTGCTGCCGGCCGCTCCGGCTCAGGCGGCACCCGTTTCGATCACCTGCGAGCCTGGCGTCGTCTATTCGGTCTCGGCGAAGGGCGCGCTTCGGGAAGTTAAGAATGGCAGCTCTTCTGAAATAGTGGCGGCCAGCAACTTCTCGAGCTTCAACGGTCTTGGCATTGGGAAGGATGGGGCGACGATCTATGGGTATGAACGAACGAACAATGCTGGTACCGCAACCATCTATTCGCTCGACAGGTTGACTGGAACGTGGAAGACGACCAATGCGAATACCGGTTCCGCAGTAACTGAATTCCAGTTCGTGGGTGGTGCTGTCGACCTCAGCACGGGCGTCTTCTTCTTCGGCGGATTTACCAGCGACGGCAAGAAGTTTGGAATCTATGCTTATGATCCATCGACCAAGGCGATCAGTCGCAAAGGTGTAATCAACACCAATCGAAATATCGTCAGTGGATCGGTCGCCAACGGAGATATGGCTTTCGACAGCGAGGGCAATCTTTTCGTAGTTCGCGGCATGAGCAACCAGACGAGCATCTTCTCGGTGGCCAAAAACAACCTCGATACTGCGAGCGGATCCAATACGGTGACAGCCTCCTTTTCGGGGCCATACTCGACGACGCCCGATGTCAACGGTGTCGCATTTGATGCTGCGGGATACGGATACCTCGGTGCAGGAGCGAACTTTTCACGCTGGAACACTCCTGCTTGGACAAATCCCGACAGCAACTGGTTCTCGGGTGCGTCGAGCTTCGGCAGCACGGACCTCGCGACCTGCTCCTCACCCGCGACAGTCACTTTGCAGAAATATGTCGAAGGAGGACGATCAAAGCCGGGCGATCAGTTTTCTCTCTCGCTCAAAGAAGACGGCTCCGAATTGGGGCCGGCGACAACCACAGGCAACGCCATAAACGTCCAGGACGACAAAATCGGGCCGATCCCGTCGAAGCGTGGATTAAACCTCACGTTTGCGGAGACAGCGGGCAATTCGACGACGAATCTCAATGACTACGCCAGCACCTACTCGTGCGCCGTCGATGGCAAGGCACTTTCGGGTTCCTCCGGTACCGGAACCTCGGGCACGGTGACCATTCCCAGCACCGGTGACGCCGTGGTCTGCACGATCACCAATGCTCCGCTGACTGCCAACGTCTCCATCCACAAGGACGTCGTCGACGAGAACGGTGAGAACAAGAAACCGGGCAAGGACTGGACGGTCGGTGCGAAAGCGACAGCCACCACCGACTCGGTGACATCGAGTCCCACTACTGCCGCGCAGAAGACCGACGCGAACGGCAATGCGAAATGGGGGCTGAAGTTCTCAAAGACCACAGGTCGGGCCACCGTTGCGATCTCGGAGACCCAGCAGGATGGGTTTGAGTTCAAGAGCGGCAGCTGCGACATCACTCGAATCGACGGGTCCAAGACCACGACGAAGCTCACGAGCGAGAAGAGCACCGACCTCACCGGCATCAAGCCTGGCGACAACGTCGACTGCACATACCTCAACAAGGTCAGCGACACCGCACTGACCCTAGTGAAGAAGGTCGACAACAAGGCCGCCGCCGGCACTGCCAAGGACACCGACTGGACGCTCAAAGCCGCTGGCGATGCAGCCTCGGGCAACAAGACGATCGAAGGCAAGACAGGATCGATCGAAGTGACCAAGGCAAAGGTGAAGGCGGGCAAGTACGCTCTCTCCGAAACCGGCGCTCTGAAGGGCTACGAAGCCTCCGACTGGCTGTGCAAGCCGTCCTCCGGCTCCGGAACAGTCACCTCCGATAAGAGCTCGGTGACCTTGAAGTCCGGCGACGATGTCACCTGCACCGTCACGAACACCGCGAAGACCGGTGCCGTGACCTGGGGCAAGACCGACGAATCCGGCACCGCTCTCAAGGGTTCGGTGTGGACCCTGACCGGACCGGACGGGTCCGAGCTCACGATCGAGGACTGCGCAGCCTCCTCGGCGAGTGAATGCACCGGAGCCGACAAGGACCCGGCAACGGGCAAGCTCTCGGTCACCGGTCTCAGATGGGGCGACTACACGCTGACGGAGAAGAAAGCCCCGGCCGGATACATCCTCGACGCCACGCCTCACACGTTCACGGTCTCCGGATCCGAACTCGACAAGTCGCTCGGGTCGTACACCAACGAGCAGAAGCCCCAGGTGGCGCTGCCGCTCACGGGTGGAACCGGAAGCCAGATCTACCTCATCGGCGGAGCAGCTCTGCTCGCAGCCGCTGGTGCCATCGCACTTCTCAAGGGCCTGCGCCGCAGGAACCGGAAGCACTGAAAGGGAAACAATGAAAACTAAGAAACTGGGTCTTCTGCGGCATCTGACCGCGGTGGCCGCGATCTCCTCGCTGAGCGTGCTCGGCATGACCGGCACGGCGCAGGCCGACAGCAACGTGGGCAACATCGACACCGGTCGCTCCGGCTCGATCATCGTTCACAAGTACGACGGCGCCTACGGCACCGACGGTGGCGACGGCTCGGTGAAGACCGACACCTCGAACCTCGGCACCCCACTCGACGGCGCCGAGTTCACTGTCAAGCAGGTCACGGCCAAGGGCGGCCAGGCCATCGACCTGAAGACCCCTGAAGGCTGGGACCTCATCAGCGGGCTCAAGGCCTCCGAGGTCAAGGCCGGCGGATTCTCGCTGGGCAACGGCGTCGCGAAGACCACCGCAAACGGCGGACTCGCGACCTTCGAAGGTCTGCCGCTCGGTCTCTACCTCGTGGAAGAGACCAAGGCTCCGACGAACGCGACCTCGACCACGGATCCATTCCTCGTCACGCTGCCGCTGTCGCAGTCGAGCGGCAAATGGCTCTATGACGTCAACGTCTACCCGAAGAACTCGGTGAACAAGACGCAGCCGACGAAGGAAGTCTCCAACCCGACTGCGCCCGTCATCGGTTCGACCGTCGACTGGACGATCACCGCGCCGGTCCCGGCCGCGAACAACGGCTACAAAAAGTTCTCGATCGTCGACCAGCTCGACTCGCGCCTGGAATTCGTATCTGCCAAAGTGGCCGGTTTCACCGAAGTCACCGACTACAACATCGTCAGGGACGGTCAGACCGTGACGATCAACTTCACCAAGGTCGGACTCGGCAAGCTCACTGCCGGTCAGAAGGTCGTTTCCACCATCACCACGAAGGTCACCTCTCAGGGTGATGGCACCATCGAGAACACTGCGCTCGTCAACACCAACGATTCGACCGTCGAGACCCCGGCCGTGAGCACGAATTGGGGCTCGCTGCAGATCATCAAGCACGTCGCCGGCGACAAGGCACACACCCTCGCCGGAGCCGAGTTCGACATCTTCTCCGACAAGAACGGACAGAACAAGGTCGCCTCGGTCAAGACCGCGGCTGACGGCACTGCAACGATCACACTGTGGGTCGGCAACAACGATGACACCACGCAGAAGTACTGGGTCAAGGAGACGAAGGCTCCGACCGGCTACATCCTCGATGACTCCCTCAACGAGGTGACCGTGAAGGCCGGCGCCACCACCGCAGCCGTCAAGTACGAGTTCGCCAACACCCAGCAGGGCCACCCCGAACTGCCGCTGACCGGTGCTGACGGCAAGCTGCTCGCGATGATCGCCGGAATCGGCCTCATGCTCATCGCCGGCGGTGCAGGCGTCGTCGCAGCCAACCGCCGCAAGAACCAGGTGTGATCCACTCACCTGAGGGCAGGCATTCCACCGAGGCTGCCGTGCCGGGCACGTCCACGCGGCGTCCGTCCCCCGACGGGCGCCGCTGGCGCGTGCCGATTCTCTCCCTCGTCATCGCGCTCATCGCTCTGACCGGACTGAGCATCTGGACCTACCCGAGTGCGGCAGCGTGGTTCTCCCAGCTCGACCAGTCGAAGATCATCGGAAAATCGGCGACGACAGCCGAGGGCGACAAAGTCGAAAACGCCCGTCAGATCGCGCTCGCCCACACGTACAACCAGGCTCTCGAGTCCGGTGCGCAGTTGGAGTCGAACCACCGGCTGCCTTCGGGGAAAGGGACCTCGGCTGAGGGTGCCCCAGCGTACGAGGATGTGCTCGACGACGGTGGACCCGGAGTGATGACCCGTCTGCGGATCCCCTCCATCGATGTGGACCTGCCCGTCTACCACGGCACCGACGACGCGACCCTGCTCAAAGGGCTCGGCCACCTCGAGGGCACGAGTCTGCCTGTCGGCGGGGACGGCACCCATTCGGTCATCACCGGCCACCGAGGTCTGGCCGACGCGACCATGTTCACCAACCTCGACAAGGTGGGCAAGGGCGACCGATTCACCCTGACGACGTTCGGACAGGTGCTCAGCTACCAGGTGGTTCGCACCCAAGTAGTCGACCCGGACGAGACCGAATCTCTGGGCACGATCTCCGACCGCGACCTCGTTACGCTCGTTACCTGCACGCCCTTGGGCATCAACTCCCAACGGATCCTCGTCACCGCTGAACGCGTGTACCCGACCCCGGCCGCAGACCAGGAATCCGGGCTCGCGGAATCCGACCTGCCCGGCTTCCCTTGGTGGATCGTCATCATGGGTACGGGTCTCGTGGCAGCCGGAATCTACGTCTGGTGGTCAGGCCGTCCGGTCCGCCCGAAGGGCGAGAGGCCGAAGACCGATACCCCCGCCGAGGCGGACGCTCAGTCCCGTTCGACGAGGGTTAAGCCTTCGCGCTTCCCACGGCATTGATCCGGCCGGTGTCGCGGAGCTTGAGCAAGTGTTTCGGAATGTCGCGGCGCCGTTCGGCACCGAGCTTCGCTCGAGCCTGCAGCACATGTGACTCGACAGTGCGCACTGACAGGACCAGACGTTGACTGATCTGCACATTCGTCAGTCCCTCGGCGACGAGTCGGCACACCTCGAGCTCCCGTTCGGTCAGGGTGACGGCTGG
Organism: Brevibacterium sediminis; assembly: GCF_024895295.1. Lineage (NCBI taxonomy): Bacteria > Bacillati > Actinomycetota > Actinomycetes > Micrococcales > Brevibacteriaceae > Brevibacterium > Brevibacterium sediminis. Next base: position 14,060 of record NZ_JAHQRN010000005.1, on the reverse strand, counting down.
AGCCGCAGCATCGGAGATCGCGGTGTCCTCACGTGGCTGCGGATCTTCCGGAGGCGTGGCAGCCCGCTGTCGCAGTGCGTCGAGTGCTTCGCCGGCCACACGTGCGCGGGAACTGAGACGTTGAGCGAGGAACAGAGCCCTGGACTCGGCGAAGGCGTGGCGGGCGGCACCCCGGTATCCGACGGACCGCAGTTCCAGACCGGCGGCCAGGAGCGCCTCGGCGTCCTCAGCGGCCGAGGCATCGAGATGCCGCCGCGCGGCACGCGGCCCGGGCAGATTCAGGTCGGTGGATTCGTCCGGAAGACTCTGGACCGCCTCGGCGGCGGTGATGGTGCCGTCGAGGACGCGCGCATGAGCGAACACGGTATGCATCCACGCAGGCATCGGGCCGGGATTCGACGCCCCGGGTCCCAGCAGGAAGGCGGCCAATCCATCGTGGAAGCGATAGCCCTGCGTCGGAACCGAGCCATCGCCCGACGTCGGGCGATAGTACGGCGCATTGCTGCGTTGCCACCGTCCGAGGGTGTCGCGCAATCCCCATCCCACCGCCAGCAGTGCCGGGGTGACAGTGGCTGCGACGGCCGCATAGTCCCGTGCGGCCAGATCGGTCTCTCCATCAAGCAGGCGCTGGATGCCGATGCACCAGGATGCCGTCGCATTCAGCTGCCAGCCGCTGTGGGTGGAGGCCCCGCTCGCGGCTTCCAGCAGCTTACGGGTGATGAGTTCAGATCGCTGTGGTTCGATTCCGGCCAACAGGCAATTCACCGTCGCTCCGACCATGAAGTACCAGGCCATGGTGTAGGTGAAACCCGTGGGTGACCTGGGGCTGGAGCCGGTGAGTCCGACGTAGTATTCGTAGCCTTCCTTAGCGGCTGCGATGAGTGCCTCTGCGTTGTCCGTCTTGAGGTGATACTGGCACAGAGCCGCATATGCGGCGAAGCGCAGAGCATCCGGCGCTGACTGAGAATCGGCGACCGCGCGAGCGTCATCGAGGCGGGTCATGCCACTCCCGGCGAACGAGGTGACGAGGTTCGCGATACCCGGAATGACCGGATCGACTTCGTCTCGCAGGTGATCGGTCCACCACTGAGGAAGCTCGGGTTCACCTGCGAGTGCCGCGGCCGCAGTGAAGAGCAGCTCGAGCAGAACCGGTTCGCGCTCGCAGCCCAGAGGTCCGTGCTCGACACCGGACCTGATGAGGGCGATCGCGCCAATTCGATCGCCGCTGAGGAGTCGGGCTGTGATCGTCTGTAGCTCCCATTCGAGCAACATCGGCGCATCGTTCCGGGCCACATCTTCAACCAGGTGGAGCATGATCGATGCTTCCATCGGGTCACCCAGCCGATTGAGTGTGCGCGCCGCCTTGAGTAAGAGCACTGCATCGGAGCGGTCGATCTCGCGGCCCTCACCGATGACATCACGAGCCAGACCGATCTCCGCAGCTTCACCGACCGGATAGCCGGCTTGCCACAGGATCGCGAGCCGACGATTGAATTTCTCCTCGTCCGCGGAATCGGCTTCTCCGATGAGCTGGTTGGCCATGGCACCGATGTGCAGAGGTGGGACCGCCACCGACGGCTGACCGCTGACCTCGAACTCTCGGGCCAGACGCAGGTCGATGAGGCGGGAGACAGCCGAATCCCCGAAGAGCTGTTTGGCTGTTCGGGTGGGCATGGGGCTGAGATCGCCGAGGCGGCGAGCAGCGATGAGTGTGGAATCAGGCATCCGCGGATACAGCGGAGCAAGTCGCGACAGCACCCTGGTGCCGAAGAACGGCGTATCGAAGCTGGCGTGCGGGTAATGGCGGGGAACTCGGTCGGGGTCCTCTTCTGCCCAGGCGACGAGGTCGGCCGCGACCAAGGGTCTGCCTCCGCACAGTGCCGCCAAAGTGCGCAGCTGCAGGTCATCGAGTGGAGTGGTCGCAGACAGACCCGCTACGAGTGCCATGGATTCGCTGCCGGTGAGCGGCGCCAGATCGATGCGATCGACTTCACCGGCGCTCCAGCTCATGGCGATCTGCTTGAGCACGCTGTTGCCGCCCTGATGGACCGTGCGCAGAAGATCACCATCGACGAGGTAGGCCACCGGTACTCGAGAGACGTGGAGAGCCTGGTCGATCACGTGCGCGGTGTCGTCCGTGAGCAGGTGGGCCCCGCTCATGATTCTCGGTCCCCCGGCGATCCTGTCGGCGTCGACGAACTCCGCGACCTCCTCGGTGGTGGTGTGGGCACTGATCCGCAGCAGGGACTGATCGGGGCGACCAAGAGCAACAGCCAGCGACCGTCCGAAATCCAGGGCGCCGTCGCCGGTCAGACAGACCACGATGACGGAGCGGCCGGAGCGGAGCAGGTCGAGGATCTGGTTCGATTCTCGGCTGCGCGTCGGTGCCAAATGCACAAGACGGTCGTAGGCGGGGTCGACGGGGACGAAATCGTCCGAGCTGTGCATCGGATGCTACCTTTCCGGTCGTCGCAGTGACACAGCCAAGGGGGACGAGCTGTGATGCGTCGGTTCGACCGTGAACGCAGTGGTGGGGTCAGGTGGGGGAGCGGTGGGCGACCGAATGGCCGTCCGATGACCCACATATTACTCGCGTTGTTGCCGCAGTCTCGACTGGTGGGACGCCGGGATCTCGGTACTATCGCCCGACTTCTGCGACCATGTGCCTGTTGGCTCAGATGACCGCAGGGGTGCGGTCACGGAAGCCACAATGACTGAGATTACAGAAATAGTTATGCAAATGACATATTCGTGTGAAGGCCCCGTGGTGGTGCCCCCTTTTACACTGAGTGAGGTGCATCAGCCGATACGTGGCAGATCATCGCTCCCTCCCCTCCGACTCCCTTTCTCACAGAATCGAATCCCCTGTTATGAAACGCACCCGTTCTGCGGGCGCGCCGCTCATCGTCGCGTCCTTACTGGCCCTATTTCTCGTTCTCGGAATGAGCACGACCGCTTATGCCACCAATACAGGCACGAAACTCGGTGTCGTCTCTGACGGTTGCAACGTCCATTGGAAGGCGTCGTCTGTGCTTGACACAGACCTGAAGAATGATGATCCGAACTACCCCGGACTCATGACCGATCTCGATGGCAACCCTGCTCACTTCAGCAATGGCGGATATATCGAGGAGGTCACTCCTCGCATCGGCGGCAAAGGCATCTTCGAGCTCAACCACTTCTATAACGGCAGCCAGTCCAACGACACTCAGACTCAGGTCTGGCGGCTGCCTTTCGCCACTGATAGGGCCCTGAAGAACATCAAGATCACGGTGGACCTCCCCGAAGAGCTCAACGGAGTCACCGCGATCTTCGACGCTGAATCGACGAACTCGAGGATGAAAGCCTGGGGAGGCTCGTACGCAAACTACGACTGGAAGCAGCGCGCAACAGCAAGTGACAACGGGGACGGATCGTGGACGGTCGAGGTGCCTGATCTGGGCCGACGCGAAGCCACAGTCTTCCAGTTCACTCTCCCATTCAATGTTCCGCTGAAGGAGACGGACCAGTTCGTCGCGTCTGCCGAGCTCACTGCTGAAGCCACGGGCGAAAAATGTGGTTACAACGAAGACGAGGTTCCTGAGCCGAAACCGAGCGACGGACTCGACGTCTGCCAGGTCGAATACCTCGGGCGCACGATATGGAACATCAATGACGGCGACATCACCGTGCGGGATAAGTATTACAACGGCGAGACCTCGGATAAGCAGGGCGAGATCAACGCAGACGGCTGGGGAATGCCAGTCCACCCGAAAGCCGGCGATAAACCGACGATGCGGCTCTACGGGGCGACGAAGGTGGACCTCGAGAATGTGACGACCGATGTGAGCATCGTCAGCGGTGGAAAGTTCGTCGCCGACGGGGCTCCGGCGATTGCCTCGCCAGCCCACGGGCAGCTGCAGAACAATGGCTATACGGTTCCGGTGGGTCAGGCGAGTATGTCCGTCTCTGCAGACCGTGCGACCGGAACAATCGGGTCGATGCCAGCGAACTCAAGCTATTCGTTCAACGCCACTGTGGAGCTGGACGGGACCAACCCGATCGTGCTTCTCCATCGCCTGACCGGAACTCGTCCGGGATGTGATCCGCAGCAACCGGATCCGAAGGTCTCCACCACTGAATGGACCGTCACCAATAAAGACTGTGAGTCCAGGACGGTGACCGAGTCTCGCGAAGTGACGACGACTGAGTACGTTTTCGACCCCGACACCTTGGAGTGGGTCGAGGGGGAGTCGACAACTTCGACCGAGACTCGCGACCGCGAAATGACCGCCGACGAGCTCGCCGAATGTGAGGCGGCGGACGACGATGCTGCTGCGGACTCGGATGAGGCCGACACTGCTGCTGACTCGGACGAGGCAGATACTGCCGCTGATTCGGACAAGGCCGACACTGCGGCTGATTCGAACGAGTCGGATACTGCCGCGAACTCGGACGAAGCGGACACTGCGGCAGATTCGGACGAGGCCGATACTGCTGCGGACTCTGCTCAGGCCGATACTGCTGCTGACTCGAGCGAGTCGGACACTGCAGCCGATTCGGACAAGGCCGACACCGCTGCGGACTCGGATGAAGCGGATACTGCCGCTGACTCGAATGAGTCGGACACTGCCGCTGATTCGGACAAGGCGGACACTGCCGCTGATTCGGACAAGGCGGACACCGCCGCTGACTCGAACGAGTCGGACACTGCGACGGACTCGAACGAGTCGGATACTGCTGCTGATTCGGACGAGGCCGATACTGCCGCTGACTCGAACGAGTCGGACACTGCGGCAGATTCGGACAAGGCCGACACTGCTGCGGACTCGAACGAGTCGGACACTGCGGCAGATTCGGACAAGGCCGACACTGCTGCGGACTCGAATGAGGCCGACACCGCTGCGGACTCTGCTCAAGCTGACACTGCAGCCGATTCGGACAAGGCTGACGCCGCGGCGGACTCGGATGAGGCGGACAGCGCAGCCAATTCGAATGAAGCGGATACTGCTGCTGATTCGGACAAGGCCGACACTGCCGCTGACTCGAATGAAGCGGACACTGCTGCTGACTCGAATGAGGCGGACACTGCCGCTGACTCGAATGAGTCGGATACTGCTGCTGATTCGGACAAGGCCGACGCCGCTGCGGACTCGGATGAGGCCGACACTACTGCTGACTCAAACGAAGCGGACACCGCTGCGGACTCGGATAAAGCGGATACTGCAGCTGATTCGGACAAGGCCGACACTGCTGCGGACTCGGACGAAGCGGACACTGCAGCTGATTCGGACAAGGCCGACACCGCAGCGGATTCTGCTCAGGCCGACACTGCCGCTGACTCTGCTCAAGCTGACACCGCAGCTGATTCGGACAAGGCTGACGCCGCGGCGGACTCGAGCGAGTCTGATACCGCGGCGGACACAGCAGTTGACGGCGCTGCATCCAGCGCAGCTGCGGACTCTGACGGTGCACGGGCCGACCAGGCCGCACATGCCGACGCAGGTGCTTCAGTCGGCACCGACGGTGCAAATCGCGGCAGTGAGGGAAGTGACGATGGCGGCAGCAGTGGGGGCGATCTTCCTCGCACCGGTTCCGCCGGCATTCCGCTCTACCTCGGTCTAGCTGGGGCGCTGATTCTCACTGGCGGGCTGACGGTCGTACTGATCAATCGCCGTCGGTCTGACCTTGACTGAATGATCCGGGAGGTGAGCCGCTGTTTCAGCGGCTCACCTCCAGCGTCTTTTTTGGTCTGAGTCTCTTCGGGGTCCGACGCGGGGAATCTTGTGGCTAGCCCCCGACCTTCGCGATTCCATGTTCGTAGGCCCAGATCACTGCATGGATGCGGTCACGGATTCCCAGTTTCGACAACAGGTTCGACACATGCGTCTTCACGGTCGCCTCACCGACGAAGAGCTTCCCTGCGATCTCGGAATTGCTGGCTCCGGTCGCGACCAGCCGCAGCACCTCAAGCTCACGGTCGGTGAGGTACTCGAGTTCAGGCGCGCTTGGTGCCGTCGGTTCCGGGGTCGACACGGACCGTTCGATGACTCGGCGAGTGACCTCGGGGGAGAGCAAACCGTCGCCTGCCGCCAAAGCGGTCACTGCGTCAATGAGCTGTTCAGCCTCGGCGGTTTTGAGCAGAAAACCGCTGGCACCGGCATCGAGCGCGCGGAACAGGAAGTCGTCGCGGTCGAAGGTCGTGAGCATGAGGACGGCTCCGGCGGCGCCGCGGCGGACGATCTCCTCTGTCGCCTCGAGCCCGTCCATGACCGGCATCTGCACATCCATGCAGATGACATCCGGTGACAGCTCGAGCGCCTTATCGATGGCGATCTGCCCGTTCTCAGCCTCGCCGACGACAGCGATGCCGTCCTCGCTTTCGAGGATCGTGCGGAAACCGGTGCGAACCATCGACTGGTCGTCGACGAGGAGGACGCGGATCATGTGGATGCCTTCGCTGGAGATTCGGGGGACAAGTGACCTGCGGTGCTGCGAGGGTAGGGGATCCGCGCGCGCACGATCCAGCCGCCGCGGGATTTCGGCCCTGCCTCGAGGCTGCCGCCGAGAGCATTCATACGTTCTCGCATGCCGACGATACCCAGGCCGAGCCCTTCGCTCGTGGAACGAAGTCCGGAGTCTGCCTGGACGCTGTCGGGTGCTGCTGATGCCGGCCTTCCGGCAGAACGGGCATCGCTGACCTCCACCTCGAGATCGGTGCTGCCGTAACGCAGCCGCACATCCACCTCGGCGCCGGCGCCCGCGTAGCGCGAACAGTTGGTCAGGGATTCCTGAATCACGCGGTAGATCGACATCTCGGTGATCGGAGTGAGCGGGCGAGGGGCCCCGATCGTCGTGTACTCGACAGTTTGGTCGAATCGTCGGGCCGATTCGATGAGTTCCGGAAGGTCGCCGAGGCCGGGGTTGCCTTTCGTTGATCCGGCCGTCGCGGCGTCGGCCGGTTTTTCAGCCGTTTGGCCACCGGACGCGGCTGTGGCGTCCGTGGCGGCGGTGACGTCGGCCGGCGAGTCCGTGTCGCGCAGCGTGTAGACGAGGGCACGGAGTTCGTCGACAGTCTCGCGGGTTGAGGATTCGATGACCTGGAGCGATTCCTTGGCTTTGTCGGGGTTCTTCTCGAGGCTGCGACGCGCAGCGGCGGCGTGGATGCCGACTCCGGCGATATGGTGGGCGACTCCATCGTGGAGTTCCCGCGCGATGCGCACGCGTTCGAGGTCGAGGGCTTGCCGAGTCAGCTGCTGTTCCTGCTCGCGGACTTCTTCGTTGGCCGCGCGGAGTTCCTCGAGCAGTCGACGCTGCTTCCACGCGCGGTTGCCGAAGAGCCACGCGCCGCCGAAGAAGACCGTGTTGATCAGGAAAGTCACCCCGGTAGCCGCGGCGAACTGGACGAAAGTCAGGTCGCCGAGATCCTGGAACTGCAGGGCCGCCGAGACGATGACATAGATGAGAATTGCCAGACACAGCAGACAGCGTGAGATGAAAGCTGCGCGTTGACTGTAGCGAAACGCGCCGATCGCGTAGACCGATGTGAAGAGAACGATCTGAGAGACACCGGGTTCCATCATCTGCAGGATCTGCGCGGTGACGTAGAGCGTGGTGATTAACCATGCGACGAAATTCGGGAAACGACGACGCCACAGCAGGGGAACGGTGACTGCGATTGAGAGCACGCAGACAACCCACAGCGGTGCTTTGAACTCCCAGAACCCGCTGCCCTCATAGAGGACGGCGAAGATGAGCGAGCCGACGGTGAGGGCGGCAACGAGCCAGAGGTCGGACCGGTTCGGCTTGCGAGCCGCGGCCGACAGGCGTGCCGAGGTCCGTGGTTCTCTCGTCCTGTCCTCCGTCATCCTTCCAGCTTAGACAGTGACGTGCCCGGCCGGTATCCGCCGCAGTGGGGAAATCAGATGCCGCGGCTCCGGCAGTCGGTGGAGGGATTGAGCGTGCGGGACCGGGCGGCTGCCGGTAACCGGATCAGCCCATGCTCCCTGTGACGACACGAGCCAACGCCGCGTCGATCGGATGCGGCTGCGGGCGCCCGGATTCATCGAGAGTGTTCCAGCGCTGACGATTGGTGAACACCGTCACCTGCTTGCCTGTGTCCGCCCGGGTGAATGTGAGCGCTCCTCCGCCCCACACCGAACCGTCATGTCCCCACCAGACGGTTCCGTCGTCGGATTCGCGTCGGTGCAGGCCGAGCCCGTATTCGATCGTCGTGCCCTCGAACGAGATCACCGGAACTGTGCTCTGCATCTGTTCGAGCGATTCCGGTCGAAGCAGCTGACCGTCGATGAGGAGACCGAAGAACCGATTGAGATCGGCCGTCGTCGACACCAATGAGGCGGCGGGACCCACCCACGACATGTCGCAGTCGGTGAGGTCGACCGGCGGATCGGCCATGCCGAACCACGACTCGTACAGATGAGTATGCGCAGCCGCCAGCACGGACCCGACCGGAAAGTAGGTGTCGGGGAGATCGGCAGGCTCGATGACCTCGGAGCGGATGTGCTCTTCGGCAGAAGTGCCGGTGACGGACTCGATGAGTTCGGCAAGGAGCAGATAGTTCGTGTTCGAGTATCTGCCGGGCAGGCCGCCGGGTTCGCCTGCGGGAGGAGCTCCGACGCCGATGTTGATGAGCTCTCGTCGGTCGAAGCGGGTGAACTGCTGCTCGATGAGGCTGCGCGGACTCGTCTGCGCCAGGTTCGGAAACGCCCGCAGCGAGTCATAGATGACGGGTAGGTATTCGTTGAGTCCGCTCGTGTGATTCGCGAGCATCCGCACGGTGATCGCCTCCCCGCGAGTTCCGGGTATGAGCTCGGGGAGGTAGCCGCCGATCGGAGCGTCCAGGTCGATGATCCCCTTCTCGACGAGCCGCAGCAATGTCACCGTCGTGAAGGTCTTTGCAATGCTGCCGACCCGGTGGTGGAGCTCGGGCGTCATCGGCGTCTGCGCTGCGACCTCGGCGAACCCTGCGCATTCACGCACGGTCTCTCCGTGGTCGACCACCTCGGCGATGATGCCGGGCATGCCTGCCCGGTGGGCCTCGAGTACCGCCTCGGCCAAGTCGTGTCGGGTGTGAGTCTGGGAGCTGATGGGGTGTGTCATGGTTCTTCCTTTCATGCTGTTCGTGCGCGTGGTGAGCGGTGCAGGCGTCGTGGATCGTTGTTCGCCGAGGTGGCTGCTCGGGTGAACATGAGGACGACCGCGATAAGCCCTGCCGCGCAGGGGAGGAGCCCGATCGTGCCGATGAGCGGCGGCAGTCCGGTGTCTCCCGAAGTGTCCCGGACGAGAAGGGCGAATGCCGCGACCGAGGTGCCGGTGAGAGCGAGCACCACGGCTGCCCACCGAATCCTTCGGCTGCCCCGATGTGCTCGCCAGATCGTTGCGACCCAGCCGAGGACGCCGAGCACACCGACGATCGTCAAGGACGCGGCGTAGAAGTTCACGCCTGACGTGATCTCATCCTGGGGCATCGATGGGTAGCCGCTGCGGATGTGTTCGCCGATGAGCGGCCTGCCCAGCTGTGCGCTGACGATGGCCAGTACGGTGAGTCCGAGTCCGACCCAGAGGGCGACGTAGGTCGAACGAGAATACTGCCTATTCATGATGGAGCCCTTTCTCTTGTGTTATACAGCGTAAAACGTAGTTCTCATGCTAGTTTTACGCTGTAGAGCAGGTCAATGGAGGAAAACCCGAGAGTTCGTGAGGGAGGCGGCCATGGTGAAGCGAGGTGATCGCGCAGCAGGTGCGACTTCGAGCGGCAGGCGGAGCGAGTCCGGCGCGTCGCGTACGCGGGGCCAGCATGCTGGTCTGAAGCCGGAATCGATCGTGAGGACCGCGATTGCCATTGCCGACGAAGAAGGTCTGGCCTCTGTGTCGATGCGCAGGATCGGCGCCGAACTCAAGGTCGAGGCGATGGCGCTCTACCACCATTTCCCGAACAAGGGTGCGCTGCTTGACGCCGTCGTCGAGCAGATATCGACTTCCGTGCCGCCAGTCGAAATCGCCGGATCACCGTGGGACGACGTTCTGAGGGGGTACGCCCGGTCGCAGCTGAACACTCTGTCCGAGCATCCGAACCTCGTCGATCTCGTCATGACCCGCCCGGCGGTGACCACCGGAAACCTTGCTCTGTTGGAGGCACTCGTCGACTTCCTCTGCGCCGCCGGGTTCTCAGCTCGCCGCGGGCTCGACATGATCTACACCATCCATGAGTTCGTTCTCATGCATGCCGCGCTCAATGCCGAGGTTGGAAAGGCCGCCCGCAGAGGCGTGGTGCGAGCCGAGGGTGGCGAACCGGCCGGAGGCATGAGCGGCGAGCTGCGCCAAGCGGCACATCTCGAGGGAATCTCCGAGGCGGACTTCCCGCGTCTCGCGGAGGCGGTCAGTGCGGCTTCACGTCGACCCTCAACCGCTCGATTCGAATTCGCACTCGACGTCCTCATCGCGGGATTCGCCGATGTGCCCGAAGGCGGTCGCTGAGGCGGGGGTCACAATGCTCGGCTCGTTCGGGGCTCGGCGCGTCTCCGTGTCGCCAGGCCGAGCCATAGTGCTCCCGCGGCAGGCGGAAGGAAGAAGACGAGCTTCACGGCGGGTGGGAACTCCGGCTGTGCGGCGTTGAAGATCGCCACTGCGAATCCGACGGCGATCAGCACGCCCCCGGTCCATCGCCCGGCGCGAGACTGGGACACGGTATCCGAGAAGCTGATGAGAGAGGCGAGGACTGCCACCCCGGCGGCCGCGAACAGGTAAGTCAGCGTCGATGAGGCCGCTTCGCCGAGGCTGGTTCCGGATGGGTTCGGGTATGAGTACGCGGAGGTGAGCAGGTGTGAGATCTGGTCCGCGCTGGCAATGGTCGTGATGATCGCGGCGACGGCGGCGGTCCCGCCGGCGAATGCGGCAATGCGGATGGCTTTCATTGTTCGGTCCTGTTCTGAATTTGGTTGATACATTGTGTCTCAATTGCACTCGTCACTCTATTTAGACATAATGTCTCAAGTCAAGGGTTGATGGTTCGTCGATTCATCGAAGGAGGGCGATGGCACGCACGCATCGGAGTGAGGCTGATACGCGCATCCGTGTATCCGAGGCGATCATCGACTACGTCGCCGAACATGGCGGGGGGGTGCGCCCCGAGATCCCGATGGAGGTGATCCTCGAATCAGCGCAGGTCTCTCGGGCCTCGGCCTATCGCATCTGGAGGGGCAAGGAGGCGTTCGGCGCTTTTGCGCTCGAGCAGTGCGTGAGCGGGCACGCGATGGCCACCCTCAACGCCGATCGTGCGCTCGAGCTTGCGCGGGCCGCGGAGAGTTCGACTCCCGGTCGTCTCGAGGCCGCAGCTGAGTTTCTCTGCTCGGCCGCGGACGAAGAGCTCGACATCCTCCTCGAATCAGACCGGTGGCGTGCGTTCGTCCGTTTCCAGGCGATCGCTGCCGACGATCCCACCTCTGAGGTCGGTACGCTTCTGGCGAAAATCGAATCCGAGGACATCGAGCGAATCGCTCGGATCTATGAGACGGTCGCCGCCGTCTGGGGACTCGTCCCGATTCCTGAAGGTGGCACCCGATCCATCGCCGAGGCGGTGCTCCTGCTTGCCCGCAGCTCCATCGGTCGCATCGTCTCCGGCCGCGATGAGACTTCGGCGCGAGGGATCTACGCCGAGGCGCTGAGAGGACTCATCCGAGGGTCGTTCCGTGAGGTGCCGGGCACTCGTGTGGATCTCGACGCCGCGAGAAGGCAATGGGGCGAAGGCTCTGGCGAAGCCTGATCAGTCCTTCTGAGCGACGACGACGGCCAGATCCCGGTGCTGCCAGTGCACATGGGTGGTCAGTCCTGCGTCGGCGAGCCAGGTCAGCTGCTCATCGAGCGAACTGGGGGTGTCGTCGATCCAGTCGATCGGCGTGACGACGTCCGCTGGGTCGGCGGGTACGACGAGATCACCGAGGACGAACCTCCCGCCTGTCTCGAGCACCGATGCGATGCGGGCGAAGAGGTCGGCCTTGCCGGGGCCGTCGAGGTGGTGGACGGCGAGCATGGACATGACCAGATCGAACGGCCCGACAGGCAGCGGTTCTTCCAGGCGACCCGACTGCAGTCGGGTGCGTTCGGGGTCGAGGGTCGCCTCGGCGGCGGCGAGCATCTCGGAACTCGCGTCGACGCCCAGCAGTTTCGCCTCTGGCAGGGCTTCGAGAACGCGCTGTGCGGTCAGCCCGCTGCCGATGCCCAGATCGAGGATCGACGTCGGCGCTCCTGTCGCTGCCGCAGCCGCCACTTCCGTCTGCAGACGCGGGTAGTCGGGGATCTCCTCGGCCATGAGCGCCAGATAGGTCTCCGGATCCCACTCGAAATCGGACATAACAGCTCCTTCGCCGCCGATGCCAGGAAGCCTACTCCCTACAGCTTCAGAGGTCGATGGCGACAACCGGATCCGTGGTCGGCTGCTTCGAGCCTCCCTCGGGCTCGACGGTGATGCCGAAGACGCTGCCCGAGGCGAACGTCTCGCCGGCGATGGTCACCGGATCGTCCGACATCAGACCGGCGCTTTCCGGACCGTCAGCACCAATGACCCACATCTGCATCGACTTTCCGGCCGGTGGCCGCCCGATGTCTTTCGGACTGAGGCGGATGAGCTGCTCGCTCTCGGAGGAGAGCACAGTCACGCTTCCGCCCTCCGGCATGTCTGCGGTGCTCGTCTTCAGGTCGCTGGCTTCCATGAGGCGAGCGGAGTCATCGAGCTGCTGCTGAGTCGCCGCCAAGTCCTCTTCCAAGGAATTCTGTCGCTGATTCTGCTGCCAGACGGTGGCGCCGAGTCCTGCGGCGACGACGATCGCCGCCGCAGCTGCCGCCCAGGGCAACCAGGAACTGCGGCCGGACTGCGGCTCACCTCGGCCCCCATCGCGGTTAACGGGTCGGCGTGTCTCCCGATGTTCGGTGAGCGATGTCAGTGCAGGCGGTGCATCGGTGGCGGCATCCGCAGCGACCGACGAAGTCTCAGGCTCGACAGCGGGTGAGGTCTCCGGTGCCGGTTCCTGTGCATGGCTCTCGGGGATCGACAGAATTGCCTCTTGAGTCGCCGAGCTGACCTCGACCGGTTCATCGGATTCGGCCGCGTCGGCCATCACGTCGGCATAGGCGGCGACTTCGGCGCGGAAGTCGGCGTCGGCATCGGCCAGCGCCTGAGCCTCGGTGAGTTCTGAGTCGCTGAGCCCGCCGAGGGCCAGCCCGGCAGCCAGATAGTCACGATCTGCGCTCATCGGCTTGCCTCCAACTCTTCTCGCAGCTTCTTCATTCCGTCCCTGATCCGTGACTTGATGGTACCCAGGGGCACCTGGAGATTCTCAGAGATCTGGGTGTGGGTCATGCCTTGGTAGAAGGCCATGACGATCGGTTCGGCCTGCTCATCCGGGAGGATCCGCAGAGCCGAGACGGTCCGGTCCGACTCTGCACGGGCGATGACGGTCTGCTCCACCTGGTCGCTTGCTTCGGCGGTGGTGCGGAGCCCGTCCGCGAAGTCTCTGTCCTGTTGAGCCTGGACGCTGCGCACACAGTCGATGGCTCGCCTGCGGCACAGGGTGATCAGCCATGCCCGTCCGCTGCCGCGCCCCGGGTCGAAGCCCGAACACCGGGTCCACACCTCGGTGAAGCAGTCCTGGAGGACTTCCTCGGCCAGTGTTCGGCTCTTGACGATTCGCAGGATGACGGCCATGAGGATGCGGGAGTGAGTGGTGAACAGTTCTTCGAATGCGGACCGGTCACCCTCGGCGATGCGGATCAGCAGGGCACCGCCGGGATCGGCGGAATCCGCCGGCTGGTGATCAGAACTCATTGCCCAATCATGCCATGCATGCAGAAACCGATCACACCCTTCCCAGGTGAGCGAGTCGAGCGGGGTGGGCGCAGTGGTGGGAGCGTGTGCAGCAGAGACGGTCAGTCGACGTTCGCCTGAAGCCGCACGAACCGGCGAGGAACCGAAAGCGGCCGGGAGCCGATCCTGTTGCTGCTGATCGGTTCCCGGCCACTGCATCGTGGTGTTCTCTCGCTGTGGACTCTCCGGTCACTTCTTG